>CAZJMK010000121.1:0-2063 GCA_964547135.1 uncultured Phycisphaeraceae bacterium | reverse complement strand
CTGATCAACCTTTCAGATCAAACGCGATCAATCGCGGCGCTAACCCTGTACAATTTACTCGGCCACTCGACGACTTCGTGACCACTCCCTACTTCTTGATTTTCTCTGTACTTCAATTCACACCTTTTCCAGCACCGGTTTGCCCAGTAACCCCGATGGCCGCAAAAGCAATACCAATATCAACAGGGCAAACACATACACATCGCGCAAATGCGGCGACAAATACGCTGCCCCGAAAAATTCGAGCAGCCCGATGAGCACGCCCCCGACCATCGCCCCGCGAATGTTGCCGATGCCCCCGACCACCGCCGCCACGAATGCCTTTAAGCCCAGCATCATCCAGCTTGTGTCAGCCGGTTGTTGCAGGTTGCGATACTTGGGGTGACAGGCCAGTAAAAACCCGCCCGCCGCCGCCAATGCCGAGCCGACGGCAAAAGTGAAACTCACCACCCGACCCACCGGCACCCCGAGCAGCGAAGCCGTGCGCCGATCATACGACACCGCCCGCATGGCCAATCCGATACGCGAACCAAACACCAAAAAATCAAGCGCAGCCATGAGCGCCATGGTGATGCACAAAATCAAAATATCCAGCAAATGCACATCGACCCCCGCAATGCGCAACAGCACCGCATCGGGCAACAGCGCCGGCATGGGTCTGGGTTCTGTCCCGAAAAACAAACGAAACTGACCGACGTTTTGTAAAAACAGGGATACGCCGATGGCGGTGATCAGCACATTCAATCGCGGAGCATGGCGCAGCGGTCGATAGGCCAGTCGTTCGATGGTCATGCCCAGCACCGCACAAAACGCCATCGCCACCGCCAGCACAAACAGTGCCGACCAGAGCGACGGTTCACTGCCGACCATGCCGTAGCCCAGGGCTGTGGCCAATAGCAGTGACACCCACGCCCCGACCATGACGATGTCGCCGTGGGCGAAGTTGATGAATTGCAGCACCCCGTAAACCATGGTGTAACCCAGCGCGACCAGGGCATACAAACTGCCCACCGATAAACCGTCCACCAGGGTTTGCAGAAATTTGGTCATGAAAAACGACCACAAAGTACGCGAAAAAACCAACATTCATTGTTTTACAAGCCGAGTACGAGGTCGCCGTGGCAACCGAGGGCTCGGGTATTTCTGCCCGTCATCAACCATACCCGGGCCCTCGTCGTCGCCCTCGGCGACGCCTCGTTCCCGGCTTGTTTCAACGATTGATCACTCAACCACCTTCGGCGGATCAATGGTCATCACGTACACCGGCTGATTGTCCTTAATCTCCAAAATCACCATCGACTTGACCGCGTTGCGCTGGGCATTGAGCGTGATGCGACCGGTGACACCATCAAAGTCTTTGGTTTGGCGGATCGCTTGCGCGAGGTCTTTGCCTGAAAGTGACGGGGCACGCTCCATGGCGGCAAACAGAATGTTGGCTGCGTCGTACCCCAAGGCCGACAACGCACCGGGGGCGACACCATACGCTTTTTGGTAAGCCTGGACGTAAGCCACCGATTCGGGGCGCTGGTCTTCGGGGGCGTAGTGATTGGTGTAGTAGCTGCCGTCGAGTGCCCCTTGGGCGAACTTGCCAAGGTCGGGGGTTTCCCATCCGTCGCCGCCCATAAACGGTTGCGTCATGCCCAGTCGTCGCGCCTGAATGGCAATCGAAGGCACATCGTTGTAGTACCCGGGCACGAAAACCATGTCGGGTTGGCTGTCACGGATCGAAGTAAGTTGCGCGGAAAAATCACGATCACCGCTGCTGTACGATTGTTCACTGGTGATGCTGCCGCCCATGGCTGTGAACGCTTTGCGAAACGCCTCGGCCAGGCCGGTCGAGTAGGCCTGTTTCTGATCCAGCAGAATCGCCGCCTTGGTGAATTTGCGCTCTTCGAAGGCGAACCTGGCAGCCGCGTAACCCTGGTCCGGGTCGATGAAACAGACCCTGAAAATCATGTCGCCCACCTGCGTCACCTGCGGGTTGGTGGACGAGGGGGAAATCATCGGCACACCATACTGCTGGGCAATCGGTGCCGCTGCCAATGACAAGGTGGATGCCACTT
>CAZJMK010000120.1:0-2505 GCA_964547135.1 uncultured Phycisphaeraceae bacterium | reverse complement strand
CGATCAACGATGAACAACCCGACCCGGGTTGACAGGTCGCTACATAGCTGAAGCCTTGGGTTTGCCGGTTGATGGTGGTCCGTTTCATGAGATGATCTCCATATGAAAAGGTGGGGTATTACACGGTGAGTGACAACGTGGTGCCGCTGATCCAGACAGGTTGATCGATGTACGAAGGGCAAGGCTTCTCCGGCTCACGAAGACGATGCAACATCATCTCTGCGGCACGCTTGCCCATCTCAAAACGGTTGTATGTACAGCGTGCCAATTGCGGCCAGGTACGCTTCAAATTCAATACTTCATCACAACAAGCCAAGCCAAAGTCGTGACCCGGTCGCAACCCCAGTTCCATGGCTGTGGCGGCAATCACAAACACCTGTTCGTAATCACCGGCGATCACCGCCATGCCCGGTCGCAAACGCTCCCGCAAACCGGGAATGATCACCGCGTCCCACACACTGGTCGAAGCCAGTTGCGCTATCGACGCCCCCACCTGGTTGGCGATGCTCATGATGCCCTGCAACCGACTCTGGTTGTGCTGGTAAGGCCGATTGGCCGGCGACACTTCCATGCTGACCAGCCAGTCACGATAGTTGGTCTGTGCCACCGCATGGGCAACCAGTTGGCCGGCCTTGAACTCGTTGCGCCAAAGACAGGTTTCCGCTTCATGCACCCCGGCATCGCACCAAATCACCCGTTGCATCAGTTCGCCAATCTGCTGACGCACCGCTTCGACCAGCGCCGCCTGCACGATCATGCCATCCAACATTTGTTCACGAAAGACCCGACCCACACCATCCAGGTCGCGCTCGACATCGCTCATCTGCACCAGCGTGGTGGTGTAACCGGCTGGTTCAAGCACATCGTTGATGCCGGTGATGAATTCGAGGGTGTGCGGCTTGCCGATGGGTTTGCCCCCGGCATCGTGAATCAATACCCCCACCTGACCGGTGTGCTTGCTACGCATCACCCGGGCAGCCGTGTGCGGTCGATACCCCAAACGCGAAGCTGTTTCAAGCACCCGGGCGCGGGTTTTAGCACTGATGCGACCCCGTTGCGCCAATACCTGCACCACGGTGGGCACCGATAGGTTCAATTCGCCCGCGATGTCCTTGACCGTGACCGCCATGAGTATGGCCCTTAAATACTACGTGATACCAATGAGATATTACGTGATATCATAAATCAGAAAAATGGATTTGTCAAGGGTTTGTGACGGACATGGCAAAAAGTCGCAGGTGGATGTGGCACTCAAAGCAATCGCGTTCCGTCGCCATCGATCGGCTACGTCGGCATTGAATCCGCTTCAGATCGAGTTTTGAGGTGCGGGACCAGTGGTTTTATGAACCTCAAAAATGGTGGGCAGGGTCAAGCGCAGTGGGCCATGGACCTGACCATCGATATAGCGCATCAGCCAGGAGGAAGCTTCGATGCCCAATTGCTTGGCATCCTGACAGACGGCTGTAAACGGGGTGTCAATGTCATAGCGTTTGCGATCATCATCAAATCCGATGATGGACAAATCCTTCGGGACATCAATCCCCAGCTCTCGGCAGGCGCGCAGCGCACCACAAGTGGGTGCGGCATTGGTGAACATGATCGCGGTGGGTGGCCGTGTCAAGCTGCGCAGCAGTCGAATCGCTGCTGCCCCTGATTCATTATTACCTTCGATTCGTAGGATCAGTTCAGGGTCTATGGGCAAGCCCAGTTTTTGATGCGCCTCACAATACCCCCGCAGACGTTCCTCGTGATCAAAATCAGGGCCGGTGCGCATCGACAGGGCAATCCGGCGATGCCCCATCCGCACCAGATATTCCACCGCACGGGTATATTCCCCAGCGGAATCGCAAACCACCCAATTGATGTTGGGGTGATCGATCTTGTTGGCGATGAGCACCATGGGAAAGCCTTCATCAGCAATCGCGCGGGCCACCCCTTCATTATGAGGCCTGACCTGAATCAGCACCCCGCGCAATTCCTTGCGGTAAAAAAATTGCGTGTAACTTTCATCCGGCCGCTTGTCCCGGTACGGATCAATCAAGGCCAGATCGTATTGTCCTTGCCCAAGGCTGGTGGCAATTCCGCCCAGCAAGGCACTGTGGTATTCGCCCATGTTGCCGATGAAATGCCCCAATGGATGGATAAACCCGATGTAACGACTAGATTTAAGCCCCACATTTCGATCAAAACCCATCTCCGAAGCAGCTTCCATCACCCGACGACGGGTTTCCGGACCGATCCCCGGGCGACTGTTGAGAACCCGGGAAACCGTGGCCGTGGAAATATCCAATCGCTGTGCAATTTCGCGTACGGTTGCCATATCGGATATTATACATGTAATTTTTGCACAATGCTTGCATTACTGTTACATCAAGGGTAATATACTTACATTCGGTCGTTGACGGTGCCGTTTGGCAACCACATCCGGAGCCAGTCATGTTCAGCCGCAAAGCTTTCAGCTATGTAGCGACCTGTCAACCCGGGTCGGGTTGTTCATCGTTGATC
>CAZJMK010000119.1:0-2973 GCA_964547135.1 uncultured Phycisphaeraceae bacterium | reverse complement strand
GTGAATGCAGCCCTTATACACGATGAATCACCCATGGAAAACCCGGAAGGACCCTTTTGTGAACCACACCTGAACTTCATGAGGACATGAAGATCAGGCGTGAAGAACCAATGCTTCAAAACTCCCACTGCAGGGCGCCGAAATATTTCAGGTCGTTGTAGGTGCGGTCTTCCAACGGCGATGAGTCGTACTCGTTTTCGACCGACAGCCGAAGGTTGATGCGGTATTCGTCATCGAGGCGGATCGTCCACGCAGCGACGGACTTGTTCCGGTACCGGTCCATGGTCAAAAGGTCATGCACGAACATGTTGGTGAAGGTGAGTTTATGACGCTCGGCAGGCAGCCATTCCCATTCCACCCCCGCCACCCATTCCGGGCGCAGGCCCCTGCGCTCACCCTGCAATTCATACGACGCCCCCGGCCCGCTGCGCCCACGCAGTTTCATTTTGTCAGTATTGATGAACTCATAACCCGCGCCGCCTTCACCGGACAAACGATGTCGCCAATCCTTGAATTCATCGAACTGATACTGCCCCTGGGCAAAATAAAACCATGGCGAATCGGGCATCAGCCAATCGTTACCCAGCGACGTGATGACTTCCTGTCTGTTACGTCGGCTGCGATCCGTCCCCAAATGGTAACTGGCACCCAATCGCGTACGGTTGTCTTCCACTTCACGTTGCGAGCGCAGCGCTGCTCGAATATTGGTTTTGCGATTGGAACCCTCATCACCGGACAAACCCAGGTCCAACGTTGATTTCCACTGCTCCCAAAAACCAGGGGCTGTTGCCGATGCATCCGCAGCAACGATCGCTGGTTGATTGCCTGCCTCAACGATTGGGGCATTGGTCGCTGCATCCGTCGCGGTGGCCGCCTCGGCAGTTTTCGTTTCAACCAGCGCTTCCGCAGCGCCCTGCGTCACAGGGCGATCATCGGCAACCATCCGTCGTACAAAACTCTGAGGTATCGTCAATCGCCCCAGTACCGGGTGATCGACAATGATCTGTGTTTGATCGGACGCGACAACCTTTCCGATCAACACCTCACCGGTGTGCAACTCAATCCGCTCCGCCGGCACCGGTTGACTGATCAGCAGCAAACTCAAAACGATGATCCGCCAAACTTTTCTCATCATTGGCGCAGTGTACAAAAAAACGCCTGTCTGCCACCGGCGTCATTCCATGAATAAATTGTTCAATCAATCGCCCTTGTCAGGCGCCAGCTCATCCCCCGCCACCGGTCCCATTGTCTCCGTCGATTTCTCGCCCGGCGAAGTCGGCATCGGCAACTCAATCGTAAACACTGTTCCGGTCTGCGGTGAACTTTCCACGTGAATCGTCCCCCCATGTTCCTCCACAATCTTGCGCGTCACCGCCAGGCCCAGCCCCGTCCCCTTCTGCCCTTTGGTCGAATGAAACGGCTCAAACAAATGCTGCCGCTGCGCCTGTTCAATCCCTTCGCCATTGTCACCCACACTGATGCGCACCGTCTGCGACCCCTCCTCATAATGACAGCGCAGACTCACCGCCCCCGTCTCCGGCTGCACCGCTTCGAGCGCATTGTTCAATAAATTGAGCAACCCCTGATGCAGCCCGCCCTGGTCCACCGGGAACGGCGGCATGTTCGGGTCCACATCCGCAATCAACGCCACCTTCTTGGCATCAAACTGCCGCTGCACCAATGCCTGCACATCCTCCACCAAATGTTGCAGGTTGGTCATTTCCAAGTCAGGCCGGCGCTGCTTGGAAAACGCCAGCATGTTCATCGTCAACTGGCTGATGCGTTCCAAATTTCGCGCCACAATGTCCCATCCGCCCCGCACGGTAGGCAATGCTTCCTTGCGCAAGCCAAGTTCCACCACCTCCGCCCCGCCACGCAATCCTTGAATGATGTTTTTCACCGAGTGCGACAGTGATGCCACCGTCTGCCCCACCGCTGCAAGCCGTTCCCGCGCTGCCCGTTGTGCGTATTGCTCTTCGTTATTGAGTGCCAACCCGACCTGCACGCCGACGGCCGTGAGCAGGCGCAATTGATCTTCCGTATAGGTGTAGTTGGCGATCTGACTGTCCAGGTAAATCACCCCGAAGCTGCGCTCCTTGAATTTCACCGGCACACACAACGCTGAACGTATGCCATATCGCGTCACGCTTTCGCCTGATGAAAACCTTCGATCCGTCTGCGCATTGCTCGAAAGCACACCCTCACCCTCACGCAGCACATGATTGACAATCGTTCGGCTGACGGTGATCGCCTTGTCCTTTTCCTTTTTCGGGGCCACGCGATATTTCACCACTGCCGGGTCGAGTCGCTCCGCCTTGTCATCGATCATCAAAATGAAACCGCGATCAGCCTGAAAATAATCGAACACCACGCCCAGCACTTTTTCCAGCAACTCCTGCCGATCGATATTCGATCCGATCAGTTGCGTCAGTTCGTAAATCACCTTGAGTTGCAACACCGCCGCTTCCGTTGGCTCCGGCACAGCCATGATCATCGAATCGTCATTGCTGGCCACCGTCGCTTCGACATGCGCATCCAACTCGCCCGGCTGGGCCATGCGCACCGCCCGCGAACGCATTTTCGGTGCTTCCTTGCCGAACACGAACACACTGTTCCCCGTGCGAATCTGATCGCCCGGCTGAAGCAGCAATCGCCCCTTGACCCGTTCACCGTTGACGTACGTGCCGTTGGCGCTCTGCAAATCACTGATGTACCACTTGCCCTCATCGGGCGTCAGTTCCGCGTGACGCCTTGATATCGTCTGATCCGCCAGGGGCAGACTTTCACTGCTCCGCCCGATCTGCTGCGGCTCATTGTCCGGCAGCACAAATCGTTTGCCCTTGTCCGGCCCGATGAGCACCGTCAATATCACTGACATTCAATCACCTTTGTCAATGGTTACTCTTAGCTCGTGGCTAGTGGCTAGTGTTTCATTGCATCTATAAGGTAGCAATAGCCGATCCTCATGATATC
>CAZJMK010000118.1:0-3588 GCA_964547135.1 uncultured Phycisphaeraceae bacterium | reverse complement strand
CACCGACAACCATCTGCACGACCTGGGCCAGGTGTTTCACGCGGGCGTCGGCATTCTGTTGCGCCACGCCTGTAACTGCATCATCGCCCACAACCATATTCACGACCTTTACTACTCCGGCATTTCCGTCGGGTGGGTGTGGGGCTACGGCCCATCGGTGACGCACGACATTCGCATCGAATACAACCACATTCACGACCTGGGCAAGGGCGTGCTTTCCGACATGGGCGGCATTTACACATTGGGTGTTCAGCCGGGCACGACCCTCTGCCACAATTACATTCATCACATCACCTGTGCCGGCTACGGCGGATGGGCCATTTACCCCGATGAAGGGTCAGCGCATCTGGTGATCGAAAACAATGTCTGCCATCACACCAATTCGAGCGTGTTCCATATTCATTACGGGCGCGACATGCTGGTGCGCAACAACCTGTTTGCCTTTGGGGGCGAGGGCATTATTGCGTTGGGGCGTTGCGAAGCACATCGTTCCGCGACGCTGCTCAATAACATTCTGATCGCCGACGGTCAGCCGATTTACCACGCCGGGTATGGTTTGAAACCCGTCGAGCAGGCTCACGCCATGGACACCGATCACAACGTGGCCTGGGACGTGTCACGACCCTGTGTTCCCTTGGCAACCGAACAGGCCACGGGCACCGGGGCACAAATTCAGCAGCAGGCTGTGACGTGGGAACGCTGGCAACAGATCGGCCACGATCAGCACACGTTGGTAAGCGATCCGGGTGTGAAGGAAAGTGATTTTCTTTACTGGCAACCGCCCGTGGGTTCGCCGGCGGACAAGGTTGGGTTCCGCCCCATCGATCTGCGGACCGTCGGCCCCCGCCCTGCTGATCAACGCTGATGCCCTTGAACACGCCTCGCCCGGCCAGTGATCAAGGTAGGGTGGTCAAATGAGTCTGCGAACGGACTCACCACGGACATGATGGATCATGGATAAAGGATCATGGATGATGTACAAACCCAGAGTTGATTGACAAACACCCTCTCAGAACATTATCCATCATCCATTATCCATCCCTTGCAAACATCCGGCCCCAAAGGGCACGGCGTCAAGAACGGCGCTAACTCCCGAATACTGCTCCGTCACTCAACCACTTCTTCCAATACCCAAGTCCTCGGCCTGTCGGCCTCGTCCTTGGCTTGGTTCATTCGAAATCTCGAAATTCATTTCACGGCACGCCCACGCCGTGTTCATAGACCAGCACGCCGCCCAGGTGGCCGGTGATGGCGATCCAGCCAAGGGTGAACACACTCAGAAACACCGCCAGCACGATCGCGCTCCAGCGGACCGGTTTCCAGGCAATGGCGGACAGCGCGGTGAGCAGGGCACAACCAGCCATGAACGCCCACACCTTTTCGCCCATTTGTTCATGTTGGTTGACAGCCATGGCCACCCGTCCGGTCACCCCCGCCTGCTCGGCTGCCGCGTGCCCCGATTGCATGGCCAACACCGAGGTCACCACCCCGATGGCGTAAATCGACACCACCAGCCAGCGCACCGCTTCCGACTTGGCGCGACTCATGATCAGCCAGAGCAACAGAAATGGTCCGAGCATGCCGATGGCAATGGGCAGATGCACCATCATCGCGTGCAACGTGTTGGGCTGCCGGGTCGCCTCGAAAATGTCGTGCAAGATCGTGCTCATGCGTGGTTAGCATATCCGCAAATGTACGATCTATGATAGTAACGCTTGTGCGTACACAGGTTCCCTCAACATATGATTGGGCGGTTCGTCAAGGCAAACCGTGGTTGCACAGTTGGCAGGGCAAGGTTGCCACACCACCCGGCTGAGTTTGCGTTCGTTGCGAGATACACGAAACCGCCGCCGCAAAGCGTCCGCGCTAAACATTTGAAATCACTCGATTACCTGACTGTTTCATCAACAACTGTTTGAACATTTGCGACGATGCACTATCCTTAGTGAATCGATCTGTGCCAAGGGGTTTGTTGCAGCAGTGAGGTGTGCGATGCGCGTGCTTATGCTGGGCTGGGAATTCCCGCCCTATATCACCGGCGGACTGGGTACCGCCTGTTACGGGCTGACCAAAGCCCTGTCACGTTATGGCACACAGATCGCCTTTGTGCTGCCCCGCAATATCGCCGGCTCACAAGCCTCGCACGTCCGTCTGCTGCACCCGGGTTCGCTGGTGCCTCAGCCTATCGTCACCACCACGACGCACACCGTCACCGTTGCACACCCAGCGGTCGAATCAGGTTCAGCTTTGAACGATGCGTCGGGCGCTGATTCGAACAGTGCTGCTGCAACGTCATTGCTTGCCTGGCGTCAACCGGTACACACGCCGCAATCCGTCAGCAGCGTCATCGCCAAGCAAACACCTGGTTGGTTGGCATCGCCCTATCAGTCCGCCGGGGGGCAACTGCATCAGGCACAGGTCATCACCGGTCAACCGGCGACGTTCGACGCCACCGGTCAGCAGCGTGTTGGTTTTTTTGCCGCACCTTCGTTTTACGAACAACAAACCGTCAGCACCACTTGGGTCAACCCCTACGAGGGCGACCTGATGTCCGACACGCAGCGTTACGCCCAATTTTGCGTCGCGCTGGCCAGGCAGGAACATTTCGATGTCGTTCATGCCCACGATTGGATGACCTTTCCCGCAGGGTTGGCGGTCGCTGCCGCCACGGGCAAGCCGCTGGTGGTGCATGTGCATTCGACGGAGTTTGACCGCAGTGGGCAGAATGTGAATCAGGTCGTGTACGACCTGGAACGTCGCGGGGTACACGGGGCCATTCGGGTGATCGCTGTCAGCCACCTGACCCGTTCGATTCTGGTTCACCGTTACGGGTTGGACGAAGCCAAGGTTGATGTGGTTTACAACGGCATCGAAAGCGACGACACACAGACCCACATCAGCAAAGCCTCGATTCGTCGCGGTGACAAAATCGTGTTGTTTTTAGGACGCATCACCTGGCAGAAGGGGCCTGAGTTTTTCATTCGGGCTGCCCGCATGGTGTTGGAAAAGTATGATCGTGTGAAGTTTGTCATGGCTGGTTCGGGCGACCGCATCACGCAGGTCATCGAACTGGCGGCAGCCTACGGCATCGGTCACAAGGTCGTGTTCACCGGCTTCCTGCATGGGGCCGACGTCGAACGACTTTTCAAAATGGCGGATGTGTATGTGATGCCCTCGATCAGTGAACCCTTCGGTATTGCACCATTGGAGGCGATCAGTCACGATGTGCCGGTGATCATTTCCAAAAGTTCGGGTGTGGCTGAGGTGCTCACCCATGCTTTGAAAGTTGATTTCTGGGACATTGAGGAAATGGCCAACAAAATTATTGCGGTGCTCAAACATCCGCCCCTGTCCAGCACGTTGCGTGAACAGGCGGATATGGAAGTGCGTCGCCTGTCGTGGGACGATGCCGCTGCCAAGTGCGTGCATACCTATCAAACTTCGTTGCGGGTGATGGGCTTGAATCCGCGGTGAGCCGGCGAGTACCTAGGGGCTAGGGGCTAGGGGCTAGGGGCTAGGCAAATTTTATTGGTGAATACAATTTTCCAAGCTCCAAGCTCCAAGCTCCAAGCTCCAAGCTCCAAGCTC
>CAZJMK010000117.1:0-3616 GCA_964547135.1 uncultured Phycisphaeraceae bacterium | reverse complement strand
GCCTCGAAGACTCGGCCACCCTCTCCCAAGGGGAGAGGGATTTTTCAGAGCCCTCGAACGATTAAACCGGGCAACTAATCATCAAACGATCTTCTTGCTGGACGGTTCTTTGTATTGACCAGCTTTGCTCTTCTCTGTGCCTCTGTGTCTCTGTGGTCAATATTGTTCTTGGTTCTAAATCAGCCCGCCGCCCATGGCCAGACCCAGTAACAACAGCATGATGCCGACGATCCGTTGGACGGTGCGCAGGGTGACTTTTTTCACCAGCCGGGCACCGATGAAAGAACCTGCGAAGGCGGCGAGGGTGCCGGTGATGATCAACCCCCAGGCGTTGTGATCGCTTGCGTTGACCGTGGCAAAGGCGCTGGTGAAAAAGGTTGAGCCGTAAACGAGCAAACGGGTGACATCGACGACCACGGCTGACAGCACCATGGTGCCGATGAACGCTTCTTTGGGCAGCCCGGCTCGGATTAAAAATGCGCTGCGCAAGGCACCCTGATGCCCGGACAGCCCGCCGAAGAACCCCGATAGAACGCCGCCCAGCGGGATGAACTTGGGTGGAAACGTGAGCTTTTCAAATTGGGGCGACAATTCGAGAATCGCAAAGCCGACGATCAAGAGCGCGATGATGAGTTTGATCGGTGTCACTTCATGAGTGCGACCAGCCAGTTCGTATTGCAACAGCGGTGCCGCGCCCGAAACATATTGCAACAGCAAGGCCCCGACCACGGCTGCCAAGGCTGCGGGCAGAGCGAACTTGAGCACCACTGTTTTATCCGCGTTGCGCCCCACCAGAAAGACCTTGAAGACGTTGTTGGATAGGTGTACCACGGCTGTGGCAGCGACGGCCACGGGTATCGGAAAAAAGAGGGCGAACACGGGCATGAGCAGCGTGCCCAGACCAAAGCCTGAAAAGAGGGTGAGGGCTGCCACCACCAATGCCGCCAGTGCGACCAGGGCGTAATCCATGATTACGTTTCCTTGTATTATCGATATCCGATATCGGAAAACATAATAATGAGTGGTTCAGTATGTTGCAAGTCGATACTCATGTCGGAGGCGGGGCGCGTCAGATCATCAAATGACTCAGAGCCGCGAACGGCAGTGAGCGGTTCTTGGTTATTGCAAGTACCACGCGCTTCTGCTCGTGGCTCTGAGCTACACCGGCAAGGGCCAGTAAAAAACCGCAGGTTGCCGGGGGCGTCCTGCGGTTAGAGGTAAAGCGTAAGTCAATACTGTTTACGCCGGGGTGCTTTTGGCGGTGACGCTGTTGGTGGCCAAATGAATCGGCGGCTGGACCGGGGCTTTGGCGAAAAGTGGTTTGCCCACCGGCAGCACGACCTTGCCGGCCAGATCATTGATGATGATGGCTGCCATCATGTACCAGGCCATGAGGGCGCAGACGATCAGCACGTAGGCAGCCACGGTGTTGAGCATCGGAAAGCCGAAGTGCCCCACATCCAGCAGTACGAACCCAGCCAGCAGCAGGCTGAAGGTGATGAACATGGCTTTGTGGACGCGCATCGAAGCGACCCACATGAGGGTGGTGTAACCGGTCCAGGCGATGAGGAACCAGCCGACGTCGGTGCCGTTGGAGGGAAACACGCCCAGGTGGTTGCAAATCCAGATGATGCCCAGGCCGATCCAGAAAGCGCCGTAGGAGACGAAGGCGGAGTAACCGAAGTTGTTGCCGAGCTTCTGTTCCTGAAACCCGGCGAGCATCTGGCAGAGTCCGCCGAAGACCAGGCCCATGGCCAGTACGGGGCCGGTGGAGGCAAACCCCAGGTTGTGAATTTGCAGAAGCAGCGTGGTCAGGCCGAAGGCTGCGAGTCCGACGACTGCGGGGTTGCCGAGTTTGGGTGAGTCGCTCATGGTGAGTCTCCATCCATCCGCAAACGGATGCGTATTGAGGTTGACCGGTCACATAGGGGGTTTGGTTCGCAGAATACCAGTCGCAAGCAGGGTAAACATGATAACAAAAGATGGGTTTATCCGCACATCATCTGGCGGGGATTGTTGCAGGTGGCTTGTGGCTGGGTTGATCATCAACGGCATGGTCTATTCTGAGTACCTTGCACCAAGCACCCTGCAAGGTGGAAACAGACACCGCTTTGGGGCATGATGTGCCACGATGCAACGACCGCCGATGACTACCGGGCTTGCGTACCTCACGGGTGACATACCGGGTACCGGGGGCGTACTGAAAGTGCGCCCGGAGGATTTTCTGGTCGAGGAGCAACCCCTGTATTCACCCACCGGTCAGGGTGAACATTTGTATCTGTACCTGGAAAAGCGACAACGCACCACGACCGATGTGATTCGTCGTTTGGCCAAGTTGTTCAACGTTCGGCGCAGCGACATCGGCTACGCAGGGCTGAAGGATAAACAGGCGATCACAAGGCAACATTTTTCGGTGCGTCTGCCGGATCGGTCACAGGTGGACAAGGCGATATCACGCATCGAGTTCACCGGCTTGAAATTGCTTTGGTTCGACTGGCACAGCAACAAACTGCGGCGCGGCCACTTGTCCGGCAATCGCTTTGTCATTTACATTCGACAGGTCGAACCGACTGCGGTGGTGCGCGGCAAAAAAGTGCTGGATCGACTGGAAAAAATCGGCATCCCCAATTTCATCGGCGAACAGCGATTTGGTTATCGGCAGACCAATCACCTGCTGGGCAAACACCTGCTTCTGGAAAATTGGCAGGCGATGTTGTCGCTGATGCTCGGCAGCGCCGATGCGTACGACCCGCCTGCGATGCAGGAGGCACGGGCAGCGTATGAAGAGGGTGATTTATCAAAAGCCTTGGAACTTTGGCCGCGCACGTTGCATCAGGAACGCATCGTGCTCGAATTGCTGCGTCAACATAAAACTGCGCAGCAGGCGATACTGGGTTTGGACCCGATGCAGCGTGAGTTTTATTTGAATGCGCTGCAAAGTGCGTTGTTCAATGCGGTGTTGGATGAGCGTTTGCGTGCGGGGCAATTGGATCGTTTGGAAGCAGGCGACCTGGCGTGGAAGCATGACAATGGTGCGGTGTTTGCGGTCGATGCGATCACCGCGGAAAAGGAAAATGCAAACGATGGTCGTGTGCCGATGATGGCGGTGTCGCCCAGTGGGCCGATGTGGGGCAGTGACATGCCGCGTGCTGATGGTGAAGTGTTGGCACGGGAAACAGCGGTGCTGACGACGATGGGGTTGACGGAAAATGATTTTGAAAAAGAGGGGGCGATGATACAGGGGGGACGCAGGCCGTTGCGGGTGATGATGAAGGACGCGGATATTTCGGCTGGGGTGGACGAGCAGGGGGGTTACATTCGGTTGGCGTTCGAGTTGCCCAAGGGTTCATTTGCGACGACGGCTTTGCGTGAAATCATCAAGCCGGAGCAGACCGGAACGGTGTTGCAGGAAGATGGGGAAGTTGGATGAGCGGTCAAGTGCGCGAACCAAGCCAAGGACGAGCCGTCCGCGGCGAGGACTTGGATACGATTTGGTGATTTGGTGATTTGGTGATTTGGTGATTTGGTGATTTGGTGATTTGGTGATTTGGTGATTTGGTGATTTGGTGATTTGGTGATTTGGTGATTTGGTGATTTGGTGATTTGGTGATTTGGT
>CAZJMK010000116.1:0-3809 GCA_964547135.1 uncultured Phycisphaeraceae bacterium | reverse complement strand
GTCAAGCTCAAAAAACTATATCCATCAATCGAGATGCAATGAAACACTAGTGGCTAGGGGCTGGGCAGGTCACCTGATTTGATTGCTTTTCCCAGCACCTAGCACCCAGCTCCAAGCCCCCATCTCACTTGACCACTTTGCATCACCTCACACCCGATGACCATGCGGCCCGAAGTTGGCTTCATAGTACACCACCGTGCCACGCCCCGGCGTAGCGACTTCGTCCAATTTCGCACGATCTTCCGCCGTGATCGTCACCTGTGCCGCCCCCAAATTCTCCTGCAAATGCGTCATCGAATACGGCCCGATGATCGGGCTGGTGATGCCCGGTTGATTCATGCACCAGGCCAACGCCAACTGCCCAGCCGTGCAACCCTTTTGCTGGGCCAATGCCTTCACCGCATCGGCAATGTCGTAGGCCTGATCGTTGAGCCGACGCTTGCCGGGGCCTTTCAAATCTTTCCAGCGACCCTCCGCCGGCACCACCCCGCGTTCATATTTCCCCGTCAGAAAACCCGCCGCCAGGGGCGACCAGGGTATCAGACCGATGCCGTAAGTTTGCGCCATCGGTATCAGTTCACGTTCGATCCGCCGATCCAGCAGGTTATACGGCGGCTGCTCACTCACAAACCGATTCAAACCCAATTCCTTCGACGCCCACAATGCTTCAACCACCTGCCAGGCGGCGAACGTGCTGGTGCCGATGTAACGCACCTTGCCCGCACGGATCAAATCATCCATTGCCCGCAAGGTTTCATCAATCGGCACGTTGACATCCGGGCGATGCAGTTGATACAGGTCGATCCAATCGGTTTGCAAACGTTGGAGCGAAGCTTCGCAACCTTCGATGATGTGCCGACGTGAGCTGCCGAATTGATTGGGGTCCTCGTCGGACATGCGGTTGTAAACCTTGGTAGCCAACACGATACGCTCGCGCTTACCGTTGGCTTTGAGGGCTTTGCCCACCGCGATTTCACTTTTGCCCCGGGTGTAAACGTCGGCGGTATCCAAAAAGTTGATGCCCTGTTCCAGTGCGTAATCGATCAGTTGTGCGGAACCGGCATCGTCAGCCTTGTTGCCGAACATCATGCACCCCAGACAGATCGGGCTGACCTTCATGCCGGTGCGACCGAGGTTACGGTATTCCATCGCTGCCTCCTTGATGAATGAATAGGTGAACTCACAGCGTAGCATGAGTGTCAAGGGTCAACGCATTGCATTGCTTTATCAGGCTTCATGCTTCAAAAAGTGGCGGATGATATCCGCCGTGTTTGTGATTGTGGCACCGCCGCCCTCGGCGGTGGGTATTAAGGTGACGAATGGTATCCGCCAGTGCGTTGATGATGCGTCGATGACCGACCGCCGATGCCCTCGGCCGCTTTGTCAACCCAGCCGGGGGCTGCTGGGCCACATCATTCAAACCCACCACCGATACCCTCGGCCGATTTGATTCAATCCAACCATTTCACTGCGTCGGTCCGCGTTGCGGTTCAAAGGCCCACCACTTGAGCGAACGCACCAACAGTGCCCCCATCGGCAGAGCGATGATCGCGCTGTATAGCACTTCGAGGAACCGGGCCATGAGCTGATCGGGTGTGTGCCAACCGGGAATCGGGCTGCCCGCCAACCAGGGTATGATCGGCAAATGAATGCTGCGTAAATTCAAAATCGCCACCGCCAGCAAATGCACCACCAGCCCCAGCAAAAACACCAACGCCGCGATGCTGATGTATGAATCACGAAACACCAGCGCCCTCGATTTGAGCGTCAGCCAACCGGCCAACAGGTACGACAACGCATACGGCCCGACAATCGCCGCATCCTGCATCGTGCCCCGCACCGGCAACGGCTGCGTCAAATCCACCAATAACCCCAATATCAGACACGCCCAGAGCGCCCGCATCGGCGGTGCCCACAACGCCACGAACACCGCCAACGGCAACACCAAGTTCGGCTGCACCCCGCCCATCCAATGCAACACCCACAACGGCCCAAGCCCGATCTGCACCGCCAGCGCCAGGTAGGCAAACGCAATGAATGTCCAGGTACGCATGGGTTTGGTTAATCGGTTGATGGGTTCATGGGTTGATTGGTTGATTGGTTAATCGGTGAGTCGGCTACTCAGTGAATCGGTTGGTCGTTGCATCGGTTCATTGATGTTTGACGCCGACGCAAAGCGTCCGCGCTAAACAAATACAAAAATCCGAAATTCGAAATTCGAAATCATTTCTCCCCCGGCACCAGCACAATCACCCGACTCAATCGTGCCGCATCATGAATCGGCTGCACCACCACACGGTTGTACAAGTACGGGTTGTCCGGCTGCGGTTCCACGCTCACCACCTTGCCCACCACAAACCCCCGGCCCTCCGCCGGCCAGCCTGTGTCCACCAAATGCGCCAAAAAACCCGTCTGCAATGGGGTGTCGGTTTTCACCGTCGCACTCAACGATTTTCCGTCCTTGTCCGGCGACAGTTGCAGCACCGTCGGATTGGCTGGTGGCCGTACCGGGGTGCCGGGCAGAAACTTTACGATCGGCCGACTCCGCGGCGAAGTGATCAACTCCACCGTCGCACTGCGCGGCCCGACATCGGTGATGCGACCCACCACCGAAAAGTTGTACCAGTCCGCCACCACCAAGTCCGTCCGCAATCCCTGCACCGAACCGCGATTGATCGTGATCGTGCGGCGCAGGTTGCTGTGATTCAGTGACGTGACATCCGCGAACACGAAATCAGCAGGGGTTTCCAACTTGAGGTTTTCACGTGCCCAGCGATAGCGCGCCAACTCTTCCCGCAAACGCTGACTCTCTTCACGCAGAAAGGCGTTGTATTTGAGCAGTGCGTCGTAATTCTGTTGCAGGTAACGCGGGTCGCCCCGGTCCAAATCCAGCGTCGGGCGGCTGCGCAACGCCCCGGCAATGTTCAACAGCGGCTGACTCACCCAACCCACCACGCTTTGCACCAGCCAGCGCGGCGGGCCGGTCAGCACCTGCGCCACCGCAGACGACAGCATCGCGGTGAGGCAAAAACCCAGCACCACCAAAATCATCGCCCGGCGTTGGGTCCATACACGACGCATCATGATTCATTTCGAATGTCGAATTTGTTTAGCGCGGACGCTTTGCGTCGGCGTAAAACCAATGAACGGGTTAACCAGTTCGATCAGACGCGATAAATCGCGGCGCTAACATCGAAATCCGACGGCTTCAACAGCGGGTCCTCCCGCTAAATACGAAATCTCCCTCACGGGCTGTCCAAATCACTTTCCATCGTCTGTTTCCAGACTTCGATATTTTCGATGTACGTCGCCGTGCCGCGGGCCACACATGTGAGCGGGTCGTCCGCGATGCGCACCTTCAGCCCGGTTGCATCAGCCACGACCTTGTCAAACCCGCGAAGCAATGCCCCGCCGCCGGCCATGCAAATGCCGTTTTCCACCAGGTCCGCCGACAATTCCGGGTCCGCTCGTTCCAATGTTCGACACACCGTTTCAATGATCGCCCCCACCGGTTCCTGCAATGCTTCCCGAATTTCTTCGCTGGTGATCACCGTCTTGCGCGGCAAACCGGAAATCATGTCACGACCGCGCACTTCCATGCGTTTTTCATCCGTCATCGGCGAAGCGGAACCGATTTCGATTTTGATGCGCTCCGCGGTCTGTTCCCCGATCATCAGGTTGTACGCCCGCTTCATGTGATTGACGATCGCTTCATCCAGGTCGTCGCCGGCCACACGGATTGATTCACATTGGGCGATGTCCGCCAGACTCATGATCGCCACTTCGGTCGTGCCCCCGCCGATGTCCAC
>CAZJMK010000115.1:0-4459 GCA_964547135.1 uncultured Phycisphaeraceae bacterium | reverse complement strand
CCATACAAGCATCAAGCCAACTTACTGTCGTTCCTTAACCGGACACTACTGATTTTGAATGATGAATTTGTCAAGCCAAGAACGAGGCCGACAGGCCGAGGGCTTGGGTACTTGAAAAAGTGGCCGAGAGGTCAAGTGGTCAAGTGGCCAAGTGGCCAAGTGGCCAAGTGGTTGTACATTTTGCAGTTGATTGGTCGTCCAATTCCGTCAATCACCAAATCGCCAGATCACCAGATCGCCAAATCACCCAACAGACGCGCCATATCGCGGCGGTAACATCCAAACATCATTTCGTCACTTGACCACTGGGCCGCTGCTTCATCTCACACCGAATAATCCACCAACTCCTCCGCCGGGCGACGGGGGCGTTTTACACGCACCATCGGGTTGCCCGTGATCAAGCGTGCCCCTTTGCTGAACATCAGATAATTCCACACCCACCCCAGCATCACCAACACCTTGTTACGGAACCCGATCAGATACACCACGTGAATCACCGACCAGAGCAGCCAGGCAAATAACCCCGCAAAAGGTCGCCCTGCCACCCACGCCACCGCACGGGCCTTGCCGATCGTCGCCAGGGTGCCCTTATCGACATACACAAACGGCTGACGTTCCGCTGCCGTCGCCTTGCCCGTGACCTCGCGCTCAATCAACTTCGCCACATACCGCCCCATCTGTATCGCTGCCGGCGCCACCCCGGGCACCGGTTTCATCGTCACCGGGTTCGTCACCGATGCCAGGTCCCCGGCCACGAAAACATTCGGCTGCCCCGGTATCGATAAATCCGCCTGCACCAAAACCCGCCCGCTGCGATCCATCGGCCCACCCAGCATTTTGCCCAAGGGCGATGCCTGCACCCCAGCCGCCCAAATCACATTCGCCGCCGGGAGCTCCTCATCGCCGATTTGCACGCCCAGGCGCGTCACACTGGTCACCTTCGCATTCACCCGCACTTCCACGCCCATCGCTTCCAAATCACGTTGGGCACGCTCGCCCAGTTCCACCGGCATCGCACCCAGCAGCCTCGGCCCGGCCTCGATCAAAATCACCCGCGTCGTCGTCGTGTCAATGTGACGAAAATCCCGAGGCAGCGAGTCCGAGGCAATTTCCTTCAATGCCCCCGCCAATTCCACGCCCGTCGGCCCACCCCCCACCACCACAAACGTGAGTTTGGCACGCCGCGATGCCTCATCCGCTTCCTGTTCCGCTTCTTCAAATGCCAGCAACATCCGCCGACGTATTTCCAACGCATCGTCAATGGTTTTCAGCCCCGGGGCCGCCTCTTCCCAATCGGTCTGCCCAAAGTACGAATGCGTCGCCCCGCCTGCCACCATGAGCACATCAAAATGCACCTCACCCTTGCCGAAACGTACCGTGCGGTCATGCAAGTCGATCGCTTCGACTTCGCCCATGATGACTTCGATGTTCTTCTGATTGTGAAACACTCGGCGAATCGGGTACGCAATGTCCGCCGGGGAAAGCGTGGCCGTGGCCACCTGATACAACAGCGGCTGAAACAGGTGATAGTTCCGCTTGTCAATCAAAGTCACCTGTACCGGTGCATGACGCAACGCCCTTGCAGCGCTCAACCCGGCAAACCCGCCGCCGATGATCACCACCGAAGGCTTCTGCGTCGTGTTTTGGTTGGAAGTTGTCATGGTTGGTAATGCTCGGCATCCAATACTTTTTAATGGATTGGCCACGCCTGAACTTCATGTCCGCGTGAAGTTAAGGATGGTTTTTCGTAACAGAATGGATAAAGGATCATGTTCAGAGATGGTGTCCGTCAACTGACTCTTGGCTTGTACATTATCCCTTATCCATTATCCTCAAGCGCCGACGCAAAGCGTACGCGCTATACAGAAACAACCCCTTTCACCGCTTCAATTTCTCCGGGTACTTTTCTTCCAATTTTTCCACCTTCGGAATCGCCACGCCCCGTACATACGGCTGCATCGGGTTGCGCACCGCAAAATCCTGGTGATATCCCTCCGCCGGGTAAAACGCTGTGAGCGGCTCCAGCGTCGTCACAATCGGCCGACTGAACACCTTGGCCTCATTCAATTGCGCGATGTACGCGCGGGCCATTTTTTCCTGTTCCTTGTCCGCATAAAAAATCGCGGAGCGATATTGTCGTCCGACATCCGCCCCCTGCCGATTGAGTTGCGTCGGGTCGTGAGCGATATTGAAAAACAATTTGAGCAACTGCCCGAGGGTGATTTTCGACGGGTCGTAGGTGATGCGAATCACTTCCGCATGATCCGTGCCGCCGTTGCTGACGATGTCGTATTTCGCCGTCTCTGCCGAGCCGCCTGCGTAGCCCGACACCACATCGCGCACGCCCTCTAATTTTTCAAACACCGCTTCCGTACACCAGAAGCAACCCCCCGCCAGCACAACATCGCGCGTTCCGGAAGTCGTGGCCAAGGGTTCATCCATCACCGGCTCCGGGAACCCACTGTAAGCCGAGGCATTTTTCCCGGCAGTCGATTTCGCATCACCCGACGCCGATGCGTTCCCGCCGTTCGACGGATCGGGGCGTTGACAAGCCAACCCTGCAAAGGTCAGTAGCAGTCCCAGCATGATGATGGTTCCCTTCATAAACATGGTTCCAATACCTCATGGATCATGGATAAAGGATGATGGATAATGTGCAAACCCGAACAATCACAACCATAGGGCACTGTTTCATTACATCATCCATTATCCATTACACATTATCCTTTAATCGTATGCCCCATCCTCATTGCGGGTATGATTTGCCCCTTATCCCCGTGACCCCTGCCATGACCGCTGCAACCCCCACGACAACCCATTCCGTCCGTGCCGGTGTGCTCTACGGCTTATCCGCCTACCTTTGGTGGGGTTTCATCGCTCTCTATTTCAAACTCATCGCCCACGTTCACGAGCTTTCCGTCTTATCCAGTCGCATCGTCTGGTCGGTCGGTTTCCTCGCGCTCATTCTCACCTGGCGGGCGCACTGGTCGCAGGTGAAATCCGCCCTATTGCAACGGCGCACCCTTGGCCTGCTCGCCCTGGGTTCGTTGCTCATCGCCGGCAACTGGTTTGTCTTTATCTTTGCCGTGAACCGCGGGCAGTTGTTGCAATCCAGTCTGGGCTACTACATCAACCCGCTGCTCAGCGTGCTATTGGGCACACTGGTCTTGCGTGAACGCTTGCGTCGGGTGCAGTGGGTCTGTTTTTTACTGGCCCTGATTGGCGTGATCATTGCCGGTATTGCCGCAGCGGCCCTGCCTTGGATTGCGCTCACCCTGGCAACCTCGTTTGCCCTTTACGGCTTGGTGCGTAAGCTCGTGCGTGTCGATGCCGTCGTCGGCTTGTTTGTCGAAACGTCGATTCTCTTTCCGCTGGCATTCGCCTGGCTTTATCTGACATGGTCCAGTTGGACGATCAACATCACCCTCGCCGACCATGGCCTGCTCGCCCTGGCCGGCATCGTCACCGCCCTGCCCCTGCTCTGGTTCGCCCAGGCGGCGCAACGACTTCGCCTCAGCACCCTCGGCTTCATGCAGTACATCGCCCCCAGTGTGCAATTTCTCGTGGCGGTGTTTCTGCTCCATGAACCAATGAACAAACCCCGACTGCTCAGCTTCGCCTTCATCTGGCTGGCGCTGCTTATTTTTTCCATCGACTCCTGGCGCGCCTATCGCAAACCGCCCGGCGAGGTGGTCGATATCAGCGGGTGAATACCATGTCTTTGTTTCACACGTATTCGTCGATGAAGGTTCACCTTCAAACAAAAAAACCGCAACAGGCATACCACCTGCTGCGGCATCGTTGTGTTTTGTGAACTTGTCAAAGCATCAGGCCAACCGGGGGCGCCTTGCAAGCATCAGGGTTCCACCCAAAGCCAGCAGCGCCAGACTGGCCGGTTCGGGGACCACCACCTGCCCGCGAATTTCACCGCCGGTGCGGTGCGTCGAGTGAATGTTGATGTAGGTCAGATTGTTCATAAAACCATCGAAGTTGGCCTGCGACAGAATGCCGTTGCCGCTGAAGCTGCCGCTGGTGACCCCGGTGGAAATGGTCAGTCCGAAAAGAACGCCGGAGTTGACGTTGAATGTTGACAAGCCGTGCAGGTGCGCCACCGTGGTATTGCCGATCAAATTCGAAAAAGTTCCGCTGATGCTCACCTCTCGGGTGGTTGTGTTGGCGGTGACGGTCGCTTGCCCGGTTCCCGGCGTTATCACATCAGGGTCTTCCTGCAACCCATCCAGCAACACATTCACCATAAAAGTTGCTGCTTGTGACGCAACCGCTGACCCCAACAACATCGCCCCCACCACGCCCGCACCGATCAATAATTTGCTCATCACCCTCTCCTTGCAATGGTGTGTCAAACTTTGCCCCAAGGACGCCAACCGAATAAACCCTCCAATCTACCTAGTGTTTCATTGCATCTCGATTGATGGATATAGTTTTTTGAGCTTGACCC
>CAZJMK010000114.1:0-4820 GCA_964547135.1 uncultured Phycisphaeraceae bacterium | reverse complement strand
TGGTTAATTGGTTAATTGGTTAATTGGTTAATTGGTTAATTGGTTAATTGGTTAAATTGGACGGAATCGTATTTGCTTTTTTTGACTGATTAAAGGATTAACCGATTTACCAGTTAACCGATCAACCACTCAGAATACCCAAGTCCTCGGCCTATCGGCCTTGTCCTTGGCTTGTATTTTTTCACTTGACCACTCGACCACTTGACCACTCGGCCACTTCAATCTTTCTCCGTCTCCACTTTCATGCGTGCGATCACCACCGCGCCCACCAGGCTCACCAGCAGAATCACCCCCGCCAGTTCAAGCCCCAACGGGTGGCTGCGGAACAGGTCCAGCCCGATGCGCTCGACATTGGTCACACGGCTGATATCACCTGCCGCCGCCGGCTTCACTGCTGATTCAGGCTGATCCGCCATGGCTGCCTGCAAACGTACCTGCGGTCGTTGTGTGAGTATCTGCCCGGCGATTTTTTCATCGCTCCAACCCGTGGCATACGCCGCCCGGTTCGGTTCCATCGGCTGAAAATGCACACTCAGCAACACGGCCAGCAGCAAAAACCCTGCCGCACACGCCGCTGCCGGTTCCAAACTGTTGCCGGCTTTTGATTCGGCTGCTTCCGTGGTTGTTTCGCCCACGGAATCGGTCACCGCATCACCGGGCGATTGGCTGGCGAGCATGAGTACGAAGACGTAGGTCACCAGTATCGCTCCGCCGTAGATGATGACCATGGCAAAGGCCATGAACTCGGCTTGCAGCAGCAAAAACACCCCTGCGGAACTGAGCACCACCATGACAAACCACAGGGCACAGTACACCGGTTTGGGGTGGGTGATGACCTTCACGGCACTGAAAATGCCCAGACTGGCGAACACATAAAAATAGAGCATGGCCCACCCGCCGCCGATGATGCCATGGTCCGCCGGCAACAAGGGGTAGAGTGCCAACCAAAGCCCGCCCAGGGTGGCACAACCCAATAAGGCCCCGAGCTTGCGCCAAACGCCGGTATTGGCCGATGCCTGTGCAGCGACACCTTGTGGCAACATCATCAGCAGGGCTGCTGCGCCAAGGATTGAAGCAATATAAACAGCGTAAATCATACACCCAGTACCAACCGTGTGAACCCGAACCACAACCCGGATCGATCAGCGTTGATCAGCCGGGCACGACCTCCGTCCACGTAGAAGAAGAGCATAGGGCCAAGCACACGAGTTTGCAATCAGATGCCTTGATGTTTAGCGCGGACGCTTGGCGTCGGCGTACCGATCAGCGCCGCGATGCATCGTGTCTTCATCTCTGTAGCCCAGACACCCCGACTGGATGTATAAAGCCGCCGATGGCATCGGCGGTCGGCTCTGAGCGTTACGTCGATAATAACAGGAACTCGGCGGATACCATCCGCCGCTTTGTCAAACTCACCGCCATGCTGCCGGAAATGCGGGGCAACTCAGGCATGAGCCGGAACCTCAAACGTGGTCAGCCAGGGGCGCGACGAAGTTTGTTGAGGGAATTCCTCCAAATACAACTCGGTGGCTTCACGCAAATTGGTCACAGCTTCCTCAATGGTTGAACCCTGACTGACCGTGCCGACTTCCGGGCACTCGGCCACGTAAAGATCGACTTCTTTGCGAATCACTGCGGTATAGGTCTGCGTCGATTTCATGTGTGATCTATGACTATATCGTTCGGTTGCATGAGTGAGCAAGTGTTATGTTGCTCGCTGATTGTGTCGTTCATGACCTTCACTTACCAAACGCTTCCCGCAGTGCATCGACGAGCAGTCGCCATGAACGTTCATCCGCTTGGCGATCATATTTCGCTCCGGGAATGTTGAACGCATCCACCTGCGGGTTGGTGAAGCTGTGTACCGCATTGCCGTAGTGAATCAATGACCAGTCGGCCTTGGCCGTGCGCATTTCCTTGATGAAGTCGTCGATGACGGATGCTGGTTCAAACGGGTCATCCGCGCCGTGCAACACCAGCACATGCCCTTTGATGGCCCCCGGTAATGCAGGCTTGTCCGTCGCCAATGCCCCGTGAAACGAAGCCGACAGTCTCAAATCAGCACCGCTGCGGGCGTACATCAACGTCATCGAACCGCCAAAGCAATAGCCCAAACAGGCACGTTGGGCAACATCGGCCACGGGCAGCTTTGCAGCCGCATCGGAGGCAGCATCAATCAGTGACACAGCCTGCGGGTTTTGCTTTACACCCGTGGCCCACACACCCGCCTGTCGCGGATCGTTGGTGGTGCGCCCTTCACCATACATATCGACCGCCACCGCCAGGTAGCCTTGCTCAGCCAGCATCATCGCCCGACGTTTGGCGTAATCATTGAGTCCCCACCATTCATGAATCACCAGCACCATCGGCCGTTTGTGTTGGTGACCATCGTCCCACGCTGCCAGACTGCGATACGTCGTACCCGCCACCACATATTCAAGCACCTGTGTTTTCACCTCGGCCATGACCGCCGCCGAGAAAACGAACACTGCCCCCAACCACGCGATGACCTTCACCTGTGTCTGCATTTTGTTGCTCCGTTTCTGGATCGATGCAACATAATAGACCGCATGGGTGACGCCACTTAGCGCCTATCCGAATACCCCGCTGTCAGCACCGAGCCGTGCCGATACGGCGAATGTAAGCGTGGTATTCGGATAGGCTCTTAGCCCCCGGTCAATGACCGAGGCTAAATGAACCGGTATTTGCATCCAATGAGCCCTCTGAACAATCCCCTCTCCCCCCGGGAGAGGCAGGAGACCTGCTTCGCAGGTAGAGTGAGGGCGGAAGAGCGTTTGGTCGTACTGTATTTCAAGGCCTTTTCTTCATCGGCCCCCGCCACGGCGAGGTCTTCGACTCACCCGGTCTCGAAGACTCGGCCACCCTCTCCCAAGGGGAGAGGGATTTTTCAGAGCCCTCCAATGTTTTCGGCATCAATCGTCTATCATCACCTGTGTATCCACTTTCACCCATTGGGGAGTTTCATCATGCGTACCCAGCGTTTGCACCAAGTCGCCATGTTCATCGCGTTGGTATCACTGCTGACCATCATGCCCGGTTGCAAGACATTGGATTCGCTGCTTGCCGGGGCACCCAAGCCCTCGGCCTCGCTCAAGGATGTGCGCTTTGATTCACTGTCGTGGGACAAGCTCGCCCTCAAATTCGATGTCGAAGTCACCAACCCCTACAGCCTGCCGTTGCCCTTGGTCAACATGGACTACGGACTGTCGGGCGGCGCTTCCCAGTTTCTATCCGGCAAAGCCAACTTCAAAGACACGACCATTCCCGCCAACGGTTCGCAAACCGTCACTCTCCCCGCCGAGGTCAACCTGGCGGAGGTGATCAACTTCGTCAAGGGCGTTCGTCCCGGCAGTGCCATGCCTTACTCGGCCAATCTCAACCTGTCCGTCGATGCCCCGCAACTCGGCCCGATCACTTTGCCCCTGTCACGCAAAGGTGAATTGAAAGTGCCCAGCATTCCCGGTGCCGCCGGTTTGCCGGGGTTGTGGTGATCGGCTTGTCGACTCAAATGCCCAATTACCCTTACATAACCCTACTCTACACCCGTTTCGGTTGTAGTTACACCTGCACCTTGAAGGAAAATATTCGGTATGTCGGTTTCCGATACAACCCTCACTCTTCCCCTGCTCGATATCTTGCTGCAACTGTGACGCGGGCTTGCCCATGATGTGCAACATTTCCAGCGCGTCCCGGCGCTCGGCACGGGTCCACGGTTGGCCACGCTTGGCGGATAACAATTCGTTGTATGCTTCCTTCGCACCGGTGACGCTCGCCACGGATGAGTTGTTCGCGGTCAGCGGGCGATAGGGCTGATGTCAACGGACGCATGGCTCACCCCGGTCAGAAGCCCGGCTGTACGGTCGTTTGGCCAATGGTTTGCACCGTGGTGTGTTGCTGCTTACAGATAACCGTATTCATTTGCGTCGCCACCTTTTGCAGCAATTTATTCGCCTGCTCGCCCACGGCAATCAGCCGCTGTGCTGTGTCTTGGTATCCCGGTGCCCCCGGAACCAACGTCCAAAGTCGTCTGCGCGATCACATCGTGGCCGAGGGTGTCGCTGCGGGTGAGGTTGGAAGCTTGGGCTACCATGGGTCGAAGGACATTGTACTACAGTGTCGTGGATTGTCCCCGTTTAGCGCGGACGCTTCGCGTCGGCGCACTGTTAACCTATAACCATATTCACCACGAATCATTCTTTTCACCGCAGAGAACGCCGAGATCGCAGAGAAGACACGTCGGACGGATTGGCCCTAACGACACCATCGAAAACGGGCTTCCGGGGCGTCACATTTCCAGGGCTTCCGGGGTGACATACTGCGACCCGCGAAGCGGACGCTGTGTGCGATGTGGCACCGCCGTCCTCGGCGGTGTGATAGGCCATGGCGAGTCACCCAGCCGGGGGCGCCCCGGGGGCTGGGCTACATATTATGGCACCGACCGCCGATGCCATCGGCGGCTTTGATTCACGATTTCCCCGGTTCCCGCGGCCCGGATTGTGATGCGTCAGTGCGACCATCCTTCACGGACGACGGTGCATTGGCAGACAAGCTACCAGTGGCACCTGTGCTGCGTTTGGATTCAATACGCTTTCTATAATCATAATAAAAGAAATAAAGTATCATCCATGAAATGAAAGTGGTTGATAAGAACATAGAGATTGGGCGACGATATGGACTAGCCGGATCATCTTCTATCCACTTGATCTGATAATTGACCCATAATGGATAGCTATAAATTAATACCCCTAGTGTTTCATTGCATCTATAAGGTAGCAATAGCCGATCCTCATGATATCACC
>CAZJMK010000113.1:0-5121 GCA_964547135.1 uncultured Phycisphaeraceae bacterium | reverse complement strand
GTGATATCATGAGGATCGGCTATTGCTACCTTATAGATGCAATGAAACACTAGTGCTGTGGTCAGTCGAAAACGCCTGCCCACAGGCACCCACTGACAAACTGTTTCATCACCGCAGCGGTCGTCGGCTGGGTCGTGATGCGCCGTTGGTACGTGAGTCTTCGAAGGTGAGTCGATAGAGCGAGCCGCCGGCGGTGACGTAAACCACCCGGCCATGCGGGTCGGCCAGTGCCACGTTGGTCGGCTTTTCCCGCAGTTCAAAGTACAAACGGGCAGCCCCATCGGGTTCATAAAACCAAACCCCGCCCTGACCGGCTGCGATCAGGCGACCCCCAGCCGTCACCTTGATGCCATCAGGCCCGCCCTTGCCATCACCGCGCATTTGCACCCAGACGCGCGGCTGCGTGAGCGAACCATCATCATTCACCATAAAGGCCACGATGCGTTTGTTGGCTTCGTCAGCCACGAAAAGGGTTTTGGCATCGGGGGACAGAGCAATGCCGTTGGGTCGGGCAAGTTCGTCACTGACACGTCGGACTGTGCCGGCGGGTGAAAGGTGGTACACCGCTTCGACATCGAGTTCGAGGTTGTCACGCTTGCCGTAACGCGGGTCGGTGAAGTAAATGCCGCCGTCGGGGGCGATGCACAGGTCATTGGGGCTGTTGAAGCGTTTATCTTGGAAACGCTCAACCAGGGTTTTCACGCCGTCGGCTTCGAGGCGGGTGACAGTGCGACTGCGCCCTTCGCACATGATCAGTCGCCCTTGGGCGTCGATTGCCAGGCCGTTGGCACCGCCGGAGTGTTCGCGGAACAGTTCGACCTGCTGGGTGCGGGGGTCAAAGCGATGAATGCGTGCGTTCGGAATGTCGCTGAAAAGCACACGGCCCTGGGCATCGACGACCGGCCCTTCGGTGAACTTGAACCCCGCGGCCAATTTTTCCACCCTCGGCGGCTTGCTCAAGTCCGGCGGCGCAGCCGTGACATCCGTGATTATCCCATAAGGCAACCACAGGCAGGTCAGAATGATGATGCACCCAAACCAATGGATCATGGATGATGGATAAAGGATCATGTTCAGAAATATCCCTCGATGAATAAGTGCTGCACATTATCCATTATCCATTATCCTTTATCCATAAGGAACTGACCCATGACACAGCCACTGCGTTTCGGCGTTTTGGGAACGGGCAACATCGCCGGGCAGTTTGCCCAAGGGACGGCTGCGGCCCAGCGTTGCAAAGTCACAGCCGTGGGTTCGCGGTCGTTGGAATCCGCCCGTGTATTTGCCACGAAATATCAAATTGCCTCGGCTCACGGTTCGTATGAAGCGTTGCTGCACGATGACAACATTGATGCGGTGTATGTGTCATTGCCCAATTGTTTGCATCATGAATGGACCATCAAGGCGTTGCAGGCCGGCAAACACGTGCTGTGCGAAAAACCCCTGGCGATGAACCAGACACAGGCCCGTGAAATGTTCGATGCAGCCAGGCAGCATCAGCGCGTGCTGATCGAAGCGTTCATGTATTTGTGTCACCCACTGACGCACGCATGGCTTACGAAAATACGCGAGGGGGCCATCGGCCGGGTGAAGTTTGTGCGCGCGGGGTTTTGCTACTTTGCGAGCAAGGAACAGGGCAACGTGCGTTTTGATAAACAACTGGGCGGCGGGGTGCTCATGGACGTCGGCTGTTACTGCCTGAGTGTGGCCCGCTTGCTGGGGGAAGGCGACCCGACTTACCTCGAAGCGACGGCACAGTTTGATGACCATGGGGTCGATGTGCTCACGGCAGGCACGTTGCATTTTCACAACGGGGTGATGGCGAGCTTTCACTGCGGCATGAAAGTGCATGCGGATAACACATTGATGATCAGCGGTGACAAAGGGTGTTTGCTGGTGCCGATTCCGTGGAAGCCGCCGATGCAGGGGGCGACGTTTACGATCATGCAGTCAATCCCGCCGAAGATGGATGGCGGTACGAGTCAGGCACCACCCTCAGGTCCGCAGACGATCAGCATCGATGCGGGCAAACCGTTGTACGGATTGGAAGCCGATGCGTTTGCGGATTGTGTACTTGATGGGGTGCAACCGTTTGTAACCGCGGAGCAGAGCATGGGGCACATGCGCATGCTGGATACATTGCGTGAAAAAATCGGCTTGCGGTGGTAATGAAGAAAATAGTGAATTGATGTGAAATGTTTAGCGCGGACGCTTTGCGTCGGCGTTCCAATACAGCCCCGTCGGTATCGGGGCGGTGGACGACAGCGGTTGGCGACGAGGACAACCTACTGCCGATGGTATCGACGACTTTGATTCACCCAGCCGAGTGCGCCCCGGGGCTGGGCGAGAAACGACGCGATCAATCGCAGCGCTCACTTATTTCAACCACTTGCCCCCTTGGCACTGTTGTCACTCCAAATCCGCCGGGTCGTACACCCAGGTTTCCCGGCTGGGGGTGTATTCCACCAATTCACCCGGACCAAACCACAGCGCCAGTTCACGTACCGCCGATTCCGGGCTGTCGGACCCGTGTACCAGGTTGTATCCGCCGGACATCCCCCAATCGCCGCGAATCGTGCCCGGGGGAGCCTTGCGACCGTTGGTCGAACCAATCACGTTGCGACACACCGCAATCGCCTCGACCCCGCGAATCGCCAACACCACCACCGGCGATGATGTGACAAAACGAATCAACCCTTCATAAAACGGTTTGCCCACATGCTCAGCGTAATGCTTTTCCGCCAGGGCTTTGGGCACCCGCATCAGTTTCATGCCCACCACGCGCAAACCCTTGCGCTCAAAGCGCGCCAGAATGTCGCCCATCAAACCGCGCTGCACCGCATCGGGTTTCAAAATGATCAAGGTCGTCTGCATGTGTGTTACTCCAAAAACACGGCTTGTCGTTATTACAAAAACTTCCGGGGTTGATGTTATGCACGATGGGTGCTGTTCGTGCAAGCGGGATTGATACAGTCAATGACGCCGAGGGCTTCAGCCCCGGATCGTTCGACACATCCATCCGAAAAAAATCCGGCCCTGAAGGGCACGGCGTCAAAATATTTAATCACTTGCCCACTTCCCCCAACATCACCATTTATTCTCCGACCAATCCTTGGCATCCCCCATTTGTATCGTAATGTTCTAGGATATGTTCATGCCTGACGAAGCCGGTTATTTATGGGAGAACACTCAACCCGTGCGGGATATCCGTCTGGTGGCGATGGATTTGGACGGCACGCTGTTGCGCTCGGACAAAAACATCAGCAAGCGCTGCGGCGCAGTGATTCGTGAAGTGCAGGCGCAGGGGGTGAAAGTCGTATTGGCTACGGCTCGTCCGCCGCGCTCGGTGCGTTCGTTTGCAGCCGTGCTGGGGTTGGACACGTTGCAGATACATTACAACGGAGCGTTGATTCACGACCCGCATCGCAGCCGCCATGTCTTTCATCAGCCGATGGATTTGCATCTCACCCGTGAAATCATCCGTCAGGCCCGTCGGCTGGACCCGCAGGTGGTGGTGAGTGTGGAAATATTGGATCGCTGGTACACCGATCACATTGATCCGACTTTGCCGACGGAAACCAGTGTGTCGTTCATGCCCGATTGCGTCGGCCCGCTGGATGCGATTCTGCAAACCCCGGTGACCAAGCTCATGTTGCTGGCTCCGCCCGCCCGGCTCAAACCGATTTTGGACCTGGTCAAACAGCGCTTTGCCGGTCGCGTGGCCCTGGCGGTGAGCGATCAGCATTTGTTACAGATCATGCACCCGCAGGTGGACAAGGCTCGTGCGCTTCAATGGATTGCGACGCATTATGGGGTCACTCGTGAACAGACCATGGCCATCGGCGATGCGCCCAATGATCTGTCGATGCTCACCTGGGCCGGACTGGGCGTGGCGGTGGAAAATGCCTGGCCGAGCGTGCGCGAAAAAGTGCGTGAAGTGGTTCCCTCCAACGATGCCGACGGCGTGGCCGTGGCGCTGGAACGGTATGTGCTGCGGGGATGAATGATGAATTTCGAATTTGGAATTTCGAATTTCGAAATGATCAAGCCAAGGACGAGGCTGGTAAGCCGAGGACTTGGGTATTCCGCGTGGTGAATCAGTGAGTCGGTTTATCGGTTAGTCGGGCACAGAGGCCTTTTCTCTGACCGATGAACCGACGCGCCGACCACTTCTTTCAAATACCCAAGTCCTCGTCGCGGACTCCTCGTCCTTGGCTTGGTAAATCCGACGGCTGCAACAGCAGGTCTTCCTGCTAAATTCGAAATCCGAAATTCGAAATCCAAAATCACTTCCCCCTCACCCCCACATACACCACAGCCACGCCCATCGTCAGCGGATGCAACGTTACTTCCCCAAATCCCGCTGCCTGCATCAACTCGACCATTTGCTGCCGACCTAAAAACGTGTTCACGCTCCGTGGCAGGTAGCGATACGCCCCGGTTTTGTCCCCCGCAATCCACTCGGCTGACCGCGGCAGCACCTGATTGAAATAAAACAAATACCCCCGTCGAAGCACGCGATTCGTCGGCAAACTGAACTCCAGCACCACCACCCGACCCCCCGGTCGCAGTACCCGGTAAAACTCCGCCAAGGCCCGCCCCGGCTCCGCCACGTTGCGAATGCCAAAGGCTATGCTCACCACATCCACCGACGCATCCGCCAAAGGCAAACCCATCGCATCCCCCGCAGCAAACGGCAGCGCTTGCCGACCCTGTTCACCCTTGACCTGCCCCGCCTTGCGCTGGGCGATGTCCAACATCGGCACCGTGAAATCAACCCCGATCACCTGCCCGGCACGTGTCTGTGCAAAAGCCAGCGTCAGGTCACCGGTCCCGCAAGCCACGTCCAACACCACGTCGCCCGGTTGCACGTTGGCCAGTTTGACTGCTGCTCGTCGCCAGGCTTGATCGCGCCACAAGGCGTGCAGCCGATTGTTCAGGTCATACGATGGGGCAATCGCTGCGAACATGGCGCGCACCTTCATCGCCTTGTCCGCGTTCTGATGCGGGTCCCGCAGTTCGCTTTCCGTCCATCGTGGAGTGTTCATGTACAAAATTCGGGGCTGGGTGCTAGTGTTTCATTGCATCTATAAGGTAGCAATAGCCGATCCTCATGATATC
>CAZJMK010000112.1:0-5408 GCA_964547135.1 uncultured Phycisphaeraceae bacterium | reverse complement strand
TTCAAGGCCTTTTCTTCATCGGCCCCCGCCACGGCGAGGTCTTCGACTCACCCGGCCTCGAAGACTCGGCCACCCTCTCCCAAGGGGAGAGGGATTTTTCAGAGCCCTCACCTTTCGAAAAGGAGTGAGCCATGTCAAACAGCTCGCGCCGTCATGCGTTCACATTGATTGAATTGCTGGTGGTCATTTCGATCATCGCTCTGCTGGTGGCGATATTGTTGCCGGCGTTGGGCAATGCCCGACGAGCGGCCACGGCCACGCGCTGTCTTTCAAATGTCCGTGCCTTGCTGTTTGCCTCGCAGGCGTACAGTGAAGATTGGCAAGGCGTGGTGATGCCGGTGCGAACCGAAGCCGACCAACCCAATGCCGATTCATATTGGTGGGCCTCGCGCATCATGCCCTACATTGCCGGGAGCACGGTCTATCATGAAAACAAGGCATCGGGGGCGGTGGTGCAGTGTCCGGGTGTGTATCAGGATTGGGATACCAGCGTCAACCATCCCAAATTTTCATATGCCATGAACGCCAATACGGGCGAGTTGAATCGAAATGGGACGATCGCTGATATCAACCGACCCTGGCCGCGTGCCAATGCCAACCTGGTAACACCCTCCAAATGGTTGTATATCTCCGATTCCAGCATCGTCAAATCCACTTACTATGTCGGCAACAATCGCAACAACTGGAAAAATTATCCCTGGGACAATGCCCCTGTGGAACCCTCATGGAAAATAGGCCGATTTGTGGATGTGGAGCGTCATGAGAGGACCGCGGTCATGGGGTTTTATGCGGGGAACGCGACGCGCGGTGATTTTGTAAAAAACAACCCTGAAGCGTTGCAACAGGCCGGGGCGTTCGCAGCCGAGCCGCCGCAGTTTCGCCTGTTCATGGAAACCTGGCATCCGATTCGAAGGTAATCAGTATGTCGATCAATACCAACGTAGCGATTCATACTATATCAAGGTGACGACATGACCATGTGTCCGTATCCGTCCGGCAAAGCGACCCTTTTTGCAGCCCTGTTCACACTTATTACTGCCTCGATCGCCCCGGCACAAAACGATGCACCTTTGGCCACGAAAGGGACCGCTGTGAATACCGTGACCCCATCCAGCGTCAATACCGACACCGTCAAACGCTGGTTGCAACAATATGTTGCTGACTACTTCAGCCCGACGAATCACCTGGCCTATGCCGGGAAAGTCGGCGGGCCGCGCGGTACCGCCGGGTTGGAATCACCCCAGGCTGTCAAAGCCGGCACTGTCAAGGGCCAAACCATGCTTTGGGGTTACGGTTCGGGCATGGCCGACGTCGGCTACCATAGCGGCATCCTCTTGTTTGCCCTCTGCGATGCCTACCAGGCCACCGGCGATGAATACTTTGCACAGATCGCCCAGCGAACCTACCAAGGGTTGATCGCCATGAGCAAGGTCAGCCCGGTACCGGGGTTTGTACCACGCGGGCCGCACCCGGATGACCCCTCGGCTTACTATAAAAATTCCTCCGTCGATCAGCATACACTTTACCTCTGCGGCCTCTGGCGGTTTTATCGCAGTGCCCTGTCCAACGAGGACCAGCGTCGTGAAATAGCGCAGATCATCACCGCCATCGCCAGACGGATTGAAGGGCATGACTGGTCGATCCGTGATGAGGCTGGGTTGGTCGATGCCCATGCCGGAGGGCCGTTGCTGCGGATGCAGCCTTCGTCCATCAGTGCGCTGTTGGTGATTCAGGCCGCCGCCTGGGATGTGACCGGCGATGCCTACTGGCAACAGCAGTACGAACGTTTCAGCATGGAAAACAACGGGCAACGCTGGCAGGTGCTGGCCCAGGAAAAAGCCTCGGACAACTTCCCGCGCTGGAACACCTACCATAATCAGGATGTGTTCCGCATGGAAACCATCCGACGCATCGAAAAGAATACCCAGCGGCAAACCATCCTTCGAGCGAATATTCAACGTCGAGCGCAGGACAAACTCACCGGCCCCTATCTGAAACTTTTCCGACGCAGCGATGGGCAAACCGGCGATGCGCTGGCAGCGGCACAACTCAAGGACCTGGCGGAATTCGATATTCGCCTGCACGCTGACGTTGCGGTGCATGAAGTCGTTCAAGCCGGGCTGGCGACCCGGTTGTCACCCGAACGGTTACGCCGTGCCGGCAACCTGCAACAACTCACCCTCACCGTGCCGGCGATGATCTGGCACATTGCCCTGCTGGGTGGAGATGATGCTCAGTTGGCACAGGTCCAGCCGATGCTTGAACAAACCCTGCAACAAGTCGATCAGGGGCAACTGCGTTCGGCCTGGACAGCCAATTACCTGGTGGTGGCAGCATTGCTGAATCTGGCGGCTGAATAGTCCGGTTCAAGCAACCGGTTATTGAATCAATCGCAATTGAATCAACTATCAACGAAAGGCATTTCATGGTCTGCAACCCTGGTGAATTTTCATGGCTGATGCTGCTCTCGGTGCTTCTGCTGGGCGGGGCATGTCAGGTCCATGCGCAAGACTCGGTCGCACAGGGCGGGCCGCAGCCGGGCGTCAACGTCATCAGCGTGGGCAATCAATACGCGGACAAAGTGTTTGCCGCCGATCAGGTGGACGGGTTCATGAAAATGCTGGCTGATTCGGGCATGCAGCGTGTCAGCATCCGTGCCACCTGGTCGAAGATCGAACCCAAAGAGGGCGAATACGATGCCCGTGTGGTCGAAAACCTGCGTCGCGTGGCGGAGGCGGCTGGTCGCCAGGGCATGAAGGTGATGCTCGATTTTCATACCAAGTTCACCCAGGGCAACTACTCACGTCCGACTTGGATCGCGCAACTGCCGGTGCAGGAAGGGCAGGTTGCTGTGGACTCGACCATCATGGTGGTGCGCAGTGATCGAGCCGGCGAACGCTTTCTGGCGATGCAGAAATATGTCGTCGAATCACTGGCGGATGTGTCGGCCATCGATGTGATTGCGGTGATGAACGAGCCGTTTGCCTCGTGGGATCGCGGACGGGAAAACGTGGCTCCGGAAATGGCACGGCTGGGGGAGTTTCTGGCCGCAGCCGCTCGGCAAATGCGACAGGTCAACCCCAACGTTCGGCTGGCGATCCGCTTCACCACTTTCAACCACCCTTGGAGCGGCGACCCCATCAAACGTTTTGACAAGGCACTGATACTCGACAACTTCGACATCATCGGCCTGAACAACTATTTCGACCCTCATGAAAATATCAATTACGAATACGCCGACGCCACCGTATCACGCGGCGGGAGTTGGGAAATTTTTTATCAGGCCATGGACGATGTGAAGGCTGCCGGCAAAGAGTTCTGGGTCAGCGAGTTCGGCATGAAAACCAGTGGGAATGATGGTTTTGGAAAACCCTACAGCCTGGAACGCCAGCGGCAGTATTATGAGGACATCTGCAAAAAATGGTGGGAGTCGGACAAGCGGCCGGATTGCGTGATGCCCTGGGTGATGCAGCCCGCCGGCGGAAGCAACGCCTTTGAAATTTACGATATCAAAGCTCAGCGCTGGTTACCTGCGGGGGAAGTTTACAGTCGATATGCACGGCGATCACTGCCGGTGAACAGGTCGGAAAAGTAGCGGGGTGAAAGGGTATTTGGTGGGTTTGATCAATGTGGCACCGCCGCCCTCGGCAGTGTGAATATCGATGGTAATTGACCCAGCCGGGGGCGCCCCGGGGGCTGGGCTACAAATAGACATGGCCAATGACGCCAAGCCCTTCAGGGCCGATTATTTTGATGTTGTCAATAAACGATCCGGGGCTGAAGTCCTCGGCGTCACTTATTGTTGGAAAGCCATCGTGAGTGGCTTGATTTGACTCACCCAACCTGCCCCCGCACTACTTGCCTGTCAGCGATTCCACCGCCACCTTCGGCGGGACAATCGCGTCATGTTTTACCAGCAGTTCACGCACGTCGTCGATCGGCACATCACGGGGTTCACAACCCTGTTGCACTGCCAGTGCGGCCACGGCTGCCGCCGCCTGTCCAGCCGCCATGCAGCTTGATTGCACGCGAAACGCCGAGTGAGCCATGCGATCACCGCACATGTGCCGACCGGGGGCGAGTATGCCCTGACTGTGTTGCGGGATCATCGCCCCGCGCGGAATGGTGGGCACCACGCCGGGTTGCAATTCACGGTAATCAAGCCCGTCATCGGTGTGCAGGTCGATGGGGTAAAAACTGTAGCAGAGCGAATCTTCCCAGACGCGCCCGTTCCAGTAATCGTCGAGGGTGATGCAGGTTTCGCCCTGAATAATGCGGGTTTCACGGATGCCGCACTCCGGCTGCATGGTGGCAATGGTCAGGTGCTGCATGCCGGGGAATTGTTTGAGGAATTGATAAACCTCGAACATGATGCGACGGGCTTTGATTTCGGCATGGGTGCGTCCCTCGCTGTCGTTGGCATCGATGTCGCAGACGTGAATGGCGTTGAAGCCGCGTGATTTGATCAGCCGTTCGATTTTTCCGTCGCTCCAGCCGGCATCGGAGCTGCGCATGGTGCCGGCGGCACAGGCTGCTTCAAAGGCGATTTGCACGGCGGGTATGTCGATGTTTTTGGGGTCATAACCGGCCAATTGGAACAACAACGTACCGGGTTGCAGTTTGGGGTGATGCGTGACGGGGTAACCGGCCATCTGCACCAGATTGGCATCGCCGGTGCAATCGATGAGTACCTTGGCGCGCACTTCCTTGAGGCCCAGCTTGGTGCAGATCATCACCTTCCACTGATCATCAAAACGCTCGACCGAGGCGATCATGGTGTGAAAGAGCAGGTCGCAGCCGGAGTCGATGACCATGCGGTCGGCCACGGTGCAGTAAATGGGGATGTTGACAGGGACACCGCAGCCGTTCTGCTTGGCGTAAGGTTTGTCGAAGGTGGGCAGCTTGGCACCACCGGCACGAGCGGCTTCGAGCATAAGTTCCCAGCCGATGCCGGCGATGACCTGTTTGGTATGGGCGTGAAAAAGAGAGACATAGTAAACCCCGGCGACGGTGGTGGTTCCGCCGAGCATGGCTGATTTTTCCACCAGCAATGTCCGCGCCCCGGCACGAGCCGCCTGTATTGCCGCAACCACGCCCGTCGGCCCGCCTCCGACGACCAGAATGTCCACCTGCCTGACCATGGTATCTTTCCAGAAAGTTGTGAATCAATGATAGCAAAATCGTTTTAGCGTATCATACATGATTTCCCCTCACCAGGCAAGTGAAATTTGAGGTTTCACAGGTGACGCAATGGGCCACGATGGCACGAAGTGGACGACGTGGCGAAAGTGGCCGAGTGGCCGACGTGGCGAAAGTGGCCGAGTGGCCGACGTGGCGAAAGTGGCCGAGTGGCCGACGTGGCGAAAGTGGCCGAGTGGCCGACGTGGCGAAAGTGGCCGAGTGGCCGA
>CAZJMK010000111.1:0-5603 GCA_964547135.1 uncultured Phycisphaeraceae bacterium | reverse complement strand
GATCAACGATGAACAACCCGACCCGGGTTGACAGGTCGCTACATAGCTGAAAGCTCGATGATGTTGGTTCATGCGTTCCATTCCGGCAACACTTTCAATTCACCGTCGGTCTTGTAGCCCAGACCGGGGGCGCCCCCGGCTGGGTCGCATCACCACATCAACCCACCGCCGAGGGCGCCCCTGGGGGCGGTGCCACATTACCGTTTGCATCACATTGCACGCCGGCGGAGCAACATCAACCCACCCAGCCCCAGCAGCGCGATCGATGTCGGTTCAGGGATCGGGTTGGGTTCGTTGTAGTAACCAAACGGACGGACTGCTGTGTCGATGGCCAATTGATCCAAACTGGTGTGCGCTGCCTCGGCTGCAAACGTCAGGGTCAGGTTCTGCACACCCGGAATACCGTCGCCAAACAGAGCGTACGGAATATTGAAGAGGAACCAGTGATCAACTTTGGCACCACCGAAGCCGCCGAGTTGTTCACGCGATAGCTCGGCTGAATCGGTCGGTTGCACACCGTTGAGCAGCAGGCTGTTGGCATTCAATTCCTGTCCCTGCACGCGGATTTGCACGATGGCGGTGACGTTGTGCGCCGGGGTGGGTACATCCAGTTCGGGGATGGTGACGGAAAAGGCTGCCGGTGCAGCGAAGCCGTAAATGTTGCCCCCGCCGGTGATGAAGGCTCCGCCACTGGTTTCGGTGACCCTGGCAGTGCCGTTGGGGTTGGTGCTCGCCACGTCGGGGGCGGCATTGGTCATGCTGGTGAACACGTCCCAGTGTTGGAAGGTGGCCCCGCCTGCTCCGCGGGTCCAGCTTTGCGGGGTGACAAAGGCTGCCTGTGCTGCGCCGGCGCAAAGGGTCAGGGTCAGGGTTGAAATCAGGGTCAGGTTGGTTTTGGTCATCATGGGTGTATCCTTTCGTGGCCGCGTCGGCCGATGGTTGGATAGAAAAACAGTGACAGTTTGATTCAGGTGTCGATGCACACTCCGCCCCGTTGCTGCTTGTTGCGTTGCTTCGCCCACACCTCCGTGAGTGCATGAATACGTTGAATGAACCGGGCGGTGGCCAAGGCTGACTGGGCATGGTTGCAACCAGGCGCAGCCGGGCACATCGCTGTCGAAGTTGCTGCAGGCAACCTCAACGAGGTTGGCGAAACCCGAGCGAATCACCGCCCGGTTTTTTAACAATCGAGGAGGAATCAGCTTGCAGTACAAGCGCGCAGAAGGGATACTCACCTTGTGCGATGACCCTCACCGGTTGTCGCCACCAAGGGCGGTCGGATGACTTTGCAAGAGAACCCCGACCGCCCTGTTTCTTTCAATCGCATTTAATGCAATTGAAACTCATTCTCAAAATAACACAACCTTTGATGTATGTCAAGTGCTTTTTGTCGTTTGGTGGAAATATATTTTAAGTTGTTATTTCATATGGTTTTGCATATATAAACTCGATAATACCTTATCCATTGAACAGTAGCAGTGTCATCGGCCTTGACAAATCTGAACCACGGCCTGTACAAATATTCATCGTTATTTTATGTATCAAACAGATATATTTGTTGCAAATAGATAGCCATGGTGCTATATTCAAGGGCATCGAATGTCGAACGGATTGGTCAAGTCACTTAAGCCCTTCATTTTCGAGGAGAGATGCCATGCCAGTTCACCCATCCCTGAGTGTCACTAGTTGCTTTGTGTTGCTGTCAACCCTGCAGTCTGCCCATGGTTCCCTGCTTGTCGGGTTGGTGAATCAGCCCAGCGGAACCAACGATCAGGTGGTGGTGTACGATGCTGCGGGCAACATCACTGCGGTACGTTCGCTCACCGGCGGCCCCAACACCAGCAGTCGCATACGCATTGCCTACGGCGATGTGCTTTCAACCAACCCCGGCAACGAACTCATTGTGCTGCGCCAGGACAATCGCTCCGTGGAGGTTTACGGCGACCCGTTGGTCGGATCAGGCGACCTTGCCCGCCTGGGGTTCGGGGCGTTTCAGTTTGCCGGCAACCGCAACCCCGCAAGCATCGATGTGGCGGAAATCACCGGCAGCCATGCCGGGTTGGAAATTGTGTCGGTGACGGTGGAACAATCCTTGATTTACACCTACACCTCGGTTCCGGCCAGCGGCACGTACAACCGCGTGGGCTGGTCGGATATTGCCACGGCCAGTGCGCACGATGAGAGCAGCGGCGGCGACCTGGTGGCCCTGGCCGTCGGGGACATCAACCCCGGCAACCCCGGCTTGGAGTTTGTCACGATCGCCGAGAACGGATGGATCGAAGCCTTCATTGCCAATGCAGGGGTCAACGGTGGCAGTTCCAGCCGGTTTGCATTCGGCAACGACAATGCTGCATCACTGGCGATCAAGGTGGGCGGAGATGGTTCGATTTACACCCTGGCACCGTCGGCCAACCCCGGCAGCGATGACCGCAGTGTGTTGCGCCGCTTCACGTTCGACGGAACCAGCAGCATTGTTCCGCAAAGTTCATTGCTGCTGGGTGCAGCGGGGCTGGGCAACCCGGTGTTGGTGGATTTTGTGATTGTCCCGGAACCTGCGACGCTGGGTTTTCTGATGGGCGGGGGCTGCTTTTTACTGGCATCACGTCGTGGCCGATAAAGGAAATGATGCGACATAATGGAGACCCACTCATGACCAGGCATCAGGGCAAGGGCGGTGAGTCGGGCGGCAGCAATGGGGTGGTAGGGTCGGTGACGCAAGTGGTACGACCAGTGACGGGGGTGGTACAGGCGGTGACAAGGGTGGGCAGGGGTCATGGTTTCACCCTGATCGAGCTATTGGTGGTCATTTCGATCATTGCGTTGCTCGTGGCGTTGTTGTTGCCGGCTTTGAGCAGTGCGCGTTATGCAGCGCGGGCGACACAATGCCTGTCGCAATTGCGTCAGATCGGAACGGGGTTTTACCTTTACGCGCAGGATCAACGGGACTATTTACCTTCGGGTTCACTGTCACATCTTTGGATGGAGAGCACATGGGAATACCTTTACACGGGAACACCGTTTCCAGCCTTTGGGCCGATAGCGCAGATACCGCTGCCGGGCACGATGTATTTCTGTCCGGTGGCGCCCGATGACCCGTGGGGTGAAGCGACGCCGCGCAGCTACGCCTACAACGCACGGCTGGTGGACAACAACCCGGCCACGCTCAATCGGCTCAGTGAGGTATTGCTTTCGTCACAGGCGGGGCTGCTGATGGACTATCGCAATCGCAGTCTGGCACACATGCCGATGGAGATTGCCAACCGTCACAGCAGGCGGTTTCAAGTGGTTTTTTGTGATGGGCGTGCGGCGGTGCAGGATCACACCCCGATGCTGTCGGACCCCAATTGGCAGAAGTCGGCATTTTGGAGCGGTGTGTACGTGCCGTGATGACACCTTTCGAATCGATGGAACCGAGATGCAGCAAATCGCGTGAGTTATTGGAAAACTGGAACCCCCTCTCCCACCGGGAGAGGGTGGCCGAGTCTGCGAGGCCGGGTGAGGGCGTGTCTTCAAAACGACTGATCAAGATGAATACCAGAATCGCAGACGCCCTCACCCTAACCCTCTCCCGGTGGGAGAGGGGACAGAACAAGGCACGCCGTCTTCAAAAGAATCATGCAAACTGCGCTTAAAGGAAACAAAATGCAATATTTGTCTGTCAACGCTGAGTTGATGATGGTGGTGATGTTGGTGTTGTCACTGGTCAGCGGAGCATGGGCCATGACGGCGGAGCCGGTCGAAAAAGTGTTTCATGTGCGTGACTTTGGGGCGTTGCCGAATGATGACAAGGACGATGCCCCGGGTATTCGACGCGCGGTGGAAGCGGCGATACAAAGCGGGCCGGGGGCGACGGTGAAGCTTGACGCAGGGGTTTACAGGTTGGCAGTACCTCAAAATGCTGAGTTCATCAAGGTGCATCGCGCCCATGAGTTCACGTTGCGCGGTGAGGTGGACCAGCAGGGTCAGCCGGTCACGCGCTTGCAGCGCATCGTGCCGTTGGAGAACAAGGCCGACCCACCGATGCTGCTGCTGATGCAGGAAAGTCAGGGCGTGAAGTTGGCGGATTTAATCATCGATAATTCGCCGCATCACTGCACACTGGCACAGGTGCTGGCGGTGAGTGATTCATCCGTCATCGCGCAGGTGCTCGATGGGCTGCCGCATTTTGACGGGATGAACAGCTATTGCGTGAATGTGTGGGACCTGGCGACACGGCAACTGCGGATTGAACCGAGTTTAACCTTCGGCCCGACAGCCGACCATCTGGCTTGGCGCCGCGTCGAGGGCGATAAGCCCGGGGTATATCGGCTGGACGGGGTCAACTGGTCGGCCCATGTGCGGGTGGGCGATGGGCTGTCGTGGCACTTTGGCTGGAAAGGTCGGCAACAGGTGCAGTTTTACCAATGCACAGATGTGGTGTTGGAAAACCTGCGGGTCGCCAACGCGATCAGTATGTCGATCATCATCAGCCAGTGTCACAATGTGGATGTAAGAGCAGTGCATCACCGTTCCGACGGCAGGCAACTGGCGGTTGGGCCGCGCGATGGCTTGCACATCGCCAAGTGCACGGGTCGGATCGTGGTGCGTGATTCGATTTTCGAAGGGCTGCGCTGGGATGCGATCAACATCAATTCGCCCTATGCAAGGGTGGAGGAGGTACGAACGCCGGCGCAAGTGCTGATCAGCCGATTGCCGACGCTGCTGGCACAACCTTTGTGGCCGTCGGATGTGGTGTTTTATCCAAGGGGGCAGCACGAGCCGATTCGTCGTCAACAGACGGCTGCAAAGTATGTGGGCAAAGACGCAGGCGGCAGGCCGCAATATCTGCTGGATTTGGATACACCTTTGCCGGCTCAGGTGAAGGCGGGTGACGGGGTATCGATTGAGGGTTGGCTGCCGGAGGTGTTTGAGGTGACGGATTGCCGGTTTGCAGACATAGCCGGGGGAGCGATCGTGTTGCAGGTGCCGCGCACGCGAATCAGCAACACCCGTTTTGAACGTATCACCTACAACGCCCTGCACCTGGGCGGCACCCATGAGGAAGGCATTGTGCCTTTTGATGTGCGGGTGGATCAATGCCATTTTGAAACCAGTGGCTGGGTCGGCAAAGGCGCACCGCCCACGGCTGTCGGCGCGATCGCAGTCGAAAATCATCACGTAGCCGTGCCCAAGGACATCGTCAAAGACCTGCAAGTCATCGGCTGCACTTTCGAAGCCGGGGGCGTCAACGACAGCTTGGGGCTTTATCTGCACGGGGCGGAAAATGTCACCATCGCGGGCAATCGATTCAACGTCGCAACCCCCTGGCGGATCGTCGGCACAACCGTGACCGGTCTGACGCAAACCAATAACACCTTCACCCAACCCGTTCAAACAACCCCCAGTCCCTCGCTCGCTCCATAAACATGCCAACGGTCGCAACCAAGCCGAGTCGGAGGCGTCCGCGCCGACGGCTCGGGTATTCTTTGATTGATGATTTGGCGATTTGGCGATTTGGCGATTTGGCGATTTTCGGATTGGACGATCAATCCACCACAAAATGTACCCTCACTCGGCCACTCGGCCACTCGGCCACTCGGCCACTCGGCCACTCGGCCACTCGG
>CAZJMK010000110.1:0-5702 GCA_964547135.1 uncultured Phycisphaeraceae bacterium | reverse complement strand
ACTCGGGCGGAATTGTATTTTTCTTCCCGATTAACCGACCCACCGACTCACCGATCAACCACTTCTACCAACGCGATAAATCGCGGCGCTAACATCCGAACACGATTTCGGCACTCGGCCACTCGGCCACTTCTTCTCACGCTTTGCGTTCGGCTATCAGCTTGTTCAGCGTTTCCACAATGGTCTTGGCGGGTGTGCCGGGGGTGAACACCGCCTTGATACCGATCTGCGTCAGGCCGGGAATGTCGCCGGGCGGAATCACCCCGCCGCCGAACACCACGATGTCGGCTGCGCCCTTATCCTTGAGCAGATCAATCACCTTTTTAAACAGCACATTGTGTGCCCCCGAAAGCAGCGACAGCCCGACCGCTGCCACATCTTCCTGCACCGCTGCCTCGACGATCTGTTCAGGCGTGCGCCGAATGCCGGTGTAAATCACTTCGAACCCGGCATCACGCAGAATGTGGGCGACATATTTCGCACCACGATCGTGACCATCGAGTCCGGGTTTGCCGATGAGAATTCGCTGCCGGGGATTGTTGCTGACCATGAGGTTGTTGACTCCAAAAGCATGCGTCGTTGACACACATTCACCAAGGCTGGCGGACACCTGCCCACAGCCCCGGTCAAGGCCTGACCATCCTACCGACTTTGCGATTGTCTGTGGAATCGGTCGTAGGTTGTGCGAAGTTTTCCGCAGTGAAAACCTGCGTCAGGCGGGAGAAGACAATCATATCCCTTTTTGCGGATGTCCGCCAGCGGGCAACATTGTCAATTTCAGATTGACCAAGCCAAGAACGAGTCTCGCCGCAGGCGGACGAGGGCTTGGGTATTCTGAGTGGTTGATCAGTTAACTGGTAAATCGGTTAATCGGTCAGAAAAGACAACTGCCATTCCGTCCAATGAACCAATTAACCGACCAACTGATTAACCCCTTTCATAAGACGCGATCAATCGCGGCGCTGTGACAGCTGACGCCGAGGGCTTCAGCCCCGGTTTTCATTCTCAAACATCCAGCCCTGAAGGGCACGGCGTCAAACGCCGACGCCAAGCGTCCGCGCTAAACATTTCGAATCACTCGACTACTTCTTCCCGTTTATCATGTGTTCATGCGTTTTGTCATGCTCATGCACAACTTCATTCACGACCCCAACACCGGGGCCATGCACGCGCTGCGTACCCAAATCAAGTGGTTGGCACAGGCCGGCCACGATTGCCGGGTGCTCTGCACCGCGCGCTTCGACACCGACAACATCCTCGACATCCCGCAGCATTTGTCACGCCTTGGCTTATCCGTGCAATCGCACCAACCCACCTACGGGCGACCCTGGCTGCTTTTCCCCCTCGAACCCGATCCGTCCCTGCGCGTTCACGTCGAACTATTGCAAACCCAGCACAACGACATGATGAAGCCCGACCAGGCCGAGGGACAGCAGTTCCTTTTACGCTTGCAAACGCTTTGTGCTGACCCATCCCGTCGGCCTGATGTACTCATCACCTATGGCAAACACACCGTCATTCCCCTGGCCATGAAACTGGCACAGCAGCAGCACATCACCACCGTTGTCAGTCTGCACAACGAAGGCTTTGAAATGCCCGAATATTTTACCCACGCGCACCATGCCACCACGTGCAGCCGATTTCTTTCCACCGTGTATCGCAACCGCATGGGCATCGCCTCCACCCCGCTGGTCCCCGCACTCGACTGGTCGCAGATCGTCGCCCCCACGGAAAACCGTGCCATGGTCACGTTCGTCAACCCCTCGCTGCCCAAGGGCGCCAGCCTGATCGCCCGACTGGCGGTGATGCTCGGCGAAAAACGCCCCGACATTCCGCTGCTGATCGTGCAATCGGGCAGTTCGGCTGCGATCTTCAACAGCATTCCGGGCATCGACTTTTCCAAATACCCCTCCATTCTCGCTGCCCCGGCTGTCCCGCACCCCAAAGATTACCTTTCCCTCACCAAAATACTGCTGGTCCCCTCCACCTGGCCTGAACCCTTTGGCCGGGTCGCAGCCGAGGCGATGATCAACGGCATACCTCCGCTGGTCAGCCCACGCGGGGCCCTGCCCGATGTCGTCTTTGGCGACCATTCCCAAGCCGGCGGCGGCCTGATCCTCCCCCTGCCCGATTGGCTCGATCGCTTCGGCAAAGCCATCGTCAACGACCACGAAGCCCAGCCCTGGTTCGACGCCATCGTCAAATTGTGGGACGACCCGCACTACTACCAACAAGTCGCCTCCCGCGCCCGTGCATTGGCAGAGCAGCATTACAGTGAACCCGTCCTCCGCAAACAATATGTCGATTACTTCACCAGCCTGCGACCGACCCAAGGCGTGATGGTTGATTAAAGCCGCCGATGGCATCGGCGGTCGGGCGTAACTGGCAACAAACTGCCGAGTTGATGACGCCGTGCCCTTTAGGGCCGGATTGCCTTCGTTCAAACAAAAAAACCGGGGCTGAAGCCCTCGGCGTCATGCGGCGGCGGTTCCACATCCAAGTCCTACACAGATTCGTTGGCCATCGTTGTCTTACCAAGCTCCAAGCTACCAGCCCCCAGTACCTTTTTCTCCGTGAACTCCGTGACCTCTGTGTTGAAAATCAGTTCCTTCAGGTGTACTCACCGATCGCCCCCTTCACCTCCAACACCCATACAAGTTGGTAATCTAATTTGCATGATCCCCCCCGACTACCAACAACCCTTGCGTCCGCAATTTCACTTTTCCGCCCGCACCGGTTGGCTCAACGACCCCAACGGCCTGATTCACTTTCAAGGTCAGTGGCACCTCTTCTTTCAACACAACCCCCTGGGCAACAACTGGGGCAACATGACCTGGGGCCACGCTGTCAGCCCCGACCTGCTTCACTGGCGACAGGTGGACCACGCCCTGCACCCCGACGACATGGGCACCATGTTCTCCGGCACCGCCCTGGTCGATCATCGCAATGTGTTGAAGCTGCAACAGGGTGACACGCCGGCGCTCGTGCTTTTTTACACCGCAGCCGGGGGAACCAGCGATGCCTCCAAGGGCAAAACCTTCACCCAATGCCTGGCCTACAGCACCGACGGCGGCAACACCTTTCACAAGCACCCGGCCAACCCCATCGTGCCCACCCTCGGCATCGATGACCGTGACCCCCGTGTCTTCTGGCACGCTCCCTCGCAGCGCTATGTCATGGTGCTCTATGTCGGTCGTGCTCATCCAACCCAACGCGATGCACAGGGCAAACCGCTGATCGTGCATTGCATGGTGTTTCTGACCTCCGATGATTTGCTGCACTGGCAACAGCAATCCTTCATTCCAGGCATGTACGAATGCCCGGACCTTTTCGAAATGACGATTGAAGGTACACATGAAAAAAAATGGGTGCTCTGGGTAGCCGATAGCCGGTATTACGTCGGTTCGTTCGACGGTCGCCAATTCATTCCCGAAACCGAACGCATCCCGCATGACTTTGGCGTCAACTACTATGCCGCCCAGTGGTTCGCCAATGCCCCCGATGGCCGAAGCATTTCCCTCGGCTGGATGCGCAGCGGCCAATTCCCCGACATGCCCTTCAATCATCAGATGAGCTTTCCCACCGAGCTGCGCCTCCGCAAAGATGGTTTGGGGTTGCGCCTTTATCGTGAACCGGTGCGCGAAATTGCCAACCTTTATGAAAGCACTCGCTCATTTGCTGCCGCTGAAATCAAAAGCGAACTCGTCATCATTCCCCACAGCGAAACACCGGGGCACGATGTCACCCTCACCCTCAAGCTAACTCCCGGCTCCGTGGTGGACCTGAACATCTGCGGCAAGCGTTTCACCCTCGATGCCCTGCAACGTCACCTGCACCATGGCGAACGCACCCAACCGGTACTTCTGCGTGACGATGAGTTGGTGCTTCGATTGCTCATCGATCGCGCCTCGGTGGAACTGTTTGCCGACGCCGGACGGACGGTCGGTTCCTGGTGCATGATCCCCGCAGCCGATGAGCCGACGCTGGCACTGCACCTGTGCCACGGGCAGGCGCAATTGCTGTCGGGACAGATTCATCGTTTACGCTCCGCGTGGACTTGACAACACATACTCCCTTTTAACCCCATCGTCCATGTTTTTCTGTATCATCATCCTTTCTCTTTCACAACCACAAACCGGATGCCCCCGAATATGAGCAACGATGCCCTGCAGAAAGTGTTCAAAGCCTACGATGTGCGTTCGACCTACCCCGACTTGCTCAATGTGCCGGTGGCCAAACGCATCGGTTACGCAGCCGGTCAATTTTTCAGTCGCACAGCTTCAGGGGCCAAAACCCAGGCCGTGCTGGTCAGCAGGGATATGCGACCGCATTCCCCCGAACTGGCCAACGCCCTATGCGATGGGCTTCGTGCCGCCGGGTTGAACGTCATCGACCTGGGCATGTGCGACACGTCGTTCCAATACTTTGCCATCAATCACCTGGACGCCATCGCCGGCATACAGACCACCGCCAGCCACAACCCGATTCACTACAACGGGTTCAAAATGTCCAGCCGTCAGGCCAAGCCCATCGGGGCCGACACCGGCCTGAAAGAAATTCAAAAACTCGCGCTTGCCTCACCCGATGCCGACCAACTCAAGCCCATCGGCAGCTACGAAGAACGTGATTTGTGGAACGAATATCGTCAGCACGTTTTGAAATTTCTGGCACCGCTGCCCCGACCGATGAAGGTGTTCATCGACGCTTCCAACGGCATGGGCGGCAAACTCATTCCCCGTATTTTCGACAACATCCCCAACCTCGAAATCATCAAGGTCAACTTCGAAATCGGTCAGGGCTTTGCCCACGAACCCAACCCGCTGGTCGCCAAAAACATGCTGCCCACGCAGCAAGGTGTCCGTCAACACAAGGCGGCGCTCGGCGCCTGTTTTGATGGCGATGCCGACCGCTGCATACTCACCGATGAAACCGGCACGATCATCGGTTGCGATCACCTCACCGCCCTACTCTGCGAACACTTTTTGAAACAGGCCCCGGGTGCTGCGGTGCTCTACGACCTGCGTTCGAGCAAAGCGGTCGAGGAGGAAGTGTTACGACTGGGCGGTGTGCCACGCAAAAGTCGGGTGGGTCATGTGTTCATGAAGGCGCTGCTCCGTGAAACCGCTGGCATCTTCGGCGGCGAACTGTCAGGGCACTTTTATTTCCGTGACAATTACTTTTGCGATTCGGGAGCGATTGCTTTCGCAGCCGTGCTTTCCGTACTGGCCGGGAAGCGTCAGCCCTTGTCACAATTGATCGCCCCGTACAAAAAGTATCCGCAATCCGGCGAACGCAATTTCCATGTCGAAGACAAAGCCGGTGCGTTGGCAGCCGTGAAAGCCAAATACGCCAACGTCGGCACGATCGATGAACTCGACGGCGTCACGGTGGATGCGTGGAACCAAGCCGGTTGGTGGGCCAATGTGCGGGCCAGCAACACCGAACCTTTGCTGCGCTTGAATGCCGAGGCCAGGGACGATGCCACCCTCGCCGGACTGCTCAAGGAAATCACCCCGATGCTGGGCACACCGGAAGAGGGGCATTGAAAAAAGGTACTTGGGGCTTGGAGCTGGGAGCTGGGAGCTGGGAGCTGGGAGCTTGGAAAATTATATATACCAATACAATCTGCCTAGCACCTAGCACCTAGCACCTAGTGTTTCATTGCATCTATAAGGTAGCAATAGCCGATCCTCATGATATCA
>CAZJMK010000109.1:0-5908 GCA_964547135.1 uncultured Phycisphaeraceae bacterium | reverse complement strand
TGAAGTGGGGTGAAATTTCGAATTTAGCGGGAAGCCCCGCTGTTGAAGCCGGCGGATTTCGGATTTCGTAATTTCAGAACCAAGCCATGAACGAGCAGTTATGAAACGGTTAGTTAGTCCCCCGGTCATTGACCGGGGGTCGTGTTCGGATGTTAGCGCCGCGATTTATCGCGTCTAGTAGAAGTGGCCAAGTGGTTTTACATTTTGCAGTTGATTGGTCGTCCAATTCCATCAATCACCAGATCACCAGATTGCCAAATCACTGACCAGACGCGATAAATCGCGGCGCTAATTCCCGAGTACTGCTCTTCTCTTCTTCGTGCCGTTGTCTCTCAGTCACCGTTCGAGTTGATTCATCCGCTCCGCCACATCCACCGCCTTGGCCAGCGCTGCCGCCTTGTTGACCGTTTCCATGTGCTCGGCTTCCGGGTCGCTGTCCGCCACGATGCCCCCGCCCGCCTGCAAGTGAACGATCCAATCAGAAGTGGTCGAGTGGTCAAGTGGTCGAGTGGCCGAGTGCGCAGACGATTTTGTATTATCCGAATCAAGCCGAGTACGAGTCGCCACTCCCGGTGGCGACGAGGGCTCGGGTATTCTTTTCTGGCCACTTTCCTTTTCCGCCACTTGACCACTTCTTTCCCCCGGCATCACCACCATCGTCCGCAATGCAATGGCCATGTCCATGTTCCCCGCAAAATCGACATACCCCACTGCACCCCCATACGGCCCCCTTCTTGTCTTTTCCACTTCATCAATGATCTGCATCGCCCGCACCTTCGGCGCCCCGCTCACCGTGCCCACCGGCAGCGTCACCCGAAGCGCATCCCAACACGAACAATCGTCCCGCAATTCCCCCGTCACCGTCGAACTGATGTGCATCACATGACTGTAACGCTCCACCGTCATCACCTCCGGCAAACCAATCGACCCGGCCTTGGCCACGCGCCCCACATCATTTCGCCCCAAATCCACCAGCATGATGTGCTCCGCCTGTTCCTTCGGGTCAGCAAGTAACTCTTTTTCCAGTGCCGCATCCTCCGCTTCATCGCGCCCGCGCCTGCGCGTCCCTGCCAACGGGCGATTGGTGATGACCCGGTTATGCACACGGCACAAAATCTCCGGCGATGACCCGATCAACATGCCCCCCGCGATCTGCAAATAAAACATGTAAGGCGAAGGGTTCACCACCCGCAACGCCCGGTAAATGTCAAACGGGTCCACCTTCGTACGCAACTCAAACCGCTGACTGGGCACCACCTGAAACGCATCGCCCGCCTGTATGTATTTTTTAATCTGCTCCACCGCGCGCTGATACCCACCCTCACCCAAACTGCTCGCCGGCAGCTTCGGGGGCGGCGTCTGCAAATCAATATCGCCCACCGCCAATTCCGGCGCCTGGGGCGGAATCATCGTCGGTCGGGTTTCGATCCGTGTCACCAATTCATCCAGCTCACGCTGCCCCTGCTCATACGCAGCCTGCAATGAGGCATGTTCCGACGGACGCACATGTGTGATCACCAGCACCACCTTTTGCACGTGATCGAAAGCCACCACCCGGTCGTACAGGGCCATATGCAGATCAGGCAGTCGGCGATCATCCGGCGGAGGCGACGGCAACTTTTCCCCTTCCAAATACCGCACCGTGTCATACCCCGCATAACCGACCCATCCGCCGGTGAAATCGGGCAAGCGTGACACCTTGGCCAGTTGCCATGCCCCGGTCAGTGCGTCCATTTCCCGCAATGGGTCGGGGCTGGTGAATTGCCTGCTGTTGGCCGGCTCACGACGATCGATGATTTGCACTTCATACCCGTGCGCGATCACTTGCCGGGCCGGTTGTGCGCCCAAAAAGCTGTAACGACCGACGCGCTCTCCGCCGACGACTGATTCGAGTAAAAAGCTGGGCGCCAGTCGATCATCGGGGCGTACCAGCCGACGGTACGCGAGCACAGGGGTGAGTTGATCGCTCAGTATCTGCCGATAGAGCGGAATGATCAGGTTGCCCTTGGCCTGCTGGGCCAGTCGTTGGAAGGTGGAAAAATCGGGGTAAAGCATGGGAGTGGTGGATCGGTTACTCGGTGAATCGGTTAATTGGACGGAATGCCCTTTGTCTTTTCTGACCGATTAACCGATTTACCGACACACCGATTAACCGGTTAAGCCACTTGGCCACTTCTTGATTATTCCAATTTTTCCGCTTCCAGGCTCGCCGCCTCACCGCGGGCTTTTTTTTCTTCCCATTTTTTGACCCAGGTTTCCCAGCTTTTGCCCTCCGCTGTGTCGCGTCCGGAAAAGACGATTTGTTTCACGTCGGCGTAGGCCAGTGTTCGGCGTGCTCCGGTTTTATCCAACACACGCAGCATGGCTGGTTGAGCTTGTGGCCGACGATCGAAAATATAACCATCGATGCTTTCACCCGTGTTGGTGATGATCGTCACATCGCCGCGATAATCAAAGGCCTGCTCGATGGCGGCAGCTCGCTGGGCATCGTCGGTGGGGGAAAGCGTCAGTCCTTGCAGCGAAGGTCGGGTGGAATGATTGATGGAGTCGGTCATGAAGATGAGTGTAGCGGACTTGCCTTTTTCGTGTGTGGTGGGAATAATGCGTGGCAACCTGGGCAAAAAATTTTTTAACGATGGGACTGGACAGGCTGCACGAATAGTGTTAACAATACGTGTGAACCGATGGATGAAGCTGCATCGGTCATATAGGGAGAACCGTTGGATCGTGTGTGAATTTGTGCGGCGAAGCTGGGGCGTCAAGACCGATAACAACGCGTTGTTGTGGAAAACCCAAAAGGTTGTGGCTTGGAAACTCAAAGATTGGTAGGGTATCGTCCACTGATACGGTGATGATTTTCAAGCGAAAGCACACTGTATGCCGATGATCAAGAATCCAGTCACCGCGTGGGTGATTGGTAGGCAATATCAGGGATTGCCCTCACAAGGAGACTCACATGATGTATGGTCGAACTGTCAAAGCGCTCAGCGCAGCGGCTCTGGCCGGTATGCTGGCCGCCCCCGCCATGGCTCAGGAAGCCCCGGCGATCAACAGCGGTAAGGTCAGCCTCACCGCCGGCGTGGACTGGGTCAGCCAGTACTACTTCCGTGGCGTGAACATTCTGAACAACGGCATCATCCTGCAGCCCTACGTGGACCTGGGCTTCAACCTCTGGGAAGGCGACGGCCCGATCAACTCGATCTCGGCCAACGTCGGCATCTGGAACAGCTTCAGCGACGGCCATGCCATCACCGGCGGCGGTCGTACCACCTGGACCGAAGCGGACCTCTACGGCGGCGTGACTGTCGGGTTCCTCGACACCTTCGCTCTGACCGGCACCTACGTCGTTTACAAGTACCCTGATTCGGGCGCTGCTGAAGAGCAGGAAATCCAGTTCAAGCTTACTTACGATGATTCCGAACTCTTAGGCCCCTTCGCCCTCAGCCCCTACGTGATGTACGCCATTCAGGTCAAGGACAACGTCACCGGCGACGAAGGCCAGTACCTGGAAGTCGGCATCGCCCCCAGCGTCGTTCTGCTGGAAAGCGAAGACTACCCCATCACCCTGACCGTGCCCGTGGTGGCCGGCTTCTCGCTCGATGGCGCTTACGTTGAAGACGCCACCGGCGCCAACATGACCTTTGGCTACGCAAGCATCGGCCTGATGCTCAGCACGCCCCTGTCCTTCATCCCTGCCGACTACGGCAGCTGGACCCTGACCGCGGGTCCTCAGCTCATCATCCTCAACGATGAAGGCAACGACACCATGAACGCGGGTGGCAATGACAATGTCATTCTCGCCAAGGTCGGCATCAGCATGGCTTACTAAGCCACGCAAGGTCGAATCGATTCGATACCTCGCCGGGTTCCGCTTCCAAGCGGAACCCGGTTTTTTTATTTAATATCAATAGGTTTTCCAACAACCACCCATTGACGCCGAGGGCTTCAGCCCCGGATGCTTTTCCTTGGATTATGAATCAAACCATCCGGCCCTCAAGGGCACGGCGTCATGTGGCACCGCCGCCCACGGCGGTGTTTCGTGATCGATTATGAATGATGGATCATGGATAAAGGATGATGGATAATGTTCAGAGATGGTTTACGAAAACTATCTCCTGGTATAAACATTATCCATGATCCATTACACATTATCCATTGATGCTCGTGGCAATTCCGCTCACGGACGCGATTGACCCGTCCCGCTTATAGCACCCACCTGCTCCGGCCGGGGCATCTCAATCACAAAGCTCGGCTGAGGGTCCTCCTGCTGTTTCCCGAAAATCGTCAATCGAAACGGCTGCCCGTTCGCCAGGTTGTACGGAAACCGTTCCTGTAATTCCGCAACCCGAGGCCCGGGTAGCACCGATCCATCCGCACGACGAATCAGGTCCGCCTCCCCGAACAACTGCACCGTCACCATCGACCTCAACGGCCCATGAAACAAATAGGCCTCCACCCCTTCGCTCCGCAACTTCATCACCTGTTCTTCCGCTGCCCGACGAAAATCGCCCCGCCCCTCCCGGTACGTCTCATCCCAGAAACCGATCTGCAAACTGTACCTGCCCATGTGCCCGGCAAACTGCGCCAAATCGTATTCCTTAAGTTTCGGATCACGCACCACCGCACGCACCGGAAGCGCCGCTTCCCTGGGTTTTTCCTGCACCGTGTAACGCTTGGCAAAGGTCGAAAATCGTGAGTCGCGCACAATCCGCTCCTCACACCCCGCCAATACCACGCACCCCAGCACCAACCAAAAACACCACCACACCCCGACAACGCTACGTCGGCGGGTCGTCGGCTTCACACGGCTTAATTGCTGGTAACCGTCCGCCTGCATCCAACGCACTTTAATCACGAGCCATACCCCTGACAACCGACCCTCATTGATGGACGCCAAGTCGCCAAGGGAGTTAGCGCCGCGACTTGTCGCGTCTGTCGGCGTCGTTAATCGGTGAGTCAGTGAATCGGTTACTCGGATAGAATGGTCTTTGCACTGGCCGATTAACCGACTCACCGACCAACTGATCAACCTTTCAGATCAAACGCGATAAATCGCGGCGCTAACCCTTTCCAATTGACTCGACCGCTCGACCACTTCTCGTCTTCGTGTTTCGTGTCTTGCGGGGGTCGATTAATATGTTGCCCTATGCAAAATCTTTGGACATGGTTGGCGATCGCTTACCTGTGCGGTTCGATCCCGTTTGGTTTACTGATCGGACGGTTGCACGGCATTGATGTTCGCAAACAGGGCAGCGGCAACATCGGGGCCACCAACGTCGGACGGGTGCTGGGTAAAAAATGGGGCGCTCTCTGTTTCGTGCTGGATGTGTGCAAAGGCTTGTTACCGACCTTGATCGCCGGGGTGATGCTTGGGTTTACCCAGCAAGCCAACCTGCCCGCCACGCAAGCCTGGCAGTGGCTCTGCATCGGGGCCATGGCCATGGTCGGCCACATGTTCCCCCTCTGGCTGGGCTTCAAAGGCGGTAAGGGCGTTGCCACCGCACTGGGCGTGATGCTGGGCGTCTGGCCGGTGCTGACCTTCGCGGGCCTGGCCGGGGGCATCACCTGGTTGCTCTTCGTCAGCGTGTTCCGCTATGTCAGCCTGGCCAGCATCATGGCTGTGCTGCTGGTGCCGTTGTACATCTACTTCACCGGTTTAATGACCGCTCGCCCCACGCACGAACTGCTGCCGTTCCTGCTGCTCACCGGACTCATGGCCCTGCTCATCGTCGTCCGCCATCGCAGTAACATCACCCGCCTCATCACCGGCACCGAAGCTCGCCTGGGCCGATGATGTGGTGGCGTGCATGAATGTCGGATTCGCCCGTTAGCGCCGCGATTGATCGCGTCTGATCGGAGTGGTTAATCGGTGAGTCGTAGAGTCGGTTAATCGGTTGGTCAGTGAGTC
>CAZJMK010000108.1:0-6142 GCA_964547135.1 uncultured Phycisphaeraceae bacterium | reverse complement strand
CCATGAACACACACGTTCATTGTGCCGCCCCAGGCCCCTACATGGTTTCACCCTCGTTGAAATACTCATCGTCGTGGTGATACTGGGTATTCTCGCCGCGATCGTCATTCCCCAATTCAGTGATGCCACGCAGGCCTCGCAGGAAAGTTCGACGCGCATGGACCTGCACCGCATCCGCATCCAACTGGAACTCTACAAAGAGCACCACAGTGAATACCCGCCCTTTGACACGTTCGAAGCCGTGATGACCCGTCCGACCAACGCCAACGGCGATGTCGCCCCCGAAGGCACCGCCCCGGGTTCGGCTGCCTACCCGCATGGGCCTTACCTGCTTTCCGTGCCGCGTAATCCCAAAGTGCGGGAAACCCTGCCCCTGATCGGCAACGGCGACGTCGGCACCAGCCATTGGCACTACAACGCAAGCTCCGGCATCTTCCGCGCCAACGATTCGGCCCTGTCGCTGTTGTATTGATGCGGATCACCTTGGGTATTTGAAGAAGTGGTCAAGTGATCAAGTGATTCAAAATGTTTAGCGCGGGCGCTTTGCGTCGGCGTTCTGGGTTAGCGCCGCGATTTGTCGCGTCTGTGAATGTGGCCCAGCCGCCCCCGGCTGGGCGAATAAAGCCGTCGATGGCATCGGCGGATACCATCCGCCGCTTTGTCAACCTCACCGCCGAGGGCGGCGGTGCCACATCAGGCATCAAAGATCACCAAATCACCAATCAGACGCGATCAATCGCGGCGCTAACGTTCGAAGGTGCTTACCAATCCGTTTCAAAGCACGTGGCAAGCCTTGCCAACCGCGGCGACAATCGGCACATGATTTCATATTCCGAACTGCCCGCCCGTGCCGCCACGTTCGGTAACGCACACGGCGAACCCTTCTCCGCACTGAGCAACTCCACCAACACGCCCGGCTTGGTATCCGGCAACTCCGTCAAATCAATCACCAATTGGTCCATACTCACCCGACCCAACACCGGCTGCGTATGCCATGTGTTGTTTATCGCCACCATCACCTGCCCGGCATTCGACAGCGACAGTGGGTAACCATCGCCATACCCAGCCGGCACCACCCCCAGCACACTGTCGCGCTGGAGTTGATAGGTTCGGCCATACCCCACCGTTTCGCCCATCGGGTAACGCTGCACATGCACCACCCGACTGCGCCAGCGCACCACCGGCTGCAAGGTCATCGCCTCTGCCGCATGCCCATGGGTCAGCAAATCAGGTCCGTAACCCCACATGCCCAGCCCGATACGCACCATGTCGAAATGGTAATCAACCCCGCGACACGCCCCCGCCGTGGCCGCCAGGTGTTTCATGACCCCCGGCTGCTGCAATGCGGGGTGTTCATTGACCACCTGTAAAAACCGTTGCCGTTGCCGGTCATCGAATGAACCATCGGTGTGAGCCGTGGCCAGGTGCGACATCACCCCCGCGATGGGCGCCTCAGGGAATGAGCGCAACAATTCAAGCACACCACCCACTTGAGCAGACGACAACCCCCCGCGACACATGCCCGTGTCGATGTGCACATGCACCGGCACACGACCGCCGTATTGTTTTGCCAAATGCACGGCGGTGAGCACATGCCCCGGTTCATTGATCACCAGGTGCAGCCGTCCCTGTACAATCGCTTGTTGCAATGAGTCGGTGGCTGACCAACCCGGTGCAGCGTGATGAGCTTCCGGAGGCAGCGGCATGAGGACGAGCAGGGGTGTGGTGATACCGGCTTCCAATAATTCCGTGGCCTGAGCCGGCGAATACACCGCCAGAAAATCGACCCCGGCTTGTTGCAGGTGTTTGGCGATCATCACCGCGCCAAGTCCGTACGCATTGGCCTTGACCACCGCACATACTTTGACTTTTCGGCACGGGGTTTTTTTGTCGGTTACAGGGTTGACCAAGGCCCGCCACTGGTTGAGGTTGGCGATGAGCCTTGAATGGTCGATTTCCAACCAGCTTGCCTCGTCCATGAGCATGGGCTGTCCGTTGGTAAAAATGGCGTTGGTTCAACCTTGGAAAAATTTACCACAGAGACACAGAGTACACCGAGAAGACGCGACAAGTCGCGGCGCTAACACAACCGCCGACGCAAAGCGTCCGCGCCAAACAAATACAATCACCCTGTTGACGCCGTGCCCTTTAGGGCCGGATTGCTTATCCTTTGTTTCATCCGGGGCTAAAGCCCTCGGCGTCATCACGTTCTACTCGGCTACCTCTCATGGTGGGTCCGCTCGCCGACGCGCTTGACCCACCCTACTTCACTCAGCCACTTCTATTCTTGTTTGGCCTCGGTCGCGCTGGTCAATGTTTTCTTTTCCTGCGCGGTCAGGCTGTGCAGCCCCTGTGCTTTCACCTTGGCGAGAATGCGGTCCACTTCGGCTTCGAGTTTTTGTCGTTCCTCGGCTTGTTTTTCCTTCTGACGTATCGCCCGTGCATCCGTCCATTTTCCGCTTTTGCCCTCGGCCCCCGATGGTGCATTGAGTGCCTCGCCCCACCCGGCATATTTTTCACGCAAGCTCCGCCGGGCCCCCGAACCTTGCGCCCAACCGAGCAACCCCGGCTGTTTGACCAGCAGGTAACCCAAAAGCGCCCCGCCCAGGTGCGCTGCTTCGCCCCCGGCATTGGCGCTGCCGACCAATATCGACACGGTTGCCAACCCTAAAAACACTGCCGCCATGGTGCGTAATTTCATCGGTATCGGGGGAAACAGCAGCATGACCCGCATATTGGGGGCGACCAGGGCTGCGGCCATGAGTATGCCGTAAACCGCGCCCGAGGCCCCGATGAGTCGTGAACCCATCCACGTCGGCAGCGTGCCCGTGAATGTGAGCAAGGTGAAAACGATCGCCCCGCTGACCCCGCAGAGCAGATAAAACGCAAGGAACCGCCTCGCCCCCCACCAGCGTTCGACCATCGGCCCGAAAAAGTACAAGCCGATCATGTTGAACACCAGGTGCAATATCCCGCCATGTAAAAATTGATAGCTGAACCACCGCCAAACCTGCAACCCGTACACGCCCTGCACGATGTTGAAGTTGCCCCAGTAAAACGGGGACACGGCTGACGCCCGCTGGCTGCCGGTGAACAGCGCATCCAGCACGAACACCCCGCAGTTGATGATCAGCAGCCAGGTCGTCACCGTCAGCGTGGAAAACTGCCCGCGAAACGGGTGTTCGCCGGCTTCGGAACTGTCACGGTAGTAGTCGCGGTCTTGCCAGCCCATCAGCCGATTGTCCCTTCTACCCATTCACCTGCCTGCCACGAACTGCATGTAGTAAAGCAGTGCGGTCAGTGTTTTGCCATCACAAATTTCACCCCGGCGCATCATTTCTATCGACACAGCCAGCGGCGTGGGATGAACGGTGATGGTTTCGCCTTCGTCCAATGCCTGGCCGACTGCATGTAAATCACGGGCGATAAACAGGTGCATCTGTTCGCTCATGACGCCCGGCGAGGGAAACATTTGCAGCATCGGTTCCATGCTCGCCGCCCGGTAGCCGGTTTCTTCGATCAACTCGCGCTCTGCGCAGGCCAATGGGGTTTCGTCGGGTTCGAGGGTGCCTGCGGGTATTTCCCAAAGCGTCTGTCCGACAGCCACCCGCTCATTACGAATCAGCACCATGGTCTGTTCATCGAGCAGGGGCAGAATGACCACCGCGCCGGGGTGGAGCACGATATCGCGCTGCCGCCGGCGACCGGAAGCGTCGGTGACGCTGGTGGTGACCACTTCAAAACGGCAACCTTTAAAAACCCGGATTAGCCCGGCCAGATGCTTGGGAATCATCCCGCGATTGTATGCGATTCAAGTGGCAGAGTGGCCGAATCAATCGTATCAGTTAGCGCCGTGATTGATCGCGTCTGGTGGCATGTGGTAAATCAGTTGGTCGGTGAGTCGGTTAATCGGTCAGAGCAAAGACCATTCTGTCCGAGTAACCGATTCACTGACTCACCGATTAACGACGCAGAATACCCAAGCCCTCGGCTTGCCAGCCTCGTTCTTGGCTTGGTTCTGTCACTTGGCCACTTCATTCTGCGATTGATACCCGCTGCGCACTTTGCCATTGGGCGCGACACTGCTTTTCCAATCACACGGGTGCGCTGCTTCACCCAGATCAAAGTCACGTTCGTACCAGTGCCCCAGTTGCTGCAACACCTGTGGCGACAGCGGCGGAGCGTCGGCGGCCTTGGCGAAATCGTCCACGTCCGCCAGGGTCAGCAGGTTCGGTTCAATTGACACCAACTCCGGGAAACTCGCCAACCACGCAAACGCAAACTGACGCAAACTCAAACCACACTGCTGGGCCATCGGCTTGATCAGGGCGTTTTTTTTCAGTCCATACACCAGCCAGTTTTTATCCCGGAACTTGCGATGATCGTTGGTGGCAAACTTGTGTTCTGCGCTGGCGAATTCTTCATCGAGCATGCCCGAATTGGTCGGCACACGGGCGATCACACCACCCTGCCCATGCTGTCGCGCACTATCGCAAAACTCACGCCCCGGGTCCTGCTCGTAAAGGTTGAACACCGTTTGCACCACCGCGGCGCCCTTCTCCCACGATAAATGTCCCTCTTCACGCCACCCGATGGCCGGCCCAAGCGCGACGCCCCAGTAACGAATCTTTCCCTCTTCCTGCAAACGCTCCAGCACGGCAAACAAATCATCCTTGAACTGCGGGAGTTTTAAATTGTGCGCCTGATACAAATCGACGCAATCAATTTTCAACCGGCGGAGCGATTGTTCGAGGTCATAGCGAATGAACGGAGGGGTGAAGTTTTGCGGTCGTTCACGGTGGCCGCCTGCTTCGCCGGGGTCGGTATAAAAGTCGTAGCCGAATTTGGTGGAAATGACCAGCTTGTCACGACCGGCATAGGCAATCGTTTCGGCCAGCAGTGATTCGGCACGACCATTGCCATACGCGGCAGCGGAGTCGAAGAAGTTGACGCCACGGTCGAAGGCCTGGTTTTGCAGACGGATGCCGTCGGCATCGGTGAAACTGCCCCACCAGTCGGTGCCGAAGACGAAGTTGCCAAAACCAAGCAGGCTGACGGAAAGATCGGTGCCGGGGATGTTGCGGTATTGCATGGGGGGGATTTCGAATCGTGTTTTGATGACGCCGTGCCCTTAAGGGCCGGATGATCGTGTATTGATCCGGGGCTAAAGCCCTCGGCGTCAATGCGTGGTGGGCTTGCCTGGTTTTTGCACTTGGCCACTTCTCCATCAACCCAACACATCTTTCAACGGCCCGGCGGTGAACGCCCAATAGGCTGCGTAACCCAGGCCGGCCAATATCGCCAGGGTGATGATGAGGTTGATGAGTTTGCGTAAAGCGCGACCGGCGGACGATTCACCGCCTTTGCGTTGGGCGATTTGTTGTTGGCTGCGCTCTTGGCCGACGTCGAGGGAACGACTGGTTTTGGCTTCCATGGCCAGAAATTGTTGTTCTTCCCTGGGGCCGCCTTTGCGGGTGATGGAGCTGTAATAGCCTTTGCCATCGGAGCGGGGCAGTACGTAAAAGATGCGACCTTCGGTGTCTTTGACGGCTCGACCGATGTCGGTGGTGCGAATTTTCACCGGATCGCCGGAGTAGGGACTGTTGATGTTCATGTACGACATGCGTTCATTGTAGCGCCAAAACCTGGACTTTGGACAAAGAATACCCAAGCCCTCGCACGCCTTCGGCGAGGCTCGTTCTCGGCTTGGTTGGCGCAGTGGACCGATCAACGTCCGCGTTGGTTATACGGTCAAGGGATGAAGGAAGTCGTGTCGATAGGGAACGATCAGGGATTGTGCGTTTGGGCGGTGATGCACAGGGACGGGGTCACCGGGCAACAGGTCAGGAGGGCCGAGCCTTGCAGGAGCAGCGGCGATGAGCAAATGGGAGATGATTGCGGCAATTCGGCAGGTCAACCGCACCGTGGCGCCGGAATTTTTGGATCATTTTGAGGAGCAGGAATTGAACAGTTACCTGCGTCGCTTGCAGACCATTCAAGGCAGGCGCGGAAGGCAGAGCGTGTGGGTGCGCGAGGGCGATACCCATGCGGTGGTGACGTGCGAGGGGTGAACGAATTTCGAAGTTGGAATCAGTAGTGTCCGGTTACAAGTCGAACAGGGACAATTGGTTACGATCACCCT
>CAZJMK010000107.1:0-7202 GCA_964547135.1 uncultured Phycisphaeraceae bacterium | reverse complement strand
TTGGAGCTTGGAGCTTGGAGCTTGGAGCTTGGAAAATTATATATACCAATACAATCTGCCTAGCACCTAGCTACCAGCCCCCAGGCCCAAAAGTCTGCTCAGCGTGTGGCTTTCGCTGACTTAAGATGAATATCTTTCATTGATACATACAACATGCACAGCACTGCTGACCTATTGATCAAAACGTTTGCGTTGGGGCCTTGGATGACCAACTGTTATGTCATTCATGCGCGGTCGAGTGCGAACAAGGATTGTTGGATCATTGATGCGGGGTATGAACCGGGGCCGATGGTGAAATTTGTGCAACATGCGGGGTTGAACCCGGTGAAGGTGGTGCTGACGCATGGACACCTGGACCACATTGCCGGGTTGCACGAATTGCGTGCCCGCTGGCCCAAAGCACCGATATTGATTCACGAAGCGGAACGCGATTTTTTGACCGACCCGCAGTTGAACCTGTCGGTGATGATGGATGAACCGGTGATCGCGCCCCCGGCGGATGAACTGTTGCAACATGGTCAGCAACTCGAACTGGCTGGGGTGCAATTTGCAATTCGTCACACACCCGGTCACAGCCCCGGCGGTATCACGCTCTATCAACCGGACATGAAAACCGCGCTGGTGGGTGACACCCTTTTCAATCGCAGCATCGGGCGTTATGACTTTCCGACATCGGATGGGCCGACGTTGATGAGCAGTATCAAAACCCAGTTGCTTACGTTGCCCGATGAGGTGGTGGTGTTGCCGGGTCACGGTTCGCCGACGAGCATTGGCGATGAACGCAAGTACAACCCGTATGTCGGAGCGCGGGGGTGAGGGTGGGGTATTGGGTATTCCGTGTCGTTAATTGGTTAATTGGTTAATTGGTTAATTGGTTAATTGGTTAATTGGACGGAATGGTATTCGTCTTTTCTGACCGATTCACCGATTTACCGACTCACCGTTCAACCAGCCGGCATACCCAAGTCCTCGTCACTGCGTTCCTCGTCCTTGGCTTGTTTGGGAAACTTGACCACTTGGCCACTGCTTCATCAACCCCCGTGCAAACAGCAAACCCACCGCCACGGTCACCAGCACGCTGACGCCCCGGTCCACCAGTTTGGCAAGCACACCCACCGGTCCCTGCGCGATGGCCAACCAGTGCGAGCACAGGCCCACAACCCATTCACTGACACCCAAGCCACTGGGGGTGATGGCCACCATGCTGATGACCATGTCAATGCCCGCCAAGGCCAGCGCATCGATGAAGCCGATGGGCGAACCGACAATTTGAAACGAAAGCCAGAGTCGCAGTGCGTTGATGAGCATGTCCGCCCATTTGACGAGCCACCATGACCAGCCGACGACGATGGTGCGTCGCAGTGCGAATCGCATGAGTGGTGTATTGATGACGCACAATAAAACCAGCATCGCGCCCATCAACAGGTGCAACCAAACCTGATCACGACCCAGCACGAGCATCAACGCAAGCACAGCCGACAGAGCGGACATGCCCAGTACGATCAGCAACACGGACACGGACTGACGCACGGGCATGTTGTGTTTGAGTTTGAGGTAAGCCGACCGCGCGACAGGACCGGGCCAACCCAGCGGCAGATAATTCACCAGGGCACTGGCACTGACCAGTTGCAGCATTTTCGAAAGCGTGACTTTGGGTTGTGCATCAAAAGAGAGCGTGATCACCCAGAAGAGCAGACCGGTGAGCAGCAAATTGACCAGCACTCCCGCCGCGAGAAGCACCAACCACAAAGGGTCGGCTTGGCGCAAAAGTGAAAGATTCACCCCCCATAGTGCATACCCCACCGCGGCTGCCAATAGTGCCACGCCCAGCACCAGTCCGACACGTCGCAACCAGGGTTTGGCCTGTTCCCACGACATGACGGCATGGTAACGCAAGTGGCGAAGTAAAGTGGTCGAGTGGCCGAGTGGCCAGTGGCCAAGTGACGGAATCGTTTGCGAACGTTAGCGCCGCGATTTATCGCGTCTGGCAGAAGTGGCCGAGTGATATTACATTTTGCAGTTGATTGAACAATCAATCAAAAAATCACCAACTTACCAACTCACCAAATCACCCGATCGCCAAATCGCGGATCACTTCACCTTGCAGCCTCCGCATACTACAATGTGATGTGTCGTGAATGAAATGCAATTCAGGTTTTTCGCCCATTTGCAGGCCGTTGACAGCCGATACAAGCGCAAGGTAGTCTGCGTTTTTACCCGTGCCCTTTCCAACCCGTGACCCCCTGAGGACACAACATGCCCGAAACCCCCTCCAAGCGTGACGGCTGGTTGATTGTGCTTTATGCGATTCTGCTGGTGGCCGGCATTCTGCTTTTGGCGCTGGGTTTGATGGAAGCCGGTCGCAGCGGCAATTTCATGCTGTTGGGGCTGGGGGTCTTGGCCGTGAGTGTGCCGGCGGCAGGGTACACGATCGTGGCGGCGCTGCGCGAAAATGCAGCGGACCCGCGTTCGATTGAGTTGATGGAATCGATCAACAAGCGGCTGCTGATCAGCGATGCCGCCAAACGGATTGCGTACCGTGAGCAGGATCGCAATGCGTTACGTGAGGCGATTCGCCATGATATTGCACGGGGCGATTTTGATGCGGCCCTGGTGCTGGTGCAGGACATGGCCAACGAATACGGCTACCGCGAGGAGGCGGAAGTTTTCCGCACGGAAATATTGGCGGCACGCAAGGCTGACATTGATGCCAAAATCGATCAGGCGGTGACGGCGTTGGACATGCTGCTGCAACGGCGCGAGTGGAACCAGGCAGCGGAGGAAGCGGCGAAGGTGAAACGCTTGTACCCCGAATCGCCGCGCACGGAAGAATTGGAGCAGCGGGTCAAGGATGCACGGGCGCGTTACAAGCAGGATTTGGAATCGCGCTTTTTGCAGGCTGCCCAGCGCGATGAGGTCGATGCAGCGATGGACCTGCTCAAGGAACTGGACCCGTACCTGTCGGGCGATGAGGCCCAGCGATTGCGTGAAGTGGCACGGGCGGTCGTCGGTAAAAAACGGGAAAACCTGGGCGTGCAATTCAAACTGGCGGTGCATGATAAGGATTGGACCAGCGCCCAGCGCATCGGTGAGCAGATCATGCGTGAGTTCCCCAACACCCGCATGGCTGATGAGGTTCGTAATATGATCGAACTGCTCAAACAACGCGCGGTGGAAAAGCATTGAAGTGAGTGATCGAATTTTTTGTGGCGTTGAGTTGGTTGTATGCAAATAACAAAGCCCAGACATGGCCATGCCTGGGCTTTGATGGTGATTGTGTAACAACCCTGCAATAAACCTGTGTGAGCTTACCGTCCCGGCAGGCAGGGCACGATCATCACGCCATCGGGGCAGCGGTTGGGCATGATTTCGGTGATGCGCATACCCTGTTCGGTCATCATCGAAACCCACTGGGTTCCTTTGGGAGCGCGCACTTCGACGCCGGTCATTTCATCCATGTAAGCTTCGGGGGGCACCGGCTGATTCGGATCGTACTGGGGCGGATTCAAGCGCATCTGCTTGGCTTTTTCAGTGTAACGTTCCAGGTAGGCAACAAAGCGGTTGGCTTCGGAGCAATCACCGCAGCCATAAACATGGGCACGCACGCCCTGATTGGCACCGGAGGGAGCGTCGATGGGCGGAAGTTCGGTGCTCTTGGCCGAGAACAACTCATTGGTGCCCAGGTCCATGTAGTACACCTGCCACTGCGTCGGGCCGCGGCGACCGGCTCCCTGCGTGTAGATGATGATGCCCAAGGCCATGAGCAGCACCAGTACCGCAGCAACCGTCACGATGGCGGAGTTGTTGTTGAGCCATTCACGCAATTTACCCATGATCCAAGTCCTTTCTGAAGTGGGTTTCAAGTGACTTACACAAGGACGATTGATGCAGGACTTACCCAAACCAGCCCTGCCCCGTCTGCTCACAGATTACCAACACAACCGCAGCATGGCAACATCTTTGCGACCGTGATGCTGTTCAAAGCCTGTTTCCAATTGCCCCGACAATCATTACGCTGTACCAACGCAAACAGGAGTTTCACCATGGCCAGGCAGGGTTACGTGGCATTTGATCTGGGTGCCGAATCGGGTCGCACCATGTTGGCGGTGTTGCAGGATGAAAAACTGACGCTTCAGGAAATCAACCGCTTCCCCAATCGCATTCTGCAACTGCCCGACGGCCTGCACTGGGACATCACCGGCCTGTTTGCCAACCTGCTCGACGGTCTGCAAAAGGCATCACGCCAAGCCAGGGACAACGACATCGAACTGATCAGCCTGGGCGTGGACACATGGGGTGTTGACTTCGGGCTGATCGGTAAATCAGGGACGCTGCTGGGGCTGCCCTATGCCTATCGCAACCCGGCGAATTTTGAAGGCATGAAAAAAGCGGTACGCAAAATCGGTCGCCCCCGGTTGTATGCGCAAACCGGCATTCAACTTTTATTTTTCAACACGCTCTTTCAAATGGTCGCCCTCAAGGAAGCGGAACCCAAGCTGCTCAAACAGGCCAGGCATCTGCTCAACACGCCGGATTTGCTGCACTATTTTTTCACCGGCAAAGCGGTGAGCGAAGCGACGATTGCCTCGACGACGCAAATGATTGATCCGAGTACGGGCAGGTGGGCGACGGGGTTGCTCAAAGAGTTGAACCTGCCGCGCAAAATGCTGGGGAAGATCGTGCCTGCGGGTACGCGGATCGGAAAATTGCGCAAGGAATTGGCGGTGGAACTGGGCATCGAGCGCATCGATGTCACCGCGGTCGGTGGGCATGACACGGCCAGTGCGGTGGCGGCGGTGCCGGTGAGTGGTGAATTGATGCAAAACGGTGAGTGGGCGTATTTATCCAGCGGTACGTGGTCGTTGATGGGTGCGGAACTCGATGGGCCGGTGCTCACGGCTGCGGCACGCGACCAGGGGTTTACCAATGAGCGCGGGGTCGGCGGTAAAATTCGCTTTTTGAAAAATATTGCCGGGCTGTGGCTGGTGCAGGAAGTAAGACGTGATTTGGCGCGGCAGGGCCATGAGTTTGATTATGCGGAGTTGACGAAATTGGCGGGCGAAGCGGAGCCGATGCGCACGTTACTCGACCCGGCTCATGTGCCGTTTCAAACCCCCGGCGACATGCTGGCGAAAATCAACAAGTTCGCCCAAAGCACCGGACAGCCCAAGCCGCAAACCTCGGGGCAGACGGTGCGGGCCTGTCTGGAAAGTTTGGCCTTGGCGTATCGGGTGACACTTGAATCGTTGGAATCGGTGCTGAACAAAAAAATGCAGGTGCTGCACATCGTCGGCGGCGGGGGTAAAAATGCACTGCTGAATCAGATGACGGCAGATGCGATTGGCCGTCCGGTGATCGTCGGGCCGTATGAGGCCACGGCCATCGGCAACGCATTGACGCAGGCCATGGGTGCGAAAAAGGTACGCGACCTGATGCACCTGCGATCGATTGTGTGCAATTCAAGCGAATTGACGACGTTCACACCGCAGACCACCGGCCAGTACGATGCACAGATGCAGCGGTACCGCGGTTTGCTGGGCAAGTAAATCACCATTCTGAACATCCATCACCCTTGGGAGAGTCGAAGACCTCGCCGTGAAGGGAGTCGTAGAGCGAAAATGAGATGAAGCAAGGGGTATCAAAAAAACAGACACGCCCTCACCCCTGCCCCCGCCACGGCGAGGTTTTCAACTCTCCGGGGGGAGAGGGGGAATGCTCATGACGACCCCGGCCTTCACAGCAGCGGTGAGAATCATCAGCACGCTGCGGCGTGATGGTCATGTGGCACTACTGGCCGGGGGTTGCGTGCGCGATCATGTGCTGGGGTTAACGCCCAAAGATTATGACGTGGCCACCAGCGCCCCCCCGGAAGTCGTACAACAATTATTCACACGCACACAGGCGGTGGGCGAGGCGTTCGGCGTGGTGCTGGTGCATCAGGGCAAACTGGCGATAGAGGTGGCGACGTTTCGCAGGGAATGGGGCTATCACGATGGCCGCAGACCCGATCATGTCGAGTTTACGGACGCACGTAGTGATGTGCTGCGTCGTGATTTTACGATCAATGGTTTACTGGCTGACCCACTGGCGGATGATTCGTCAACGTTGGCAGCACAGGAGGCGGACGCACAAGAGGTGGTGAAGTTGCACAAGGGTCAGCAGTTGATCGTGCTGGATTACGTGGGCGGGTTGAAGGATTTGCGCAACGGGGTGCTGCGTGCCATCGGGCCGGCGGAAGAGCGGTTTGCGGAAGATTACCTGCGCATGTTGCGGGCGGTACGCTTTGCGGCACGCTTTGGGTTTGAAGTCGAATCACGCACCGCAGCGGCGATTCGGGCGCATGCCCGTTACCTGGGGCAGATCAGCAGGGAACGCATCGGACAGGAATTGCGCGCCATGTTGACCGGACCACAGCCGGCTCAGGCGATCAGGTTGATGGAACAATTGCACCTGGATGGGCCGGTGTTGCACGAAGACCATCAGCAGAGCAGGTTGGAACGTGTGCAGGCGTTGAAAAAGTTTCAACGTGATGATGAGGCAACAGGGCGCGAAGATGAAGCCGGCGGTTGGATGACCTGGCTGTTGGCGTGGGTGCTGGATCGGCACGTACCCATGCCAAACGACGACGAACGATCGGCGGTTGGATTGCGTAGTGATATCGAATCGTGGTGCGCAGTTCAGAGCGCCCCGACGTTACGACGACTGCGCAAAGCCCTGGTGCTGACCAATGATGATCAGCAGGCGTGGCGCGATGCAGTGAAGTTGTTGCCGACGATGCTGCGTTGGCAGGAACAGACGATTGCGATGAAAAAACGCACCTTGGCGTCGGCAGGTTGGCCGAGGGCACAGCGATTGGTGCAGGCGATGGTGCATGATGTGCCGACGATGGCGACATGGTGGCGGACGGTCGATGATGAAGTTGGCAGGTTGATGAAAGAGGGTGTGGCACCGGAGCCTTGGGTGAATGGGGATGATTTGATCGCGCTGGGTCGCAAACCCGGCCCGGTATTTCGCCGATTATTGGAAAAGGCTTATGACCTGCAACTGGAAGGCCGGTTAGAATCACGCACGGCGGCACTGGCTTGGTTGGCATCGCAAACCGGTTGAATTCAAACACGGCATTCACCACCGAGGCACAGAGACACAGAGAGCTTGGAGCTTGGAGCTTGGAGCTTGGAGCTTGGAGCTTGGAGCTTGGAGCT
>CAZJMK010000106.1:0-7593 GCA_964547135.1 uncultured Phycisphaeraceae bacterium | reverse complement strand
AAGCTCAAAAAACTATATCCATCAATCGAGATGCAATGAAACACTAGTAGCTGGGTAAAACATGTTGGTGTTTACCGCATCCACCGATTTGAAACCCAACTCCAACCCCCTGGGGCCATTTGCGTAATTATTTGACCACAGTGTGACTTGTTCCGTCCCCTCTCCCTCCGGGAGAGGGTTAGGGTGAGGGCGTGCCTGGTATTTGAAAATCCCTTGATTCATGGCCATTTTTTGCTTAGCGACCCCGCCACGGCGAGGTCTGCGACGCACCCGACCTCGCAGACTCACCCATCGCCACCCTCTGTGCCTCTGTGTCTCTGTGGTGAATGATTATTTCCGAACCTTCATCCCCATCGCTTCACGCCAACCACTTGCCCCCGCGTTGCCGTGCGTTCGATAACGCTTCACCACATTGCTCGGCCCCAGCCAATCGTACACATCCTTTTGCACCACCCCCGGCTGCTTCGCCTCACCACATGCCCGATTGAAATCATCCAGCTTCAACTGTTCCAGTTGGTATAGCCCTCGCTTTTCACAAGTTCGCACCAAAGCCCCCACAATCTGATGCCCCACGCGGAACGGCACACCCCTGGTTACCAAATAATCCGCCAGGCTCGTCGCATCCAAAAACCCGCGCTCCAACCCCGCCTCGATATGTTTCTGGTTAAACGTCGTCGTAGCGATGATGCCCGCTGCGATGTCCAAACAATCGCTCACCATGTCATACGCTGCGAACACCTGCCGTTTGTCTTCCTGTAAATCCCGGTTGTACCCGATCGGCAAACCCTTGAGTATCGTCAGCATCGCCAGCAAATGACCATACACATTCCCGCATCGACCCCGTATCAATTCCAACATGTCCGGATTGCGCTTCTGCGGCATCATCGATGAACCGGTCGTGTATCGCTCGTCCAACTTGATGAAACCAAACTCCGTCGATGCGTACAAAATCCATTGCTCCGCCCAGCGTGAAAGCGTCATGCTCGTCATCGCCAGTGCGTACAAAAAATCACAGGCTGCATCGCGTGAAGCTGTCGCATCAATACTGCTGTCGCCCGGTTCTCCAAATACACCGACGACATTCGCCGGGGCTGTCAGCTTCGCCGTCATCTTTCGATCCAGCGGCAGACTCGACCCCGCAATCGCCCCCGAACCCAGCGGGTTGGCATCATCCACCACCAGCAATTGCCAGAATCGACTTTGTGCCCGCATCAGGGCCGTGTACCACGCCGCCAGTTCGCCCCCCAGCACAATCGGCTGTGCCCGCTGCAAATGCGTGTACGAGGGCATCACCACATCGCCCTGCTTTTCCGCCAATTGAACCAGTGCCTCGCCCACCTTTTCAAACCTGCCATGTAACTGGCACACACTGGCGATGATCCACAATTTCAAATCCAGCGCTACCTGATCATTGCGTGACCGCCCGGTGTGTAGTTTTCCGCCGACGCTCATGCCGATTTTGTTGATCAGTGCCTTTTCGATGCACATGTGTACATCTTCATATGCCTGCACCCAGCCGGGCCAACCACTGCCATCATGTTCATTGCAATCCGCGATTTCCGCTTCGATGTCTTTCAACCCCCGCGTGATCGCCTTGAGTTCCGCCTTGCTGATCAGCCCCACCTTGCAAAGCATCTTCGCATGTGCCAGCGACCCGGCAATGTCATGCTTATACAGCCGACGGTCGTACGACAGCGACTCGACAAAGCGCATCGCCTGCGGGTCCGCCTCCGACCCTGCGCCCCCCTTGGCGTGTTCCCACGGCTTGCCCGTCGCCATCGGCTCGATGGTCGCAGGTCCATCCGCTTTCGTCACCGTCGCAGCCGACGTATCACGCTTGATTTTCTTTGAATTGGCCATGCCCACAGTTTACGCACATTTCGCCCCAAGTGGCCGCGGCTTGAAGAAGTGCCAAGTGATCGAATGACGGAGCAGTATTCAAGTGTTAGCGCCGTGATTGATCGCATCTGTGAATGTGGCACCGCCGCCCTCGGCGGTGTGACCGGGCGCACCATGCCAAACAACCCAGCCGGGGGCGGCAGGGCCACAAAGTCACTTGGCTTGTTTTTCAATCCGAAATTCGAAATCCGAAATTCGATATTCGAAATCACCCTCTCTCACGCCGCCCGTCTCTGCTCGCCCCGCCCTTCCTCCGGCGGATCGACAAAACAACGGTGATGCACCCGAATGATTTTCGCCAAACCTTCCCCGATCATCGGTCGCACCGCTTCCATCGCCGCCTTCACCTCTTCCCCGAACGGTTGCGACTGATGGCGAAACAATACCAACACCGCCAGCGTGTCCGCCTTGTGCGTACACGATGTTGTCAACACCTGGCAATCATTCAAACCCGGTATCGATTCCCCCGCCCAATCGCCGATCGCCTCCGCCCCGGTGCGCGTCACTGTCTGGTTTTCATCGGCAATCGGTTTGACCAATCGGTCGCAAATGTCCTGCAAAAGTAAATCCGGTGCCCCTGATGACAGGTCGTAATTCACATAACCACCCAGGGCAAACTCATCGCCCCCCGCCGGCAGATACAACGCCGCATTCGTCGGCCCAGCTTTTTCCAACACATACTCCAACACCTTGCGCACATACTGTTCCAAATCCAGTTCGCTGCGCGTCGTCACCGCAAACTCACTGACATGCATCGACTGTTGCATCTGACTGGCCAAATCCTGGTACGCATTCACCAGGTCGCCGCAAAGCACATCCACCTGTTGCGCGATTTCCTGTCGGGCCTGATTGAGTTTCTGACACAACCGCCGCAGCCGACGCAATCGCCTGCGGGTGCGTTGTTCACGTCGCACCAACTTCATCACCCCCTGCAACCGCTGCGCCAGTTCCCCCGGCTGCACCGGCGACGGTATCACATCACTCACCCCCACACGCATCGCCCGCAGCGCCATTTCCAAACTCGGCTGATCCGTCACCAGTACCGTGCGCGTCGTCGGCCGATGTCGTGCAATGTCCGCCAGCAATCGCAATGTCGCCTGTTCCTTGAGGTCCGACCCCATCAGCAGCAAATCCACCTTGCCCGCTGCGATCTGCGCCCGGGCTGCCACCAGTGAATCCGCGTAATGCACCCGCACCTGCGCACCCAGCAGCCCCGCATCCAACAACGGCTTGAGCGACGGTTGCGCATCCACCACCAGCACCCTCATCGGCATACTCGTGATTGCACCATCTTTGTCACGGTCACTCGCATTGCGATCGCGGTTGGGTTGATCAGGGTTTGATGCGGCCACGGCTTTCTCCTGCTCCCAAAACCTCCGCGTGCCGACTTCATGAAACCACCGATGAGCCGGGGCCTTCCACCCCGACATCGCACCGGTTACCTAAAGCCTCACGCACAACCTTTCTGCTATCGGCGGTTCACACCCTCGAATCCAGTGGCAGCAGAATACTCGCCGTGGTTCCCTTCCCAGCGATGCTGCGCAGTTCCACCCGCCCACCATGCGCTGCCGCCAGCAACTGCGCTCGTGGCAAACCCATGCCGATGCGCCGACCCGCCGGCCGATTGCTGAAAAATGGGTCCATCGCGTGTGCCAGCGTATGTTCATCCATCCCCGTGCCGTCGTCGATCACTTCCAAAAGCAGTTGCCTAGAACCATCCAGCAAGCGTGCCGCCAGCGTGATGCTCGACTTGGGCTGCGACTGATACGCATTGAGTATCAACTCCACCAGCGCATCCTTGATCTGTTGCGGGTCCATCTGCGCCTGCAATGTCGCCGGCTCCACCCGCAAATTCGTCTGCACACCCGTCAGCACCGACTTGGGTACATCATTCTTCCCAATCGCCAATTTGAGTGCATGGTCCAACACCGGCAACAAATTCACCGCCTGCCTATGCGCCCTCGGCGGGTCAGCGTACAAACGCAACATGCTGATCAAATCCGACAACCGATGCGCCTGTTCCACAATCGTGTGCGCTGCCTGCTGTTCGCGTGAACCAGCCTGTAATTTTTGTTCAAGTATCTGTGCGCGACCTGAAATCACCGCCAGCGGGTTGTTCATTTCATGGGCTGCACCCGCTGCCATTTCACCGACCCTTGCCATTGATTCAGTTTGCAGCAATCGGTCCTGCGCTTCAGCCAACGCCCGATTGGCGCCGGCCAATTCTTCGCCCAACCTTCGTGCCCCATCATGCTGCCCTGCCGCTGCAATTGCTGCGCCCCACGTACTTGTCAACGCATACATCTGCGGCCAGGGTGGCAAATTCGCCCGATCATGCAGCAACAGTGCCGATGTGCCCCACCCGCAACCCAGCGGCAACACCCGCACCTGACGCAAATCCGGCGCTTCCACCAAGTAGTCGGCCAAAATCGGCATGATGCCCATCGGGTTCAATGCCGTCGGCTGACTGGCATCGATCTGCGTTAAATCCGGACAGGTTGTGGGCGGGTCGATCAACTGACTGCGAATCGGCCCGCCTTCTGCGTTGTATTGACAGACCAGCCAATGATCGTCCGTTCCGCCCTGAAACACCATCGTGTAAAAGCCAGCACCCAACACATTGATCGCGCTGCACACTGCTGCACTCATCACATCATCGACCGACCGTCCCGGCGTTGCGGTATTGTGAAACGCGCTGATCGCATCGAGCACCTGCTGCTGCCGCGAAGCCATACGACTGCGTCGATCCATCGCCGCGTTGAGCCGACCCAGCATTTGATTGGCCTGCTGAATCGACCGCATGAACAATTCCTGCGACGGCGTTTCATCCAACCCCAGTGCCTTGGTCCGTCGATCCAGTTCGACATGCAGTTCAGCCATCACTTCCTGCACCTGCGTCTGCGTCAGGTTCAGTTGATGTGCCAGTTCGTGTTCTTCAAGGTTGAAACTGAAATTGCCCGAGTAACCCAGATGACACTTGCGCACCACCATGTCCGCCAGGCTCACCAGCCCGATCACATTGCGGTGATCCAACCGCGGCAGCATGTCATACGCACACCCATGCAGCCAGATGCAATCCTGTATCACATGTGACAGGCTCCACTGCTCGGCCAGTCGTTTGCCTGCGGTGTGATGATCGATGCCGATGACTCGCCGCTCAAACTCCGCAATATTGCCCTGGTTCACGTCCACCAGTTCAACGACTCGGCCGTAACTTTTCGGCAGCACATGATCGAGCGCAATTTTGCCGATGTCGTGCAGCAACCCACACACAAATGCTTCGCCGGGGTCGATCGAACGATCGCGCAGCGTCGCCGCCAGGTTTTCACAGGCCACCGCCACGGCAAGGCTGTGTCGCCACAAACCGGTGCGATCCAGTTCGACATCGCTTGCGTGCGCGGTCGGTGATTCCATGCCTGCGCTGCCGGTGGGTAAAGCCGTGTCGCTTTCCTCCTCCCGGCCCGCCTGAAACATTTCATACACCTTGATCGACAGCACGGTGTTGCGCACCGCGTTGAAGCCCAGCATCACCACCGCTTTTTCGATGGTCTTTGCTTCATCCCGAAAACCCATGTCCGCACGTCGGCAGATGCTCAGTATTTTGCTCGTGAGCGCCGGGTCGGATTCGATCAGTTCGATCACCTGCCGTGCCTCGGCGTGATCATCGGTGGTGAGTTGCAATAACTTGGTCGCCACCGCCGGCAAGGTTGGCAGCGAATCAATCTGCCGGAGGATGAGTTCGATCCGCCGGGTCTTCGCCGGATCGACCAGGTTGGCGGTGGTGGTTGCGGTGCTCATGATGATTGACGCATGCGCGATAAGTGAATCGGTTGATCAGTTAATTGGTTAATTGGTTTACTCAACGGGATCACAATCAGCTCTGACCGGTTAACAGGTTAACCAGTTAACCAATCAACCCACGTGACCCTTCATAACAATTCGCCGCGCCAACCCGCCTCAAACCTCAAGTAACTCGCTAATCCGCTGCATCAATTTTTCAATATTAAAGGGCTTTTTCACAAACTCATCGGCCCCCGATTTCACCAATTCATCAATTTCATCCTGTTTGACCACGCCCGACACGATGATGATTTTCATCGCCGCCAGGTCCGGGTTCTGACGCACGGTTTTGCACACCACGTTGCCATTGATATCCGGCAGCATGAAATCCAGCAGCATCAAATCCGGGTGGAACGAGGTCGTCAGCACCCCGGCGTCATAACCCGTCGATGCGGTTTTCACTTCAAACCGCCCATCACGAGCCAGCACATCAACAAACAATTCCACAATTTGGTCGTCATCATCCACCACCAGTATGCGCTTCTTGCCGCCTTCCAAATCGTCGGTGGGTATGCTGTTTTCGCGCATGAAACGGATCAATTCCTCACGCGGAATACGCCGAAACTTGCTCCCCGGCACGCGAAAGCCTTTGAGTCTGCCGGCGTCAAAACAACGAATGATCGTCTGCTGCGACACTTTGCAGATTTCCGCCGCTTCGCCGGTGGTGAACACCTGCTTGGTGCGTAAATCAGACAAGCTTGGTTGAATGGGAACTTGACTCATAAAGCCTCCGATCAAAGGTCCGCAAATCCGGGTTATCTACCCAAGGCAACCCAACTTGCCCACCTTTACATCGACCGGCCCAGCCCTCGGCTTAACGCCTGTTTCCGCAGAAATGGGTACTTATTTATCACTTGCCGCGATCAACCGTTCATACCGAAATACAAGTGCTGACGCCGTGCCCTTCAGGGCCGGATGTGTATCGATAATCTGAATGTGATTTCGCTCAAATGAGTACGGGGCTGAAGCCCTCGGCGTCATACCAACAACAGGGAACGACAACCTGATGATTTTCATGATTCAGCCACCTAAATCCTATTTTTCGACATGCCCTGCTGACGAATTTCACATCTTGATTTTGCCGGGGCCATGTCTATGCTGATGAATCGTGACAGGGGCGCAGGTGTACGTTTTTATGACGTACAGTCTGTATTCAAACCGGGGCATTTTTTGACAGGGGAAACACATGACACGTTCCGTATCACGCCAAACAATGTACGCTACTTTGTTGACAGCAGGCATTTTCATCAGCAGCGCACAAGCGGTGCAAATCGTCATCGATTACACCTACGACACCAACCATTTTTTTCCCGTCGGTTCCACGCAGCGCAACACCATGAACGCAGCCGCTGGTTTTTTCACCAACCTGCTGCAAAACGAGTTTTCGAGTATCGAAACCCCCGCGCCGCTGGTGAGCCAATTTTTCGACGGCGTGTACTCATGGGAATGGTCCCTCAATTTCAACCACCCCGGCAATGGTTCGGTGGTCACACTTAACGATCCGACCATCGCCCAAAACGAATACCGGGTGTACGTCGGCGGACGCAGTTTGTCCGGCAACACACTCGGTCTGGGTGGGCCCGGCGGCTTTGGTTTTTCAGCCGGCTCCAACGGCGGATTCTTTACGCAGGAAGAAGTCGATCAAATCAATCTGACCAGCGATACCTTTCAAAACGCTGTCCAAAACCGTAATCAACCGACCGGGTTTACCCGCTGGGGCGGCATGATCACCTTCGACAACGATGCCAGCACAACCTGGCATTTTGACACCAACTCGTTGCCGACTTCGGGCACCAGCGATTTTCGGTCCTTCCGGGTTTTCCATGGGTGATTCATCGTGTATAAGGGCTGCAT
>CAZJMK010000105.1:0-8503 GCA_964547135.1 uncultured Phycisphaeraceae bacterium | reverse complement strand
AGCTACCAGACTGCTCTACCCCGCAATCAGTGGAGCAAGGCATTGTAACAGCATTTGCATGTGATCGTCAAATGAGTGGCAGGGCAACCCAGGGTCTTTTAGTTCTCAACCGTATTCCTGTAGCAGCCTCAGGGCTTCCTGGGGGTGGGCGGCGTGGCGACGCAGGGCGGCGGCGTGGTTGGGGCAGCGGGCTTGGTGCAGCAAGCTCACCGCCAGGTTACGCAGCATCGCCAGAATACGCGGGGCTTGGCCGGTGCGAACCCGACAGGCGTCTTCGCCGAAGGTCACGTCACGAATAGGGAACAGCCGATGCTCGATCCCCCAGTGTCCCCGCAGCATGTCCAGCAATTCGTCGGCATCCGCCTGCTCGGAGCGCAGACTGGTGACCGCACGGTGATACGCGCAGGTCGCTCTTCGCCCCGTCGGCTGGCGGATGGTTTCCAGGGATGAAAAGGGGATGGGGATGAAAAGGGGTCGGGGATGAACGCTGACGCCCATCGCCGCGATCCGCAAAGCCGCCCGGCACGCGACATTGCCGTGCAGGACCTGCAGCGCAAAGACCTGCAGCAGCACCAGCGGCGTGATCCGGCGATCCCGCCAGTCGCGTCCCTGCACGTGCCCCGCCACCTCGCACGCCTGGGCCACCAACGCCTCGCTGATGAACCCCGCCCGCTGTGACTTGATCCGCCTGACCGCCGCCGCGATACTGGCCATCCTTGGCCTCCTGTGGTGAGGGTGTCTTGAACACCACCAGCATCACAGGAGGTCTTGTTTCGCGCAAGCGCGCGTAACGCGCGCTGTGGCGCGGACTTATGAATGGCCTTCGCCTAAGTTGACGGCGTTCGGGTCGGGGATGAAAAGGGGTCGCATCAATGACTCCCGACCCCTTTTTTTCGCCTTTTTTTCGCCATTTATCATCGCTGGTTACGTTCGTCGAACTCATCCGCGACAATGGGCGGGTAGAATGATATGTATGTACTTATCCCCTCTTCTTCTCAGCGAGCAAAAATATTTCTTACCCTTAAATATCCCTTGCATAGCCCCCTGGCCATCGGTACAGTGGATAACTATTTTACGGGGCCGGGTGCGTGCAAACAGCAGTGACACATTTTCAATGGACGGTTCTTCCGCAGCGTCATATCTGGGCCCAAGGTGTCCTTTGGAAGTGCGAGGGGGCCACCTAAATACTGTTCTGTGAAGCGAGAATTCCATGATTATTGCGCAAATCGCCAACCAGGCAACACAAACTGTAACCCAGACAGGGATCGGACTCGGTTCGGCTATCGCAGTTGTTTGTTCTTGGCAGCGGAATCGTTCGATCCTGTGGGCGATCCTCGCGGGCATCTTCTCATGGTTATATGTCATCTATTTCGCAATGACGCGAGAACCAGGCGAGAAGAAATGAAGATCACACCCTCAGCGAACAAACCGTCTCCCGCGTTTGCGGGCGTGATGTACGGACTCCCAAGGTGTCCTTGGGATGTTAGGTGGGTCCATCTAATTAATGTTCGGCCTTTTCGGAGACAACTCATGCGTGCGACTCTCTTGGCGATTCTGTTGGTTTTCATGACTGGCTGTGCGTCACCCTCGTTTGTGGGAACATGGCATACCGATCGCCTACCAAAGGAGAAAATGCCTGACAATGCCGTCAGTTCCACTCTGATGATCTCGAAAGAAGGCTCCTTCAGTGTGACCCTTGACAACACCACTGGCGACATCATTAGGGGGGCAAATGGTACGTGGTCAGAGATGGAGAACGGTAGCATAGTGATGATCCCCTCTGACGCTAACCGCTCGCAAGCCACGGCCACGCTTCTTGACAAGAACACGCTGCTTGTCGCAGACAGAGGACTCGCAATCCGTTACCAACGAAAGGAGTAATCCATCACCATCGGCTGCTCGCCACGGCTGGGAAGAACTGGGAACTAGTACATTTATCTGCTTCAGGGAGGCAGGCGATAATGATGATATTTCCGTGGGTCGTTGTTGGGCTTTTCCCACCAACGACTCGCAACTGAACGCTTTCTAAATTTGCCAGCAGGAACCCAGAGGTACTCAAATGGCTGATAACAACAATTCAAAATATGTGACGCGCCGTGAATACTTCAGTTCGCAATCGGTAGTCTGGCTGTACATCGCCATCTCCCTTCAAGCCTTGGAGGCAATGAAAGGTAGGGGAACGTCAGGTACGATAGTGGTGATTGTGGCCGTCGGCATGATGCTTATGAACACTTTCTTTCTATACCGCAGCTCTCGATCCGACCGGTTGAGCGACCGGAGTAATCCCTAACCATCGGCTGCTTGCCACGGCTGGGAAGAACTGGGAACTAGTACATTTATCTGCTTCAGGGAGGCAGGCGATGAAAGACGATATTTCCGTGGGTCGTTGTTGGGTTTTCCCGCCCAAGACTCGCAACTAGATTCATTCGGCAGGAGGAGACAACCAGATGAACGAGAATGAGTTGCAGGGATCAAAGCAAGGCGCAACACGGAGAACATTGCGACGGGCAGGACTCATCATCCTTGGACTCGGAGGAGTGCTGATGATGCTCGGCTTCGGCAGTTTCTTTGCATCGTTCGGTTCCTTTAGTCCACCTCGCTACTTCTGGTGCGCATTTCTCGGTATGCCACTTCTTTTTGTCGGCGGAACGATGACCATGTTTGGTTTCCTAGGAGCCTTCCAACGTTACGTAGCGGGTGAATCTGCTCCCGTCGCCAAGGATGTGGTGAACTATATGGGCGAGAATATTGAGCCGGGTATCAAATCCATCGCCAAGGCCGTGGCAGATGGGATCAAGGAAGGATTGAGTGAAGAGCCGCCACCGAAGAAATGAGACGGAGGCCGAACCAGCAAACGCTCGTTACTGCTTCTTGAAGCGAGATTTGCACCGTTATCCTACAGAGGCCTTTTTTTGAAGGAGTCAACATGGCACGCTTTCATGCAATCGTCTTAGCGGCATCGATCGGTGCCGTGGTTGGCACCATCCTGCGGCCTGGTATTCCCGAAATCATGATCGTGGCTTTCGTGGTTTGGTGTGCGTGGCCCGCACTCTTGAAATTCACAGGTCGCCACTTTCCGGTTGGGGGATAACCAGCCGATGCTGCTGGACCGCTTCAAACCGTTGGATTTCTGGCACGCCTGTGTCATGTTGGATGAGCAGCGCTTGGCGGCGCTGCTGAAGCAGGATGCTTCGCTGGCATCGCTGCCCGATGAGAACCGCTGGCTGCCACTGCACTATGTGGCGGCATCAGCCCTGTTTGACGCTGACCCCATGGCACAGAAACGACAGATGCGTGCAGCGCATCCGCTCGCGTACTCGCTTGACCCAACCTTGTATCAGACCACTTCCTACACACGCCCCCGGTTTTCCCAAGATGACGATACCGGTGCATTGTCAACCGCATCCGATGCATGCGATCCTCACCGGCCGTGGACCGCGTCCGGGGGCCTGATGTCGATGAACTGGTGCCGTTGTTGGGTCAGTTGCCTGAGAGCCTGTACGAAAAGTCCCTTTGAACGAGCCGCGACCGTGAGGGAGCGGTCTTCCCAAGCGGCAGGCACTCCGAAAACCGCTTCCTGACGGGCGCGGCTCGTCAAGACCATGGGCTTTTCATACAGGCTCTAAGAGACTGTTTCATAACTCCTTCTGGACTCGGAGCCACGAGCGGACACTGGTGTTGCTCAGAGCCACGAGCGGAAGCGCGTGGTTCTTCGACCGCTCACTACCGCCCCCGGGGGTCGCGGCTCTGAATCAAGCAAAGGACACCTGCCCCACCCAAACCAGTTATGAAACAGTTTCTAACGCAGAGATAAATCGCGGCACTTACTCAGAGTGAGTGCCGATACAAGCGTCCCGGCGAACCAGTGCGCCGACGCAAAGCGTCCGCGCTGAACGAGGGCAATCCACGACACCGGTTGTTTGCACACGGCGTTAAACCAAGGTAATTCACGACGGAGGTTGTCCGTTACGATCGGCGGCGCAGCAACAGCGCGGACATCGCCATCAAAGCGATTGCGGAAGCGGGTTCGGGGATGACTTCGACTTCGCCGTTGACGATCAGGTTATCCAGGCGATGGATGCCGTTTTGATCTTGCGTGCCGATCACGCCGGTTGCGGCACCGTTGCTGTCCAGAAAACTGCCGCTGGCATAGAGGCGGAAGGTGATGGTGCTGGTGAGGTTTTGAAACGCAGAGCCCAGCGCGAAGGTAAAGACTTCGTAGGGGGAGGTGCCTGTCCCTGCGGTGGTGGGGCTTTGCTTATAGGACGAGCCGATGTCGGTGGTGAAGCCGTCGAGGCTGGACCGTGCGGTCCAGCGTGATTCGAATCGACCTGCTGCGGGAAGATTGGGCGGAGTGGCGTTGGCAGCGTAACCGCTGGCAGCAGCAGCCCAGGAGATGCTGCTGAGGTCCAACTGGTAGCCGGATGTTGGGGTGATGGTGAATTGCAGATAGTCGTTGTTTGTCACGGCATCGGTCACGTTGCTGCCGGCAACATGAGAACGAACAAAGTACGTGCGCGGGAATGCCCCGGTGCTGCCAGCGGGAACACCGACGGTTGAAATGCCGTTGTTGGTGCTAAAGGCGCCGAATTCGGTTGCTGCTGTTCCCGAAAGAAGCGGGGTATTGCCGGCCCCCACAGTGAGGCTGGTGGTGGTCGTATTGGGAACCACGACGAAGGAGGAGGCATCGTTTGAGCCGGTTAGCAATCCGAAATTGAAATGCGAAATCGTGGCTGCGTTCGCTGTACCTGACCTTCACCGATGAACGTTTTCGTCACGGGGCGATGCCTGCGGTGGACATTGAGGTGGAATATGTGCATCGCACGCAGACCTCGGTGGACATCATGGCGGACACCGAGCGGGGCAGTGTGCGGGTGGGTAGCCGGTGGGGAGCCAGCCCCAAACTGCGCACCATTGTCGCCCGTGTGGACGATGCCTGGTTCGGCGGACGCCCGCATGAGGGCAGGGGCGAGGGCGTGGATGGATTTGACCTGCGCCTCAACGGCGCCAATGAAGATTGGTTCATCCGTCGCATCACGGTGCGCGGTTACGATTTGAAGGACAACCCCGACCTGCCTCGGCTGATTCGTTTGACGGGGGTGCAGGCTGTGGACCGTCCGGTTTTTTTGTATCAGCAGCAGGAAGCCGGACAACTGACTTATCAGGTGCGCAACATTGCAGGGGTGGCGGTGCCGGTGCGGGCGATGTTTGAGCTGCGGGATCGCAGCGGGCAAAGTCTGGCGCAGCATCAGAAGGAATTGACGCTAGCGCCCACATCCGTTGGCGATTTCAGGTTTGATTTCAAGACCGAAGGTTGGCCGTATGGGGTTTATGACACGGAATTCAGTCTGATTCGTGAGAACGATGCCCTGCCCCTTTTGGTGCGTCGGGGGACCATCGGCGTGCGCAGTGATACGGAATTGCGCAAAGCCAAGACGGGTGAATACCGCTTCGGCCTGGACCCTGTGCTGGGCATGCCGCATCGGCGCAAGGAGTTGATGGCCTGGATGCAATATATGGGCGTGGATATCGTGCGACTGGGGGTGGATGCCAGTGCCATGTCGCGCGCAAGGGAAGCCATTGCCGCCTTACGCGAGCAGGGCATGGAGGTGGTGGTGATGCTGGATGTCCCCAAGGACACGCAACGGCCCGCTTTTTTGAAAAACCTTGAACGTGTCAAGCAACAGGCTGCTGCGCTGGCGATGGAAATGAAGCCGCTTTACTGGGAATTGGGCAATGAACCCGATCTGCCTTTTTTCTACTCTGGTTCGATTGAACAGTATGTCGAAGGCTACCACGCGCTTTACGATGCCATCAAAGCAGCAGACCCGCAGGCGGTGGTGATGAATGGGGGATTGGCCAATGCTGCTCATGTAGCCGAGAGCAACAAGCGTGTACGACGTTTCATCGAACTGGTGGACCCCGCCAGACTGGACATGCTGGCCTATCACGCACACGGGGTGGGCATCAAGGCTGAACGTGACGCCTACCAACGGATGCAGCGCATCGCGCAGGAATTCGACAAGGGGCACTTGCCGCTGGTCGATACTGAATCGGGGGTCGCGGCACGCAGCGCCGAACAGGAACAGATGCAGGCTGCCACCGCCATTCAAAAAATTATCTTTTCACAAAGCAAAGGTCAACCCTGGCTGCTTTGGTTTCGTCTGTTGTTTGAGGAAGCAGGCAGTTATGGCAATCTGATCACACTTCAGGAGCCACGCCCGGTCGTATTGGCATATCGTGGCATGGTGGAAACATTGCGCGGCCGACGTTTCGTTCGCATGTTGGATTTGGGCGATGCCACCATTGAAGCTTATCTTTTTGCCGACCCGCAGGACCAGCAGGGCGTGCTCGTGGCCTGGTGCAATGAGCCAACCCGCAAAACCGTGTACCTGCGAACCGCTGGGCATGTTGCCATGGATTTCACACTTGAGCAATTGGATATGTTCGGCAATGAGCAACCGGTAAACCTCCGTGATCGCGGCATGGTCGAAGTCGTCATCGGTCAACATCCCACTTTTATCCGCTGGTCCGCCGGCGGCGTGAACCTTTGGCGGACAGCCCCGCAAGCTGTCAGAGCGGATACCCTTGCGCAGTTGACCGCTGCTTCCACCGATCAGGATGCAATTCAAATCACCAATCCTTTAAGCCGAAAACTGGAAGCGGAACTGCGGATTCAGGCAACCTCGCAAACGCCGGTGACAATCACCCCTGCCAGCATCACGCTTAACCTGGAACCCGGCCAAATCCAGCCGTTGCCTGTGCGTATTGAAGTGGGGCCGTTGGTGCAACCCATCGTCTGGCCCCAGCGTTGGACGATCTTTTTGAATGTATCACCCGATACCAACCTGGCCGGGGTTGATGCGATTCCATCGACGCTGGGCGGGGCAAAGGCGATCGCGCTGACGCCGATCAATCACACCCTTGATTTTTTCAAGGCTTGCGGGCCGGGGTGGAAAGTTCGGGAACGGTCGGTCGCGGTGGCGATGGCGATGGTGGAATCCGATCGGGAGCAGACGGTGACACTGGGGGCCTCGGCGGACTGGTGGATGCAATGGTTTGGCAATGGCGAACCGGTTTATGACACACTGGCATCGGGCAACGGCGGCGGCTTTCGCATCACCGATCACACCTTCCCTGTAACGCTCCAAGCGGGTCGCCATTTATTGGCGGTGCGAGTGCTCAGCGGTTCGCACGGCTGGAAGCTGCTGGCTGCGCCGCCCCGCGCCGTGATGCAGGCACTCACCGGGTCATTGCCGCTGGATCGCCTGGAGTTTGAATTGGTGGATCGAATCACCGGCAACACCCTGATGCGACAAGCACAGGCGATTGAAGTGTTGCCCTCGCTGCCGCGCTGGAGTGAGGATCATTGGCTCAAGGACCTGTCCCTGATTGAGGCAAGCCCGGCTGCGACGACGCTTGGCGAAGCACAAGTCACCAATCGATGGGTGGAACAGCCGGAGACTTCGCGCTGGTGGCAGGGAGAGACGGACCTGTCCGCGCGAATGTGGCTGGGCAGGGATGCGGAGCATTTATACATCGTGGCGGTCGTGGAGGATCAAAGCCATCAATTGTCCGCCAATGCCCAGTTGCCTCAACAGGGTGATGCGCTGATGCTGGCGGTGGCCAATGAAGCGGCCACGCTTGTGCAGCGCTGGACGCTGCAACACGATTCGCGCAGCAACGCCCAGATGTTTTCGATCATTGGCGATCAGGGGTCAACCCTCCAAGTGCAAACCCAACGTCTGGATAATCAGACCATTTATCGTATGAAACTGTTGCGTACAACGGAAACACGATGGTTGAACCTGCGCATTTCGGATGCGGATGAGAGTTACCTGAAGCAGTATCTGGATTGGAAGCCCGGTTGGGAAAACGATGGGGCGGTGGATCGCTGGTATCGGTGGGTGGGGCAGCCGTCCGAGTAAGAACCTATCTGTGAAGAAGACACCCAGGCGCTTATCAGCCGCTGATGCCCTCGGCGTCTTTTTTGCATCATTTCAAACTTGTGCTTGTATTTCAAAGGATATTTTGGTATATTGAATCTCAATCTCAATTGCGATTTGCTACAATCATTGGGATGGTTGGGCGGGGAACCAAGCGGGAGTGATTCAGAATGTCGCGTACTTCAACTGTGGCGGAGGCGGGGATCAAACTTGGCATGGCAGGGGTGATGCAGACGATTGCCTTGCCGGAGCTTGCGCCCATGGCTTGTGCGGCGGTGAGTCGCATTGATGCCAGCGATGCCGACATTGATCGACTCAAAGCGATGGGCGTGTGCATCGGTCGCAAGGTCGAACTTGTTCAAGCCGGCGACCCGCTGATTCTGCGTGTGCTGGGCTCACGACTTGGCGTGTCGGCTCGACTGGCGCAGCAAGTGTATGTCGATGTCTGCATGGCGCAGGAGTGTCAGAAGAAATAGTGTCAAGTGGCTGGATATTTCGAATATCGAATCAGTAGTGTCCGGTTAAGGAACGACAGTAAGTTGGCTTGATGCTTGTAT
>CAZJMK010000104.1:5066-8629 GCA_964547135.1 uncultured Phycisphaeraceae bacterium | reverse complement strand
CGGGTCAAGCTCAAAAAACTATATCCATCAATCGAGATGCAATGAAACACTAGGTTCTGTCCCGTAAGTGGGATTTGAAGTAATGCTGGATCATAGCGAGTTTCAACATGGCCAGGAAGTTGACCGCGGTTTTATCGTACCGCGTGGCGATGCGTCGGGCGTGTTTGAGCCAGCCGATGCAGCGTTCGATGACGTTGCGGCGACGGTAGGCTTCACGGTCCAAGCTCGGTGGCCGGCCGGGAGATCGTCCGAAGGGCTTGTGTTTTTCGGGGATCACTGCGGTGATGTGCCGTTGTCTGAGCCAGCGGCGAATGCGTGGGATGTCGTAGCCCTTGTCTCCGGCCAGACGCTGGGGACGGGTGCGTGGCCGACCCTTGGGCTGGGCGATGCGTACGGCAGTCACGACTTCCTCAAACGCCGCGGCCTCGTGGGTTTGGCCGGGGGTGAGGTGGACGGCCAGGGGAGTGCCTCGGCCGTCAGTAACCACATGGACCTTGGTTCCCCAGCCGCCTCGGCTGCGACCCAGTGCGTGGTCGGCGGGTTCTTGGGGCCCCCTTTTTTACCCGCACCGGCAGCGGCGATGTGGGCCCGGACGTTGGAGCCATCGACGCACCACAGGTCCCAGTCGATGTGGCCGTCCTTGTCGAGTCGGATTTGCAGAGCCTCCAGGAGCTTGTCAATCAGACCCTCTTTGCGCCAGCGATTGAAACGGTTGTACGCCGTTTTCCAGGGACCAAAACGTTCGGGCAGATCGCGCCAGGGTGAGCCGGTGTTGAGAATCCAGAACCAGGCGTTGAGCATGTTGCGGTGGTCGTGGAAGGGCCTGCCGCGCCCCTGGCGTGGGGGCAGCAAAGGTTCAATGATGGCCCATTGCGCGTCGGTCAGGTCGTATCGCCGCATCCGTGCAGCCTCCGGTGAAGAGAGTGTTCCCTACCTTCATCGGATATAACAGGACTTACGGGACAGAACCTAATGGACGCGGGCCTGATGGCAGATTTATCTCTGGCTGGCGGGGCGGGCCCGGCAACCCCTATGCCCGTCGCACGGCGGAACTGCGAGCGGTGATGCTCAAACAGATCAGCGTCGCTGACCTGCGGGCAATCGTGGATGTTCTGGTCGAGCAAGCAAAACGTGGGGATTTGGCCGCAATTAAGCTAGTTTTGGACCGCACCTGTGGCCGAACGACGGCGATCAGTGATGCCGACGATGCGGAAACCAATTCCGCGGTGGCGAGCGAGGCACGGTTTACTGAGGCGATGCAAATTCTTGGCATCGTCCCTGTGACCGCTGCCCAGGTCGCTGAAGCCCGCGTTTCCCGTGATGCAGCCAAAGCCATGACTTCATGTGCTTAATTTTCGACTTGACCTGCACCCCCGGCATCCAGATAATGATATAATGTCATGAACGTACATAAGGATGATATCTATGGCCAGTACCAACATCGTCAGCCTGCGGGCGAATTTGTCGGATGCACTCAATCGCGTGGCCTATCGTGGTGAGCGGGTGACGCTGGAACGTCACGGCAAGCCCGTGGCGGCACTGGTCCCTATTGCTGATTTGCAGCGGATCGAAGCCTTGGAGGATGCCGATGACCTGCGCGCGGCCAAGGCTGCCCGCAAGGAAAAGGGCGGGGTGACGTTGGAGCAGATCAAAACCGACCTGGGGCTTTGACGCATGGCTTATCAGGTCATCATTCAGCCGACCCCGCGCAAGGCCCTGACGAAACTGCCTCGTGAGGTTCAACGCAAGGTGGTAAAATTGCTGGAAACTTTGGCGAATCAGCCAAGGCCCGAGGGCGTGGTGAAACTGGCCGGGGATGATAACCTTTGGCGGGTCCGTATCGGGGATTACCGGGTGGTGTATGAGATTCATGATGCCAGGCTGATCGTGCTGGTGCTGCGAATTGCCCATCGCAAGGACGTTTACCGCTGATGCGGAAGGAACTCTGACATGGCGAGCCTATCGAAAGTTGCCGGCGAGGTCTTCATCGTTCACGCCAGCCGGACGGACGGGGCAAGGCATCCTGTTCGGTTGGGACTGATCGGCAGACGTGCTGCGGAGCAGATTCGCGGGCATGTCACGGAGCTGGAACGGTCAAGGGATGCAGGGGTGGAACCGGCCCCGGCCACACGGGCATGGCTGGAGGCGGTATCGGGCAAGCTGCGACAACGGTTGATGCGGGCGGAGTTGTGCGGTGATGGTCAAGCAGCGACCAAATTGACGGACTTCATCGACCAGTATCTTGAACAGCGTAAAGACATCAAGCCAGGCACGATGATCGTCATGAGGCAAGCACAGCGGCACCTGTGCCGATTCATGGGTGAAATGCTGGTGGGACGTATCACTCCCGCTGATGCAGATGCGTACCGCGCTCACCTGTTGAGCGAGAAACGGGCGATTGCAACGGTGAGCAAATGGTGCTACTACGCCCGGCATTATTTCACCGTGGCCCAGCGCCACAAGCTGATCCATGAGAACCCGTTCGGCCACATCAAGGGCGGGGTGCAAGGAAACCCAGCCCGACGCATGTTCATTGCAGCAAAGGATGTCCAGCGGGTGATAGAGGTGGCTCCAGATCCGCAATGGAAGCTGCTCATCGCCCTGGCACGCTGGGGCGGATTGCGTATTCCATCGGAAGCCCTGAGCCTGAAATGGGGTGACATCGACTTTGCCAACCGCAGCATGACCATACGGGCGAGCAAAACCGAGCATCATGCCGACGGAGGCATCCGACTGGTGCCATTGTTCCCGGAGTTAGCCGGGCATTTGCAACGGGTGTTTGATGAGGCAGAGTCGGGCAGTGTATATGTCATCAGCCGCTACCGCGATTCGAGCGTGAACTTGCGCACGCAATTAAATCGATACATCATCGCCGCCGGGCTGGTTCCATGGCCCAAGCCCTGGCAGAACATGCGGGCGACAAGAGCCACCGAATTGGCGGATGAATTCCCCAGTCATGTGTGTGCGGGATGGCTGGGTCACACGGAAGCCGTGGCCGATGCCCACTACCGCATGACCACCGATGACCATTTCAAACGGGCCGTTTCAGGGGGTGAAAAAAGTGTAGCGCAAAGTGTAGCGCGCCCTGCAAATACTGCGTCCTACCGAGACAGTAAAACCGCATTTCTGACCCACCAGAGCACATTGGACCATACCGTACAAACACCTAATGGGAGCGGCAGGATTCGAACCCGCGACCAAGGGATTATGAGTCCCCCGCTCTAACCACTGAGCTACGCTCCCGTTGGGTTGAAAACCGACGCAGTACAATGTCGGCAACCAACCCGATCAAGAACGTCAGCATAACGGAAAATCGTGAAATGGGTGATGGCATATCGCCATTTTCATGGCAGGCTATGAATCGGAACGTCGGAAAGTTGGCCGAGGGTATCGCGGGCTTGTCATATACCAACCACCGTCATCAAACGTCAACAAGCCTGATGAGTCACCGCTGTGAGAAAGCGTGTGTGATGGTGGTGGGTCAAACCAACCTGAACTTCATGCGGACGTGAAGTTCAGGCGTGAAGAAAGAAAAAATCGCCAAATCGCCCAATCGCCCAATC
>CAZJMK010000104.1:0-4966 GCA_964547135.1 uncultured Phycisphaeraceae bacterium | reverse complement strand
GCCAAATCGCCAAATCGCCAAATCGCCAAATCGCCAAATCGCCAAATCGCCAAATCGCCAAATTTTTTTATCAAAGAATACCCGAGCCGTCGGCGAGGACGCCTCCGACTCGGCTTGACTGTCCGGTTGGATGCGTTCGTGATCACAGCAATCGGGCGATCACCGCATCGGCTACGAACAGGCCGCGCGGGGTCAGGTGCAAATGCGTTGGTGACCAGGCCAACATGTCCAACTGCACCAGTTCATCGATCGCTGCATGTCGCGCATCATCGGCTGGCAAATGCTGACGCAACCAATCACGCTTCACCCCTTCACGCAAACGCAGCCCCATCATCAGTGCTTCGCCCATCTGTCGTTCAACGGGTAAATGTTCAACATCCGTCACCGGTGGTTCGCCCTGGTGCGTCAGGTATTGCCCCAAATGCGGCAGGTTCTTCCATCGCCAACCGCTGACGTGACTGGCAGCCGCAGGCCCCAAACCCAGCCAATAATCGTTGGCCCAGTAGTGCAGGTTGTGCCTGCAAGGCCCGCCCCGCCCGGCCCAGTTGCTGATTTCATAGTGCTGAAAACCCGCTTGCGCCAATCGCTCCATCACGCGCTGGTACATCGCTTTTTCCAAATCTTCGTCGAGCTTTTGCACCCGGCCTTGCTTGAACTTTTCCAGCAACGCAGTGCCCTGCTCAAAGGTCAGGTTGTAGCACGACACATGATCGGGTTGCAGTGCCAGCAGCGCGTCCAAATCGGCATCGAGTTGAGCCAGGGTTTGCCCGGGTATGGCGAAAATCAGGTCGAGGTTGATGTTGTCCATGCCCGCCTGCCTTGCGTGCTTCATGGCCAGTGCCACCGAAGCCGGGTCGTGCCAGCGTTCCAGGGTTTTGAGCAACTCCGGTTGAAACGATTGTGCCCCCATGCTGATGCGGTTGACACCCCCCTGCTTCAACAAGCGCATCAGGTCCAGCGTCACCGTTTCCGGGTTGGCTTCGACGGTGAACTCAACGACATCGTCCAACACGTGTAACTCGTGCAACCGGTTGAGCAGTTGTTCCCATAACGCGGGTTGGAGGAAAGTGGGCGTCCCTCCGCCGATAAATACAGTATGCGGACGTAAAACAGCCTGGTGGGAGCGATAAGTCAGTTCCGCCAGCAATGCTGATAAAAAAAGACTTTGTCGGTTATTTGCCTCCGGGGAATCGACGATACTGTAAAAGTCACAATAATGGCACTTGTGGTAACAGAAGGGAATGTGAAGGTACAGGGCGTGAATTTTGGGGCTGTCGGAAAATGCTTGCGACAGTTCCAGGCGCGGGCTAGACTTAGGTAAGTCACCCATCATCGTTAAGGGCCGGTTCATGGATGTTGCACTGGTCATGTCACGTTCGGATGGCACACGACGCACCTTTCCATTACGGAAAGATCGCATTGTCGTGGGTCGTACGAGTTCCTGCGATCTGCGGATACCGCTTTCGAGCGTCTCCCGCCAACATTGCGAACTCAACAAAGACGATCATCAGGTGCGGCTGCGCGACTTGGGCTCCAGCAACGGCACCTTCTGCAATGATAAGCGCATCCAGGAAGTGGTGCTCGAACCGGGCGACAAAATCACCGTCGGCACAGTGCTGTTTCAGGTGGTGATCAACGGCCAACCCAACCTGATGCCCGAACCAGTGGTGCGCAGCGCCTCGCCGGTGAGCAAGTCCGGTCGCACGGGTGTGGCGATGAAATCGCCGGTGAACAAAGCTGTCGAACGTGACGACCTTGATGCTGAATTGGAAGCTGCGATCACTGAAGCCGGTGGCGATGCAACGCCGCTGGAAAGCGACGACCCGATCGCAGCCCTGGAAGCCATGGCCACGTCGGAAATCGACCTCGAAGATGATCGTGATGAGGACGATGCCCCCCCCGCTGACAAAGTGCGTGAAATGACCGAAACGCTGGGTGATGATGATGCCCCCCGCCCTTCACGCAACCCCCGGCCACAACCCCGGGCGTAATCAATGTAATTATCCCCTTTTTGAGGCTTGTTGTTAGCGCCGCGATTTATCGCGTCTGATTTTTCCCTTGCAACAAAAAAACCGCGACAAACGCGGTGGTGGTGAATCATGCAATCAATCAGTGATACGAAGATCAACCCTGGCCGGTCGTTGACGGGTTGCCGTTGGCGTTTTGAGCTTCATTGCCCGCACCCACCGGGGTTGGTGCAGGTCGTTCGATCAATTCGGGAACACCCACCCGCGAGCCGCACTGCCGACAACGCACGGTTTTACCGCGTGCAGACGAAGGCACTGACAGTATCGCCTTGCATTTGAGATTGGGGCAGATAATTCGTACCACTTCAGATGCCACTTCCAGCCTCCAAAAAAACGTTCGACATCCGACCCTTGATAGCGATAACATCGGCTGAATCATGGCATGACTTAACTCAACCCCCAATTTACCGACAACTTCCGATTTGTGGCACCGCCCTCCCCGGTGGTGGGTATGTCGATGTTGATTCACCCAGCCGGGGGCGGCTGGGCTACACCTGTCAACATCTCTGCGCCTCCGTCTGTCACCCGTGCTAAACTTCGTTCCATGAAACGCGTTTCCCTCAGCGAGCAGATCATCACCCAACCCCAGGCACGCGACTTTGTCCGTCGTCGCAAACCCCCCTGGCTGCGTGCCAAATTGCCCGGCGGACCCGGCTACAACCAGCTTCGCTCCATCATTGACGAGCATCGTCTGAACACCGTCTGCGAATCCGCCTTGTGCCCCAACATGGGTGAATGCTGGAACCGCGGCACAGCCACGATCATGATACTGGGCGATGTCTGCACCCGGTCCTGCGGCTTTTGTCACATCGCCACGGGTCGCCCTGAAACGCTCGACACGGATGAACCCCGTCGCGTCGGCGAAGCGGTCGCCCTGATGCACCTCAAACATGTCGTGCTCACCAGTGTCAATCGTGATGAACTGCCCGATGGCGGTGCAGCTATTTGGGCGGAAACGATTCGACAAATTCGTCTGCAAAGCCCCGGGACAGCCGTCGAGGTGCTGATCCCCGATTTCTGTGGTGATTGGCAGGCATTGCAACTGGTGCTGGAGCAAAAGCCGGAGGTGCTCAATCACAATTTGGAAACCGTGCCACGGTTGTATTCAGTTGTGCGCCCGCAGGCCAAGTACACCCGTTCGCTGGAACTGTTGCAACGCAGCAAGGCCCAGGGGCTGATCACCAAAACCGGCATTATGGTCGGCATCGGCGAAACCGATGAGGAAGTCATCGCCCTGATGCACGATGTCGTCACCCTGACCCGCAGCGACCAAGGCTCGTGCGACATACTCACCATCGGCCAATATCTGCAACCCACGCCAGAGCATCTGCCCGTGACGCGCTTTGTCACGCCCGAACTGTTTGCCCACTACAAAGCACAGGGCGAAGCGATGGGCCTGCGTCATGTCGAAGCCGGCCCACTGGTCCGCTCCAGTTACCATGCCGACGAAGCAGCGAAAAAGGTCGATATGTGATGATTTGACGACCTATGAAAGCAGTAGCCATGCCGATGACAAAAAAGGCCGATCGGCGATTTTTCCTTTAACATGTTGTGACAACCAGTGAGGGATTTTTTATGAAATGCTTTCCGCATCGGGGTATCGGTTTGGGGGTTGGCAGTGTCATGCTTGCAGCGTCGGCGCTGGTCACACCGGGACAGGCACAAGTGCAGGCTCAGCCGACGACGGAGGATGCCTACCTGCGCGGGTATGTGCAGGCAGTCGTCGATCAGCAACCGGCATGGTCGGCGGTGAACCTTCAGGTCCGTGAGGGCATCGTCATTGTCGATGGCGCAGGGTTGTCAGGCGATCAACTGACGCAACTGGTGCAAACGCTCAGCAAAGTGCGCGGCGTGCGTGACGTGAAACTGGCGGGGGATGAACAGAAGGGGTCGAGTGGTCAAGTGGCCCAGTGGCCAAGTGCGGAATCGGACTTGAAGACAACCTCACCTCAAAACCAGCCTGGTGCGTACACAGACGCTACCGGAGGGAACGGGCGGGTAAACGCCACGATGACTCAAACGGTCGCAGATCGATCATGGATTGTGTTCCCCAAAGACCGTTTGTTTGACCCACTGGTGGCTGACCCGCGCTGGCCGCATTTCGGAGCGTCGTACACCAGTTATCAGGGCGAAACCTTGCAAGCGGTGGCCACGGTGAGTTTTGGTGAAACGCTGTCGATGTTCCGCGATGATGCGCCCGACTGGCTGGGCGGGCAATGGGAATTTGTTTTGCAGCCGGGGGTGTTTGCGATTTTCGACATGGACTCGGACTCGGCGGATTTGGTAAATGCCGACTACTTCATTGGTGGCGGCATCGCTTGGCGCAACGGTCCCTGGTCGATGCTGCTGCGCTATTACCATCAAAGCTCGCACCTGGGCGATGAGTTCATTTTGAACAACGGCATCACCCTGGCACAGCGCGTCAACCTCAGTTACGAATCGCCACAGTTGCTGGTGGCTTATGAGGCGGCAGACTGGCTGCGGGTTTACGCAGGCGGCGGCGTGCTGATCAATACCGACCCGTCGGACCTGGGCATCGGCATGGTGCAGTACGGGGTTGAAATGCGCAGCCCCTGGCGATTGTTTGAGGAATGGGCCACGCCGATTGCCGCCCTTGACGTGAAACATTTTGAGTATCACGATTGGGACGGGGGATTGTCGGTGCGCACCGGGTTGGAATTTACCGACCCCTTGCTGGGGCGCAGCGGGTCACGCCTGTTGTTTTTGATCGAGTACTACACCGGCCGATCACCGCACGGACAGTTTTTCAATGAAAGCATTCGTTACATCGGCGCGGGGTTGCATTTTTATTATTAACAACAGAAGGACACAATGCACCAGGGAAATTGACGCCGTGCCCTTCAGGGCCGGATGTTTGTGACTGCGATCCGGTACTAGTGTTTCATTGCATCTATAAGGTAGCAATAGCCGATCCTCAT
>CAZJMK010000103.1:0-8637 GCA_964547135.1 uncultured Phycisphaeraceae bacterium | reverse complement strand
CCAATTAACCAATTAACCAATTAACCAATTAACCAATTAACCAATTAACCAATTAACCGATTCACCCAAGGAACATGCATCATGGACCACGGCTCAGCCGGTGAAATATTGCGTGATTGCCCGCTCCTGTCACAAATGAGTGAACCCGTACTCGCACTGCTCGCCCAGCGTGCAGTGTTACGCACCTTTCACCCCGGCCAATCCATCTTTCAACAGGGCGATCCCTGCCCGGGCATGTTCATCGTCGGCAGCGGCATGGTCCGTGTCTTCAAAATCGCACCGCAGGGCAAGGAACACGTACTGCACCTGGTCGGCCCCGGCGGCACATTTGCCGAGGTCGCTGCCATCGGCGAGTTTGCCTGCCCCGCTCATGCCCAGGCACTTGAACACACCGTTTGTGCGTTGCTTCCCTCCGTCGAACTCACCCGTCTGTTGCGCGATCACCCGGACCTGGCGCGTCAACTGCTCATGGGCATGGCCTTCTGGGTGCGACACCTGGTCAACCTCGTGGAGGATTTAACCCTGCGTGACGCCACCGGCCGCGTGGCGCGTTACCTGCTCGACGTGGCCGATGCCCGTGATTGCGTCGTGCTGCCGAGTTTGAAAAAACACCTGGCCAGTCATTTGAACCTCACCAGTGAAACCCTTTCACGCACCCTGCGTCGCATGGAAGAGTCGGAGTTGATTGGTGGCCGTGAGGAGGAAGCGATTTTTTTACTGGACCGCCCAGCCCTGTCCAACCTCGCCCGTGGCACAGGACCGATGATTTGAATTGAAGTTTGTGATGTGTGTGACGCACCCACTTAACCCCGGTCAATGACCGGGGGTTATCTGCTTCCTGTGAAATGTTATACCTTTGTCTTACTTTTGACATATTTTAGGAAAGCTTCCCAATTAATGTCTTCTTCTGTGGGGGTAGGATCGCTTCCATACGATTTATGCCATGCAAGGCAGTAGCATTCTGCACGGACTTTACCTTTTGTTGGTCTATGTATGTAAGATTTGGTATCTTCGAAGGTGAGATAGGCCATATCCACACAAATGCACAATAATGACTCATATAAGTCCTTGATTTTTTTCAAGCCTTCTTTGCCATAACTTCCAGACTTTTTTACTTCCAAAGCCAGGGCAATGTCACTTGGTTTGTATAAAATCATTTCCCATGGGTTTATAATTTTGCGATTCTTGTTTTTTTGGTCACGAGGGATAATCAGGTCAATTTCAGATTTGCATCCTTCGATGTAGACATTAGGTTCGGATGACAGAATCCCGTTCTTTTCTAATTCATTTTTTAGGATCAATACCGCTGCGGCTCCGCCAAACTTTTTCGGATAATGGTCGCCGAGTTGCGTTTTCGCATCTCGAAGTAATCTTGCAATTCGCACACCTTCACTTTCGTTTTTCATAATGAATTAAATCTCGACAAAATGATTGCTTGCCTGTATGTGAAAACAATGGTTCATGAAAAAACTATCATGCTTATTCCAGGTACGTATAACCCTTCAAGCCCTGTTCGTAAAACCGCAGCAACACGCGCGATTCATCAAGCGTCAGTTTGCCGTCACGCAGGGCGCGTTCGACATGTTTGCGCATCGAGCGCATCAAATCCTCCGCATCAAACTGCACGTATTTGAGCACTTCCTGTACGGTGTCGCCTTCGACCACTTCCTCGATCATCGGCGAACCGTCTTCGCCCAGGCGCACATGCACCGCATTGGTGTCGCCCAGCAGGTTGTGCAGGTCGCCCAAAATTTCCTGATAGGCGCCGACGAGGAACGCGCCCAGCAGGTAATCCCCGCCGTCGTACTCGTGCAGGTCCAGCACCGGCTTGGGTTCCCGCCGCCCGATGAAGCGATCAATTTTGCCATCCGAATCGCAGGTGATGTCGGCCAATATGCCGCGACAGGTCGGCTCCTCGGTGAGCTTGTGCAAGGGCATGATCGGAAACAACTGGTCAATGGCCCATGAGTCGGGCATCGACTGAAAAATCGACACGTTGCAAAAATAAGTGTCCGACAACAACTGGTCCAGCCCGGCAAATTCCTCCGACTGGTAATTCAAACGACGAATGATTTTGAGCACCTTGGTGCCCAGACCGAAAAACAAGCGCTCTGCCAGGCTGCGATGTTCCAGTGAGCAGTAACCCAGGTTAAAGAGGTGCAGTGTCGATTCCTTGGCGAGCTGGGCATCGTGAAAATATTCGGTGAAGTTGGTTTCGTTGATGCCCTGATAGGCGTCAAAAAGGTTCACCACCGGCGAAGGCATTTCGCTGCGCTGGGTGTCGGTGAGTCGATCGGGCAACTCAAAGCGCTCAAAGCCGGACCAGCCGAGCACGTTGAACACCAGCAGGCTGTGGTAGGCGACCATCGCCCGGCCGGACTCGCTGATGATCGTCGGATGAGCCACGTCCGCCTGATCGCAAATTTCCTTGACGTGAAACACCACGTCGTTGGCGTATTCCTGAAGCGTGTAGTTGATGGAACTGTCATCGTTGGTTTTGGTGCCGTCGTAATCGACGCCCAGTCCGCCGCCGACATCGATGTATTGCAGGCCTGCCCCCATGCGTTGCAGTTCGACATACACGCGGACCAGTTCGATGATCGCGCTTTTGATGTTGTGAATGTTGTTGATCTGACTGCCCAGATGAAAGTGCAGCAGGTTCAGGCAGTCGCCCATGCCGTTGTTGCGGAGGTAATGGAGGGCTTCGACGACTTCGCTGACAAACAGGCCGAACTTGCTGCGCACGCCGCCGGATTCCTGCCAGCGACCGGCGCCGCGGGCAGCGAGTTTGACGCGCACGCCGATGGAGGGTTTGACGCCGTGCATCTTGGCGTACTTGGCGATGAGTTCCAGTTCGCTGAACTTTTCGACGACGGGGATGATGTTGCGACCGACCTTGGTGGCCAGTATGACCGCTTCGATGAATTCATCGTCCTTAAAGCCGTTGCAGATGATCGGGGTTTTGTCGTCTTCGACCAGGCCCATCACGGCCAGCAGTTCGGGTTTGGAACCGGCTTCCAGCCCGAAGTGGTAGGGCGAACCGAAGTCGAGTATTTCCTCGACGACGTGGCGTTGCTGGTTGACCTTGATGGGGTACACACAGCGATACTGGCCCTGGTAGTCATGTTCCTTGATGGCGCGGTCGAAGGTCTGGTGTACCTGTTCGACCCGGTCCTTGAGCATGTCGGTGAAGCGGATGAGCAGGGGTAAGCCGATGTCGCGTTTGCGGATGTCATCGACGAGCTGGTAGAGGTCGATGCTGCGTTGCGGATCACGGGTGGGGTGCACCGCGACGTGACCGTCGTTGTTGACGGAAAAGTAACCCTGTCCCCAAAGGTCCACGCTGTAAAGGTGCGAGGAATCGCGCGGCGACCAGAGGCGTTTGCTGACCGCGGGGGCGGAGCCGTTGGTGGAGGGGGCGCCATTGGCATTGCCGTTGACGTTGTCGTCATTGCCGGATGGACGGATGGCGCTGGGGCTGACGGAACTGGTCATTTGGTGCTGGTTCTCCGTAGCGAGACGGCCCGTGAAACCTGAGCGTACTGCGAACGAGTCGGAGCGTGGAGGGTGGTGCGTGAGGTCGTGAGGGTTCGCAGCTTCCCCATATCATAAACACGTCAGCGCCAGACGAAAGGGCATGGCACGAAAAAGCGGTGAAAGTTTTTGCAGCTTTGCGGGCTGTGCCGGGCAGGGGCGCGACGGTCGAATGAAGTTGTGCCCTTGAAAGATGCTGTTGCGTGCGTGGCCAAGTGGAAACATCAAGCCTAAGGTATGCCACTATGGAAGCAACCCCGATACAAACACGAATCGCTCAATGGGAAAAGATGACGGCTGAAGCCCCCGATGCCATGGCGTGGTTCAGCCTGGGTAACGCCTACAAGGACGCAACGCGCCATGCTGATGCAGCCTCGGCGCTGGCCAAGGCAATCGAGTTCGATGATGGCATGTCACGGGCGTATCAATTGCAGGCCCAATGCTTAATTGCCTTGGGGCGTAACGATGAGGCGGCTGCGGTATTGACCAAGGGGTATGTGGTGGCAGCGGAACGGGGCGATGTGATGCCGCAGAAGGCGATGGAGTCGTTGTTGGAAAAATTGGGCAAGCCGGTGCCGAGGGTGCAGGTGAAGGAAGTGGCTCCGCTGGGCGGAGATCAGGTGTTGGATCGCAAAACGGGCAAGCCGGGGAGCAAATTGCCCGATCAGCCGATGCGTGGTCCGCTGGGGAAGTTTATTTTCGAAAACTACAGTGCGGAAACCTGGCGTGAGTGGATTCGCACTGGAACCAAGGTGATCAACGAACTGCGATTGGATTTTTCCAACCCGGCCCACCAGAAGACCTACGAAACCCACATGCTCGAATGGCTGGGCATCAGTGACGATGAAATGAAACAGATCATGCAGCAGTAGTTAGCGCCGCGATTTATCGCGTCTGGTGGCATGTGGTTAATCAGTTGGTCGGTGAGTCGGTTAATCGGTAAGAGCAACGACAGTTTTGCCCGAGTAACCGATGAACCGACCCACCGATCAACCAAACCATTGACGCCGAGGGCTTCAGCCCCGGATATCACATCAAAACCTTGACCATCCGGCCCTGAAGGGCACGGCGTCAAGAGCACCAGCGCGAAGCGTTCGTGCCTACCCGATACAATCCATCGGTCGTTGGGTTATTTCAATGGGGCCATCTGGCAGGGACATTCATCATGAAGGGCATACTGCTGGCCGGTGGTGCGGGAACGCGGTTGTATCCGCTGACACGGGCGGTGAGCAAGCAGTTGCTGCCGGTGTACAACAAACCGATGGTGTATTACCCCCTGTCGGTGCTGATGCTGGCAGGCATTCGTGAAGTGTTACTGGTGTGTACGCCCTTGGATTTGCCGCAGTTTCAAAGGCTGCTGGGCGATGGTTCGCAATGGGGGATGCGCTTTGAATATGTGGCTCAGCCGGAGCCCAAGGGGTTGGCACAGGCACTGATTTTGGGGGAGTCGTTTATCGGGGGTAAGCCCTGCTGTCTGATTTTGGGGGACAACCTTTTTTACGGGGCTGGGCTGCGGCAGCAATTGCAACAGGCGGCACAGTTGAAGCAAGGGGCGTTGGTGTTCGGGTATCCGGTGAAGGATGCACAGCGGTACGGGGTGGTGGAGTTGGATGCGAAGGGCAAGGTGGTGTCATTGGAGGAAAAGCCGGCGGAGCCGAGAAGTCACTTCGCGGTGCCGGGCTTGTATTTTTACGATGCACAGGCTTGCACGCTGGCCGGGCAGATGCAGCCCTCCGCACGGGGCGAGTTGGAAATCACCGACCTGAATCGATTGTATTTGCAGCAGGGGCAACTGAGTGTGCAACTGTGGGGGCGAGGCATGGCCTGGCTCGACGCGGGTACGCCGGAGGCCTTGTTACAGGCTCAGGTGTTCGTGCAGGCGATTGAAGAGCGACAGGGGGTGATGATCGCCTGTGTGGAGGAAATCGCCTTGCGCATGGGGTTTATTGATGCAACGCAACTGGAACAACTGGCCCACGCATTACGCAGCAGCGCGTATGGGGAATATTTGCAACGGGTATTGGATGAAATGGTCAAGTGATCAAAGGTTTCAAAATGTTTAGCGCGGACGTTTTGCGTCGGTGTTTGGTTAGCACCGCATTGGATCATATGTGATGTCCGATGTTTAGCGCGGACGCTTTGCATCGGCGTTCGGTTAATACCGCATTGGACCACATGTGGTGTCCGACGTTTAGCGCGGACGCTTTGCGTCGGCGTATTTTCGTAAGCGCAACGACGTGTCGCGTTGAAAGGATCGGCCAACGCACTGTTAATGTACGATCACCCGAACCACCGGCATCCATGATTTTTTGATGATAATTCCGTTGACTTTTGACGAGCTTCATCGGTGTCTGACGCTATGATCAACCCGAACAATAATCGTAAACACTTGATTGAGATAGATTTACAATAAACAAACTACGCGGCATTCAAGGCGACTCCAGGCAAGAATAAAATAACCATGCGGAACAATATTTTTTCTCAAAGGGTTGACATTGCGGGTTGCGTGGTTTACTCTCTATATGTTGGCAAGACTCAATGATGCAATCATCAGCGAGTCGCTTTGGGTTCCGTGGGCTGGTTGGGCGTGATGAAAGGTGGAGAAGGAGACGCATACCACCGATCTAAACGTTTCCACCCAGGATGAATATCTTGGAGTTTGTGGTTGTGTTGCATTGTTGTGTTGAGTGGGAGCGAACGGAAACACCGAGTCACCTTTAGGAAAGAGGGGCAAGAATCATGAAAGCAAGCAAGATTCAGTCTTTGGCAATCGCGGGCGGCCTGTTGTTGGCTGCATCTTCGTCATCGATGGCGATCACGCTGACCGGCACCGGCGGCAGCATCGACTTCGATCCGACCACCGTCACCTTCACCAACTGGGTTTATAATTCGGTGAACGCTTTGGCTCCGACCGGCTTGAGCTACAGCGGGTTTGTTCTGAATCCTGTTCCGGTAACGAGCATTCTCACGGCTGATCAGAGCCTCTTCCAGTACAACGTTGGCGGCTCACCGACGGCTCCTCTGGGTCTGCTGACCATTAACTTTTTGGGCGACACACTGGCGATGGATTTCAATGCCATCGGCTCGGATGACATATCGCAGACGGCCAACTTCTTGGTCGGGTATGACCAAGAGGTTACGGTTATCAACGACTCGTTCGGCGGTAACTTCGTGATTCCAACCGAAGTCGGCACTACGCTCACTTGGGATTTGAACAACCAGTTGCCTGTGCAGTTCAGCAGCAACATTCAGCTCACCGGTAGCGTGATTCCCGAACCGATCACTGCAGCGCTGGGCATGGCTGGTGTGATGATGCTGGGTCTGCGTCTGACGGGTCGTCGCAGCCGATAATCAGCATTTGGCGTACGATGATGGTTAACTTAAATTTCTGATCGCTTGTGAATGGGAGATGGATGGGATGAAGAGCACCAATCAATACAGCACAAAGGGATTGACCATGATGAGGGGAACTTTGACGGCAACAGCGGCGATCGTGGCTTCGGTGATGGGCTTGTCTCTGGCGGAAGCAGCCAGTGTAACCCTGACCAACGGCCTCAATCAGGCAGCGATTTCATACGGTTCGACTTTGACCTCCGGCGGAACCAGCGCGACGCCGCTCTCTGGTCTCTACTACCTGTTTCGTGATGGTGGTGGTGACAAAATTCAGGATGCGGTTCAGCAAACCTACTTCTACCGTGTCGGTGGCAGTGGTAGTGCAACGGAAATCAACACCGGTACCGTCGGTGCACCGGCCTTGGCTTTCAGCACTGCCAATGCGGCCCGCATTGACTACACCTACTCACAGTTCCGTATTGAAGTGACCTACACCCTCACCGGTGGCGGAGCGGCCAGTTGGGGTACAACCCTCAACCGTTCGGTGCGTGTGGTTAATACCAGTGGCAGTACCTTGAATCTCTCGCTCTTCAGCTACAGCGATTACACCCTGACTGGTTTTGCAAGCCAGATCCCGGTCGTGAACGAGATGCCAACCCCTGGTAATCCTTACTGGGATAACAACTTTGAACCTTCGGTTTCACAGTCGCCCAACGGTCTTGAATTTGCTCAGCGTAAGGCTGCTGGTAACGGCGTGACTCAGTGGGATCGTTGGGGTAATAATCCTAACAACATCAGCGAATTGCAAACCAACTTCCTTGCTGCTCCTGTGGCCATCGAAGTTGATACCGCAGCTTCTCTGCTCGGCAAGCTGACCGGTGGCTCGCCTGACCTGACCAACACCGCGGGTGTGGTGGGTGGGCAGAATGGTGATGGCACGGCTGTCGATGTGGCCTTTGCCGCTCAATGGAACCTCGTCTTGTCAGCGGGTGGTTCGCGTACCATCTCCGAACAGACGCAGGTCATCCCCGAACCGGCTTCGTTGGGTCTCCTGGCCTTGGGTGCGGGTCTCCTGGCCTACCCCCGTCGCCGTAATGCCCGCTAAGTTCGGTTGACTTGACTCGACTTTCAAAAACCTCCCGCAAGGGAGGTTTTTTATTTCCTGGTTGATTCAAAGCCGCCGATGTCATCGGCGGTCCGTGGTAATCGTTGACCGATGACGTGATTCACCGAAGACGGCGGATACCATCCGCCGCTTTGTCAACCACACGCTGAGGGCGATTTCAGGGTACCGCTACATTTACAGACGCGATAAATCGCGGCGCTAACTCTTGAATATCATTCGACCACTCGACCGATTGACCGATTGACCACATTCCCGTAGCCAATCCCCTAACTTGGAATTATTTTTTCTTTTTTTTCATATTTCGACTTTTTTCTCTTTACTTTGTGACGATGGTGCATACAATCGAAAAGGCTACAACTAATAGTGGTTCTAATCTAAAGGCTACAACATATCGAATCGCTTTGTTTGAAGGCTTTTTCTGTGTAGGGATCGTCTGTATCGCGGGGCCTGTGTGAGGCGCGCGTGGATCGGGACAGGGCCTTGGCCGACTGTTTGTTCCATGGCAGAACAGGAGCGCGCAACACCAATATAAAAAACCGGTCTATTACCGGACCTCCGGGCCGCGAAAATGACGATAAATCAATATCAATACTAGTGTTTCATTGCATCTATAAGGTAGCAATAGCCGATCCTCATGATATCAC
>CAZJMK010000102.1:0-9102 GCA_964547135.1 uncultured Phycisphaeraceae bacterium | reverse complement strand
AGTGGTCGAGTGGTCGAGTGGTCGAGTCATTTTACATTTTGCAGTTGATTGGTCGTCCAATTCCATCAATCACCAAATCGCCAGATCACCAGATCGCCAAATCACCGACCAGACGCGACCAATCGCGGCGCTGACTTCCGAAATCGATTCCTCCGCTTGACCACTTTTGTATCTTCGTGTCTTGAAGGCTCAATCCCTTCTTCTTGGCGTCTCTCCATCTTGGCGTCTTGGCGTTAAAATTGCTTCGCCGCTTGCCCGATATCGTGCCTACGGTTAACCTTGTCCAATTGTTCACTCGCACACCTTTGGGGTCTGCCCATGAAAGTTATTTGTGATCGTGGTGCCCTGGTCGAAGCCCTGAATCTGGTCGCGCCGGTGGTCCCTGCGCGTACGCCCAAACCGGTGCTTACCTGTGTCAAAATCACCGCCGGCGACAACACCCTGACCCTCGAAGCCACCGACATGGAAGTAGCCATGCGCTACACCACCAATCGCGTCGAAGTGCAGGAGGCAGGCACTGTGCTCATCCCTGCGGAAAAGTTCAATTCCATCGTGCGCGACTCGCCCGATGCCACGCTCACCATTCACAGCGACGATCAAACCACGCACATCCGCGGACAAGATGCGCACTTCAAGGTTCACACCTACCCGGTTGATGATTTTCCGCCCCTGCCCCAGTTCGCCGGCGACCCGGACTTCACCATCGAAGCCCAGGAATTGACCCGCATCATTCAGCAAACCCTTTACGCCACCGCCAAGGAAAACAGTCGATATGCCATCAACGGCGTGCTGGTCGAACGCGAAAAAGACAAACTCAACGTCGTCGCCACCGATGGTCATCGCCTGGCCGTGGCCAACGGCACATGCAAAGCCGCCAAGCCCGACAACCGTTCCGCCATCGTGCCCACCCGAGGCCTGAGCACGCTGGTCCGTCTGCTCGGAGCCGGCGAACAGGTCGTGAAAGTCAAAATCGCGGACAACCAGGCCCTGTTTGCCACCGATGTCGCTCTGCTGGTCAGTAACCTCGTGGAAGGCAACTTTCCGCCTTACAAGGACGTGATCCCCCGTGATGGTGACAAGCGAGCCACCGTATCGACGGAACTGCTCAACAGCGCGTTTCGTCGTGCCGCCCTGCTGACGACGGAGGAATCCAAGGGCGTGAAGATGAGTTTCAAGAAGGAAGGATTGACGATCACCAGCCGGGCGCCGGAAATCGGTGATGCGGAAATCAAGGTGGACCTGCCCGCCTACGAGGGCGAACCGATCGAAATCGGCTTCAACCCCGCGTATGTGCTGGATGTGCTCAAGGTGGCCGGGACCGATCAGGTGAACTTCGACCTGCGTGCCCCCAACAAGAGCTGCATCGTGCGTTCGGGGTCAACGTTCCTTTACGTCATCATGCCCGTGAGCCTGCAATAATCATTATGCCGCCGCTGAAATTCACCTGGCAGAACATCGACGACATCGCGGAGCTGCTGGTTGATCATCACCCGCAGCGCGATCCGCTTTCCGTGCGTTTCACCGAACTGCGCCAACTGGTGCAGGGGCTGCCGGGGTTTTACGAGCAACCCGGGCACAAGGTCAACGAGCAAATTTTGGAAGCGATACAGGCCGCCTGGCATGAGGCATCGTTGGACGCCAAAACCGATGGCGACGACGAGCGCAAAGGTTTTAAACCCAACAATCCGTTTCGGTGATTTTGTGCTTAAGTGTTCAGTGCAGAACGTTACGCCAAGACGCCAAGTGGCCAAGACGCCAAGAAGAATGGATGGCCACGAAGACACGAAGGACACGAAGAAGAACAGAAGGGATAATGGATAAAGGAGTCCTCTGAACAATCCCCTCTCCCCCCGGGAGAGGGTTAGGGTGAGGGCGGAAGAGCGTTTGGATATACCGTATTTCAAAGCCTTTTCTTCATCGGCCCTCACCCGGCCTCGATGACTCGGCCACCCTCTCCCGTGGGGAGAGGGATTTTTCAGAGCCCTCAAAGGATTATGGATGATGTACAAACCAAGAGGCAGTGAACATCAACCATCTCTGAACATTATCCATCATCCATTATCCATCATCCATTCTGCTTCGTGTTCTTCGTGTCTTCGTGGCCTAAATGTTTTTGATTGAAGTGATGGCCTGTTTTCTCTGTGTCGCTATGGCTAACATTCTGGATACGCAACATGGGTTTTTCGTCCGGTCGTGTCAGCTTCTGCCGCTTTGCCGTCACCGGGTCCAAAGCCCCCAAACAGGTTTCGCAGGAACTGTTGGACCAACTGGCGAAAAACGCCTTTGCCGACACACCCATCGGTGCCCCGGAAGATATCGAATCAGGCTGGACCGCCGGCGACCACCTCTTTGATCAGCAATTCACCTTCGAAAAAAATGTGTTCGGGTCGATGCTCTTTTTCGCCCTGCGCCTCGATACTCATAAAGTGCCCTCCGACCTGAAAAACTCATACCGCAAAGTGCATGAACAAGCCCTGGCAGCCCAAAACCCCTCCGGCTTTGCCACCCGTGAACAGAAACGACAAGCCAGGGAGGAAGCCGACGCCCAGTTGCACAACGACCTGGCACAGGGCAAATTTCGCAAGAGCAAGCACATCGAACTGTTGTGGGATTTGGTCGATGGCGCGCTCTATTGCGGCGCCACCGGGACGCGCGTCATCGAACAATTGGCTGCCCGTTTTCGTGCCAGTTTCGACCTGACGCTGGAATATCAGAGTGCCGGCCGATTGGCAGCCGACATCATGCAGCAGCATAAACGTCTGCGTGATTTTGAAGACCTGCGCCCCTCGCCCTTCACCGCTGCCCCCGATGCGGCTCGCCCGGAAGCCGACGCTGCCGACCGCGGGCCGATGGATACGTCAATACCCAGTGTGCCATGGACCGCTTCGGGAACCGACCTGAAAGATTTTTTAGGCAACGAATTTTTACTCTGGCTTTGGCATCACACGCTGCATCATGAAGGCGAGGTGCAAATCGCCACCGAGCATGGCAAGCGACCGATTGCTGTGATGCTGGATCGCAGCCTGGACATGGATTGTGCCTGGGGCGTCACCGGCAAACAGTCGCTGCGCGGAAGTGGGCCGACACAGATGAAGGAAGCCCGTGAGGCACTGCGACAGGGCAAGTGGCCGCGCAAGACGGGCATGATTGTTTCCGAAGGCGATGCCCAGTGGGAATTGTCGTTGCAGGCCGATCATTGGCAGGTCGGCTCAGCCCTGCTGCCTGAAATTGAAAAAGCGGACACGCCCCGCGAGTTGATTGAGCAACGCCTGGACCATGTGCGTTTACTGGCGCGCACCCTCGATGGGTTGTATCAGGCATTTTTACAGGTGCGCAGCGGGTCATCATGGACCACCAACCGGGAAGCGATCCGTGATTGGATTGCAACGCGCAAACGGTGATGAATCGGGAAGTGGTCAAGTGGTCAAGTGATGTCGAAGTTCATCTTTGTTTAGCGCGGACGCTTTGCGTCGGCGACCCTCATACTCATGTTCATCATGCAATTTGAAGACGCGCCCCCGCCACGGTGAGGTCTTCGACTCACCCGGCTTCTGTCACCGGCGGCGACCGAGGCCACCCTCTCCCGGGTGTAGAGGGGTTTTCAGAAGCCCCGGTTGACTGTTCCCCGTGATTGTGTAAAATACACAACATGACCAGCCGGGAACTCATCCGGGTGATTGAAAAGGATGGTTGGCGATTGGCTCGTATCAACGGATCGCATCACCACTTTCTTCACCCGACCAAGCCCGGCATCGTGACCGTCCCTCATCCACGCAAGGACATCCCCATCGGCACAGCCCGCAGTATTCTCAAACAGGCAGGCCTGAAATAGGTGATTGACATGCAATATCCGCTGGTGCTTCACAAAGACCCTGACAGTTCGTTCGGCGTGACGGTGCCCGATCTGCCGGGTTGCTTTTCCGCCGGCGACAGCGTGGAAGAAGCCATCGTCATGGCTCGTGAAGCCATTCTCGGTCACCTGGAATTGCTGATTGAAACCGGGCAGACGATCCCCGACCCCAAGCCCATTGAAGTTCATCGCCGTAACCCGGATTACAGGGATGCGGCACTCTGGGCGGTGGTGGAGGTCGATACCGATTCACTCCCGGGCAAAGCGGTGCGCATCAACATTTCCATCAACGATCGTGTGCTTGCGGTGATCGATGAGTTTGCACGCAATCAGGGGGAAACACGTTCGGGCTTGTTACAAAAGGCTGCCGGCGAATTCATCACCCGGCACAAAACCGCCCGTCGAAAAAAACGTGGTCATGCTGCGTGATTCACATTTCCGTCTGGCGTTGTCCGCTGTGACGCTGAGGTTTTCAGATGTCGCTGATTCCACCACCGTAACGCGGATCACGATTGGTAAATGCAGTTGTCGATGAATTGAATTGAAGTTTGACTGTACCAACAGGTCCGTTTCGCTGCTTGGCGATTATAATCTCAGCCAACCCCTGCATATCCGGGTTCGCTGCCTTCCATTCATCATCGTGATAGTATTCTTCACGATGCAGCAGGATGACCATGTCCGCATCCTGTTCAATCGAACCTGATTCGCGCAGGTCGCTCATGCGCGGCTTGTGACCTTCACGACTTTCCGAGGCACGATTGAGCTGCGACAGACAAATCACCGGCACATTCAATTCACGTGCCAGAGCCTTGATCCCACGGGACAGTTCCGACACTTCCTGTTGGCGACTTTCCGAGCCGGGAGCGCTCATGAGTTGCAGGTAGTCGATCACGATGCACTTGATGTCGTGACGGGAGGCAAGTCGCCGTGCTTTGGCACGCAGTGCAAGCAGTGAAAGGCCGGGGGTGTCGTCAATATACAAGGGCGACTCATATAACTGCGAAGCAGTTTCCTGCAAGGCATGAAAGTCGGCTTCATTCAACTTGTTTCTTCGTAACCGATGGGAATCGACCCCGCTTCGTGAGCATAGAAGTCGCTGCGCAAGTTGCTGTTTGCTCATTTCAAGGCTGAATACAGCGACGGGTTGTTTACGCGTGATCGCAATATACTCAGCAATATTCATTGCGAATGAGGTCTTGCCCATGCTGGGCCTGCCGGCAACGATGATCAGTTCACCTTTTTGCAGGCCCGATGTTACATCATTGAAATCCACAAAGGCGGTTTCAAGTCCCGTATAGACGTGGCCATCGTTATGTCGGCTTTCAATCTGTTCATAAATCTCCGTAACCAGTTTTCCCAGCTCGGCTGCGTCCTGCGTCGCTCTGGTTTCCGCAATGCGGAACACTTCCTGCTCGGCGCGATCCAGCACGGCATCGACCGGGTCGCTGCTGCTGGAGGCATCGTGCAATATTTTTCCCCCGGCGTCCATCAATCGACGCAGAATCGAACGCTCACGCACAATCTTTGCATAGTGCGGGGCATTGATCGCAGTGGGCACGCCCTCGACCAATTCGAGCAGGTAACTTGCTCCACCCACGGCTTCGAGCAGGTCGCGTCGTTTTAATTCCTCCGGCACCACCACCAGATCAATTTTTTCATTGCGGTCGTACAACTCGACCAGCACCTGATAAATCGCAGCATGATTGGCGCGGATGAAATCCTCCGGCCCGCTGAGCACCTGCACCACATCCCCAATCACGGTTTTATCCAGCAGCATCGAACCCAGCAACGCCATCTCCGCCTCGACCGACTGCGGCGGGGGCTTGTCCAGCACCTTCGATAAGTCGATGCGCACCGGTTCGAATGATTTACGGGAAGCCAGACTCATGGTGCGAATTGTAATGCAGTCCGCGATGTCGGCGGTGATGTGTTTGAACCGTTGATTACCTGTCGGAAACTTTTACCCGGGTACGACGGCAACCGTTCCGGCAAAGTATCGCAAAGTAACTCGCGCATTTGACAGTAGCCGCGAAACAATCAATAATTGATAATCCAATCTCAATAACAAAACCTCGGAAGGAGTTGGTCATGCAAACAAAAATGAACGTTTTGCGCATGGTTTTGCCGGTGACGATGCTGGCTTGTGTACTGCTTTTGAGCGGTTGCGGTCGCAGCGATTCACACGATCATGGCACAGCCGGCCCCTCAGCCAGCGGCGATAAACCGGCGACATCGAATGTCATCGTCGCCAGTATTTTCCCGCTGCAAAACGTGATTCAGCAGTTGGTCGGCGATCAGTTACAGGTGATCAGTCTGATGCCTGCGGGGGTGAACCCGCATGACTTTGAACCCACGGCCCAGCAGATCGCAGCCGTGAGCAACGCGGACATGATGGTGATGGTCGGACTGAACCTGGACCCCTGGGCACTGAAGGTCGCCAAGGCGCGCAAAATACCGGTCATCAGCATGGCGGAACTGGTCGGTCTGGCAACCCCCGAAACCCATGATGCCCATGCCGGTCACGATCATGGGCACGATCATAAACATGATCACGCACACGACCACGCCGGCCCGAACAATCACCTTTGGCTCAACCTCGAATACACCCGGAAAATGGTGCGCGAACTGACGCCGATACTCGCCCAGCGTCACCCCGCCAAGGCGGAGGCGATCAAGGTCAACAGTGAAAAACTACTGGCGGAACTGGCGCAGCTCGACAAGGAATTGGCGGACATGCTGACACCTCTGCCGGTGAAGGAACTGGTGACGTTTCACAATGCCTTTGACCCGCTGGCGGAGCGTTACGGGTTGAAAGTCGTGGCCCACCTGGCGGACATCGACCTGGCGCCCGGTGGTGAGGTGCGATCCAGCGACCTGGTGCAGGCCATTGAAGCGATTCGCAAATACAAACTCAAAGTCGTGTATGCTGAGCCGCAATTCCCCGACAAGGCGGTGGAAATGATCGCCCGCGAAACCGGCGCCCGTGTGCTCAAACTCGACCCCGAAGGCAACCCCAACACGCCTGAGTTTGCCACGTATCAACAAATGTTGCGTACCAACGCCAAAACCTTGGTCGATGGGCAGAGTGGTCGGTAATGGTCCAAGCAAGGAACTCAACACAGTCATCGTGATGGAGCTAGGTGCTTGGTGCTAGGTGCTAGGCTCGGAATCATCGAATGGTATCTGCACTGGCCAAGCCCCCAGCTACTGGCCCCAATCAGGTTTTTCTCTGTGACCTCCGTGCCCTCTGTGTTGAAAAATGGTTCGTCATGGCGTAATAGAACCCATCGTTTATGTCCCATGAGCAAACCAACCCGAACGAATTGACCTTCAAGCCCATCACGGGGCAGGGGGCCTGTTGCCAAAATGTGCCGGGGCTGCACACGGGTTGTCAGCATGAGCACCCAAGGTTGGGGCAGCATCACCCGGACTGCGATGCGGTCTGCCTGGACCGTGTGAGCTTTCGTTACCCGCAGCAACGCAGCGAAAAACCCCTGGCCGGCAACGGTGCTGCTTCAGGCAACGGCAAGTCAACGGCCAATCCGAGTGATGTGCTGCGCGAAGTGACGTTGCACGTGGAGCGCGGCGTTAACCTGGGCATCATCGGCCCCAACGGCGGGGGCAAAAGCACGCTCATCAAAATCATCGTCGGACTGCTCACCAACTATCGCGGTTCGGTGCGTATTCAAGGGCTTACACCTGCGCAAGCCTGTCGCAAAGGCGATGTCATCGGTTACGTCCCGCAGCGGATGGACGTGGAATGGAAATTCCCCGTCACGGCTGAGCAGGTGGTGCTGATGGGGTTGACGGGCAAAACGGGTTTGTTTCGTCGGCTGCGTAAAGACGACCGTGAGTTTGCCTTGGAAATGATGCGCCGCGTGGGCGTGGCGGACCTGCGTCATAAAACCATCGGCGAGCTTTCAGGCGGGCAGCAGCAACGAGTGTTCATTGCAAGAGCATTGGCACCGCGCTGCAAGGTGCTGGTGCTGGATGAACCCTTGTCGGCGGTGGACGAAGCGGGGCAGCAACAGGTGATTGAATTGATACGTGAGCTGCATGCGGCGCTGCAGTTGACGATCATCATGGTGAGTCATGACATTGCAGCATTGGCGGCAGGGTGCAATCGCGTGGCTTGTTTGAAGCATTCGATTCATTATCATGACACGCCTTCGGGCCTGACCCGTGAAGTGTTGCAGGAAGTGTTCGCCCACGATGTCGCAGCGGTGCTGCAAAAATAAATTTCATCGTCTGTTGTGAGTTCTATGCAAGCAATCAACTGGCTCATTGAGTATGAGTTCGCGCGGCAGGGGCTGATGGTGGGCATTGCCATCGGCACGTTGTGCGCACTGCTGTCGGTGGTGGTGGTGCTCAAGCGCATGGCCTTCATCGGCGAGGGGGTCAGTCACGCGGGTTTCGGCGGGGTGGGCACGGCCATCTTTTTAGGATTGGCAGGGCTGTCGCAGGATTTGGTCGTACTGGGGTTTTGCCTGGCGGTGGCCTTGGCGGTGGGGGTGTTATCACGTAAACGACATTTGGAACCCGACAGTGCGATCGGCATATTGCTGGTGGCATCGATGGCCTGGGGCGTGCTGATGTCGGACCTGCGGCGGAACTTTCAAACCAGTGCCTGGTACATCGAATGGTTTGGCAGACCGGGGCCGCCGCCGAGGGTGGAGGAATTGTTGTTCGGGTCACTGCTGACGATCACGCCGCGCGACTTATGGGTGACGCTGATTTTGTGTGCGGTGATATTGATGGTGTGCGCCCTGTTTTTCAAGGAAATTTTGTTTTACTGTTTTGATGAACAGGCGAGCAAGGTGTTCGGCGTGCCGGCGGGCTTGGTGCATTACCTTTTGATGTTCATTTTGGCGCTGACGATTGTGCTGTGCATTCGCGTGGTGGGGTTTCTGTTGGTGTCAGCATTGCTGGTGATACCGGGGGCGACGGCCATGCTGGTGAGTCGCCGACTGGGTTGGGTGATGTTCACGGCCTGGCTGGTGGGCATGGGCGGGGTGGTGGGGGGCATACTGCTTTCACTGCAAATGGGCAACCTGTCCAGCGGCGCGTGCATCGTGGCAGTGCTTTGCGCCATTTTCGGGTTGACGCTGGGTTGGCGGAGTTTGCAGGCACGATTGGGTTGATGTAAGAAGTGGTCAAGTGGCCCAGTGGGGAAAGAAGTGGCCGAGTGGCCGAGTGGCCAAGTGCGCGAAACATCAAAGTGATTTGGCGATCTGGTGATCTGGCGATTTGGT
>CAZJMK010000101.1:0-9115 GCA_964547135.1 uncultured Phycisphaeraceae bacterium | reverse complement strand
ATCTTGCTTCCAACGCCTCCAACTACCTGCACGGAACCACCATCCCTGTCGATGGCGGATGGCTGGCACGATGAGCACCACCATGCAAACGATTGATCCAAAAACAGCGGACCCGCTGGAATTATCACTCCGGCTGTACGATCACTATGAAAGTATCACGCCGGAGGTGTATCACTACTTTGGCCTGCTGGCGATTTATGGTTTATGCCGAACCGCGGTTGTCAAAAAGGACAGCAAGCTGACCCAGCGCTGCGTTGACATTCTGGCGCGGTTTCCGATGCGCATCCAACATTCGCAATACAACGTGCAGAGTTATCGCATCGGGGGTATTCCGCGCGCCTACATGTTGCAACAGGGGCTTATGAGCGACGACATGACCCGGCGGCTGGTGGCCCATTATGCCGAGGAAGCAATGCTGGCCCCGCGCGATGATCAGGGTGTGTTCAGTCATCCCTATCGGCCGATGATGCAGCAGGTTTGGATTGACATCGCCATGGCCGTGGCTCCTTATCTGATGTACGCCGGACTGGCGTTTGATCGCAAGGATTGGATTGAAGAAGGCGCCCGTCAGGGTATTGTTCACTACGAGACTTTTTTGGATAAGTCCACCGGGTTGTTGCATCAGTGTAAAAACTTTGTCGGGCCGGGGCTTTTGAGTAAGGACCATTGGGGCCGTGGCAACGGCTGGGGCTACATCGCGCTGACCGAATTGGTGCAGGGGTTGCCCGCCAATTCGCCGTCAAGGGCGAAGGTGGAAGGTTATTTCAAGGATTTATCGCAGGCCTTGCTTGCCTACCAAAGCCCGCGTGGTTTGTGGCGACAGAATATATCAACGCCCGAAGCGTGGGAGGAATCGTCCGGTACCGCGTTGATACTGTATGGCTATGGCGTTGGTATGCGCTTGGGGCTGCTCAACCCGGCAACCTACCTCAAGGCGTTTACGCAGGGTATGGCCGGGCTGCGGGCGCATTGCATCAACCCCGATGGTTCCACCGAACTGTGCTGCTCCGGCTGCCTGTGCCCCGGCGAAGGCGAGCGTAAGGGAACCGTGCAGGCTTATATTGAAGACAAACAACCCACCCATGACGATGGTCACAGCTTCGGCCCGTTCATGCTGGCGCTCACCGAAGAATCGCTGATGATGTGAACAGGTGAATGATGATTGATGTATGTGACAAATCCCCTCTCCCTCCGGGAGAGGGTGGCCGAGTCTTCGAGGCCGGGCGAGGGCGCGATGCAATAAAGCAAACAACAGGATTTTTTCGATCACGAGCCACGCCCTCACCCTAACCCTCTCCCGGAGGGAGAGGGGACGGATCAAGGAACACCACATTCCAATGAACAACTTCAATTGCCGAAATTGGACTATCAGATTGTTCACGTTGTGATTACTACCATGAAATGCACCATCCATCCGCTGCCTGTGCCTGACCGCTGGTGTGTGCTTGGTTATTACACACTCAATCCCTACGCACCGGATGGGAGTGATCGCATACTGGCAGCCGGGGTGGACCTGACTACCAAACAGGTTGAAGTGTTGATACTGTCAAGTGCGGGCAGGGTGTTGGATCGATTTCATGGTTCGCCGGTGTTTCCGAGCGTCTGGCATACGGGGTTGTGGCAAAGCTGGTCGCCGGATGCAAGGTATGTTTATTTTCAGCGCGGCTCGTTGAAAGAGATGAGTATCGTTCGCCATGAGCTGGCGACGGGTCGTGAACAGGTCGTTGAGGGTGATTTGGAGGGCATGCCTGCGACGGGTGAGCCGGGGGTGTCGTGCTACCATGGCATGTTGTACGCAGCGGGTTATGGCGATGGTATCTACAAACCCGATGCGTCGCCGATTCCGTTTCAGGCTCGTGATCGGCATGGTTTATCACTGCTCAGTTTCGATCCGCCTCAATGCAAGCTGCACCTGTCCACCGCGCAGATTTTGGACATGCACCCGGCTCGCGATCGGTTGCTGGAAGCAGACCGTGATATCAAAAAACGACTGGGTGCAAATGATGGGTTGACATTGATGACCTATTGCGTGCGCTGGAACCCGCAGGGCACACGTCTGCTGTTTTATTTTGGTAATCACAGTGTGGTGCGGGAACGCGGCGAACCCCGACTCGCCTATGTATTCACCGCTGAGCACGGCTTAAAAAATGTGCGCATGGTACTCGACCTGAGTTTTGAAAAAACCGGTGTGCATTGGGGTTGGCAGGCTGACGGCGATCACCTGATCGGTTACGGGCCTCGTGCTGACAACCCCTCCAAACGCTGTCTGGCAGAGGTACGCTACGACGGCAGCAGCTATCGCAAACTCAGCGATCATCAAAGCGGCGGCCATCCGACCTCGTGCCCCACCGATCATGATTTGCTGGTCACGGATGAAGGCGCGCCCGGCGGCGGAGCGGTGGTCTTTATCAGTCGTCGCACCGGGTTGGAAGTCGGTCGGGTAACGCTGCCCAAGTTCATCGGTGACACGGAACCCCCGGGTCGCAATGAGCTGCGCATCTGTCATCACCCGGTGTTTCATCCGTCGGGTCGTAAATTGCTGGTGAACACCATGCCCGGCCCGATGGCGACGCTGGCGGAAATCACAATCGATTGAGGTCACCTCATGAGCTTTTGCATCTGGCTCGACGGCGGCAACAACATGCCCCCTTCCCCCGATTCGCTGCGACATCGGCTGGCGCTGTGGTGGGGTCGGCGGCTGGCGCTGCGTCATGGCCATGTGACCATTCACCCAACCACACGCATCAGTCCCGAAAGTCGCATCAACCCCCGCAACGGCAGCATCGTCATCGGTGCTGATTGCAGTGTCGCACCCCTGGCGGTGGTGCAGGGCAATGTCATCATGGGCGATCACTGCTCGGTGCAGTATGGTTCGATGCTCGTCGGTTATGGTTCGCGCGAAAAGCCCGATGGGCAGATTCGCATCGGCAACTTTGTGCGCATCGCGCCGGGGGTGTTGATGTTTGCCGCCAACCATGTGTTTGAGGATGTGACCAAACCGATACACGCACAGGGCTTGAAAAACGCGCCGATCACGATTGAAGATGATGTATGGGTCGCCAGCCGGGTGACGATCACCGCAGGCGTGACGATCGGTCGCGGCTCGGTGATCGCAGCCGGTGCGGTGGTGACGCGCGATGTGCCGGCTTACAGCATCGTCGGCGGCATACCCGCCAAGGTGATTGGTTCACGTCAGCCCACGGCTTGTACTCAATGAGTACGGCACGGGGCGAAAAATCACCAATCATTGAATGATAAATACCCGGGCCCTCGACGCTCGCTGTGCTCGTGCCTCGTACCCGGCTTGAAAAATTGCATTCAACCACTTGGTCGCCGGCCTTGGGTCTGGGTTAAACTTCAATCATGCGAGTGATTTTTTTGGGTGACATTCATGCGTTTGACCCGTGCTTACCGCTGCGCTATTGGTTGAGCAAGCGACTGGCCGGTTGGCTCAACATGCGACTGAACCCCAACCGTAAGTTCAACTTCGACCTTTGGCCGGGCACGTTGCAATACATCGCGCAACTCAAACCCGACTGGGTGCTCTGTTCGGGCGACCTCACGCAATTGTCAATGCCCGGTGAGTTTGATCGGGTGATGCAACCCTGGCGGGCGATGTTGGGGCAGGTTCGCACGGTGATCGTGCCGGGTAATCACGATCGTTACACCCCCGATGCGGTCATCGAAAAAAACTTCGAAGCAGGGGTCGGTAATTGGGCACCGGTGCAATACCCTGCGTGGTACCAACTCACCGAACATTGGTATTTGCTCGCTTTGGACAGCACCTCCACCCAACTGATGGACGCCACCGGTGCGCTCAGTGATGATCAATTGCAAGCAATCAAGCCTCGTTTACAAACGCTGAAAAAAAGCGATGGGTTACTGCTGCTGACGCACTACCCGATGGTGTTGCCGGAAGCTCGGCATGACACGCCGGGGCACAAGTTGCGCAATGCCGATGCACTACGAAACATGCTGGCGGAGTGTCGCGCCGCCATTATTTACCTGCATGGTCACGTTCACGAACCCTGGTCGTACTGTTGCAAAGAAGCCGACATCGCTCACGTTCACGCCCTCAATGCCGGTTGCCCGACACGCTGCAGTGAAGCACACCCGCAGGGGCAGGGTTTTTGGGAATTGCAACTTTCAACCACGGGCAATCAACTTGTGAAAGTGTCACGACATCGCAAGGTGGGCGATGCCTGGCAGGTCGAACATGAACCAATCGGCTGATTTGGCCGATAATAAGGGCATGTCAGCTTCGCGCTAAAATGGGGTGCGGTTGAACCCATCAGCGCAGGGGTGCGTACCGTGATATCGTGAATGGTTGGGTCCGTGTGCAAACGGGCCTACAGGGATAAAGGAAATTTTCCATGTGCGGAATCGTCGCTTACGTCGGCACTCGTTCGGTGGCACCGCTATTGATCGAAGGGCTGAAACGGCTGGAATATCGTGGTTACGACTCGGCAGGGGTAGCCGTGGTCACGCCCGAAGGTTTGAAAGTTGTGCGCTCGGTGGGTCGGGTGAGTGTACTTGAAGAACAACTCGAAAACACCGCCGGGGTGGATGCGTACCTGGGCATCGCACACACCCGCTGGGCAACCCACGGCGAACCCAGTGAACGCAACGCCCACCCGCACATCGGCACGAGCAAAACAGGTCAGAAAATCGCGCTGGTACACAACGGCATCATCGAAAATTACGCTGCTCTCAAACAGTGGCTCAGCGAAAAAGGCCATGAGTTTTATTCGCAGACTGACACCGAAGTGCTCGCCAAGCTGGTGGCGGAGTTTTATGACGCAAGCAACGGCGGACTGGAACATGCAGTGCAAATGGCGTTGCGCGAAGTGACCGGTGCGTATGCGATTGCCGTGATCAGTGAAGCTGAGCCGCATACGTTGGTGTGTGCCCGCAAGGGTTCTCCGCTGATCATCGGTATCTGTGAAAACAGTTACGTGGCGGCCTCGGATGCCTCGGCCATCATTTCGCATACCACACAGGTGATCACGCTCGATGATTATCAGGTCGCCAAGTTGTGTGCCGGCCCCAGCGACAAAAAAAACACTGACGGCGGACCCTGGTCGGTGGCCTTCCGCACCACTACGCTGGACAACAAACCCGTCAGCCGAAATGTCGAAGCCCTCGAACTGGACTTGCAGCAAATCGAACTGGGCGGCCACAAACATTTCATGCTCAAGGAAATCATGGAGCAGCCCGAAGCGATTCGCAATTGCCTGCGCGGACGCATTGATCAACGTGAAAATCGCGTCGTGCTCGGCGGGCTTGCCAAGTTCACCCGTGACCTGGTGCGTGCCAAGCGTTTCATTTTGACCGGGCAGGGCACCGCATTTCACGCCGGCCGCATTGGTGAATATTTGTTGGAAGATTTGGCGAAAGTGCCCGCTCGCTGCGAGTACGCCAGTGAGTTTCGCTACCGCAACCCGATCATCGAAGACGGTGCGGTCGTGGTGGCGATCAGTCAATCCGGCGAAACGGCGGACACGCTGGCCGCATTGCGTGAAGCCAAAGACCGTGGCGCTCTGGCGGTGGGCGTGGTGAATGTCGTCGGTTCAACCATCGCCCGTGACACCGATGCAGGGGTGTACCTGCACGTCGGGCCGGAAATCGGCGTCGCTTCCACCAAAGCCTTCACCGGGCAGGTGGCAGTGCTGACGCTGCTGTCGCTTTTCATCGGCAAACGCAAATACCTTTCCGATGAAGCATTGCGGGCGTACCTCACGGACCTTGAAAAATTACCGCAGCATCTGGCACGGGTGCTCGAACAGAGCGACCACATCAAAAAATGCGTCGAGCGATACGTGGACCGCAACAACTGGCTGTTTTTGGGGCGTGGTTACAACTACCCGGTGGCTTTGGAAGGCGCACTCAAACTCAAGGAAATTTCATACATTCACGCCGAGGGCATGCCCGCTGCCGAAATGAAGCATGGCCCGATCGCCCTGATCGACAAAGGCATGCCGGTGGTCTTCGTCGCCACGCAAGGCAGTCAATATGAAAAGGTGATGAGCAACATCGAAGAAGTGCGTGCCCGTGGCGGCGCGATCATTGCCGTGGCCACCGAAGGCGACCCGCATATTTCCAAGTACGCTGAAGCCGTGTTTTATGTGCCCGCTGTGCCCGAAGCATTGCAACCGATGATCACCGTCACGCCGTTGCAGTTGCTTGCGTATCACGCTGCGGTGCTGCGCGGGCTTGATGTCGATAAACCGCGCAACCTGGCGAAAAGTGTCACGGTGGAATGATGGGTTGTCGGTGTGGTACCTGATAAGTCAACGCCGACGCAATGCGTCCGCGCTAAGAAACTGTTTCATAACTGGTTTGGGTGGGGCAGGTGTCCTTTGCTTGATTCAGAGCCGCGACCCCCGGGGGCGGTAGTGAGCGGTCGAAGAACCACTCGCTTCCGCTCGTGGCTCTGAGCAACACCAGTGTCCGCTCGTGGCTCCGAGTCCGGAAGGAGTTATGAAACAGTTTCTAAACATATGAATCGTTGAACACATGACCACATCAGGGGCGGGGGCGGAGCCATTTGATGAGCATGGGGTAATCGCGGATTTCGATATCGGTGACGCGCACGCCGTCGCCGCCGGGGATGGTTTGCGGTTCGAGTGCCTTGACATCGACACGGGCGACGAATTCGGGGTTGATGACTTCGATGAGTTCGTTTTTGGCGCGGGTGGCGGGCATGGCCATGAGGTCGATCATCAATGGCGACTCGTACCCCGCCTCGTGCAATTCGAGCGTGGCCCGACGACGACGATGCACATTATCCGACGGCTCGGCGGCCCAGTAAAAAATCAACACTTCCTCAAAAGCCTCGTGCGTTTTGGTATAGGTCTGCACCATCAGGCCTTTGCCCTCAATCGTCGGCTGACCGGGGGCGGGGGTGATGGTGACGGAAATCTGATCATCACGCTTGTAGGTCGAATCAAGCACAGCATGCAGGTTTTGTGCTGCAAAATAAGCAGGCTTTTTTTCAAACCCGGGGGTGATGAGGTTGAAGCTGGCTTCGCTTTCGAAAAAGGGATTGGGCATCGGACGATACATGCAGAATTGGGTGCGTGGGTACACGTTGTTGTAAAAATCCAGCAGGCTGCGCCGCAGTTCATACTTGGCGCCGATGACCCAGGTGATTTCCTGTTCACCGCGGGCGTTGACAAAATCGGGGGCACCATCTTCCGTGGCCGCCAGGGGAACATCTTTACCACCCGAGTGACGTTGGAGGGTTTCGCGCAGCACGCTCAACTGGTGGGTGTACGATTGAAAATCGGTCCAGGGGGCGAACTCGGAGGCGTGTTCGGGAATGTTGATGCGTTCGTAACCCTGTCGGTACGGGTGGTACGTGAACACATCAATATGTTCCAGCAGCCCGGCTTCAAGTACCTCATCAATCCATGGGTAGGGCTTGGGCAACATGCACTGCAACATGGCGGTGGCGGGTGCGTAAATCACCGCTTCGGGTTGCTCGCTGCGAATCACCTTGGCCAAATGGGCCACGAGCTTGACGTAGGGTTTGGGCGGCACGTGCGGCTTGGCGTTGCCCAGGTTCGGCTCGTTCCATATCTGCCAATGTTTGGTGTAGGGTTTGAGTTGGCGCACCGCTTGTCGAACGAAAGCTTCGCTGCGCTGGAGGGTGAGTTGGGTGGGTTCACCTTCGCCCTGCAATTGTTTCCAGGGGCAGGGGTCCAGCCGAAGGAGCACGTTGATTTTCGCATCACGCAGGCCATCGAGGTATTGCCGGTAACGCGGGGCGAGCGTGGCCCAGCGTTGTTGAATTTGCTGAGGGGTTTGATCGGTGAATGGGCCGATGGAAACGTAATCGACGACCCACTTGTACCCCGCCTGACTGATAGCCTCGACGAGTTTGGGGATTTGACTGTCAGGGATGCCCTCAGCCAGCACGGTGGTGTGCGTGGCAAAGGGGCTGTCGGGAATCATTGCGGAGGTACGGGGCGTTCCCAGAAGCACTTGTTTGCGAAGGTCGGTCGGAAGGTCGGTGAATTTGCGCGGTTGAGCCATGGTGGGGGCAGTGATAAATAAAACCAGACACAGCGACAGCAGCAGGCAGTGCGGTAAAGGGTGCGTCAAGGTGGATGAAGGCAAAACGGCGGTTCCTTGTCGTAGGTTGGGGATGGGCTGGTGTGTGTCAGTGCTGCGGTATGGAATGTAGCAACTTCGTCACCACGGGTTGCCGCCCGCAATCGAAGCATCGTGCATGGCACTGGCAAAGAAGCAGCCAGTGGCACACGATGTGGGTCATGCCATCACTTGTAAAGTTCCGTGTATTGTCGGTAAAAGTCGCTGCGTTCCGGATAGGTACCCATCGGCCCCCAGAAGTCGTAGTTCCAAGCGACACCACTGCCATCAGCCATGCTGACGGTGATGGTATTGGCGTTGTGCGTATCCCTCAAAGTTCGTCCGCCATGTCGAAAATGGACGTAGTGAGCATTGTTGCCGGGGGCCGGCGTACCTTGGAAAAACATGCGCTGGCCGATGTTGTTGGTCACCGGAACATTCCATTCAGTGGTGCGGCAATCCTGAAAAACCAGTTTGCGAGCCGGTTGCGTGATCAGGCTGAGTTTCACCAAAGTGTTTTCGGAACGATGACGAACCTGACTGGCACCCGAACTACTCCCTACCGGGCTGAAGTCCTGATTGATCCCCCAACCCGTGGCATTCGCACGTTCGTCGGAGGGGCATATCAAGTTTCTGATATCGGTCTTGTTGGTAGGACTTGTATCCTGCCAATTGTTTGGGTCGGTTTCTCTCATTTTTGGAAGTTCAAGATACCCCCCAATTCCCAGTTGCCATGCCCATTTCACTTTTCCAAAACTACTTCCCACTTTCCAGAATTCTTTCCAAACCATGTCGGTTGGAGCATTGAGAAACGTCACACAATAGTCCGCGTTATCCGCTGTGTAGGAGTGAAACGCCAGCATGGTCTGCTTTTGCAATGAAGCGCACTTGATGGTGCGTCCCGATTCGCGGGCGGCAGCCAGGGCCGGCAAAAGCAGCGCCACCAGCAGGGCAATGATGCTGATGACCACCAGCAGTTCGATGAGCGTGAAACCATGTAGGGGCCTGGGGCGGCACAATG
>CAZJMK010000100.1:0-9122 GCA_964547135.1 uncultured Phycisphaeraceae bacterium | reverse complement strand
TACTTCCACTGTGGCGGACTGGACCTTTACCCACGCTGATTCCGGAAGGACCAAAGAAAGCGGAGCAGACGCTGCCGCTACGCCGTGTTGATCTTAGCAAAGCTCAACTTCGGCTGTCCGAGGTAGAGGCCCAGCTTGGGGAGTTGTCGAAGCTGCCCCGCCCGCAGGAGAAACGCGAGCGCAAGGTTCTCGAGACGAATAAGGACAAACTGCGCAATGAGCAGAATAAGCTTGTAAAAGACAAGTCACGCCTTGAAGCTGAAATCGAAAGTTTAAATAAAAGAATTGCTGAACCCTTCAATTACCGACCATCAAGGATGGCCTTGCCCTCTGACAGGAAGCCTGCAGTCGGCGCTTCGTTCGTGCCCACCGCATCGCCAGCGTCAGCCGAGCGGCTTCCGGCAGAGGCGTTACCAAAACTTGGCCTGTTGCTGAACCATCAGGGAACTCGATTCCTGGTCATCTCGCAGTGGGAAGAACTCTATCAGGCGGAACCTGAGGCCAAACGCTTGAACGCGCAGCTTGTCGCCGCAAAGGAGTAACAATGAAAGAACAGCGGATAACAATCGAAATTAGTGCAGACGGGAAGCTCACCGCCGATGCCGAGGGGTTTAACGGCGACACGTGCGTGAAAGAGCTGGAGAAGCTGCTGGAGGGGCTCGCCTCAGTACAGATCAGCGTAGATCGCAAACCCGGTGCGACAGGCGCGGGGATTACGGCCTCGCAGCAGTCCACGGCTCAGAACGCCAGAAAGGGCAAGCCATGAGTGCCTACATCAAATTTGCAACACCGATGCTGGACCAGGAGTGCCTGATAGCCGCACTGATCGACATTGGCTTCAAACATAATGTCGTCGAAGTACACGCCGAGCCCGTTGCATTGGTCGGGTACGAAGGAAACAGTCGCGAGCAGAAGGCCGAAGTCGTGATACGGCGAGAACATCTTGGTACTGCTTCCAACGACATGGGTTTCCGCAGGACGCCGACAGGATATACCGCCATCATCAGCGATTTCGATCAGCAACGATATGGTCCGGATTGGCTCAAGCGGTTGCAGGCGAAGTATCAGGATCACGAACAGCGAAAGATGGCGCGACTCGCAGAGGAAGCTCGGCAGGCGGTGGAAGAGGCAGCACGTGTGCGAGCCGAGCTTGAGCGGCGACGCATTGAGGAAGAGCGCAGACGCCTGGTGGAGACTCAGCGCCGGATGGTAACCGAGAAGGCAAAAAAGCTTGGCTACACTGTTCAGGAAAAACGAGAGGCGGATGTGCTACGCCTTGTTCTTGTCAAGAGAGTTTTCTGATGGATACAGAGCAGGCCGGATCACCTTGCCTGAATGTGGCCCGATGGGTTGAGCGGAGCGAAGCCAATGGGCCTGGCACCCGCTTTGTGCTCTGGTTACAGGGTTGTCCTTTGCGTTGCGTCGGTTGTTGGAATCCCGATACATGGGATTCGAGCCGAGGCATGCAATGGACGGTGGATAACTTGATAGACATTATTCGTAATACGACTGGTATAGAGGGGGTTACCATCACCGGAGGCGAACCTTTTGATCAGGCAGAGGCCCTTGAAAAACTAACTTGTCAACTGCATGAAATAGGATTGACCCTGATGATTTTCACAGGCTATGAGTTGGACGAGTTAAAAAGCTCAGCGGCAAGGAATATTCTGTCGGTAACTGATATCGCAGTGACAGGACGTTTTGTATTAGCAGAGAGGGTTCTCACCCAACTTTGGCGAGGTTCACGTAATCAGCGCGTTCATTTCCTCTCTAATCGCTACAGGAACGATATTCTTTCGGAATCCCCCATTACGGAAATCATCATCAGCGAGAATGGCCAAGTGGCGATAACGGGTTTTCCAGATAACGAATTGATCCAACCTTAGAACAAGCAATGGATCTTTTCACGAATCGTAGACTCATAGTGGGAAGTGGAATCGTTATTAATGGGTCGATATAAGGCAAGATGCAAGTTCGCCCGTGAGTTCAAGGAATCGACATACCGGCCCAGCAACTGCATGTTGATAGTCGCATGACATCACATCAACTCGTACATGCTCAATCTAATTACTAATAACTCCAAGGGGGTCTTTCACGATCCATCATCAATCCTGCAGAGTTTTCAATGCCGATTCCAATGCCGACCGTTCTGCAGGTGATAGCTTCGCCAGTCGGCTGGCCAAGTCCAGCAAGTTATTTCTTTTGGGGTTGATTGCAGGCGGCGCTTCAATTTGCGCTACGGTTTTTCCAGATATAGCCGTTTTTAAGCCAGTATTGATATCTGTTCGAATCCTGCCGCTCCCATTCGGTATTTGTTAGGTATGGTCTGATCGGCTCTGCTGGGTCGGAAAGCTGCGCAAAGCGGTGCGTTGGAACTCACCTTTCTATGGCAGTGCGGAGCATGGCTGGGAGGTATCTTTTCATGTGCTTACCAGTTATGTCAAATGGACCTTTTTCGCGGGTGATTCTTTGCAACCCATGCCGCCGGGGGTTGGCAAAGCCCCGAATGTTCGCTGGTTCAATATCAATGAACATGATGTGCTCAATGATGTGCAGTTGGCAGAATGGTTGAAGCAGGCAGCCGCGCTGCCGGGGTGGAAATTTGATTGGCACCCGTGCTGCAAACCATCGCCACGAAATGCCTTACCCCTGCGGCTGCTGCGTGCGCATCGACTGCTGCACCAGGTCCACCACGGCCTGGGTGTTGGCCTTGGTGAGCTTTTCCAGCATTCGGTTGAAGTCCGCTCCCGGTCCGACATCGCGGCCCAAGCGACCGGCCAGTTCCGAGCACTGCGTCGTAATGTCCTTCAAAAAGCCCGGCAGGTCGTTCCAATGCTCCATCCAAAACCTTGCCAAAATCGTTTCCATGCGACCAAGGTTGCCCATGTTCCATACCGTGCCCACATGCGGGAGCAGTGAAATCAAGGCATCAATCCACTCGGCACTCACGGTCGGATCGTCGGTCGTGTGCGAGGGTGCGGTGTGATGGCGAAGGATGCTGGTGAGGTAGCGCGTGGGCAGATTGAGTTTGTAAGCGATGACACTGCCGACGGTGACGTGATCGACGCCGAAGATGGCGCGTTCCTGCGTGAGTTGGTCTTCGATGCTGATTTTCGGGTCCGCCAGCAGGTCACGATACTCAGCACTGATGCTCATCATCAGCGGCACGCCCAGGTCCTGCAGGAGCCCGGCGATGAAGGGTTCTTCCGTCCAGTCGGGGCGCACAGCCTCGGCCAGGGCACGCCCGGCAATGGCCTTGAGCAGTGACGCTTCCCACAAGGCGCGTGTGTCAGCCGGGTCGAGTTCGATACTGGCGTGAAAACGTTCCAGGCAGAATGCCAGGGCCAGGGCACGCACGTTGGCCAAGCCGAGCATGTGAATCGCGTGGTCAAGTTGCGTGACCGGGCGGAGCGGACTGGCCCAACTGGAATTGGCCACGCCCAGAATGCGACTGGCCAACATCGGTTCAATTTTGGCAAGGTCACGGTAATGTTCGGGATCGACCGCTGGGTGAGATGATAATTCGATCAAGCGCGACATCACGACCGGGTTCACGCCCTGCAGACGGAACTCGCCCAGCCGTTCACTTAAAATCGCCTTGGCACTGGCCATGACACAGTCACTCCCTGACCGCTCGGCTGCGATACCGATTCGGCCCCTGACCTATGAATCGGCGATGAACCGTGCATACTTGATGAGTATTTGGGCAAAATGGACAAAATCGGGTGTTTTACCAAGGTGAAAGGAAGGGGGCATGGGTGCAGCAACCCACACCTGAACTTCATGTCCGCGTGAAGTTCGGGACGGTTTTCAAACAACCACGACGCCGATGCTTTAGCTTCGACGCCGAGGGCTTTAGCCCCGGATTGTTTGCATGATGGTATAACAATCATCCGGTCCTGAATGGCTCGGCGTCAATGCTTGTAGCCCAGCCGCCCTCGGCTGGGTGAGTCACCATCAGCATTCACACCGCCGGGATGCGCCCCCGGGTGCCCCCGTTGCCACATCAGACAACCTAATTTAACAAATGTTGATTATTCCATGAACTAATGCCAACAATGTTGCCTTTGCTCAGAATTGGGATATGGTTATTTCTAATACTGATTCCAATGGCTGATCCTTGCGGTACCGATGGAGGACTGTGAGGGAGGTAGCAGGTAAAGAGGGAGGATGGTTCCATGTCGATAGCGAAACAGGTGAAGTCAACGGCTTTGGGCGCTGCGATCACGGCTGTGGCGGGAATTGGTTTTGCAGCAACGCCCGTGCTGGCGAGTTCGTACGATTTTGGAGAGATACTCCACGATATCAACACTTCGACCGAAGAATTCGAAGGCAACCCGACCTTCTATCGGCTGACCGGTCAGTCGGCGTTTCTCCAGTTTCTACAGAACTCCGGCTCCAGCGGTGGACAGCTCGACGGGGCCATCGGATTCGATATCATCAACTTCATCGAGGCTTTTCCCCCCATTGATCTCGAAGAATATTTGACCTACGGCTACTTCGGTGTCATCGAGCTTGTCGGCACGGACTCCAACGATGATGAGGTGGTGATCACGCAATCCGTGGTCGTCGGCTTCCGTGGTGACGCGGTCAACGACCCGGTGGGTCAATCCTTTTTCGATGTGTTCAACCTTGACCTGAGCGTCGTATTGAACAAGTTGACCACGGAGTTCGACTCTGACGAGTTCTTTGATTTGATGGGTTTTGTTTCCAGCAATTTCGATAATCAGGCGACGACCGGGCTTTTCAACTTGCTCATCGATCCCAATACGAATACAGGCATTTCAACGCCGGTGCGTCCCGGCGAGGAACTCCGACTCATTGCGTTCTTCGGCGGCAACGGTGACCAGGGCGTGGATGTCGGACGAATTGATTTCACTCAGTCGCGTATCACGACCATTCCCGAACCGACTTCTGCACTGCTACTGGCAGGCATGGGGTCGATGCTCCTGCTGCGTCGGCGCACTTGACGCCGTGCCCTTCAGGGCCGGATTCTTAGCTGATGATGATTTGAATGATCCGGGGCTGAAGCCCTCGGCGTCATTTGTTCTAATGTTGTAGCCCAGCCGCCCTCAACTGGGCTACAAGGAGCATTACACACAGCGCTGGGTGCCTGTGGCACGCTTTGGTGCCAAAGCCGATTTACTGTGGGCAGCCCAAAGCGTCTGACCCATAACCACCCAAAACACGATCACATTACCTTGCCCCCAGGCGTTGGCGGATCATGCGGGCGCGGGCCTCTCGGCGAGTGGCCTGATCCATGGCACAGGTCGTCAGCCGTTGCAGATGAGCAGGCTGGGTCATCAAAAATAATTCGTTGATGGTGCGAATGTCCGCCGTGTCCAGCCGACCGAGGTTGACCCCCAAACGCAGGTGCGACAGCAATTGCATCACTTCTTCCGTGCCCATCACCCGTGCCTGCGTAAGCACACCCCAGGCCCGCCATATTTTGTCATCGAGCAAGGCGGGGCGTTGACGCAGCAGTGCCTGCCGGGCTTGCTGTTCATAGGCGATGATCTGCGGCACGATCGCCTGTTCAAACACATGTAAAATTTCCTGCTCACTGCGTCCCAGCGTGGTCTGATTGGAAACCTGATACAGATCGCCCAGGGCCTCAGACCCTTCACCAAAAAAACCGCGCACCGCCAGGTGCATGTCCTTGGCGGCACGACGCACCTTTTCAATTTCACCGGTGAGCTTCAAGGCAGGCAAATGCAACATCACACTCACACGAATGCCCGTGCCCAGGTTGGTCGGGCAAGCGGTGAGGTAGCCCCAACGCTGTGAATAGGCAAAATCAAGTCGCTCTTCCAGCGCGTCGTCAATTCGGCTGATCTGCGCAAAGGCTTCGGTGAGCTGCATACCACTGCGCAGCACCTGCACGCGCAGGTGGTCTTCCTCGTTGATCATGATGGCAAAGGTTTCATCGCCGCCGATGGCCACGGCTCGGGGCAGGTCCGGTCCGGTGTTGGCGTGCTGGCGACTGATCAGGTGACGTTCGACGAGCAACATGCGGTCCAGGTCGTCGGCTTCGTTGAGGTTGACCCAAAGGATTTCGTCGCTGAGTTTGCTTTCGTTGATCGGCTGACTGACACGCTCCAGCACGTCCAATCGCTGCCGACTCGTAGCGCGATTGACAAACGGAAACCCGGCCAGGTTGCGTGCCAGGCGCACTCGGCTGGAGATGACAATTTCACTGTGCGGCCCCATGCCGCGCAGCCACTCCCCCGCACGTTGTGTCATCTCGCCCAGTTTCATGAACGCGCCTCCTCGTACTGACGGATTTCATCGCGTAGTCGTGCCGCCAGTTCATAATCTTCCGCAGCCACGGCTTCGCCCAGTCGTTTGCGCATGGCCAGCAGACGTTGCTGACGATGTTCATCAGCCCCGGCACGATGAGGCACTTTGCCGATGTGGTGCGTCGCGCCCTCGTGAGCACGTTCGAGCAGGGGGGCAAGCTGTTCCTCAAAACTGGCGTAACAGGTCGGGCAGCCCAGCAGGCTGTGCTCGCGGAACTCGGTCCAGGTCATGTTGCAGGTGGTGCAGGTGGGTTCGGTTTGCCCAGCCTGTCCGCTGTGAACCTTGACGAAGTTGGACAAAAGTTCGTTGATCGGTTTGGGGAGCGTTTGTTTGACCAGGCCGGCCTGCGCAGCATGAAAGTCGCAGAGGTGTTCCTGAATTTTTTGCCCCTTCTCGATTTTGGTCGAGTGGAACGTGGCGGGCTTGTCACAATGATCACACTTTTTCACGGCGGTATCCCCGATGGTTGGTTGATTCTAGTGCATCAGGGGGTTGTAACCAAGTGCGGGTAACAGTGGTCGAGTGGCAAGAGAATTTCGAATATCGAATTTCGGATTTCGAATATTCAGAAACAAGCCGAGTACGAGCGGAGCAGCCGCGAGGGCTCGGGTATTCCTTGAACGAAAGATGAGGCGAAACATGTTGGTACTCGGCCGCTGCAATATCGGATTTGTCAACCAGCGGGAGTCTGTGTTATAGTATTCGGCTCGCTACTTGCTGCGGGGCCGGGCGCGACCGTGCGGTGGCGAGGTACTAAGGATTGCATCATGGCCAAGGCAAAAAAAGAAGTCACGTCCGTGTTCAAACTCATGGCTCCGGCCGGTGCTGCGACCCCTGCTCCGCCGATTGGCCCGGTGCTGGGTCAGAACGGCGTCAACCCCGGTCAGTTCATCACCCAGTTCAACGAAAAGACCAAAGCCCTCAAGGGCAAAATCGTCGGCTGCGTGGTCACGGTTTACAAGGACCGCACGTTCACCTTTGAAATCAAACAGCCCCCGGCGTCGATTCTGATCAAGGAAGCCGCCAAGATCGAAAAGGGTTCGGGCGTGCCCAATAAGGACAAGGTCGGCAAGCTCACCAAAGCCCAGCTCGAAGCCATCGCCAAGGACAAGGGCAAGGAAATGACCGGCCTGTCCACCGAGGCACTGGTGCGCACCCTCGCGGGCACCGCTCGGTCGATGGGCGTCACGGTTGAAGGACTTTGACCAGTTGAAGCAAGCCGAGAACGAGTCGCGCAGCGACGAGGGCTCGGTTATCGAAAAATAAACCACGGCCGACTGCGAGCCGACAATCGCGGGAGACGAGCCGGAGTCTTTCATCCGGCGTCGAAAGGAAGCCGACATGGCGGTGAAGGTTTTTTCCAAGCGATATATCAAGGATGCCGACGGCTGGGACCGCAGCAAGGCATTGCCCCTCAAGGACGCGGTGGCACGGATCAAGCAGTTCAAGGCCACCAAGTTTGACCAGTCGATCAACATTGCCATTCACCTGGGCGTGGACCCCAAGCAGGCGGATCAGAACCTGCGTGGTTCGGTGTCGCTGCCGCACGGCATTGGCAAGACCAAGCGCGTGATTTGTTTCTGCAAGGATGATCAGATTGCCGCCGCCAAGGAAGCCGGTGCGATGAAGGCTGGGGGCGAAGATTTGGTGAAGGAAGTGGAAGCGGGCTGGATGGATTTCGATGTGGCGATTGCCGGGCCGGACATGATGCGTGTGGTGAGTCGGTTGGGTAAAACGCTGGGGCCTAAAGGCTTGATGCCGACGCCCAAGAACGGGACGGTGACGCCGCAGGTGATTCAGGCGGTGCGTGAGTTCGCGGCAGGCAAGGTGGAGTTTCGCAACGATGCCGGGGGCAACATTCATGCGGTCGTGGGCAAGTTGAGTTTCCCTGCCGAGCAGTTGGAAGCCAACGCACAGGCGTTCATCGACACGATTTTGAAGATCAGGCCTGCGTCAGCCAAGGGTCAGTATGTGAAGAAGATTTCACTGGCCGGGACGATGACCCCGGGCGTGCTGGTGCAGTTGTAAATCGTGTACGTTGGTGGACGGTTGGAACGGGGCAACCAATGGGTGGATGGGATTGACGTTCGGGGATGAAAATGAAAGATGGTCATCACGGCAAGCCGTGGTGTGAAAGGATGAGTCATGAGCAAGCCGGTCAAAAGTCTGATTTTGGAGTCGTACAAGAAGCGCTTTGCGGAAGTGGAAGGCGCGGTGCTGATTGAGGTTCGGGGGATCAAGTCCAACCAGAACAACAAGCTTCGCGCCAACATGGCGGCGAGCAAGGCCAAGGTGTCGGTGCTGAAAAACAGCCTGGCGGCCAAGGCACTCAAGGGGACCAAGCTCGAACCCCTGTGCAGCAAGTTCGAGGGTTCGGTGGCGATGGTTTACGGCGGCGAAAGCGTCGTGAATGTGGCACGCAGCCTGATCGAAACCGTCAAGGAAATCGAAAACCTCAAGTTCGTCGGCGCGGTGATGGATGGCATCGTGTTCGAAGCCGACCAGATCGATGCCCTGTCCAAGTACCCGACCAAGGTCGAGGCACAGGGTCAGGTGGTGACGATCATACTCAGCCCGGCCCGCAAACTGGTCGGTCAGATCGTCGGCCCGGGCCGCAAGATCGCCAGTTTGGTCAAGGCCATCGAGGAAAAGAAAAAGGATGGCGCGGCGGCGTGAGCGAATTTCGAATTTGGGATTTCGAATTTCGAATTTGCGGAATCGTGTTAGCGCCGCGATGGATCGCATCTGATCGAAGTGGTTAATCGGGGAGTCGGTGAGTCGGTTAATCGGGAAGAAAAATACCAATACAATTTTGTCCGAGT
>CAZJMK010000099.1:0-9234 GCA_964547135.1 uncultured Phycisphaeraceae bacterium | reverse complement strand
GCCACTCGGCCACTCGGCCACTCGGCCACTCGGCCACTCGGCCACTCGGCCACTTCTATGGTAATGACGCGATAAATCGCGGCGCTAACGATCAAATACGATTGCGTCACTCGACTACTTGGTCGCTCGGCCACTTCTTCAACCGGCTAGGTTGCGGGTGCGGTCGAGCCTCCGGGTTCCCAACTGGCGATCAATTCAATGCCCGGCAGCCAGGGGCGACGCAGTCGAATCATGCTGCGAATCATTTCCGCCGCCTGCTGACCGATCTGGTCCATCGGCTGATGCACGTGAGCCAGGGTCGGATTGCACACCCGCGCCATTTCCAACCCGGCAGACCCGATGAACGCCACCTGCTCAGGTACCTTGAGTCCGTGTTCAAGAGCTGCCCGCATGGCCCCGATCGGAATTGTATCGCCCACCCCAAACACCGCACGGGGTGGTTGCGACACCGACTTAAGGTAGCTTGTAAACACACGATGGCCGCCCTCGACGCCGTCTTCCTCCACCGGAAGGACCGTCACGTTCACCGCCAAGCGACGCGGCCCTTGCAGACCATCAATAAAGCCCAGTGCCAATTGACGGCGGGGAAAATCGTGCGTGGCCGGGGAACTGAGCACCAGAAACGGTCCGGGCAATCGATCCAGCACCTGTGCCGCCGCCAGGGAACCTGCTCCGAAATAGTCGATGCTGACATAATTATGTCGGCTGGCGTGGCCGTGACGACCGACCTGCACCACGGGTGTGCCGATCTGTTCAACCAACTCATGCAACTCCGGCTCACTCCAGGCGGCAAAGCAAACCACAAACCCCGCATACAAAGAGGCATGTTGCACCACCCAGGCACGCAATTGGGCAAACCCCGGCTCCGCCGGCGGCGGCTCAATCACCTCACAAGGCATTTCAGCGGCACGCAAAGCCCCGACACAACCGGCTGCCACACGCGACCCCCAGGTTTCACGATCGTGCCCCGGTGATAACAGGTACGAAAGCACGCAGATCGGCCCGGTACGCCAATTGGCCCCTTTTTCTTCACAGACAAAAATGCCCCGACGAGCATCACGCACCACCAGCCCCTGATGCTCCAACAGCGACAGGGCCGCCATGATGGAGTTGCCACTGACCTCAAGCAGACCCGCCAACTGACGCACCGCAGGCAAACGTTCGCCCGGCCCCCACCGCCCCTGTTCGATTGCTTCACGCAACCGATTGGCGGTTCGATCCACCACCGACAACGGCGCGGTAATGCCCCGACTGACGCTGCGGTTGCCGATGGATGCGGAATTCACTTGGCGTTTGGCCATGGTAAGCTCGGTGAAGCCGTCGGATTTCAGAACGCGAAAAACTGTATCATACAACAAACCCTCCGACTGTATCATACAACAGCATAGACGGCGGAAATTTTGGCCGGCAATGACCTATTTGAATCAGTCATTTGTCAATCAACCAATTCTGTATTGCCCACGTTGCCATGCCAAACACGTCAGCGTGTGAAAAAAGGATGGAACGCAATTTGATTTTTACTTGACTTCATAACGTTATGTTATATATTCATAACGTCATGATTTATTTGATAGGGATTGCTTCATGATCACCTTGCGACAGGTTGCCGACAAAGCCGGACTTTCGCTTCCGACGGTCAGCCATGTGCTGGGCGGGCGGGCGGCCAGTTATAGTCCGCAGACCCGGCAGCGAGTGATTGATGCGGCGATGGAGTTGGGCTATCGCGCCAACTCGGCGGCACGGGCCACGCGCACCGGTCGGGTCGGGTCGATTGATTTATGGTTGTCCACCGTTGAAGGCACCAGCCGACTGCCCTCGCTGCTGATGATTGGCATTCACGATGCCCTGATCGAGCGTGACATGCAGCTCACCATCAGTCGAATACCGCACGAACGCATGGAAGATGACACCTATCTGCCCCGGGTGCTTCGCCAGCACTCGGCGGAGGGCGTGCTGATCAACTATACGCACAAGGTGCTGGGACGTTTCCCGGACCTGCTCCGACGTCACCGTGTGCCGGCCATCTGGCTCAACATCAAACGCGACTGCGACTGTGTGTACCCCAACGAACACGATGGCTACTTCAAGGCCACGGAGCACCTGCTGCAACTGGGGCATCGACGCATTGCGTTTCTGATTTTGTACAAAGGCGGTCACTTCAGCGAAGTCGATCGCGCTGCGGGGTATGAATCCGCCATGCGCCAGGCGGGGCTGACGCCGATGGTCGCCAACATAAACGCGCACATCGGCAGTGAATATGAACGAAACCCGCTGGCGGATGATCGCGTCGAATTGGTGATGCAATGGCTGTCGCAACCGCAGCGGCCCACGGCGGTGCTCTGCTATTCGGTGTCGGAAGTGAACGTATTGATGCAGGCAGCCGGTCGGCTGGGGCTGCGTGTGCCTGCTGATTTGTCGCTCATCGGGTTGTTTGATTTGCCGCTCAACGCCATCGGCGTACCGGCCACGACGCTGGTGCTGCCGGTGCAGGAAATGGGGCGATTGGGGGTCGAACGGCTGATGAGCAAAATACGTCATCCGTCCAAGCCGTTAACACCCGCGGTGGTGAACCTTCAACTGGTGGAAGGTCGCACGACGGGGCCTGTGTCGTCCGTGTCATCATCTTTTTAAGGAGGATTGCGTCATGCTCAAGGGTTTGTCAACTTCAATGGCGGCCATGTCGGGGTTGGTTGGTTTTGTTGCCGTGCTGGATGCGGCGACGATCACGTTTGAACAGGAGCCGCCTTATGCGGCAACGGTGTTTATCACCGGCAAGGCAGACCCTGTTGTGAACGCGACCTGGGGTGGTGGTTTGCTGGCAACCGTGGGGTTTGAAGGCCCGGGTGCCAGTCCGACGGCCCGGTTTTTACAGATGCCTGCCACCGCATCGGCTGCGAGTCTGCGAATCACGCCCAACCCGTCGGCTTTCGGACTGGGCGGAACCGTTCTGCCGGCGACGGGCACGTATGCTTTCAACTTTGATCTGCGCCGTGGTTCAGACAGTGCCGCCACTTCGACCAATGTCGCCGCCACCGTGCAAATCGGGCGTGACAGCACTGACAAACGTGCCTTGATCATCAACTTCCGCACCGATGGTCAACTTCAGTTTCTGGACGGGACCACCGGCATTGCGGTGACCACCGATGGCGCCATACCCACCGGAACCAACCGGCTGGATTTGGACAACATCGCGGCTGGGGCGTGGGTCAATGTGTCAGGGGTGCTGGACTACACCAGCAAAACCTACACGTTAAAAGTCAACGGCGTGACCCAGGTCAACCTCAGCGGCAATTCCACGTTGGCCTTCCGCAACCAGATAGACACCTTCGCTGATTTTGGACGCATCTGGATGGAAACCTTCAACGTCGCGGACTATCGCGCATTGCAGGTGGACAACATCAGTCTGGCGATCCCTGAACCGGCGTCGCTGAGCATGTTGGGCCTGTCCGCCCTGCTGATACTGCGTCGTCGGACTACCGATGTTCGATGATGACAACCTTCGCCACCGGGTGATGAAAATCACCGGGTGGTATTTCGGCTGTGAACCCTTTCGCACCTTGTTGACGGAGTCTGACCATGGTACGCACCTTTCATGCAACAGCGTCCGTTTCGACCCGTAATCACCATCGCACGGGTTTCACCCTGATCGAACTTTTGGTGGTGATATCGATCATCGCCCTGCTGGTGGCGATATTGCTGCCGGCCCTGGCAGCGGCACGCGAGGCGGGGCAGGCGTCCAAGTGTCTGGCCAACCTCAAACAGATCGGCACCGCGGTGCATCTGTACGCAGGCGACCATGCGGAAATGTTGGTGCCTGGGGCGACGCGCACGGCTTCGGATCAGTGGACCAACACCTGGTCGGGCAGCCTGGTGCGTCGTGATTACATTGCCGCCCCCAACACTGGGTTCAACTTCGGCACGGTGTCGAATCAGGCATCACCCTTTCGCTGCCCCAATGGTGAGGCGGTTCGCGGCAGCGGCGGCACCACGGACAAATGGAACGTGGACAGCCGACGGTTCTGGCAACCGACCATGACGCAACTTACCGATTTGCCGGTGATGACCGTGCACACCTGGTACGGTGTCAACGCCTCGGAGGCAGGCTCAGCGGCAGCATTATGGAATGCCTCACCCATGAATCAGATACAGGATGGGGTCTTCAACCGCCTCCACCGGTTGTCGGATGCCCTACGTCCGTCGATTTTGGCGACGATTTTTGACGGTACGAGCTTCGCATTTGCAGCAACCGCGGTACGTCGCATCAGCGCCCGTCATCAGAACTTTTCGACCACCAACATTCTGATGATGGACGGTCGCGCCGATACGGTGAAAACGTTGCAAACCCCCAACGACCTGGGCTGGACCGGCGGACAAGGCGACACAGCCCTGTTCCCCCGTCCGCAATGGCGCCTGGATCAGACTTCGCCGTAATGAAGTGGTCGAGTGGTCGAAACCAATCGTTATCAAGTCTATGTAGCCGAAGGTGGAAGCCTGCGGCATGGGGTGAGTTTGCCGACCAGTTTTTCACGGGAGTCATCATGAGGTTGAACCTGCTTGGCATCGGTTTGATGTGCCTTTCGACTTTGTCACTGCTGGTGCAGGTCAATGGTCAGCCGATCGAGCAACCGTTGCGGGTGGCAGTGTGGGACCCGCAATTCGGCAGCAACGAAGGCAGGTTCACCATTCGCATGGACTTGCACGATCAGGCAGCCCAATGGCTGACCCAAGCGGGCATGGCAGTGCAACGCATCACCAGCGATCAGGTGGCCGACCCGGCTCAATTTTCAGCGCAACGTTTTGATGTGTTCGTGCATCAGGGCGACATCATTCCGCGTAACAACATCGAATCGCTGAAGCAGTTCACCGATCAGGGCGGCGTGGTGGTGGTACTGGCGGCCAAAATACCCTGGCTCATGGGCGTGGAAACTTCCGGGACCGGCAAGGATCGACAATGGCGGCTGTCGCCGGCCAACCCGCGTTTTGCCTGGGAGACGCAGGATTTATTGCGTCACGTGGGGATGCGCTATGTCTATTCACCTGGTCAGCACGATCAGGGAAGGCATCATCATGCCACCGAGTTATTGAAAAAGTATTGGCCGCAGGTGCCGATGATCGCGGAGCAGATGCTGCCGCATCGTTGGGTGATACCGATGACAACGGATCAAGGCACGGGTGAAGTGTATCCGTTGATGCGCAGTTTCCGCATGGACGACCGGGAGACGATGCCGCAGGTATGGGTGGCACGACTAGGTAAGCACATGGCGGTGATCAGCGGCAGCGACCTGTTCACCGGCAACAGCAACCCGGCGCTTTGGTCGGCTGGTCGTGAAATGGTGTCGGCGATGGTGCGCTTGGCCGGTGACTTGCGACATGGCAAAGTGAACCTCAATGACTTTGAAAAGTCGGTGATCTCGGATCGCACTCCCCCGCCCGGCCCTTTGACCACCATGCCCGCCACGGAGGGCATTGAACCAACGGGGGTGCAGAGTGTGGCTCGCTGGGGGCGATTCAACGGGTCGCTGTTGGAACTGGGACCGGCAACAGAACCCGGCCAGCGGCTTGAATTAGCAGCGGACAGCGCAGGTATGAATCGGTTTCCGCGTCGGCTGGAGGCTGGGGCGAGTGTGACGGTGCGATTTACAGCCTCGGGGGCGAGTGATGATCAACCCATGTACCTGCGTGTGCGCGGCGCGTTTCAGGAAGGCGGCGCGGGGTTGGGCGTGCGGGTGGGTGACATGATCGCGTGGAGTGAGATTTTCAATTTTGTGGATGCGGGTGGGCCGGGCAATTTTCAGGCGTCGGATTTGAAGGATGTGCCGGCGGAGTTCACGCGCATCATTTACCTGCCGATGACCCATACACCGGACAAACAGCAGGCTGTCACGATTTTCAACCCGGGTTCGTTGCCGGTGTTTTTCGATGCCTTGCAGGTGGAGGTGATAAACGGTGAGCAGCCGCGCTGGAAAATCGGATTCAACGGCGGTTTTCAGAATGTGCGTGCCGGCGAACCCAGCCCGATTGATCCAGCCAAGTCGCAGTTATGGTCGGGCATGCGCGGGGACAGTCAGATGCACAAAATCGGGCCGCCCGGTGACCCCAAACGATACGAGTTCATGGATCGATTGATCGCCAATCAGTTGAAGGTCAACCGGCATTTGGAGTTGATTTTGCTGTACACGCCGGAGTGGGCAGCGGTGTCGCCGGAGCGTTTGGAGGAAGGCAAACGAGCCTGGCGGGCGCACACCATCGTGCCCAACCTCGACCAGTGGGAACAGTTGGTGCGCGAAGTGGTGGCCCGCTACGGGGAACATATCGACGTCTGGGAATTGTGGAACGAAGCCAACATCAGCCAATTTTGGCGCGGCAGTGCGGAGGAGTACATCGCCTTGTATCAGCGCATCGCACCGCTGGTGCGCGAACTGGACCCTGGGGCGAAGGTGACCATGTGCGGCATGGCGGGGCACCATGACGAGTTCATGAAAAAACTGCTCGCTGCGGGTGTGCTGCATGACACCGACACGATTCCGCTGCACCCGTATGCCGGTCGCAGTGCCGGGTGGGATGTGGTGTACGGGCAGATGCAGGGTTGGCTGTTCAACCATGGGGTGAACAAACCGATCGACAACAATGAGGTCGGCTCGCCCTGGTTCAACAGTGAATGGTGGGTGGCCCCGATGCGCACCGAGTTTTTACAAGCGGACCTGACCAATCGCGGCATGGCTCGTTTGCTGGCGACGGATGCGAGTATGGTGAGTCTGTTTCATGCCGGGGGCGATGCTCATGCGTATGGCATGATCGATGAAACCGGCCGAGCGCGACCGGCTTATGACGTGGTGGCGGATTACCTGAACCTGGCGCAGCGTGATGGCCGCAAGGCTGCGGTGTCGCTGCAGCGCGTTGATGGTCAACCGGTGCAGGGGGTTTATGTCGCAGCAGCCAGGCATGAGGATGGTGCATTGACAATGGTGATCAACCCCAGTGAGGTGAGCGGATTGGATGAGCCGATGCCGCCGGGGGCGACGCAGGAATTGCACGATGGCAAGGGCTGGGAAGCGTTTCAGGGTCGGGCACGGTATGGCGATGGTCATGCGTACGTGAGCGTGGCAGCGGATCAGCAGTACATGGGGCTGGCGAAAACCGCGGAATTGGATTTACAAACCCGGCCGATGCTGCGGGTTTATGTCAGCCATACCACCGGCTGGTGGGAAGTGGCGTATCAGGATCAGGACAAAAATCAGACCGTACTTTTCAAGGCAACCGGGCCGGCGACGCGCGAAGTGGATTTAAGGAAGTTGTTGCCGGATGCGGGTTCACAGGGTAAGGGTCGATTGGTCATTCGTTGCAGCAAGGATGCGACGGTGCGGTATGTGAGTTTCGGACCCGACCCGGTCGATACGCAAAAGGCGATTGCACAGTGGCGACAGCAGGGTCAACCGATACCGATGATGGTGCGATTCCCCTGGCCGTTCGACTCGGCGGTGGCGACGTTACGCTGGGCGGGGGAAACATATGAAGTACCCGTGAAGTTGCAACGCCGCAGCGGGCTGATGGAAGCAGAGATTCAGGTGACGTTACGTGGTCGCAGTGTGGTGATGATTGAGCAGCGATGAAGGCAGGTTGGTTTTTTCAAACAATCACTGACGCCGAGGGCTTTAACCCCGGATTGTTTGATCGTACAACAAGTTCAGCAATCATCCGGCCCTGAAGGGCACGGCGTCAATATCGCCGCAACTTGTTGTAGCCCGGCTGCACCTGACTGGGTGAACAAAGCCGCCGATGGCATCGGCGGTTCGTGAACGATGCATTATCAAAGCACTGGCAGACAAGCTGCCAGTGGCACCCACGGCGGATACCATCCGCTGCTTTGCTCACACCGCCGAGGGCGGCGGTGCCACATTCACATCCGTCAACTCACTGCTGCGGGTGCCAGCGGTATTCCATCTGCGGAGTGCTGACATCGATCAGCCAGCTGCGCACCTGTTGCGGGGACCAGTTGGCGTTGGGTAATCCGCCGTGGTGGGTGATGCCCAGTTGTTGCAGCAGGCCGCCCTGCGAACGAATGATCGTCACCTTGGGCGTGACATTCGCAGGCAATTGCGCCAGTTCACCCGCCTTGGTGATCGCGTCTTCCAAATAACCTTCGCCATCGATCAAACGCATTTGCAGGGCTTCACTGGCGCTGTACACCCGACCGGTGGCAGCCAGTTTCACCTGTTCCTCGGTCAAATCTTTGAGCACGCGCCGACGACCTTCAAAGACGCGCTTCATGAACAGTTCATGGGTCTGATCCAAAAACGGCTGCACCACTTTGCGGTCGGCTTCGGTCCAACTGCGAAAGGTGTTGTTGGCCAAATCTTTTTCCGGGGAGGTCTCGGCTGTGAGTATCGTTGCTTCGACGCCGATTTTTTTCATCAGCGATTCGACGTTGAAGGACATGAACATCACGCCGATGGACCCGGTGAGCGTGGTCGGCTCGGCGAAAATGTGGTCGGCATGACACGAAACGTAATACCCACCGCTGGCGGCGACATCCCCGTAGCTGGCGACGATGGGTACGCCGGTGTCGTTGCGATATTTTTCGATTTCGTGCCAGATGCGATCGGAAGCGCCGACACCTCCGCCGGGCGATTCGATGCGGAGAATCAAGGCTTCGGGTTTGCCGGCTGTGCGCAGGGCACGTAACGACTGACGGACGAATGAGGCACTTTCGTCGCCGATGGTGCCGGTGATGGGCAGAATGACGATGCGGCGGGTGGCATCGCCTTCACTGAAGGTGACTTCGTGCGGGCCGACTTTCATGGAGGAGGCAAAGAACGCGCCCAGCCAGATGTTCAGCGCAATCGAGCCGAGCAGGATGGAGGTGATCAGACCGGTGGCCAAGCGCGCCAAAATGCCCGAACGTTTGGGGGCAGGCTGCGGCGGGGGGTAATAGGGTGGCGGAATCATGCCCATGGGTTGCCCTGAGCCTTGATACGGCGGCGGTGGCGGCGGAAGCGGTGATGGGTCCATCGGGCTACGACCTGTTGAAGGATCGGGGGAACCGGGGGAACCGGGGGAATTGGGGGATTGGGTCATGAGGGATACCTTGTGTTCGTGGCGAACGGGTGAACAAAATAGTGGGCTCTGAAAAATCCCTCTCCCCTTGGGAGAGGGTGGCCGAGTCTTCGAGGCTGGGTGAGGGCCGATGAAGAAAAGGCCTTGAAATACAGTACGATCAAACGCTCTTCCGCCCTC
>CAZJMK010000098.1:0-9412 GCA_964547135.1 uncultured Phycisphaeraceae bacterium | reverse complement strand
CTCCTACTGCGAAGCAGGTCTCCTGCCCCGCCACGGCGAGGTTTTCAACTCTCCCAGGGGGAGAGGGATTTTTCAGAGGACTCAAATGACTCTGACATTTTAGTTGGTATTATTGGATATTTTGGGGTATTATAGTCTTGTGTTGTCGCTTCTGATTGAATCATAACCTCGATTCCTGCTTCGGGGGGTCCCATGGCAAAGCGTCCTTCCTGGTCCGGGTGGTTGAAAAGTGCGCTCACAGGCAAGCGTGGCTGGCAATGCCCCGCCCGCCGAGTTGCTGCTTCCACAACTTCGAAGCATTCACCCCCCTGGCAGCCGATGGAGTTGCTGGAGAGCCGAAGGGTGCTTTCGGCGGCCTCTTTCTGGGGCAGTTGGAGTTCCCTTCCAAACTATTACACCCCCGATCCGCTGCTTTTTGGCAACCATTACCTCGAACGGGTCAGTGTCAACCCGCAAGGTTCCGACGCTTCTGGAGATAGTGACAACCCCGCACTCAGCGGCGATGGGCGGTATGTCAGCTTCGAGAGTGATGCTTCCGATCTGGTCAGCGACGATACCAATGGTAGCCGTGACATCTTCGTTCACGATCGCCAAACCGGTATCACCACCCGGGTGAGCGTTGCCTCGGATGGTTCACAGGCCAACGGATATAGCTATGAACCATCCATCAGTCACGACGGCAGGTATGTCGTCTTTCAAAGCGATGCTTCCAATTTAGTCCCCGACGACACCAATGGCCTGACCGATGTGTTCGTGCATGATCGGCAGAACGGCCAAACCCGGCGGGTCAATGGAAATGATTCGCTGTTCAATTCCATTGGGCCGAACTCATTCATCAGCGGCAACGGCCGTTATGTTGGATATATATTCACGGACTACCAGGTCCACACCAACGAGAATGCCGAGCCATACGCTTTGTCTCGTGACGGCGTTGTGATTGATGACCAGCAAACGGGCATCAGTCGAGAGTTGGACCTGGATTGGACTTACGACCCAATGCCGGGCTATGAACGATATAACCATTTTATCCATCAGCCAACCATTACTCCGGATGGAAGATACCTGGCCTATTATGGCGAAACCACATTTTACAACGAAACGGCGAGTTCATATCACAGCGAATATCATGTTTACATCCATGATCTGCAAACAGAGGCCACGCGCAGGCTTGATGTTCCGATTACCAAGTTCGAAGCCATCCAACGTGCAATCTCGATCACCGCGGACGCCGGCAAACTCGCTTTGATCATCACGTCAGCCTATTATAACCGTGAGTACTATCACGACCGAAATGATGTTTACTATTACGACCTGCAAACGGACGAGCGTCAATGGTTGAGCGCCGAGAATCAGGGGGGTTATGTCCAACGCCTGGACTATTTCAGTGAATTTGTCTCCATGAGTGCGGACGGCCGATATGTGGTGTTAAGCATTTGTGATCCATCGGAACCGTACTGGCCAAGGGGATACTTTGACAACGTTTACGGCGGTGTACTGGATACGCTGACCGGACAGTTCCAACCGATTCGTATCACCTGGGATGGCAATGATCCGCAAAAGTATAGTTCCTCCGGCTTCCTGGAAACCATCGATATCTCCGCGGACGGAAGCACACTGATCTTCTCCTGCGATGATGATTATTTGGTGACCGGCGACAACAATGGCAGCAGTGATATTTTTGTGTTGCCCAATCCCTTCTTCGCAAAGCCGGCCAAAGGGGTGGTGCATCATTACATGGAATGGGACGAAGACGATGACCACGACGGACGGAATGATTTCGATAATGATCTGATTTTACCTGATGAACCTCCCTTTAGGTATTTTGGAACGCAATTTGACTCGGTCATCGTGGGAAGCAGGTCGGACGCTCAGGGGATTTCCATCACCAACGTCGGCGATGAAGTATTGCACATCGAAAACGTGGAGTTGCCCGAAGGCTTTGTGCTGGTCAAGGCGCCGCAGGCCACCCTGGCGCCCGGGGAACGAATGATTCTGATCCTGCAGCTATATTCCCTGACGCCCGGCACCAAGACCGGACATGTGCGTATCACCACCGACTCGCCGGTGGAGCCGGTGTTGCGGTTTCGGGTGGAGGGCAAGGTCCAGGCTCCGCCGGAACTGGCGGTCTTTGGCAACGGTCAGCGGATCGCCAACAACGATACCACGCCTTGGTTCCTCGACTTCACCGACATGGGTCATATGACTACCAACCGCGGCTCGGTCACGCGGAGTTTTGAACTGCGCAACCTCGGCGAGTACCCGCTCAGCGCGTATTTTTCAATCACCGGGCCGGCGGCCAGGGATTTCACGGTGGAAAATCGTTCGGGCCAGCGGGTCCTGCGGTTTAACCCCTCCGCCAATGGTTTGCGCAAGGCGACGGTTGAGATTCATAGCAACGATCCCGGTACGCCGATCTACCGTTTTCAGGTTCAGGGGACGGGAGTTTCCCGCAAGACTTCTCCGACGCAGTACATATCATCGGGTTACACTGAGTATGCCACCATCCAACCGGGAACCGGGCTGCCCATCACCGATGGTTCCGCCCTGCTGATGGACATGATGCAGACCAAAGCCGATGGGACGATTCTTTACACCTCGCTGAATCCGCAGAATACCCCGGTGCTGGTCCGTCCGTGGACGAATGATATACCCTGGGAGTATGCAAGTATGCTGCAGGGTATCAAAGCCGGGGAAGAGCGGGTGATGTTTACCAATCCCAACGGCAACGGCATCCTTGATGATGGTTGGAGATGGAACTATCAGAAGTTCCGTTGGGAATACTATACAGAAACCTATGCCCAGATGTCGGCTGGCGAACAACATGAAATTGACGATCTGACCCATATTCTTTATTGCCGGGTGCGGGAGGTGCTTGTTCCCGAAGCTGACCTGCGCGGCAAGGGAGTTGCCATCGCTCATGGCGACAAGACCCCCAGTCTGATCGATGGTACGGACTTCGGCTCACTCTCCACCCGTGAACAAGTGACTCATACCTTCACACTGCACAACGTCGGCCCGCAAGGTACCAGACTGATGGACCTTTACCCGGGGCATGACCTGGTGAAAATCACCGGGGCCCATGCCGGGGACTTTGTGGTGGGTGAAATCACGGAATCCGATGACCATATCATTACCATTCCCGTCACCTTCAAGCCTTCCGCAGCAGGTGTTCGTAACGCCACCCTGAAGATCAGTAACTATGATCAGGATGAGTCAAACTATACCATCGCCCTGACCGGTAAGGGTACTGCAACGATGGTAACCCTTGAGTGGATTGATTCCACCGCAGCGGAGACCATGCCCGGTCAGACACCCAACCCCGGCATCATCCGTATCAGCACCGGCAACGCCCCGACCGATCGGCCGATGACGGTTTATTTCACCACCGCAGGTCCAGCCATACGCACCGAACTGGGATTGTCGGGTGACTATCTGCTCAAAGTCGGTGATACCGTGCTGTCTGCCAGAGATCGCAGCTTCACCATTCCCGCCGGCGCATCGTATGTGGATGTGCTGGTGTTGCCGCTGAATGACACCCATGTCGAAACGATTGAAAACGTGGCATTCAATCTATCAACCAACGGTGCTTATGCGTTGCCCACAGCGGTCGCACAGCGACAGGCGGTGATCAGCATTGTGGACAACGAGCCGACGGTCCGGGTCACGGCAATCGATGCACAAGCGATGGAAACCGGGGCAAGTGAACCACTCAATCCCGCGGTATTCCGAATCAGTCGCAGCGGCCTGACCGGCGTTGCGCTCTCGGTGGAATTCACTGTGGCCGGTACTGCTGTCCGAGGCGATGACGTGAACATGTGGGACTATTACCTGAAGGTGGGTAATACGGTATTGAAAACGAAAACCAATCATGTGGTAATACCCGCGGATGTGTTGTATGTGGATGTCACCGTGGTGCCGGTGGATGAATTTGAAGGAAAGGTGGAACCAACGGAAACGGCGGTACTATTTTTGAAAAAAAGTTCAAACTATCATCTTTCTGGCAATGGGGCTGAAAAGATAGCGACGATACAAATACAAGACAACAAACCCAGAATCTGGTTGGAGGTATTAGACAATACTTTGCGAGAAAAACCTGTTGGCCAGACTGTGAATAATGCAGCCTATTTCCGTATTCACAGGGCAGGCGCGACGGATCATACATTCCAGATAAAGTTCAAGTCTGTATATTCGGAAAACCAACCGATGGCGAGCAATGAACGCGATAGGGAAGATTATTATATTGGCTTGTCTAAATACAATTATTATCAATCGTCCTATGGCCCGCAAAACTTGCATATGTACACAATGGATTCGGGGGTGACCAGTCTGGATTTTCGTATTGTGTCAACAACAGATGCTCGAACAGAGCCGACGGAGTTGATTATTCTGGAATTAGTTCCGGATATACATTACCACCTCAGCAACGATATCAACCAGCGTCGCGGGGTGTTTTATCTGGAAGATGCGCAGCCGGTGTGAGGGGCAAAGGTCTGCGTGACACTGCCGTCGGGGTGACCTCGTCGTGGGGTTGGGTGCGAATGGAGTTCTACCAGCCTGTCTGCTGACACTTGGCCCCCGGTCAATGACCGGGGGCTAAATGCGACGAACCGAATGATGATGCACCGCTGCGGTGTGGTTGACAAAGCGGCGGATGGTATCCGCCGGGTGCCACTGGCAGCTTGTCTGCCCGTGTGGTCAACGTCCATCAATGCACTGGCAACAAGTTGCCGGTTGCACCCGATTGGGTTGATCACCGGACAGCCGATGACATCGGCGGCGTTGATTCACCCAGCCGAGGGCGGCTGGGCTACACGCGCAATGGATAACCCAGCCCACAACCCTGCATCATGGAAAGGTTGTGCCTGGGTTATCCCCAAGAATGAACCCCCGCCCCCGGCCCCGGCCCCCGGAATTATGCCCCCCGGCCCCGGCCCCCGGAAGATACCCCCGGAATCGATCCCCCGGAGTCGGTTGCTGCGACAAACCCCTGTTGTATCCCTGTCGCCCTAACCCTGCCCTGGAAAGGCTCGGTGCGATTACTGTAAGCGAGGTTTGAAAAACCAGTGCCACACCTATGACACCGGTACCGTCCAATCTTTCCGGTAGGTGACTACACTGATGACGCGATGGAAACCCAGCGTATTCAACGTTTACTGCGTCTGATCACGATTCTGCAAAGCGGCAGAGCGCGAAATCATCGTGAACTTCAAGCCGAGTTGGGCATCAGTCGGCGAACGTTGTACCGTGATTTGAAAATGCTTCAGGTGGCGGGCGTGCCGGTATATTTCAAGGAAGGTCAGGGCTATCGCATCGCCCAACATTTTTTTCTGCCTGCGGTGAATTTGTCCGTGCCTGAAACGCTGGGCTTGCTGCTGATCACCAAAACGGCCGCAGCGCAACGCCATCGCCCCTACATCGGACAGGCACTTTCAGCCGTGAGCAAATTGCTGGTGACCGTTCCCGAACCGATTCGCCAGGCTTGTTCCGATTTACTGGCCAATGTGTCGATCGATCCGGGAGCACAGTGCGCCAGTGAAAAGGAGAGCGAGTTTTACCCGGTGTTGCAGCGTTGTATTGATGAAAAGCGACGATGTCAGTTTGAGTATCAAAGCCCGACGGAGAAGCAGCCGATGCGTTGCATGTTGGATGCGTATGCGTTGCACTTTGCGGGCAGGGCGTGGTACGTGCTGGGTCGGGTGCATCGGTTTGACGAAGTGCGGGTGCTCAAGTTGGCACGGTTTATCAGCGTTACGCCGATGGAGGTGAAGTTTACCCGTCCGCGACGGTTTCACGTTTCCGACAAACTCGGCCTGGCCTGGCAGTTGAACCCCGAAGGCAGATTGTTTCATGTGGAACTTGAGTTCAGACCGATGGTGGCGACCAATGTGAGTGAGGTTCGCTGGCACCCGACGCAGGAACACACGATCACCCACGACGGCCGATGTATCATGAAGTTTCACGTGGACGGCTTGTCGGAAATCGGCTGGTGGGTCTGTGGCTACGCCGATCAGGTCAAAGTGCTCAAACCCGCCAAACTGCGCGATTTGGTGAGCCAACGGTTACAAAACGCTGTGCAACAATATCAGACTCAGGCAAAAGACTGATATCGCAAATACTGATGCCTTTCTTTCAAATCTTTGGATGGTTTAATGCGATATACTTACTGGCGAGACCGTTGGAATCAGCATTCCCGACCCCCCCATGCTGGTTCGACGGCTCGCCCTTTTTTTTGATGCTGAACTACTGATCAAGCTCAGGGGCCATCGTGTCTGTAATCGATGTCCGCGTAATGTTCAGATCATGCGCCAGCTTCAATCGCCGACGCAAAGCGTCCGCGCTAAACATTTTGCATCACCTGACCACTTGATCACTTCCTCAATCCCGAAACTCAATCGTCACCTGCCAACCCATCGCGCTGAAAAATCGGGTCAGCACCAATTGCGTTTGATCACGCGCTTGTGCAATCAGTGCGGGCTGACTGGCGGCCTGTTGCAGGTACACCTGCGCCTGTTGCATGGCACGATCGATCACCGCGCCCTCGGCAGCCGGTCCGGGAAACATCGCCCACAACCCGGTGCGATCGACGCGATACACCCGTGTGCCCTGATGGTCCAACCGAGGTCGCCCTGCCTGTGGTTGCGTCAGCACCAAACGTGCGCTGCGGGCTTGTTCATTCACGTCCAGCAACTGGGCTTTGCTCAGGTCGGTGCTGATGACCACATCGCCCTTGACGATCAGCACCACACTGGTCGAACCGGTGAACCCAGCCAGGGCTGCGGTCTGCACATCACTGATGGGCACGCGCAACACGACCAGTTCCGCCAGACGCTGCACTTCTTCCAGACGCAGGGCTGTCGATTGATGCGTGAACCGGGCTGGGGCTGAGGCGGTTTGATGAAACGTCCAACCGACGAACACCCCGCCTGCCAAGAGCAGCAGGGCGACGATGAGCGTCAGTATGCGTTGAAACTGAGCCATGGCTGCCTCGCGTTTGCCAATAGGCGACTGGTTGGATCAACACCAAGAGCGATACGCATGATTCATTGATCATTGGCGGGCATTGGTTCAACCCCCTCTCCCTCCGGGAGAGGGTGGCCGAGTCTGCGAGGCCGGGTGAGGGCGCGATTGATTAAAAACCTTAAATCAATCATTTGTCCATGACAAGTCACGCCCTCACCCGGATACGAGCGAAGCGAGTACTCTTACTCTCCCGGTGGGAGAGGGGACCGATCACATACCCCTGAGCCATACTGAATGGACTAATTCGTCTATCGTTCAAAACACCAATTCTGTTACGAACCGCATCCAGTCACTTCGCCTTGTTCGCCGCGGCCCACGTGGCCTTGAACTCGCGCAGGGCAGCGGTGATTTTTTCATCCAGCGTCGTGTCAAACGCCTGCTTCTTCACCAGCTCATCACGCAGCAATTTGCCCGCACCGGCAAAGTGATCCACCAGTGCCTTGGCCAGCGGCTGCACCTGGGCAATCGGCAGGTCGTCAAACAAACCCTTGTTGGCGGCGAAAATCTGCAACACCTGGTCCACCACGTCCATCGGCTGATACTGCGGCTGCTTGAGCAACTCCACCATGCGTGCCCCGCGGTCCAGTTGCTTTTGCGTCGCCTTGTCCAGTTCGGTACCCAACTGGGCGAACGCTTCGAGTTCACGGTAAGCCGCCAGGTCCAAACGCAGCGACCCGGCCACCTGTTTCATGGCCTTGATCTGTGCATTGCCGCCCACACGACTGACACTGATGCCCACGTTCACCGCAGGTCGCACACCCGCAAAGAATAATTCCGGTTGCAGGTAAATCTGACCATCGGTGATCGAAATCACGTTGGTCGGAATGTAGGCGGACACATCGCCTTCCTGCGTTTCGATGATCGGCAATGCGGTCAGCGACCCGCCCCCGTTTTCATCACTCAATTTCGTCGCACGTTCCAGCAGTCGGCTGTGCAGGTAAAACACGTCGCCCGGATAAGCCTCACGTCCCGGCGGACGACGCAGCAAAAGCGACAACTGACGGTACGCCACCGCCTGTTTGGAAAGGTCATCGTAAATGCACAGGGCGTGTTTGCCCTTCCACATGAAAAATTCGCCCAGTGTGCAGCCGGTGTAGGGCGCAATGTATTGCAGCGGGGCAGCGTCAGCAGAGCTGGCGACGACCACGATGGTGTAATCCATCGCACCATATTTTTTCAGCGTTTCCACCGTGGCAGCCACGGTCGATTCCTTCCCGCCCACCGCGACGTAAATGCAGAACACCGGCTGATCGGTCTGGTGCGTGTATTTCTGATTGATGATGGTGTCGATGGCAATGGTGGTTTTGCCGGTCTTGCGGTCGCCGATGATCAGTTCACGCTGACCACGACCGATCGGAATCATGCTGTCGATGGCCTTGATGCCCGTTTGCAATGGTTGCTTCACCGGCTGACGCTCGGCAATGCCCGGGGCGATGATATCGACCTTGCGACGCTCGGCACTCTTGATCGGGCCTTTGCCGTCGATGGGTTCACCCAAGGCGTTGACCACGCGACCGAGCATGCCGTCGCCGACGGGCACGGAAAGCAATTGCCCGGTGGAACGGACTTGTGCCCCTTCGCTGACCTTGAGGTAGTCACCGAAGATGACCGCCCCGACGATGTCATTTTCGAGGTTGAAGACCTGGCCGGAAATTTTTTCACCTCCGGCGGCTTCGAATTCGAGCATTTCCCCGGCCATGGCCTGCGACAACCCGTAAATGCGGGCGATGCCGTCGCCGACCTCGATCACCTGCCCGACCTGCGATACGTCCAACTGCGTGGCGTAACGCTGAACTTCCTGTTTGATGACATTGACGATTTCGCTGGTTTCGATTTTCATGAAGGCCTCAATGAAGTGGCCAAGTGGCCCAGTGGCCAAGTGGCCGAGTGCGAAGAATCAAGTTGAACTACCTTTGGCTCGCAAAGATTCAATCAGTCCGGTGAGCACACGCTCTACCTCGGCAGTCAATTCGTGAATCGGATGATCCTTTTCCATGTACGACAGTCGCTCAGAGATACGTAATTGCGTTTGAACTTCATAGCATGAACCACGGGCCAGTTCCAAAAAACGAATCAAGTCAGGACGCGACCGACGACCCCATCCCTCGGCAATATTCGAAGGCACACTCACCGCAGCACGACGCAGTTGTTGCGTTAACCCAAACCTTTCGTCGGTTGGAAACTTGGTTGTCGCTCGATACACATCCACCACCAATTGCATGCTTTTTTGCCAAGCGATCAAGTCTTCATATCGCTTGACTTTGGCCATGATTCACGTCCACTTACCATCGATAAAATCACTCGGCCACTCGGCCACTCGGCCACTCGGCCACTCGGCCACCCGGCCACTCGGCCACTCGGCCACTCGGCCACTCGGCCACTCGGCCACTCG
>CAZJMK010000097.1:0-9666 GCA_964547135.1 uncultured Phycisphaeraceae bacterium | reverse complement strand
GCGCAGCCTGGCGGGAACGGTAAGCGGCAAGGTGCTGGTGAAGCCGGGGGAGTGATATCGAATTTCGGATTTAGCGGGTGGCCCCGCTGTTGAAACCGTCGGATTGCGAAATACAGAAACACGGATAACGCCAAGGCGCCAAGAAGCCAAGTCGCCAAGTACGGAAAATCATGTGATGGCGGATTGTTTTGGCGACACGATTTTTTTGGTCGTTGCGCAGGGGATTATGGGCGATTGTGATTGTGTCAAAACAAAGGTTCAGTGAACCATTATCAGCCTGAAGGAGTTTGGCTATGAGTCGCATTGCGGAACAGACTTTTTTTGTGACCGGGGCGTGTGGGGGTATCGGTGGTGCGCTGGTGCGCAAGCTCGCAGCCCAGGGGGCGAAACTGGTGGTGAGCGATGTGGATGCGGTCAAGCTGGAGGCATTGGCCAAAGAGTTAGGCCCCAATGCCGGCGCGGTTGCTGCCGACATTACGGATGAAAAATCAGTCAGTGCCGCAGTAGCACAGGCGAAGGAAAAACTTGGGTACATCGATGTGCTGGTGAATGTGCCGGGCATGAGTGTGCCTGCCAAAATCTGGGAAATGAACCTGGCGGACTATCAGCGCATTTTTGATGTCAACGTCAAGGGTATGTTTTTGTGCTCCAAGTATTTCATTCAACAAAGCAACCCCGAGCGCGGCGGGCTGATCATCAGCATGAGTTCGATTGCGGGCAAAACCCCCAACCCCAATGCGCCGGCGTATTGTGCCGCCAAGGCAGCGCTCAACATGATCAGCGGCGGGCTGGCAATGCAAACCAAGCAGGCCAACGTGAAGGTGAGCATCATCAGTCCCGGTTCGACGAGCACCAAGGGTTTTTGGGGCGATCGACCGGTGCCGCATGAAAAATTTTTGAAACCGGAGGATGTGGCGGAAATGATTTGCTTTGTGGCGAGTCGGCCAAAGCACATGGTGGTGCATGATGTGGTGTTTGAGCCGTGGGAATTTTTCAAGACCAAATGAAAAGGCCGGGGGAGTAGCAGACCTCTCCGTGGCGGGGGCTAAAAAAGGTAAATACCATCAATTAGCCCTGATGAAATCGCCAGAAACGCCCTCACCCTAACCCTCTCCCGAAGGGAGAGGGGACAGAACAATGCACGCGGTAATACAAGAAGAACCTACTCATTGCGATGTCGTCGATCATTTACGAAAGGGGCTGTTAATGTCACTATTTCTGACGGATTCGGAGCGAGCTGTGCTGTGCAATACGCCGCGGGATGCCCGGCTGACGGATATGTATTGGGCACTCAATCGACGAGCTGAACAGCGGGCTGTCAAACCGGGGCTGATGTCGCCAGAGGACGATGTGGACTGGTGGCGCGTCGTAGCCGAGTACCTGACGGATGCGGCCATGGCGCATGCCTTGAAACCTTCACCCACATTGGCCGTCTGGTTGCGTGATGTCACATTGAGTATTGCACGAAGACCGGTGGCGGACTGGGTCGGCCCGGAATATCGGTTGCACAAAGCCGGGGGCGATGATGTGCAGATTGGTCACCTGGAAACAGCCCACATTTGCTGGGCCTTGGCGGTGGTGCTCGACCTGGCGCCGACCGTGTTGACGGATTCGGAACGGGATGAAGTGAAACAGTTGCTGCGGCAGCGCGGTATGCCGATGTGTGTGCGCTGGTTGGAATACAGCTCAAAAATCGCCAACTGGCGACTGGTGCTGTTGGCAGGGCTGACTGTGTCCGCAACGGTGCTGGGCGATCAACCCATGATCGAGCGCGCAGCCCGTGAACTGCCCCCGGCGATGGAGTGTTTTCAACCCGATGGCAGTTACGCCGAGTCACTGCAATACGGCAACTACGCACTCAACTGCGCGATACTCAGTATCGAAGCATTGCGTCGATATGACGAGCGCTGGGCGAATTTGATACCGATGCAGCGGTATGCGGGGTATGTTCGCTGGGCGGTGTACAGCCATTTGTATATGAAGCAGCTCAGCGGCTGGCCGGGTGTGCGTTCGCGGGCTTTGAACTTCAACGACAGCGCTGCCATCTTTCGCCCCACAGCGGAGTTGCTGTTGCATGTGGCCAGTCGGGCAAGGCAGGCGATGCCGGTGGAAGCAGGGTTGGCTCGCTGGTTGTTTGATGTCGTTTATGGGGTTCCGTTGGGCCAAGGCCCGATGGATCAGTCCAGCTTCGGGCTTGTGAATCACTTCGGGTTCATGGCCTTGCCGTTGTATGTGCAGGCAGCCGAGGCACTGTCACCCACGCAGGCGAAGTTGCCGACGATGCAGGCGTTTGGCTGCGGGGATGTGATTGCGCGCGATGCGTGGAACGGTCGCACGGTGCTTGGGTTTCACGGCGGTGGTGAGCCGATGTATGGCCCCGGTCACACCCATGGCGACCTCAACAGTTTCATACTGGTACACAATCAGGAACGATTGCTGGTGGATGCGGGACATTGTTGCTATCGCAATTTGATTCATCAATTTGATGTGGCCAGTGCCACGCATAACACCTGCACTTTTACCAGTGCGCAAGCCACCGGCTGGGTGGAAGGGCAACCTCGGCCACGCTTGTTGGAACAGCGCACTGAGTATGCGCGCTACATGAAAAATGGGGTGGTGGGTGAGCCGATTGATCGCGGAGCCGTGCGTTTGCTGGCCGGGCAGTGCGGACAGGTGACGGTGATCGGATCGGAAGTGGCAAAGACCTATGGCCGACCGATCAGCAACTTCACGCGCTTTTGTGTGTTGTGTGGGCCGCATGTGTTGTTTGTGATCGACAGCATTACCAGTGATGAGCCGGTGACGACGACCCGGAACTGGCTGCTCAACAACCGTGATGACCAGCTCGACATCAAGTGGATCGGCGAGGATCGTTTGGTCGCCCGGCGGGGCAATGCGGGCATGAAAATGATCAACCTCAGCGGTGCACGCAAAGACCCGGTGCGTTTTGCGTACATGCACGATGCGTATCACTGTCTGCCCAATCATACGGGTGAAGGTAAGCCGGGCAGCGGGATGTTGGTGCGCTGGACGGAGAAGCAGCCGACGACGCAGAGGGTGGCTGTGCATGTGATGATCGTCGATGGTTATGGCACGGTGGCTGACTGGCACATGCATCAGCAGCCGGACGGCATCACGGAGGTCACGGGTTTGAAAAACAACCCCTGCTGGCGCTTGCAACTGGACCCGGCTACGCTGAAGATGAAGGTGGAGGAGACGCACAGCAAACAGGTAGTGAACATCGCAGCGGATGCGTCGGGTCGGTGGAAGATGAAAAGCTGAGCGGACGGATGATGGCATGAGCAATTTGCACAATTAACCAGACTGCTTGGACCCCCTCTCCCTCCGGGAGAGGGTGGCCGAGTCTGCGAGGCCGGGTGAGGGCGTGTCTTTGGAGTATCGGGCAAACGTGGGGAAGGCCAGACGCCCTCACTCTAGCCCTCTCCCGGAGGGAGAGGGGACAGAATAAAGGCAAGCTGTATTCCAAAGAATCATGAAAATAGCTCTAATTCGCACCGGGATATCAATGATGCAAGTGTATGAATTGTTGGAGGTGGAGGCGACTGGTGCGACGGCTTTGCCGGAGGGTTTGCGTATTCCGTTTGGTTGGGCAGGCGTGGCAGTGGGGGGTGTCGGCGGCAGTGGTGATGCGACAGTACGTTTGAAGTTGCCGACGTCGGCGGTGCGTGGTCAGCCGGGGCGGTTGCGTTTGACCAGTGCGATTGACAGTCGTGAAAACAAACGAGTGATGGTCAAGGCGGGGGTGTCCGGTCAGGTGATGGGCGGTTTTGATTTGCGTTTCACCCCGGCCATTCAAACGGTGGAAGTGCAATTGTCCGCGACGCAGATGGTCGAGGCGGCGCAACAGGGATTGACGCTGAGCATGGTTGAAGGCACCGGCCCATGGTGGTTTTTTACCGAGGGTTCACCAGCAACAAAGTTACCGGCGGTGTTGTCACCGCATGTGCTCGTGGCGGAGCAGGACGCGCAACCGGTGCAGGCTTTTTTGCAGCAGATGGAGGGGCTTGGTTGTGTGCAGCCGTTTGGCTGGATGGAAGGTTGCGTGCTCGATGGTCAGTGGGATTTGCACCACCTTTGGCCCGGGCGCGGCTATCAGACTGCGATGACGGAACATTTACGATTATTTTTCACGGATGACGGACGTTTGATTTTTGAAGACCCGCGCAGCCGGGTGCATGATGGTCGGCTGGACAGCATTGAATCAACCCTGATGTTCGCAGCCCTGGGGCGTTTGCAACCGCAGCATCCGGCTATGCCGCTGGTGTGGGAGTTTTGGGACCGTTTGCGGACACAACATGACGGCATGGTGCGTGATGCCAACACGCTTTCAGCCGAGGGCAGTTACACCGTGGCATACCCGATGGCACTGCTTGCGGTGATGCAGCAAAATGAATCAGCCTTGTTGCGGGCGCTGGATCAACTGCGGGTGCGTCGTGATCATTTGGTGAATGACAAGGGCTTGCACCTGCGCTGGCACACGGATGGTTCGCACACGTTTACCAATTGGTGCCGGGGGGTGGCCTGGTACATGCTGGGGCTGACGCGGACGCTGGAAGTGGTGGGGGCGTCGATGCCGGTGGGTGACCTGCGTGATGAATTGCGGCGCGTGGCGACGTGGGCGATGAAGTATCAAAACCAGCAGGGCTTGTGGCATGCGTTTTTGGATGATGTGAATTGCGGGCCGGACACGGCAGGCTCGGCAGGCATCGCAGCGGCATTGGCACAGGGAACCGTACTGGGGTTGTTGCCCGACGTGGCTGCACAGTCGGCGAATCGAGCCGTGCGCGGGTTGTATGCACACCTGACGCCCGACGGGTTGCTCGATGGTGTGACGCAGAGCAACCGTGGCGGCGAACCCCTGCAGCGCGGAACGTATCGCGTGATATCGCCGATGGGCATGGGCATGTTGGCACAGGCGATGGGTCAGCTTGGCAAACTCGGTTGTTGATCAGAGCCACGAGCGGAACAGCCTTTTTCATTTTGAGTACATGTGGTGTTGGCTATCAACCCCCTCTCCCTCCGGGAGAGGGTTAGGGTGAGGGCGTCTGCGGTGATAATCTATCGAATGCGCTGTATTTCAATCAGCGCCCTCACCCGGCCTCGCCCCCGGGGGGACTCGGCCACCCTCTCCCGGAGGGAGAGGGGCGCAAGACGCTACACTCGAACTGAAAATGCTCTAAAGCCCTCGGCGTCATCGGCTCTTTGTCAATCATCTGCGGAAAATAAAAACTGCCTGGGGCACGCGGTCGTACCACAGGCAGTGATTGTTCAACCTTCATCATTGATCGGGGTTTTGTGTAATCCGAAATTCGACGGCTTCAACAGCGGTTCTTCACGCTAAATTCGAAATTCGAAATCACATTCACTCGACCACTCTCCTTAGTTCCCGGGCTTGGTGCCGCCGGGGCCGAAGAAGATTTTGTCGGTACCCAAGGCTCCGCCTTCGCCCATGCCGCCCATCAGGCTGTCCGACTTGGTCTTCTTCACCGGAGTCACCGGGGCGTTGGCCACGGCGCTGAGCACGCCGGGGTTGGCGGTGGTGTCGCTGGTCCACTGGGCACGTTTGAGCGACAGGCCGATCTTGCGTTCGTCCATATCGACACGCAAAATCTTCACTTCCACATCCTGCCCGACCTTCACCACATCCTCGGGGTTCTCCACCTTGTGGTCCGAAAGCTCCGAAATGTGCAGCAACCCTTCCAAACTTTCCTCCAACTCGACGAACACGCCGAAGTTGGTGATCTTGGTCACCTTGCCGCGGACGATCATGCCCGGCTGATAGTGGCTCGGAATCGCCTCCACCCACGGGTCCTGCGACATCTGCTTCAAACCCAGACTGATGCGCTGCTTTTCCTGATCCACTTCCAGCACCACGCAGCGGGCGGTGTCGCCCTTCTTGAGCACTTCGTTGGGGTGGCTGATCTTCTTGGTCCAGCTGATGTCCGACACATGCAGCAGGCCGTCGATCCCCGGTTCGATTTCCACAAACGCACCGTAGCTGGCCAGGTTGCGAACCTTGCCCTCGACCACCGTGCCCGGCGGATACTTCTGAGCCACCAAATCCCACGGATTCACTTCCGTCTGCTTGATGCCCAGGCTGATTTCCTGTTTGTCCTTGTTGATCTCCAACACCACCACGTCGATCTCCACGCCCACCGAAAGCACTTCGCTGGGGTGATTCACCCGGCGGGTCCACGACATTTCGCTGATGTGGACCAAGCCTTCGACGCCGTCTTCCAGTTTCACAAACGCACCGTACGACACGATGTTGGTCACCGCGCCCTTGATGCGGGTGTTGACCGGGTACTTCTTCTCGATGTCCTCCCAGGGCGACAGTTCCTTCTGCTTGAGGCCCAGGGCGATCTTTTCCTTGTCCCGGTCGATGTTGAGCACCTTGACTTCGATCTGCTGCCCGATTTTGACCATATCCGAGGGGTGATTGATCCGGCCCCACGACATGTCGGTGATGTGCAGCAAACCGTCGATGCCGCCAAGGTCGATGAACACGCCGAAGTCGGCAATGTTTTTGACTTCGCCCTTGACGATGTCGCCCTCGTGCAGCGCACCCAGCAATTCCTTGCGCTTGCGCGAACGTTCATCCTCAATGAGCTTCCGTCGGCTGATGACGATGTTCCGCCGTTCCTTGTCGATCTTCAGCACCGTCGCGCCGATCTTCTGACCGACATATTCGCCGATGTCCGCCGGGCGACGGATGTCCACCTGTGACGCAGGCAGAAACACCGGTACGCCGATATCGACCAGCAGCCCGCCTTTGATTTTGCGCAGCACCTTGCCGGTGACGACATCGCCTTCCTTGTTGTTTTCGATGATGCGTTCCCAGCCGCGAATGCGGTCGGCTTTGCGCTTGGAAATTTTCACCGTCCCGGTTTCGGATTCCAATTCTTCGAGCAACACTTCCACCGTGTCGCCGATTTCGACCTTGCCCGGTTCATCAAATTCGTTTTGTTCGAGAATGCCTTCGGACTTTAAGCCCACATCGACCAGGTATCCGTCACCTGCTTTGCCGATGATTTTGCCTTTGAGAATGCCGCCGGGCTTGAGGTCGGACACGGTCTTGCCCAGCACCGCATCCATGCTGCCCTTGGCGAATTCCGCACCCAGCACAGCGGTCAGCATCGCCTCGGCTTCGGAATCATCAACCGACAGACTGGCCATCAAATTCTTGTCAACCATGGGGAAAGGAGTTCCTTGGACTCATGTTTCATACCCGGTTCACCAACGCAGTGAACATTTCGGGTCGCCCGACAAGGTTTTGTCGAGCCTTGTATTTTTCCGCCCGTGCATCGTCCGTTCAACATGAACGAAACACGATCAAAGGGCGGAAGGGTTATTGTAACAACATTTCCGTGTCAGGGGGTGAATATTGCATTCGTTGTGTGCATGAGGTAACCGATGACGCCGTGGGCTTTAGCCCCGGATTCTACGAACAACATGTAAAACCATCCGGCCCTGAAGGGCACGGCGTCAAACTCATTATCACATCAGGCAATGCCCTCTATAATGCTAACACATTCGGAGGTCATCTCGCATGACATTGGTCACGCTGGTGGGGGTTTGTGGCGTTCTATTCTGGCTGGCGTATCGCTGGTACGGGCGGTTGCTGGCAAGGTTGTTGCAACTGGATGACAGGCGGACCACCCCGGCGGTGACCCAGCGCGATGATGTTGACTTTGTGCCCATCAAACCCGGGTACCTGATGAGCCAGCATTTTTCCGCCATTGCCGCAGCCGGGCCGATTGCCGGGCCGATACTGGCCGGTGTCATGTTCGGCTGGGGGCCTGCCCTGATATGGATTGTGCTCGGTTCCATCCTCATCGGCGGCGTACACGACTTCACCTCACTGGTCGCCTCATTGCGACATCAGGGCCGATCGATCGCCGACATTCTGCGTCAGCACATGACCCGGCGAAGCTACCTGTTGTTTTTGGCGTTCATCTGGCTGGCGCTGATTTACATCATCGTCGCGTTCACCGACATCGTCGCCAACTCCTTCGTCGGCAAACAGACCCTTGACAACGGCGTGGTCGTCACCGGTGCGGGTATCGCCGGCTCATCACTCATGTACCTGGCATTACCTTTGGCGATGGGTTTACTCATGCGTTATGGCAAGCTGAGTGACACCTGGGCGACGGTGATTTTTCTGCCTTTGGTGGGCGTGGCCATCTGGGCGGGGCAGTACCTGCCGATCGACCTGGCCGGTTGGTTGAACATCAGCGATGCACAGGCAGTCAAGCTGTGGGACGTGTTGCTTTTGGGGTATTGCCTGGTGGCAGGGGGGTTGCCCGTCTGGTTACTGCTTCAACCACGCGGTCACCTGGGCGGTTACTTTTTGTACGTTGCATTACTCGGCGGCCTGACGGGCATGGTCATTTTGGGCGTCGGTTCAGCTTTGGGTTGGGTTGAAAAAGGGCCGACGATTCAGTACGAGCGATTTTTGGGCTGGGAAGCAGCAGGGCAGGGCACACTGTTTCCGCTGCTGTTCATCACCGTGGCCTGCGGCGCCTGTTCGGGGTTTCATTGCCTGATTGCCTCGGGCACCACCAGCAAGCAATTGCGTTGTGAAACCGATGCCAAACTGATCGGCTACGGGACGATGCTGCTCGAAGGCATGGTGGCGGTGTTTGCGCTTGCGTGTTTGATGATTTTGACCACCGATGCGGCCAAGGGGCAGGGGCCGAATTTGATTTACGCACGTGGCCTGGCGGAATTTTTAAGTGTGTTCGCAGTGCCCGCCGCCTTTGCACTTTCGTTTGGTTTACTGGCGTTCACGACCTTCGTTTACGACACGCTGGATGTCTGTACGCGACTGGGCAGGTACGTGATACAGGAATTGACCGGTTGGAACGGTCGCACAGGTCGCTGGCTGGGCACAGCGATCACGGCCATGGTGCCCTTGGTGTTTGTGACACAAACACTCAAAGACCCGGTGACCGGAGCAGCAAGGCCGGCCTGGCGCGTGTTCTGGCCGCTGTTTGGAGCCAGCAACCAATTGCTTGCCGCCCTGGCGTTGTTATGCGTCACCGTTTGGCTTTGGCGCACCCGCCGGGCATGGTGGGTGTGGCTGGTGACGGGTGTGCCGATGGTGTTCATGTACGTGATGAGCGTGTGGGCTTTGGTGCTTTTTGTGCAGCAGGGATTTTTCGCGCAAGGCAAACTGAACCTGGCGACGAGCAACCCGATACCCTGGGCGTCGGCGGTGTTGATCGTGTTGGCGGCGTTGTTATTGATCGAAGCGATGAAAGTGTTTTTCGGCAGCCCGCCCCGTGCCGGCGATCAACCCATCCCCGCACAGGCAGTCAAAGCGGTATGATGCGGAGAGAATTTCGGATTTAGCGGGAAGAACCGCTGTTGAAGCCGTCGAATTTCGGATTTAACAAGCCAAGGACGAGGAACGTAGTGACGAGGACTTGGATATTGCATGAAGTGATCAAGTGATTCAAAACGTTTAGCGCGGACGCTTTGCGTCGGCGCTTTAAGTTAGCGCCGCGATTGATTGCGTCTGGTCGGAGTAGTTAATCGGTGAGTCGGTGGGTCGGTTAATCGGGAAGAAAAAGACATATAAAATTCTGCCCAATTAACCAATTAACCAATTAACCAATTAACCAATTAACCAATTAACCAATT
>CAZJMK010000096.1:0-9741 GCA_964547135.1 uncultured Phycisphaeraceae bacterium | reverse complement strand
CGAAGACTCGGCCACCCTCTCCCAAGGGGAGAGGGATTTTTCAGAGCCCTCATATCAATAACTCAATCAAGACGGCGGATACCATCCGCCGCTTTGTATCACAGCGCCGATGACATCGGTGGTTTTACGCAAACGCATCAAACGGATTTTTGATCAGTTCAGGCCCATTTTGCGCAGGTTGTCGTAGCTGATGCGCAGGCTTTCGATCGGGTCCAGGTCGCCGGAGTCGCGTTCGACCAGGTACCACTTCACGCCGGCCTTTTTGCAGGCTTCCAGAATGCGGGGCCAATTGAGGTTGCCGCTGCCGACCTCGACCATTTTGTGTTTGCGTTCCTGATCGATGGACATGTCCTTGAAATGCACGCAGGGAATGCGGCCTGCCACACGTTCGATCCAGGCGGCGGGGTCGCCTCCGCCGTGCTGCACCCAGTAGGTGTCGAACTCAACCCAGACGGTCGGAGCAAGTTCGCGGACGAGCATGTCCATGATGACCACGCCGTCCACCTTGGCGTACTCGTGGCTGTGATTGTGATAGCCGATGTGCAGGCCCTTGGCCGAGAGCGTTTTGCTGATGGCGCTGAATTCGGTGATGAAGGCTTTCCACTCGGCCATGGTTTTGCCGCCGAAGCCAAAGCCTCCGATGGCGGTGTATTCGCACTTGAGCGCGGCATGGTAATCAAGGATGGCGGAGGTGTTTTTCATTTCGTCCACGTTCTTGTGCGTGGCGGCACAGACCATGCCTTCGCCGTCAAGCATTTTGGCAATTTCCCTGGCGTCAATCGGCCCAACGCCCGACACTTGCACGGCCTGGTAGCCGATCTTGCGCAGCTTGGCGAGGGTTTGCGCCAGGTCGGGGGCGGTTTTGCAGTAATCACGAGCGGTGTAAAGTTGGGCGCCGATGCAGGTGTTGGCCATGAAAAGACTCCTTGTGGATATAAAGCGATTGATTGCCGCAAGTATAACTGTTTATGTCATGGTTGAAAAATCAGTACGAAACCGTTGACATAATCGGAAGTTGGCGTGCTGCGATTTAGCGCGTCTGTTTGGAGAATTTGGCGATTTGGTGATTTGGCGATCTGGTGATTTACGGAATTGGTCGTTCAATCAACAGCAAAATGTAAAATCACTCGACCACTTCTTTCTGATGACTTTGGACTTTGGACCTGTGACTTTGGACATCCGCAATACCCAAGCCCTCGGCCTGTCGGCCTCGTTCTTGGCTTGGTTCAGACACGTGACCACTTGGCCACTCGACCACTTCTATCAAAGCGGCTGTGCTGCCAATCAAAGTTTCACACTTGACAACCGACTTGAAATAGCCGAAAAGTACGGGGCTGGGTTTCAATGGGAACCCGATCATTAAACGCTTGGTAAGCAAAGGGGACTCACGTGAACAAGGACCTTGGTTCGGAAACGCTCGAATCCGTGGCAGCGCAGGCCAATCAGATTCAGATCAGCATCGACGACAGCGATGCCCAGACCACCTACAGCTCGCTGGTGCGTGTGGGTGGCTCGGCTGAGGAACTGGTGCTTGACTTTTCGGGGCCGCTCCGCCCCACCGGCCCCAAGTCGGCGGTGATGAAGGTCGATCAGCGCATCATCATGAACCCCTGGGCTGCCAAGCGTCTGCACATGGCCATCGAACAGGCCATTCAACGCTATGAAGAAACCTATGGTTCATTGGAAGTCGATGAACGCAAACGCCGGGTGGCGCAGCCGCAGTCGGCCGGCAAACCGAACTGAATTTGATGCGCTCGCTTTGACAAATTGACGCATCACAACAATCAAAGCCCAGGCATGACCCAACGGTTATGCCTGGGTGTTTTTGTTGAAACTCAAAATGTCACCGGTTGATTGTGTCGATCATAAGTGTATAGTTGAAGTGTACTTTTGGAGGATCGATCATGAAGGCAACTTTTGTTGATTTGCGCAAAAAGTCCGGGCAGATCATCACCGCCTTGAAACGCAAGGAACGCATCACGCTGCTGTATCGCGGCAAACCCGCAGCCATCATGCATCCGTTGGAGGATGTGACGGAAGTTGGTGCGTCGCGTGCAAGTGCGCACCGCGCTTTTGGTTTGTGGGCCGACCGGAATGACCTGCGTGATGTGGCTGGTTATGTTCGCCAGTTGCGTCGTGGCCGATTTGCGGAGTGAAGCATGATTTTTGACACGGATGTGCTCATCTGGGTTTTACGCGGCAACGTCAGGGCTGCTGCGGTGGTGGATCAAACCAAGGCTCGCTCGATATCGGTGGTGACGTACATGGAACTGTTGCAGGGCGCGCGTGACAAAAACCAAGTGCGTGCCATCCAATCGTTTTTGTCCGATCTGCGTTTTGCGCTACTTCCGCTTACGGAAAACATCGGTCACCGTGCCTCGATCTATATGGAAGAGTACGGATTGGCCATCGCCATGAGCATGCCTGATGCGCTCATCGCCGCGACCGTCATCGAAAATCATGACAGGTTGATCACGGGCAATGACAAACATTACAAATCCATCAAGGATTTGATGATGCAACGATTCCGTCCGTGAGTGCCGTTGTATCGTTTGGTTGCTGTTGATGGGTTGAAACGTGCATAGCATCGTGCTTGCGGCGTGAAAGCCGTGATGCCGAATGACCGACTACAATGATGGGCGGATTGTCGAATCACAATCAATCAGGATGCCTCCGGTATGAGCACATTCTTGCGCCGATGGAATTGGGTGATGCTGGTACTGCTGCTGGGCGCTGCGCTGATGCTGCCCGGCACGGCGGCGCGCAGTGCGGCACAGGCCCCCGAATCACTGACCGCGACCAATGCACCGGTGACGGTGAGCGAGTTACCCGGACTGGCACAGGCGGGTCGGTTTGCGGAAGTGTTGCAAACCCTGCGGTCGGATACACGACTGACCAGCGACAACCCGGTGGCCCTGGCGCTGCTGCGCTCGCTGGAACAGCATGAGCAGCATGAACAAACACGCCTGAATAAAAACCGGGAGTCGTACACGGCTGCGTGGGAGAAGATGAAAGCTGCCCTGCAAGCCGACAAAATCGAGGAGGGCATGCTCGCCCTGATCGACGCACACAGCGTATCGGAGGATATCGCAGCCACGCTCGCCAACCCGATGGCGGTGGAACTCATCAGCAAGACCGAAACGGCGGCACAAACCGCGCAACAATCAGGGCAGTGGCTCGATGCCCTGTCGTTGTACCGATTGCTTGATGCGCTGTTTGATCAAGCGCAAAAATATCGGGCTGCGGTGCGCAGCAACGAACGACACATTCGCATCATGCGGCTCTATGTGCCCGATGAGCTCAAAAAACAATTCGTCGCCCGGGCCACGCGACTGAGCAAGGAAAACCTCGACCCCCCTTCCTTTGGCAACGAAACCTGGGAACAGCAGCTCACCGGCGTGGATATGACCATGCTCGAAGCGGCCCTGGCACGCACCAGTTCACAGCATGTGAGCAGTGCGGGCTATCGACCGCTTTTGGTTGGTGCGCTGGATGGGTTGCTGGCACTGGCACAGACCCAGCAATTATCAGCCACGTTCCCCAACATGGCGGATGCGGAAAAGGTGCGTCGGTTTGTGCAGGCGATCACCGATTTGCGTCTGCGTGTGGCCACGCAAACGACCGTCGGCGGATCGGACATGCGCCGCCTGCTCGAACAGGTGGCCACCCTCAACCGTGACACACTCGACCTACCCGACCCGGTGCTCGCCTACGAAATGGGCGACGGGGCACTGGCCAATGCGGATGATTTTTCAGCCATACTCTGGCCAAGGGAGAAGGAAGAACTCACCCGTACCACGCGCGGCAAGTTTTTCGGCGTGGGCATCATGATCGGTATGCGTACCGACCCGGTGACCAAAACCCCGCGCATCACGGTGGTGTCGCCCCTGGCCAACACCCCGGCACACAAGGCGGGGATCAAACCCGGTGACATCATTGCCACCGTGGAAGGTCAGCCGACGACGGGCTGGACGATCGATCAGGCGGTGCGCACGATCACCGGCCCGGAGGGAACGACGGTGACTTTGGGTATCGACCGCCCCGATGTCAGTGAACGATTGTTCATGCCGCTGGTGCGTAACGAGATACCCATCGAGTCGGTGCGCGGCTGGGATCGCAAAAGTCAATCGACCGGCGACTGGGATTTTTTCATCGACCCGGACAATCGCATCGGTTACGTTCGACTGTCACAGTTCGTGCCTCAGTCAGCAAGCGACCTGGACGCAGCCATCAATCAGATGGAACAGACCGGCCCGATTCAGGGGTTGATTTTGGATTTGCGTTATGACCCGGGTGGGCTGCTCAGCGCTGCCGTGGAGGTGACCAATCGCTTTGTGCGTCAGGGCACAATCGTTTCGACGGTGCGCGGTGACGGCAGGGAAAATGAAAAATATCAGGCACGGCCGGAGCGGTCGTATCGGGCGTTTCCGATGGTGGTGCTGATCAATGAAGGCTCGGCCAGTGCGTCGGAGATCGTGGCTGGGGCGTTGCAGGATTATGGTCGGGCGACGATCGTGGGGCAACGCTCGTTCGGCAAAGGCTCGGTGCAAGATTTATTTGTACTGGGCATGGGCAAGGCCTTTTTGAAAGTGACCACGCAGTATTACAAACTGCCCAAGGGGCGGATTATTCACAGGCAGCCGGGGGCGGGGGAATGGGGCATTGAGCCGGATTTAGTGGTTAAGGTGACGCCGCAGCAGGCGGTGGATGCGCTGGAATATCGGATGGATTTGGATGTGCTGCGTGATGCCAGTGATCCGCCGAAGAAGGACCCGGCCCCGTCGGCCCCACAGATTTTGGAACAAGGCATGGACCCGCAATTGGAAGCGGCGCTGCTGGTGCTCAAAACTCGGATCGTGGCTCAGCAAATGACCCCGGTGGCGGAGAAAAGATGATTTCTGATTGTGGCCCAGCCGCCCTCGGCTGGGTGAATTACCAATAACCTTTACACCGCCGGGGGTGGCGGTACCACATTCACAGACGCGATCAATCGCGGCGCTAACCAGAACGCCGACGCAAAGCGTTCGCGCTAAACAAATCCGAAATTCGAAATCACCGCGTCACTGGGCCACTTTGATTCCGATTGGACACCCGCCGATGATCGTTAGACAATTCACATCATGCCAGGCAACACTTTTGGATTACTGTTTCGCATCACCACGGCTGGGGAAAGCCACGGGCCGGGGAACGTGGTCATTATTGATGGCGTACCGCCGGGGATGGCTTTGAGCGTCGATGACCTGTTGCCCGATTTGCAGCGCAGGCGACCGGGCCAATCGAAAATCACCACGCAGCGCGATGAAGCCGATCACCCGGAAATTTTGTCCGGCGTGTTCGAAGGTCAGACCACCGGCACGAGCATCGCCATTCTGATTCGCAATCAGGACCAGCGATCGAAAGATTACGGGGACATCAAGGATAAGTATCGCCCTGGTCATGCGGATTACACGTTCGATGCCAAGTATGGGCTGCGCGATTATCGGGGCGGCGGCAGGTCCAGCGCACGGGAAACCACCGTGCGCGTGGCGGCTGGGGCGGTGGCGAAAAAAATGCTGGCTCAGTTTTGGGGCGTGGGCATCGTGGGGTATGTCAAACAGGTCGGCCCGATCGTGGCGGACATTGCGGACCCGGCTGCGGTGACACTCCAGCAAGTCGAAAGCAATATCGTGCGCTGCCCGGATGCGGCCAAGGCGCAGGCGATGATTGATTTGATTGAACAGGTACGCAGCAAGCGCGACAGCATCGGTGGTGTGGCGGAACTGGTGGCCACGGGGGTGCCCGCGGGCTGGGGTGAGCCGGTGTTTGACAAACTCAAGGCGGACCTGGGCAAGGCGATGTTCAGTCTGCCTGCGGTGTTGGGCGTTGAATACGGCAATGGGTTTGCGTGTGCGAGGCTGCGCGGCAGTGAAAATAATGATGTATTTATGCCCCTCTCCCCACGGGAGAGGGTGTCGCTGTCGGCAGCGACAGGTGAGGGCGGAACGGGAAGTGGCCAAGTGGCCGAGTGGCCAAGTGTTTCATTAAAACATTGCCCTCACCCTCTCCCGGAGGGAGAGGGGACGGATAGGCATTCAAATATCACAACAGAAAGCAATCGTCACGGCGGAATGCTCGGCGGAATTTCCAGCGGCATGCCGATTGTGTTGCGCTGTGCGATCAAACCGACGAGTTCGATACCGCAGGAGCAAATGACGGTGACGCGAACTGGTGAACCGACGACCATCAGCACCAAAGGCAGGCATGACCCGTGCCTGTTGCCACGGTTTATTCCGATGGGTGAAGCGATGATGGCAATTGTGCTGGCTGATCACGCGCTGCGGCAACGGGCGACGAGGGGTTGAAAAAGTTTTTTCACTCAATTAAATCAGATCATTGATGCTTTCGGCTAATCAACCATTGACGTAACGATTGTTCTGATTCGAATGACGGGTTGCCGCGCAGGATACCGGCCACGGATAAATCTTCGTCCAGTTCGGGCCAATGAATGCCGGTGCCTCGGCCGATGAGTTCGTAGTGATTGCGTTCATCGGCCGTGCCATGCAGCAACCGGGGGTACCATGCCAGAGGCACGCTGATGCGCCGACCGTCCACCAGTGAGACAATCAGTTCGTCATCGGTGACCTTTACGCCGGTGGCAGCCGGTTCACGTTCAACGGCGACCGAAAAATTCATGCCATTTCCTTTCGATCTGGATTCGCAAAATTGTGGGCATGATAATCGCTGCCTCCGGTTTATTCAGTCATATTGTACGCTTGCAACAACAAAAAAGTGTCGGAATACACTTGCCTTGAATACCATGCCCGACGACAATTTCCGCTCAACCCGCGAGAACCTTTATGTCGGATATGAAAAAACTGCCCAATGGTTTTGGTTTGGCCAATCGTTTTATGCTGGTACCGCCGGGGCCGAATGTGCCGGAGGTGGTGAACCTGATCGTGGAAATCCCCAAAGGTCGGCGAAGCAAGTTCGAGGTGGACAAGGAAACCGGGCTGCTGCGGCTGGACCGTTACCTTTATTCATCACTCATGTACCCCGGCGATTATGGGTTCATTCCGCAGACGCTGGCGGAGGATGGCGACCCGTTGGACATCGTCGTGATGGTGAATGAGCCGACGTTTTCGGGGTGCTTGATCGAAGCGCGTCCGATTGGTCTATTTAAAATGACGGATCGCGGGCTGAATGATTACAAGGTGTTGGCGGTGCCCAGCCGTGACCCGATTTTCGCTGAGTACAACGACCTGTGGCGTGTGCCCTCGCACTTTTTGAAGGAAGTGGAACACTTTTTCGCCACGTACAAGGAACTGGAAAACCCCGACGGCGACGAAGTCGTCAAAACCCTCGGATGGGAGACGGCGGACAAAGCGCGAGCGGAAATATTGTCCTGCATCGAACGGTTTCAACAGATCAAGCTGCCGATGAGCAAATCATCGGTCGGTAAATCAACTGTGAAAAAGAAACGCAAGTGAGTATAGATGACGCCGAGGGCTTTAGCCCCGGATATGGACAGTCGCAACACCCATGAAACAATCCGGCCCTGAAGGGCACGGCGTCATCATCATCACCATCATTTATGTACCCTGACTGCGCCCTTGCGTTACAATCCAACCATGCCCACGCGCGACTCCCTCAAAGACACGTTTGAATCGATCATCATCGCCTTCCTTTTGGCGTTTGTGTTTCGTGCTTACGTCGTCGAAGCGTTCATCATTCCGACCGGTTCCATGGCCCCGACACTGCTGGGCGAACACTTGCGCATCACCTGTGATCAGTGTGGTCACAAGTTCACCGTTGATGTTGATCGTGACGACCGCGTCGAGCGCATCGGCCCCGGTCGTGCGGTGGAACGCCCATACATTACACAACCGCAGGGTTTGACGGCTGTCTGTTCGATGTGTTTCAACCCGGTGCAGGTGCCACGCGGCTCGTGGATCAACGCCGGCGACCGTATTTTGGTACACAAGTACATTTACAATTTCACCGAGCCAAGGCGGTGGGACGTGGTGGTTTTCAAGTACCCAGCCGACCCGGGCACCAACTTCATCAAACGCCTGGTCGGGCTGCCCGGTGAAGATTTACTGATCGTCGAAGGCAATGTGTATGCCCGTGCCCATCATGCTCATGCCAACAAAGGTGACGCCGATGGCGTGAACAAGGCCGATGATGATGGCTGGCGGATTCAACGTAAAAGCGATCGGCCCAAGGTGCAACGAACGATTTGGCAGCCGGTGTATCACAGCGAGCACTTTCCGCTGGACCGGGGCGATGCCAATCGTTCCGCGAGTCGGGTGCGCTACGCCTGGCGTTTGCCATGGATCGCCACGGAGGGGTTGGGGTACTGGGATTTCAGCAAGGGGACGCATTATCAGTTCAGCAGCGATGCAGCCGGCCAATTGCGTTTCGATTTTGAAAGTTCAGCCGGGCAGCCCAGGTATTCGTACAACCAGTTCAAGGAACATCGCCCGGAGGTGCGTGGTGAGCCGATGGAGGATGTGCGCATCGCGGCACGATTCACGCCTGAAAAGCCGGGGCTGTCGGTGGCGTTGCAAACCTCGGCTCGCTGGGGTGCAAACAATAATCATCAACCGGTGGCGATCGTCGGGCGGATCGATGCGCAGGGTAACGTAGCGATTGAACTGCCGGGGGTGATTGACGCGGACACGGGCAAGCCCACGCAATTGGCACAAGGTCAAACCCGTGCGTTTGCACCCGGTCGAGCGTCAAAGGTTGAACTTTGGTACGTCGATCAGCAGGTGAGTTTGTGGGTCGATGGTGTGATGGTGGCACAGGCGCAGTTTGAATTGGACATGCCGGCTTTGCGTAGTCGTCCTGCATTGCCGCTGGGTTTTACGCCCGAGGTGCGCATTGATGTGCAGGGCAGCCCGGTGCTGTTGTCGGGGGTCGAACTGGACCGTGATTTGTATTATTCGAGCAACCAGAGTCGTGGGCGATCAAGGCCGGGGCTGGGCGCGCTCGTGAAGGAGGAAGGTGGAACGTTTGGCGAACCGGTGGCGCTGGCGGAAGATCATTTTTATGTATTGGGGGACAACAGCCCCTGGTCCAAGGACAGCCGATATTGGGACGCGCTGAACCCCTGGATTGCAGAGCGAATGTTTGAAGGGCATGACATGGTGGGCATCGTGCCGCGCAAGCTGATGATCGGTCGGGCATTTTTTGTGTACTGGCCGGCGATGTACAGTCTGGGTGAACGTCGTCGCCCGATGCTGCCCAACTTCGGCGATATGCGATTCATTCACTGATTCATCATGACCCTGCTGCTGCTCATTCATGCAATGTCCACCCTGTTCATGACCGGGCTGATCTGGTTTGTGCAGTTGGTGCATTACCCGCTGATGAATCGGGTTGATCGCGGACGCTTTGCTGACTTTGAAAAAGCCCATCAACAGCGCACCGGGTTTATTGTCGCACCGATGATGCTGATCGAACTGATCACCGCCCTGCTGCTGCTATGGTTACAACCCGATGCTTTCACCACCATCGGTATGGTGCTGCTGGCTGTGATATGGCTGTCAACAGCGTTGTTGCAAGTGCCCGCTCATCGCCGACTCGAACAGGGCTTTGATGCTGCGGCACATGAGCGACTTGTGCAAACCAATTGGCTGCGTACGGTGGCGTGGTCACTGCGGTCGTTGATTGCATTGGCGATGTTGCATGGATAATGGATAAAAGATCAGTAGTGTCCGGTTAAGGAACGACAGTAAGTTGGCTTGATGCTTGTATGGT
>CAZJMK010000095.1:0-10017 GCA_964547135.1 uncultured Phycisphaeraceae bacterium | reverse complement strand
CAAGCCAACTTACTGTCGTTCCTTAACCGGACACTACTGATTTCGAATTTCGAATTTAGCGGGAGCACCCGCTGTTGAAGCCATCGGATTTACCAAGCCAAGGACGAGCCTGGCCGAAGGCGGACGAAGATCATGTGGCACCGCCGCCCTCGGCGGTGTATTCACGCATGGTAATTTACCCAGCCGAGGCGGCTGGGCCACAACAGAACACGATCAATCGCGGCGCTGACCGGAACGCCGACGCAAAGCGTCCGCGCTAAACATTTCAACTCACTTGACCACTTGGCCACTCGACCACTTCGTTACCGGTTTCTCACGAACCCCGCCTATGATGACCGATGTTGTAACTTGGTTACTCTGACCTTTGGTTCATTCGATCGCAACAGGAACATTCGCCCATGCCCGGTGTTTTGTGGAGTCGAAGTCGATACTGGTTGTGCCACTTTCTGCACAACCGTCATGTGCGTGTGCGCGCCGCATCCCTCACCTGTAACAACCTCACCGCCGGCGACTGCGTGATTCAACACTGGCTGGCACGCTTTGCCGACCGTGCCAATCGTACGCCCTCATGGATGGTCGATGCCGCCCTGTCAACCCACCCCAACGACCCCGCCCTGGTGCAATGCCTGCGCTTGTGGATCAAGGAAGACCATGCCCTTGCCAAGCTCGCCCACCATCTGATTCAACAAGGCGATTGGCCGACCACGCCCCCGGCGAAGGTGTATGGTTGGATTCCGTCCCTGCCCCAACTGCGGCAAAAACTGGGGTTGCGGTTTGAAGTGTCGATTCTGCTTTTGGGCAACGTGCTGGAAGTGGCCAGCCTGAAACAATTGTGTGCCCGTGTACACGACCCAGCCCTGCGCCGTGGTATTGAACAACTGCTGCATGACCGTCAGCAGCATGTCGCGTTTGCGTCCGAATGGCTGACCCGCGAGTTTGCCGACTTTAATTTTTTACGTCGCAACCTTCGTCGAATGCGCTTGCGCATGCTCTTTGCCCTGATGCTGGGCGACTACCTCTGGCACCACGGGCGAACACTGCAACCCCTGGGCCTGTCACGTCGTTTGATTCTGCAACAAACCTGGCGCAGCTTCGCCCAACTGCTCGAAAACATGGTTCCCTACCACCGCGATGCACTGCTTGCACAGTTGCTGGCTCAACGTGAACACCCCTACGATCAACCGGCGAGCATGTTGTAATTTTTTTCGGCCACTGTTATTTTTCTGCCGCGACAGCCTCATCGGCTTGCGCTGGATTTCACTTCCTTATAGAATCACCTGCATCGTGATCGTTACTTTTTCATGGACATCACGCCTTCGCAGGAACGCATCATGCCCTCATCCCCCCGCCAGAACATTCTGCTGATCACCAGCGACCAGCAACACTACGACACCATCGGCTTGTTCAACAAGCGCATTCAAACCCCCGCGCTCGATCGGTTGGCCCGTGAAGGCACCACCTTTACCCGTGCCTACTGCAACACGCCGGTCTGTTCGCCCTCCCGCGGCACGATCATCACCGGCATGTACCCGGCCTGGCACGGGTGCTGGACCATCGGCGTCAAACTGCCCGAAGATGTGCCCACCGTCGGCCACGATTTTCAAACCCACGGCTACCACACCTCGCTCATCGGCAAAGCTCACTTCCAACCCCTCAAAGACGGACCAGGCGATCAACACTCGATCGAATGTCAGCCGATTTTGCGCGACCTTGATTTCTGGCGCAATTTTCAAGGCCCATGGTACGGCTTTAAGCACGTCGAAACCTGTCGTAACCATGCCGACGAAGCCCATGCGGGAGGCCATTACGGGGCGTGGATGGAAGATAACGGTCTGAAAAACTGGGCGGATTATTTTGTCAAACCCGACCCGAAAACCGGTTATGGTTCCAGCCCGTGCAAGGAAGGTACGTGGGAGTTGCCGGAGGAGTTTCACTACACGAAATGGACGGCTGACCGCACCATTGCGGACATGGAAAAGTCGGTGAAGGAAGGTAAGCCGTTCATGACGTGGGCGAGTTTTCACGACCCGCATCCGCCGTATTTGGTGAGTCGCCCGTGGGACACGATGTACGACCCTGCGGACATGCCGATTGGCTCGTTTGTCGAGGGGGAATTTGATGACAAGCCGCCGCACTTCGGCATGACCCGTGATCGCAATGCCGACTGGAAGGTGTTTCAGGAACCGGGCGGCAATGCGGTGCATGGCGGACATTGTCACGTGCATGACCCGGAGAAACTGCGCAAGCAAATGGCGATTTACTACGGCATGATCAGTTTCATGGACCGTGAAATCGGTCGGATACTCGACACGCTGGATCGACTGGGCATTGCGGAAAACACGCTGGTGGTGTTCAGCACGGATCATGGGCACTTTTTGGGACAGCATGGATTGATCGCCAAAGGGCCGTTCCATTACGAGGATTTGTTAAAGGTGCCTTTCATTGTGCGTCAGCCGGGCAAGGTTCCGGGGAATAAGGTCAGCACGGCTTTGCAGGGGTTGGTGGATTTGGCACCGACGTTTTTGGCGGCAAGCGGTTTGCCGGTGCCGGGGAGGATGCAGGGCGTGAATCAGTGGGATGTTTGGACGGGGCGGAAGGATAAGGTGCGTGAGGATGTGGTGATCGAGTTCCGACATCAGCCGACGACGGTGCACATGCGCACGTATGTGACGGATCGTTACAAGCTGACGGTATATCGTGACAAGCCGTTTGGGGAGTTGTTTGATTTGCAGGAGGACCCGGGCGAGCTGCGGAATTTGTGGGATGTGCCGGCGGCGCGGGACATCAAATTGCAGTTGATGCAGCAGAGTTTGAACGCGGAGATTGTACGCGAACCGACACGGATGCCGCGCGTGGCCGGGGCGTGATTGAAGTTCGAAATTCGAATTTTCCTGGAAGTCAACCCCCTCCAACGCGGAGTTGGAGCCTCTTTGAATATCGAGTTCGTAGGCATCGTCATGTCATCCATGATGGATGTCTGGAGATTGTAATTGAGCGTACCCAACATCATTTTTTGCATGTGTGATGAGCTGCGTTGGTGTGAAGTTGGTTGTTACGGCCACCCCACCATTCGCACGCCTCATCTCGACCGTCTTGCAAGCCAAGGCACACGTTTTGAAGTGGGTATCAGCAACGCGCCCATTTGTATGCCTGCGCGTTCGGTATTACTTTCCGGTCAGCACGCCCGTAGTTGCTGCGGTATGTTTACCAACGCAGGCTGGCCCAAGGGTGCCCGATTTGATGACGCGGGTTTTCCGCAGTGGCCCACGGGTCCACGCAACCATCTGCCCGACGCAACCTTGCCGGAACTACTCAAACAGGCTGGTTACGACACACTGGCGGTGGGCAAATGGCATATCGAAGCCTGGCCGGACAAGATTGGTTTTGATCATTACCTGATCCCCGCCCACCACCATGCCAACAGTGCGCAATGGTACTGCCGTGATGGGCAGCCACTGTTCAGTCCGCCGGGTTTTGGCGTGGATTATGAAGTTGAACAAGTGGGTGAATTTTTTCGCAGCCGCAGGCTCGGCGACGCGCCGTTTTTTCTTTATTACAACCTGTGTCCGCCGCATATGCCGCTGCTGGATGCTCCCGAACGTTATCTGCGCATGTACCGTCGAGAGGATGTGGTGGTTCGCGCAAACGTGGACCTTACCCAAGAACTACCCCGTCAGACCCAACAGTTTCTGACGTATCTGTGGGATTATCGCTACTACCGAGACAAGCTGCCTTACACGACCAAACTCCCCCACGAACATTTTGATCTGATCGATCTCACGGCGTTGTACATGGGCTTGACGACATGGGTGGATGACACCGTCGGTCGAATGCTGGCGTATCTGGATGAGGCTGGACTTGCGGAAAACACGATCGTGGTGTTCACCAGCGACCATGGCGACAACCTCGGCTCCTGGCAGCAGATGGGCAAGGGTTTGTGGCGGGATGAGTCCGCCCGGGTGCCGATGCTGGTGCGCGGGCCGGGTGTCAAGTCCAATCAGGTCACGCATCGGGTGGGTTCGCTGGTGGATTGGGCGCCAACGTTTTTGGCATTTGCCGGGGTCGAACAACCGGGACACATGCAGGGACGATCCTTGAAACCGACTTTGGAAGGCGCATCGGTGCATGAAGCTGACAATCATGTGATTATTGAATCACAAGCTCAGGGAGTGGCCTTGCGTGGGCAGCGTTACCTGCTGGGCATACCCTGGACGGATCCAACACGAAGAGATATCAAGCCCGTTCCCAGTGAATTTTTTGACCTGCAGCGTGATCCTTATGCCTTGATGAACCGTCTTGGTGATCCGGAGTTGAGTGTTCCGGTGCAGGTGATGAGCACCGTGATCCAACAATATCATCAGCAAACGCCCTACATGCATTTCAACGGATTGGTGTGCGACTTGAACAAGCCGCGCTCGTAGGGAAGCGATTTTTCAAGCGCTGCGATCATTCAAGCATCGAGGCCCATGTCATCGCTCGAATGGTTGTCAAACTTAACCCATGACCGGGGTACAACGGCAACTTATCCGATGTCATCACCTGATCACACGCAGTATTGAGTAGCGGCACATTATCATGCCACGCACTTTGGTTCTCCAAAAGGCAAGCCCTGCGGAACAAGGCCTTTCACCTCGGAGGCACGTCGCCCCGGCCCAGCAGGTCGGCGCTGATCACTGCCACCATCAGTTGCCAGAGGTGGCTCTGTGGTGTGAACTCGCCCGCAGTGTTGTGAATTCCCGCCCCGTTTACCTGACGATAGTGATACGGTTGATCGTTAGGCATCGGCACGAACCCATCGTAAACGCCCTTCCGATGGCCGACCTTGTTCTCTTCAAGCCAACGATTGCTCAGTAATCCCATGGCAATAAGGCCCGGATAGGGATACTTCAACCCCGTGCCCGCAAAATCACCCATGTGCATTGATCGGGGCAGATCGCGCCCAAATCCGTAGATGAACGATCGACCATGCGGGTTCCGCCCGGTGGTATATCCCAAGTCCGCATCAACCCACTGATGCACCTGTCGCAACTGCTGTGGCTTCAAGCCATACTTGGCATCATCCTTGATCATCAGCAACGGAAACAGTTCCGCCCAGATGATATAGGGATTGTTGATCGTCGCGCCCCATTCGCCGCTGCCTGCGTTACCCACTGGTCGGGCGAAAATCATCTGCGAGGGGGACTTGTACGGGTCCGTCGTCACACGCTTGCGGACGGTCTCATAAATACCCGCGATGTTCTTTTTGATGGCTTCGATTTTACCGGGCTTACCAGAGCGATACCCGATCTGGTCGTAAATCAGATACGCCCTGGCCGCGAATGCTTGCCCGCTGACGCGCAATTGCGCCACATCATGGCCATCGATGCTTTCCCATGCGCCGTGATATTTTTCCGCACCTGTCAAAGCCCACATCGCCACCGCCGCATTGGCCTTGGCTTCCTGAAAATGCCGATGGCTGCGCCAATCGGGGTTCCAACCGCCCAATTGTTTGTTGCCTTCGTGTTTCTCTGCCCAATTCCAGGCACGCAGGGCGCGGTCGGCATAAAACAGTTTCAAGGCTTGATCGTCCACCAAATCGAACTTGATCGCAGCCGTGGCTGCAAACCCGGCATACGCATAGGTCGCCCAGGGATCGGGCCGGGTCAGATATGCCACATCGCCTTCCTTGAACTTCGTGGAAAACGACTGAAAGTCCCGCCGCCAGCCGATGTAGCCGATCATCTCAATCCCGCCCCGCACTGAATCCTTCCAAAAGCCTTCGGTATCCACCTGCAAGCGTGTCCATGCGTCCCCGCAGTACATGGCCGTGTGTACCAGGTCCGACACAGGCACCGTTCCTTTCACGGGGTTGCCACGAATCACCTTCTCATGCGGCCGGCCATGCTCGGCTCGACCCATGTCCACCTGATCCAAATGGGGAAAGCGCATCGATAGCAACAACATATCGATGGCGACGGTCAGGTGCTGCGGACGTATGTCAAGGTCTGCCGCATCACGCCAGCCCTCGGTCGGGTGATCCACGCCAAAGGCCTTGAGTTGTGGATCGGTTTCCAGTTCGATGGGCTTTTTGGACCAGAGCTTGCCCTGATCGCCCACCCCATCGGGACTGATGGAGGCAAAAGTACGCAAGGAGGCAAAAAACGGGATATGCCGCAGGGTCGGAGGAATCGCCAATTCCGGGCCGACAGCCTTTTCGCGCTGAGTATCTCCATGCTGGAGAAAAATAAAGCCCCGACCGACATGCCGAATCAGGGGATAGTGCACATTCGCTGCAATCTCGAAGGGATACGATGAACCAATCCCTTTGACCACGACGCGATATCTGCCGGGTTGGTTCAGTTCGGGGAATCGTGCCTCATAGACATCGTGCATGGTTTGCCAGTTGTTCACCGCCTGCTGATATGCCTGAACGACCTTGGCATCACGTACCTTGATAAGCCGGCGACCATCTGCCCAGTCATACCCGGGCACAGTCCTGCCGGTGACATCATCGACCACCGCAAAAGTCACCTGTTCCGAAAGCCAGGCATCGGCGGCGTGGCCGGGGCCAAACCAGTAACCCAGCATGGCATGCTTGTCCGGGCTGCCCGGCGTCCAGCCCTGATGCGGCACCTGCACCAGGTCCGACTTGGCTTGATCACTGATCGCAACCTTCAACAGCTGGCCACCGGTCACCGGTTGGACCGTGATGGTTTCGCCTTCGACAAAATCCCGGCTGGCGGTGAGCAGAATCATGTGACGCACGGCCCGCCTCTCGTAGTCACCAGCCTGTTCAGGAAAGCAGTATCGCGTCGTGGCGGAACCCTGAATCGGGCTGCCATCACTGCTCATGGTCCATTCCTGGCTCATGCCATGAAAAGCATTAGGCTCGAACCTGCCCACCGTGCGCTCAATCTTCTCGTTGTCCCAGATACCCTGGTAAGCAATGCCATCCACCACGTTGACCAGGATTTGCCGTGGACCCACCCGCGTGGCTCGATTTACCCAGTCAAACCCCAGGTCGTGATACAACCCGTCAGGCTGGGCGCTGGCATACCCCGATATCAACTGCATTGCGACCATGACCATGACAAGACTCCCCAAGATCGATCGTAATCCTTTTACAAACATCGATATTCCTTTCCTGCTGAGAAGATAGCTATACAAAGTATCCCTTGGTATATGATAGAGAACTCATGGAACCTTTTTACAAGGCGAGATAGCCACGGAATTTATCATTATGGAACCAGCGAATCCGGTTGTCTGGTAAACACCGCCTTGTTGAAGCCGGTGTTATCCGGGGTGATCATGGCTTCAAATCGTTCGACCACCTGCCTGCTGTCCGGGTGATCGATGAGATTGACAGTTTCCAGCGGATCGGTTTGATAGTCATACAGTTCACGCGCCACGACCGGGCCGCGGCCAAAGTTGCCCTGTGAATCCGCCTGGCGCCATTGGATGTAGCGGTAACGCCGATCACGAAAGGCATATCCCATCACATCGCCGAATTCGGTGTCGGCTCTAGGGTATTGACTGCGTGCCACCGGCTTCACATCCGCCAGGGGATTGTGTAACAGTGGTTTCAGACTGGCACCATCGAAGTTTTCCGGCATCGGCAACCCCGCCAGATCGCACAAAGTCGGATACAGATCGGTCATATCCACCGGGGCATGGGTGGTTTGAACGGGCAACATCCCCGAAGGGCCGGCGATGATCAGCGGCACCCGCGTGGCTTGCTCATAATTGGTATGTTTACACCACATGCCGTGGTCGCCCAGATGAAAGCCATGGTCGGCCCACAGCACGATGATGGTATTCTTGTCCTTGCCCGTCTCCTCCAAAGTATCAAGTATCTTGCCAATCTGAGCGTCAATATAGGAGACACAGGCATAGTAGCCATGGATCAGATGAATCTGCTGCTCCACCGGCATCGGTTCGCCTCGTTTGGGAACCCCGGTATAGGCATTTTTAAGCTCAAAGGAATCTTGAAAATGAAGCATCGGGGCTTGTTCAGGCATGCTCTGAAACGCCGCCGGTGCGAATTGCGAGGGGTCATACATTTCCCAGTAACGTGCCGGGGCAGAGAAGGGCAAATGAGGTTTGTAAAAACCCACCGCCATGAAAAACGGCTGATCCGTGGTCGCCAGTTCACGCAGGCTTCGCACCGCCTCGTCAGCGACGATGCCATCCCGATAGGCATTGTCAGGGACATCCGCTTTTTCCGTCGGCGGACGATGGTTCACATAGCGTGTGATCTCCCCCCATTGTGTGATCCCCTTGCTGCGGGCTTCCTCCTGCCTGGCGCGGATCAGTTGCACACGCTGCGGATCGGCGTAGCCATAAACATCGCCGGTAGGGTCTTTGAACTGAAAATAGGGTCGGCTCCACGAGGGCTGATCGTTGGGCGTATCCACATTGCGATAGTCATAGATTTTGCCCATGCCCAGCGCATGGTAACCATGGTTTTGGAAATGCTCCGGGATGGTCACCACGCCCGGCAGCACCGTGCGCATCTTCATATGAAAGTCAGTGATACCCGATCGATCGGGGCGCAGCCCGGTCATCAGACTGGCGCGCGAAGCTCCACAAACCGCCTGTGAACAGTGGGCATTGGTAAAGAGCGTGCCGCGCTGAGCCAACCGATCAAAATTGGGTGTCCTGGCAATGGGGTCACCATAGCAGCCAAGTACGGGTTTGAGGTCATCCACGGCCACGAAAAGGATGTTGGGTTTGCCTGCTGGTGCAATAGCGGCCGACTGTTCCTGTGCCTGTGAAGCACCGGTTCCCAGGATCAATGACACGGATAACACGGATCGTAAATACATGATGTTTACCAATGGGGACATTGTTGACAATCAATATGAATCTTTCGAACAATCCCATCTACTTCCGGGAGAGTAAGAGTATTCGCTTTCGCTCATATCCGGGTGAGGGCCGAAAAGCGATTAGTCGTGCTGTATTTCAAGGCCTTTTGTTCATCGGCCCTCACCCGGCCTCGAAGACTCGGCCACCCTCTCCCATGGGGAGAGGGATTATTCAGAGCCCTCTATGGATGATCGGAGATACCCGCCGGAAAGTAAACGCATCATGAATCAACGGGCTTTCAGGCAGGCAATAAGCTCCCCCTCCTACATCCGGGGAAGAGGGGGAGCCACTCTCGATCATGTCGGATCAGGGATTGGAAACCGCCAGGTTGAGTTTCAGGAGCGTCGGATTGTTATTGTTGTAGGTAAAAGTGCCTGTGTGTCCGTCGGCAAAAACGGTGTTGAGGGCATTATCAAAGGCATGACGCCAGCGGACATCCTGATGTATGTTACCAACATAAGAAGGCGGATCGGTATTGGTTCCGCCGTTGATGGGTTGGTAGTAATTGAAATTAGGATCGAATCCCGGTCGTTGATAGAGAAGTCGATAGCTTGCGAAAATGGTATTGCCGTCGATAGCCTGCATGGTTGCTTCGGTCTGCCAGGCACCGTTGGCAGCGATATACAATGCACCATCAAAGACCATGGCGATCAGACTTGGACGAGTCTCCTGACTGGTCTTTTTGAGTGTCACCGGTTGACCACCGACCATGACATACTGCGCAGCGGGAGCCGCAGTGGAATTGAAACGGGCAAACATGCGCGGGTGCGCCCCGTAATGAAGGCCTTGAGGACTATTACGCCCATCTTTCACAACCGGACACTGAAACGGTCGGCTACCCGACTGGGTCTTGCCGGCATTGTCCCCGGTGGTGTTGACATCCATCAACTTGCCTAAAGTCGTGGACCAGTCATAGGCTGGGGTCACGCCGGGATTTCTACCAATAGGATAGTAGTCATTGTTGTCAGCCGCATAGGTATGGGCCGCCTGACCGATGGATCGTAAATTGGCCTGGCATTGTGTGGTCCGGGCTGCGTCGCGGGCGGCGCCCAGTGCCGGCAGAAGAATCGCAATCAACAGGGCGATGATGGAGATGACCACCAGCAGTTCGATCAGGGGAAACCATGTAGGGGCCTGGGGCGGCACAATGAACGTGTGTGTTCATGGGTACGG
>CAZJMK010000094.1:0-10176 GCA_964547135.1 uncultured Phycisphaeraceae bacterium | reverse complement strand
GAATGCAGCCCTTATACACGATGAATCACCCATGGAAAACCCGGAAGGACCCAATATTGGTAATCCGACCATTGATAACATCAGCCACCTGCGGCCTGAAGTACCCCCGACCTTTCGAGGAGACTTGCATACCTTCGTTGGCACCTGTCCTGTTTGATACACCATCTCTGTTCCTCCTTTGTGGAATATGGTAGGCAGAAGCGTAATTACAAATGAGCCTTTAAATATTGATAGACAATTGAGTGGATTCCATCAGGGGACGATGCTGGAATGATCCCCGAGCCTTCTATTACCACCACTCGACCAGACCCATGTTGGTTCGGCGCTGAATCAGCGTGGTCCAGGGCTTAGCTTGGGTAAAAAGTGTCGAATTCAACGGATTGTTATTGGGACCGTTATAGACGATGACTTCATGATGACCATCAGCCATGATTAAATTCATTGAGCCACGCGCCGGAGTGCCGTGGGGTATGCGCCATCCACGACCACTGCCGCTGGCAGGCGACCAATGCATCGGGGTGAAGTGTGCCACGCCGTCCCACGATTCGGCAAAGGTGTAAACATAGGAAGGCTTGGTCAGTTCGCTTAATTGCGACATGCGCCTTTGACCGGGAGCCACATCGTTACCAAAGATGTATATCGTCGGAGTATAGTGCCATTGTTTGCGATGCGGGGTAAAGTCGGTAATGCGTTGAGACGGGCATCGAAAAAGCTGCAGCATCGTAGCCTCAAAGAAACGGGAATAGGCGTCATTGGGGTTGTGGCCGGCGGCAGGCAGATAGTATCCCCAAACCAAAGTATGTGCCCATGCCTGAGCATTGGGAGAATTTCAAGCGCCGTCTCCAACCCCGGACTTGCGTGAGTAGGGCAGCCAGTCTTTAGCTTCCGCAGCATATGAAAAAGCCGCTGTATTGACCTGCCGCATATTGCTGGAGCATTGAATGCTACGTCCGCTTTCACGAGCTGCCGAGAGTGCCGGCAATAACAATGCCACCAGCAGGGCAATGATACTGATGACCACCAAGAGTTCGATCAAAGTGAATCCCTTTTTGGATTTGAACATGAGATGTCTCCTTTAGTAGACAGGTTTTATGAGAGGGTGCGTATCAATCAGTCCATCCGACAATCGATTGGCGACAGGCAGTTCAAAGCGATTCTCCTTCTTGGAAATAGAACGGGATCACACGCGTGGCCAATGGTGTTTGCGGAGCTTCAATTTTCCGCAAGAGCATTTCCACGGAAATATTTCCGAGTTGATATTGAGGAATGATGATGCCGCTGTCGCGTGTGAGCAATGGTTCGATAAACTCGTTGGCCGATCGAAACAGCAACAGGGACAAATCACGAGGTATATGCCTGCCGACGGCTGCGGCCGCCTCACGGATCAAGGCACCGTTGCCGTAACAGATCAGGGCTGTCGGGGCATGATCGTCGCGCAGCACCTGGCATAACCTGGGGGGGATGGTTCGGTACTGATCCATGATATCGACCGATGAAGCAGGATCGGTCTCATCTGAAATCATGACAGGCTGCAATCCCGCCTGCCGCATGGCATGGACGTAGCCCTCAAAACGCTGTGATCGGCTGTAGTGAAAATCCCGATACTTTTGCACCAGGTGATAGACATAATCCACGTAGGCAATCCGCCGATGTCCGCGTTCGATGAGCGTTCGTACCGCCAGCTCACCGGCACCGAAGTCATCCGGTCGGATCGCATCATGATCCCGCTGGCAATTCAGCCAGATGGAGGGCAGCGAATGAGCTTCGATCAGGTCAATCATTTTTTGCGGAATGTTGGCGTTGTAATTGATGAGCAGACCGTCGCTCATCAGTTCCTTTAATATCCGCGGGACGAACCCTTCATTGACCAACTGTTCATCGGGCATACGGCTGATGGTCATATGCAGGCCATGAGCGGAAAGAGCATCGTCAATTCCGTTGAACAACCCTGTGGGCAAATCACTGCGTCGTAACTGTGTGCTGAGCAATAGGCCGACCATGTTGGTACGCCCCTGTCGGGTTGCCCGCGCCAGGGAATTGGGACGATACCCCAGTTCAAGGGCCACCTTTCGAATCGCATCGCGGGTTTCCGGCGACACCGTGCCCTTGCCCGCCAACGCCAGACTCACCGTGGGTCGGCTCAGCCCCATTCGCCTGGCAATGTCCTGCATGGTGACGTGCATCTGAAGTGCTCCAAAACTCGATTTATTCGAATAGTAACACGATTTATTTATTTGTCAAGCTATTTTGTCATTAAATAATAAATCAGAGAAATATTCGTTGCTTGGGCTGGTGTATCATCCGGTGATGAAGCTTTACACCAAACGCGGCGACGACGGCGGCACCGACCTGTTCGGCGGACAGCGTGTCGGCAAAGACAACCTGCGCGTCGATGCCTACGGCACCGTCGATGAACTCAACAGCGTCATCGGCCTTGCTGCCTGTGCCTGCACTACGCCTGCCCTGCACGAACTGCAAACCATTTTGCTGTGTCTGCAACCACGCTTGTTTGATTTGGGGTCGGATTTGGCCAGCCCACGACCGCGTAAAACGGTGATGGATGATGCGGCGACGGACGATGCCAAGCCGAGCATCGTGCCGCGCATCGGGCCTGAACATCACAAGGAATTGGAACTGCTGATCGACAACACCTGTGCCCCGCTTGCGCCGATGCGGCACTTCATCATGCCCGGGGGCACCGAAGCCGCTGCACGTTTGCACCTGGCGCGCACCGTCTGCCGACGTGCCGAGCGTTTGTGCGTCGCGCTTGCTCGTGACGAATCAATCGGCCCCGACATCGTGATTTACTTGAACCGACTAAGCGACCTGCTTTTTGCCATGGCGCGGCGTGCCAACCAGTTGGAAAATGTGGCTGATGTTCCGTGGAAGCCGCGTGAAAACGGGTAATAGTGTCAATGATGGTTGAATCAATTACGATTTTGTCGCCGAGGGCTTCAGCCCCGGATTGAATTCGCCATCGATCCGGCCCTGAAGGGTACGGCGTCACAGACATTTGTCACATGCGCTTGATGATTACCACGAAGGTCATCATGATGTGTGTTTTGATGAGGTGAGCATGAGTGCATCGCAAAAAATTGAGCCGCTGTCGAAATTCAAGGCGACACTGCGTCCGCCGGGGTCCAAAAGTCTGACCAATCGCGCGTTGTTGTTGGCGTCGATGGCCAAAGGTGTTTCGACGTTGCGCGATCCGCTCTGGGCGGATGACACGATGCGCATGTTCACGTCACTGCGTGAGCTTGGTATCAAAACCAAAGGCGAACCCGGCGACAAGCAGCTTGAAATCACCGGCTTGGATGGGTTTTCACAGCGCGATGCAGCGGTATTGGACACGGGCAATTCGGGCATCACCATTCGCACACTTGCTGCGGCCTGCGCGCTGGGTATCGGTCGATATCGACTCGACGGCGACGCCCGTATGCGGCAACGCCCGATTGGTGAACTGGTTGAGGCATTGCGAAAAATCGGGGCGGTGGTGCGCTATGACGGAGCGGAAGGATTGCCGCCGATTATTGTGGAGGGCAATGCACCACACGGCGGAAAACTGGTGATGAAGCCGACGCTTTCGAGCCAGTACATCACCGCCCTGCTCATGATCGGCCCGTATTTGCAGCAGGGTTTGACGCTGGAGTTTCAAGGCCCGATCACCAGTCAGCCGTATGTCGCCATGACGCTGAAATTGATGCAAACCTTCGGGGTCACCGCCGAGGTTTCTGACGATTGGAAAACCATCGCCGTGCCAAGCGGACGGTATCAGAAGGTTGATTACGCCATCGAACCCGATGCCTCCAACGCGAGTTATTTTCTGGCGGCAGCGGCGATCTGCCCCGGCAGCCAATGCACGATCGAAGGTTTGGGGCGCAGCAGTTTGCAGGGCGATGTCGGGTTTGCCGATGTGTTGCATCAAATGGGGGCTGGGCTGGTGTTCGGCAGCGACTTTATCACCATCATGTCGCCCCCGGAAGGTACAGCCTTGCAGGGCATTGATATCGACCTCAATCACATGCCCGACATGGCGCAGACGCTGGCTGTGGTTGCGCTGTTTGCCAAGGGTTCGACCACCATTGGCAACGTCGGCAACCTGCGCGTCAAGGAAACCGATCGCCTGGCAGCACTGCAAATTGAATTGACGAAACTGGGGGCAAAGGTGGTGATTGAGGGTGATGATTTGTGCATCACGCCGGCGGAAAAATTGACACCACCGACGCAGGGTGTTGATACGTACAACGATCATCGCATGGCCATGAGTTTTGCGCTGGTCGGGTTGCGTGAGCCGGGGGTGGTGATCAACGATCCGGGCTGCGTGGCCAAAACATTCCCGAATTACTTTGAGTATCTTGGTAAGCTTGGTCGATGCAGTGATGAAGTCCGGGTGAGTTGAAAATTTCGCCTTCATGGGGGCCGAGTTGATTTAGTCTTCCAATGGAATATACGAAAAACAACAACGCCCTCACCCCTGCCCTCTCCCGGAGGGAGAAGGGGTCAATCAGTGAACCTAACACTCAACCCCAGCGCAACCCCTTCTGGCAATCAGCGCGGATTTTGTTGCAATACAAACCGCAGCTTTCATTGGCGGCGGTGGGTGCGTTGATCTCGGCCGGCTGTTTCGGGGCGGGGCTGGGCATGCTGATTCCGATTTTCAAATTGCTGTTGCAGGACCAGCAAAACCTGCCGGCGATCGTGACGACCTACCTGGCGCCGCAAGGGGCTGCCCCCTGGCGACAAACACTGGCGGAGGGTTTGCTGCCCTATTTGCCCAGTGATCATTTTCACGGGTTCATCGGCGTGATGCTGGTGATTGCGGTGTTGTCGATCATCGGCAGTGGCGGTCGTTACCTGCATGAGTTTCTGGTCATCACCGTGTGCAACCGCGCTGCGATGAACTGGCGCAAGCAGTTGTTTGAGCGCCTGGTGCAGGCCCCGCTGCCGGAGTTGTGGGCCAGGGGCACGTCCGAACAGGTCAGCCGGGTGATGGTCGATGCGTCAATCCTTGGCAATGGGTATCAGACCATACTCGGTCGCACCACCGCGGACATCCTCAAAGGCGTGGCTGCCCTGATATTGGCATTGCTGATCAACTGGCAACTCACGCTGGCGGCACTGGTGATTGCACCCTTACTGGCCGTGCTGCTTCGTAAATTCGGCAAACGCATTCGTCGCGCGGCCTCGGCGGCGCTGGGGGAACGTTCCAAACTTTTGCACGCCCTGCACGAAACCGCATCGGGCATGGCGGTGGTGAAAGTACACGGGGCCGAGGGGTACGAACGCAGACGTTTTGCACGCATCAACCGGACGCTTTTTCAGCAGGAAATGAAAGCAAGGCAGGCCAAGGCGATGTCGTCGCCGGTGATTGAAACCTTGGCACAGTACATGGTGATGATCATTGCCGGGGGGGCTGCGTTTTTGATTTTCCGCAAGGGCTGGGACCCGGCTGAGTTCATCATGGTATTGGGCGCACTGGCCATGGCGGGTGCGAGCATGCGGCCACTCACAAACATGAGCACGCAGATTCGTGAAACCGAAGCAGCGGCAGCGCGGGTGCTGGAGGCGTTGCAAACGCCGGTGGAACCGGTGAGCTTGGAGGACCGGTTGTCATTGCCGTCACTGCCACGCCATCAGCGTGACATTGTGTTTGATCAGGTTTCGGTGCGCTATGCCGGTGCTGCGCGGCCTGCGGTGGACGATGTGTCGCTGCATGTTCCCTACGGTCAGACGATTGCGATAGTGGGCGGCAATGGTTCGGGGAAAACCACGCTGCTGAATTTGATACCCCGATTGCTGGTGCCCGAAAAGGGTCGCATCATGATCGATGGGTATGACCTGGCGCAAGTCAACCTGCGTTCGCTGCGGCAGCAGATTGCTGTGGTCACCCAGCAAACCATTTTGTTTCAAGGCACCATTGCGGAAAACATCGCGTATGGTCGTCGGTGGGTTTCGATGCCCAACATCATCGCTGCGGCCAAGGCAGCGTTTGCCGACGAGTTCATCTGCGCACTGCCCGATGGGTATGAACACCTTTTGGGCGAAGGCGGATCGGGTTTATCAGGCGGACAGAAACAACGCTTGTGCATCGCCCGCGCCATTTTGCGCAACCCGGCGATATTGGTGCTCGATGAGGCGACCAGCCAGATCGACGCGGACTCGGAAGCGAAAATCACCCAGGCATTGCATCAACTTCGACATGGTCGCACGACGTTCATCATCGCGCACCGGCTATCGACGGTGGTGGATGCGGATGTGATCGTGGTGATGGAACTTGGCCGGGTGATCGGCAGGGGCAAACATGCGGAGTTGTTGGATCGCTGTGCCACATATCAAAACCTGGTGCAGACGCAACTTTTACCCAGTGCAAGTACATGATTGGAGAATGAGTGGTCGAGTAAGCGCCGCGATTTGTCGCGTCTGATCGGTGTGGTTAATCGGTTGGTCGGTGCGTCGGTTCATCGGTGAAAACAAATGAGCCCTCTGAACAATCCCCTCTCCCCCCGGGAGAGGGTTAGGGTGAGGGCGGAAGAGCGTTTGGTCGTACTGTATTTCAAGGCCTTTTCTTCATCGGCCCTCACCCGGCCTCGAAGACTCGGCCACCCTCTCCCAAGGGGAGAGGGATTTTTCAGAGCCCTCAAATGCCATTCTGTCCGAGTAACCGATTAACCGACTCGCCGATTAACTAATTCACTACCCGAGCCCTCGGTCGCCGCGGCGACCTCGTACTCGGCTTGGTTCCGACACATGACCACTTCTTTCAGCACCCTTTCCCCAATCTGCGTGCGGAATTATACTGAAACGGTCTTTTCAACCGATTCAATACATGAGGTCCAGGTTCCAGCGACCACGAGCTTGTGGTTTTGATCCCCCATGGAGGCATCGGTCATGCGCAGATTGGTTCTGATTAGCGCACTGGTCTGTTTTTTCTGCGGTGTCAGTTGGCCGACAACGATATCGGCAGCCCAGGTGACGGTCGTGAAAACCGATGGCACGCAGATCACCGGTGACCTGCTTCGACAGGATGGCAACAGCGTCACCCTGCGATTGGCTGACACCAACATCCCCATTCGTATCAATCGCGATCAGATTCAGGAATTGCGCGAAACCCCCACCATTGCTCAGCAATACCGTCAGCGCCGGGCAGCCCTCAAAGACGATGATGTCAACGGCCGATACGACCTGGCCAAGTGGCTTTACGATCAACGTGAATTGCCACTGGCGCGACGTGAACTATTGGACCTGCGCAATATCAGCCCGCAGGATGAGCGCGTGAAGTTGCTGCTGTCCGCCACGGAAGAACAACTCAAAGCTGCTGCCGCCCTGGCCGCTGCTCAGCGTCAAGCCGCCCCCGATGGCAGTGCCACCACGACTCCCCCCGGCAGCACTCCACCTGCACAATCCGGTGAATCAACCGCATCAACCACCACTGGGCTGCCCACGCAACGTTTGACCCCGCAGCAGATCAGCCTGATTCGTGTCTATGAGTACGATTCACAAGCCCGCCCGCCCCTGCGGGTGCAGGTGCCCGGTGAAGTGTTCGATGCTCTGTTCACGCAATACCGTGATGAACCCGCAGTCGCTGCGATCATGCGTCAGCCCAACGGCCCGGCCACCTTTCGCAACAAGCCCGGCCACGAAGTGCTTGAGTTTCTCTTCAAATTGAGAACACGCGAGCTATATGACAAGGTGCGCGTACTCGATGACCCCCCCGCTCTCACCACGTTTCGCGCCCGCATTCATCAAACCTATGTGCTCAACTACTGTGCCACCAACCAATGTCATGGCGGAACCGGTGCAGCCAGTCGTGATTTTTTCCTCTTCCGCAACAACCCGTGGGAAGATGCCACCGCCTACAGCAATTTTTTCATTCTGCACGCCTATCAGAAAGACATGAATCGCATGATCGATCGCGCCCGCCCGGAGGAATCATTGCTCATTCAATACGGGCTGCCGCGACGTGATGCAAAATACCCCCACCCCGACAAAGGCAATTGGCGACCTCACCCCGCTTTGACCGGCCCGGCTTCCATACGCCCGCTGCTGGTGAATTGGATCGGCACCCAATTGCTGCCCGAAAAAATGTTGCCCGAAAGTACATATCCGATCACGTACACACTCCCCAAGGTCGAACAACCCAAAGAACAACCTGGCGCAACCCCCCTGCCTTCGCCCCCGTCCCCGGCAACAACACCAGCCACGCAACCAACCTCAACAACGACACCCGCACCCGCGGTACCATGATGATGTCGTCGTATCCGTATTCTGATGTTAGCGCCGCGATTGTTTGCGTCTGGTCGGAATGGTTAATCGGTTGGTCGGTGAGTCGGTTCATCGGTGAAAACAAAAGCCATTCTGTCCGATTAACCGACAAGAGCGGTTTCAGTTCAAGTGTAGCGTCTTGCGCCCCCTCTCCCTCCGGGAGAGTTGAAAACCTCGCCGTGGCGGGGGTGGCCGAGTGTCGCCGCGGCGACCGAGGCCGGGTGAGGGCGCTGATTGAAATACAGCGCATTCGATAGATTATCACCGCAGACGCCCTCACCCTAACCCTCTCCCGGAGGGAGAGGGGACAGAAATTGTTCCGCTACGTCTGCATTGAATCCGCTCTAACCGACCCTCCGATTAACCAGTTCACTACCCAAGCCCTCGGCCTGCCGGCCTCGTACTTGGCTTGGTTACGACACTTGACCACATGCTCACCACTACTTCAGCAGTGCAGCCAGGGTTGAACCCTGCAACATCTGTCGTTGTGCCTGATCGAGTTGGGCAAGGCACTGCCAACCGGTTTTGGGCTGATGGGAGCCGGGGCCGGCGGTGATGCGATGACTCAGTTCCAACAAACGCTCCATCTGAATGCTTTCGGGCGGAAGCGACAACATGTAATCATCATCATGATCACGTCGGTGGCGCGGGTCAGCCACCTGATGCACCAACCCCTCTTTTTCCAACTCACGCAAGAGCGGCTTGACCATGTTGGCAGGTAAATTGAGTTGGCCGCAGAGCTGATCCACCGAGGTCGATTGCCCCTTGGCAAAAGCCTGCCCCACGCCGACCATGATCGGTATCAGCCAGGCGGGGTTGCTTTCGATCACCGAGCCGACCAGTTCATCGCGGTGCTTGAAGCGTTTGTTTTTCATCGCCTGCAAGGTGTACGTCAGTTCCAAGCCGAACAAAACAATCAGCCAGGTGATGTAAATCCAAAAGAGAAAAATCGGCAGCAGGGCCAGTGTCCCGTAAAGCTGATAATTGAAGACGGAGTTTTTCAGATACAGCCCGAAAAGTGCCTTGCCCTGTTCGTAAAGTATGGCTGCCACCAGCGCGCCGATCAGAGCGGGGCGACGGGCGACGTAGGTGTTGGGCATCAGCGTGTACAACAGGTAAAGCAAAATCCAACTCAGTGCCAGGGCGCCCAGTTGCGTCACCTGACCGACAAACCAACCCAAACCAAGTTTGGCCGCCAAGCCGAGAATGAACGATGACAACCAAAGGCTGCCGCCAAAGAGCACCGGGCCGAGGGTGAGCACCGCCCAATACACCGGAATACGTAACCGCCATGAACGACCGACCGGGCAATCGTAAATGCGATTGAAGGTGTCTTCGACGGTGATGATCAAAGCCAGAGCTGCCCAGATGAGCACGATCATGCCCACGGTGCCGATGCTGGTGATGCTGATTTGCGAGACTTTGTCGGTCAGTTGATTGATGAATTGATCGACGCGCAGTTTTTGCTCGGCTGCCAATTCCGCAGCACTCACATCTTCGTCGGTGATGACGATGTGTTGCTGCGCCGGCGGCGTTTGTGATTGCTGCGGAACAGCAATTTGTGCGATGCCCAGGTACTCATACAGTTTGGTTTGCACTTCATCGCCAAAGCTGCGAAAACCGCCCAGGGCGTTGAACACCAGCAGAGCCATGACCAGCACGGGGATGAGGCTGAAAATGGTGCGATAGGTCAGCGCAGCCGCCATTTCCGTGGCCCGGTCGTGGTAAAGCTCACGGGCACAGTGACGAAACAAATCGAACAACCAACGCACCGTGCGCTGTGTGCGCGTCAGTTCACTGGCCGGCTGCGTGAGCCAGCGTCGCAGAGCCGAGGTTGTCTGATTCAACAAGGTCATGGTTGGTGACTCGGTGACTCGGTGACCCGGTGACCCGGTGACTCGGTGACTCGGTGAC
>CAZJMK010000093.1:0-10208 GCA_964547135.1 uncultured Phycisphaeraceae bacterium | reverse complement strand
GTCAAGCTCAAAAAACTATATCCATCAATCGAGATGCAATGAAACACTAGTGGCTTGGGGCTTGGCAGTTCATGTTCATCTTCTGTTATAACCTGGCTCCAAGCACCCAGCCCCCCTCTCACTTGACCACTTCCTCAACCGATGAACCGACTCACCGACCAACCGATTAACCACTTCGACCCAACGCGATAAATCGCGGCGCTAACTCAAATCCGAAATTCGAAATCCGAAATCATCTCCCCACTCGACCACTTCACTCTTTAAACCGATACCCCACCCCGCGCACGGTCTGAATATCATCGCCGATGGTCCCCAGTTTTCGTCGCAACATGACAATCTGCACATCCACCGAACGATCCGTCACCGCTGCGTACTTGCCGTGAATCGATTCAATAATCTGTTGCCGGGTGAACACCCTGCCCGGTTTGCCAGCCATGAGCGACAGCAGCCTGAATTCCGTGGCTGTCAATTCCACCGGCTCACCCCCCACCGTCACTTCATGCCGATCCGGGCGAATCGACAAATCCCTTATCTGTATCGACTCCTCCGGCAAACCGGGGTCCGAACTCTCCAACCCCTTCCGCCTTAACACCGCCTTCACCCGCGCCAACAGCACCCTCGGCGAAAACGGCTTGGTGATGTAATCGTCCGCCCCCATCTCCAACCCCGTCACCACGTCTGCCTCCTCCGTCTTGGCGGTCAGCATCACAATCGGCACATGAGCCGTGTCTTCCGCTGCCTTGAGCCCCCGACAAACCTCCAATCCGTCCATCCCCGGCAGCATGATGTCCAACACCACCAAATCCGGTGCCTCCGTCCGCGCCGCCCGCAAGGCCTTTTCCCCCGACTCCGCCGGCGTCACCCGATACCCCTCCCGTTCCAGGTTGTACTTGAGCAGTTCCAACAAATCCTGCTCGTCCTCCACCACCAGCAAATGCGCCCTTCCCCGGCTGTTCCCCGATCCGTCCCCCGCAGCCGACGGACTGACCGGTTTGCGTTTGGCCTTCTGCACATCCACGGGTGAATCATTCATGGCTAGCATCCTCATGACAAACAACCCTCACGACCCGTACCACTCCTCAGCCTTCGACAATCTCCTCACAGCGCAACGGTCGCGCCTCCGCCCCGTTTCGGTTTGTCGGTCGATCGCTTCCGCCTCCATGTCGCTGCATTGCGTGCCAATCCCAAAACTCACGATCAACCACGTACCGATGACAGGCTTCTGACTCCGCCGAAACGTTAATCTTTTATTGCAAGCATAGGGTTACATACAAGCAATGAAAATGTTAATAAACGATGAGTAAAAACTCATCCCTGCGCCGAGGTCTCTTTTTTCGGGTCAATCGATCGCAGGTAATCCCACGAATACAGCCCGGTGTGATGACCATCCGAAAACATCAGTCGAACCGCATAATTCCCCACCCCTTCGATGTGCTGCACCGTCATCGGCTGATCGCCGCTTCCCCCCGCGCCCGCAGGCAATACCGTCAACGGGTTACGCTTCATCTGATCACGTAATTCCCTGGCGTCCGCTGAAGGCGACATGCGACGAAGGTATGCCACCGGGTAAAAACTGCTCGACCCATCCGACCACTCAACCGTCAACCCCTTGGCGCGGTCCAGGTGAATATGTTTGGGGCGATTGATCATGTTCTACTCCCTCTCCCCATGGGAGAGGGTAAGGTGAGGGCTGAATATCCCGCAGCGTACTGACCAACCGGGTAACCCAACAGAATACCCAAGTCCTCGACACACGCTTGGCTCGTGTCTCGTCCTTGGCTTGTTTCTGCAAATTCGAAATCCGAAATTCGAAATTCGAAATAATCGATTGTTCCTCGACATACCTATAAAATGGTACGTCGCTCAACGATCCCCGGACGAAATACTATGCCCCTTGATCCTGCCAGTTTACCCGCCCAGCAGCGTGCTGCCGTCGCCCTGGGCTACGACCGCATTCATCGCCACATCTTTCTCTGTTGCGATCAAACCAAACCCGAATGCTGCACCAAGGAACGCAGCCTGATCGCCTGGAACTACCTCAAAAACCGCCTCAAGGAACTGGGCCTTTCCGAGCAGGGCGGCATCGCCCGTACCAAAGCCAATTGCCTGCGTATCTGTGCCGGCGGACCCATCGCTGTCGTTTACCCCGAAGGTTGCTGGTACCGCCAATGTGACCCGCCCGTCCTCGAACGCATCATTCAAGAACACCTCATCGCCGGCAATCCGGTCACCGAATACCTGATTCACCAGCACCCGTTGCTTGATCCCTCCACTCACGACAATACCGATGCTCATTGATTCGCGTTGCTGCTCACTGGATGGAATCCGGGGGCGGCGAGGACATAATCGGCTGATTGAGGATCGCCAATATTTCGTGAGCCATGTAAACGCGATTACGCTTCCACCCCGTCACTTCTCGAAGAATGCCCTGCTCCAGGAGTTGATTCAGATGACGCTGCGCAGCCGACTCCGTCAGCTTTAATTCTTTGGCCACCATGCGGTTGTTTACGACGATAGACGTAAACAGCATGTTCACCAATTTCCCGGTGATGGCCGATCTTTGTCGTTGCACATATTGAGCCTGCAAATCCAATAACCTGCGCGCTCGGTTGACTGCATCAGCTGACTCCTCCGTCACGCCTTGACAGAAAAAAACAAACCATGACTCCCACGCCTCCTGCTGACTCACCGCCAACAACAAGTCGTAGTAACGCGAACGATGACGCTCAAAAAAAGCGGACAAATACAAAAGCGGCTGAGGCAGAATCTGTTCCTGACAGAGCATCAGCGTGATGAGCAAACGACCAATACGCCCATTGCCATCCAAAAACGGATGAATCGTCTCAAACTGGTAATGCACCATCGCCAGACGAATCACCGACGGAAATTGCGACCGCTCGTGCAAAAACATTTCCAACTCATTCAGGCAACGTTCCAACTCCGGCCCCGCAGGCGGCGGCACAAAGCGTGATTCATCCACCGACGCCCCTTGTGGGCCAATCCACACCTGAGTTCGCCGAAACTCGCCAGGTGCGCGATTTTCCCCACGCACACCTTCCATCAGCCGCGCATGCAATTCGCACCACAGCCGTCGTGACATCGGCAACTGGTTGCCGGAATCCAACCCATACTCCAACGCACGGATGTAGTTCCGCACTTCCAATAAATCCGATTGCCCTTCAGCAACACGCTGGCCCGCATCAAACAATAACACATCCGAAAGCGAAGCCTGCGTACCCTCAATCTGACTGGATAACACCGCTTCGCGCTGTAAAAAGGGACGTATCAGCAAATGTGGGTTCGGTAGCGTTCGCCCCAGCCCCGCCAATTGCCCCAAAGCTCGCTCCGCCTGCGTGACGCTCTGCACCAACGCATTGGACCACACGATTTGTGGCGGCAACTTCGGCGGAATATAAGCCAAATAACTGTTTACTTTTACAAGATGCTTTCGGGCATGAATGTGAAAATCTGCTTCACGCATACGTGCGCCTTATTCGCGCCAATGATAAGATAAAAAATCTTATTCCTGTTTTCGGCCAAAAACAATAATATGCGACAATAAATGAAAAAACAATATCGTTTTTTGCGGGTCAATCGTGAGGACCGATAACATGTTTGTTGTTCCGTCCCCAAACAGCGTTGAAAAATATGATGCGTTCACCGCTGCCGGGTCGTCGCCCGTAACTGACCCGCACGGTCCAGCAATGCCTCCGGGTTGTCTTCGCCCTTGGGTGCAAGGTCAAAGTGCCAACGCACCTCCGACTTGCTTCCCGGAATCATCTCCGCCGCCAAATCCGGCCCGATATGGTCCCACCAGGGCGTCTTTGCCTCCGCCTGCGTCCACATCGGCAGATGCCCCTCCAACTCCAACCTTACATCATAAACCCCGTAATGCGTGAACGGCACACTCACCGGCGTCCGCCCAACCTCCTGATCATTCAAATACACCAACGCCCCCGCCGGCTCCGACGTGACATAAATCGTCCGCTGCGTGCAGCCCATCAGCATCACACCCATGAACAACCCCATCAGCCACGCACGCACCGATTTCATCCCTGTATTCATGCCCACATTGTAACCGTGTTGGCGTGAAGAAGTGGCCCAGTGGCCGAGTGCAGAACCAAGCCAAGAACGAGGCCGGCAGGCCGAGGGCTTGGGTATTCTGGTTGGTTAATCGGTGAATCAGTGAATCGGTTACTCGGCCAGACTGCATTGATTCTTGCCGATTAACCGACCTACCGACCAACTGATTCACTAAACCATACCCAAGCCCTCGGCTTGCCAGCCTCGTTCTTGGCTTGATAAATTCGATATTCCAAATGCTCATCCCCCCGTCACATACGCCCTGCCTTTCCAGTCCGAACCCTTGCCCGTTCGCGCACGAATGAGTGCATACCACTGAATCGCCACCAGCAGCAGCACACTCAGCGGATGAAAAATCACCCCCATGGCCGACTGACCAAATCGGGCTGCGACCATCGCGCGCATCGCCATGGTGCATATCACCGCCAAGAGGCACAACCTCGCCGGCAACGAATGTTTGTCGAACATCAGCAAACCCAGCCAGGGCAGCACATGTCCTCCGATCAACAAAATCGACCAGGGCACAATCGCTACCGCACCAGCCATGCCCTCGGTGGCGTTTTTCGCCAAACCCTTCCAGGTCTGCACCGCGCCCTGATACATTCGACAACTCGCCAGGTCGGTAGCATCGCACAAATCCGTGTGCAGTCCGTGTTTTCGAAAGGCACGCGGCAGCTTCACCCCATCATGCAACGACCCGCGCACCAAGGGGTCACTGTGACCCCCGCATTGCAGGTACGCACTTCGCCGGGCGACGAACAACTGCCCGCAACCGGCGGAAAAATTGGGTTTATTGGTCAGTCGCATCATGAACATCGGCAGATACCCCAGCAACACCACGTGAATCAACGGAATCAGTAAATGTTCAAGGAAGCTGCCGGTGATTTGAGCGGGTACGCCGCTGAGCAGTGCGCTGCGCGGTTGCTGTTGCATGGCTTGTGCCAGTCGCGCCAACGCATCGGGTTGCAATCGCACATCCGCATCAATCCACACCATGATTTCGTGTCGGGCAGCCTGGGCAAGCTGGTAGCAGGCATGTTGCTTGCCACACCAACCCGCAGGCAACGGCGGAGCTGAAACCAAACGCACCCGTGCATCATCATGAGCGAGCTTGCGCACAATGTCAGCGGTGCGGTCGGTCGAGTGATCGTCCATCACAATCACTTCAAGGTCAACGCCTTCGCCGGCCAGGGCTGACTGAACACACTCGGCGATGCCCGCTTCCTCGTTCCGAGCCGGAATGAGCAGCGATACGGCTGGCGCTGTCGGTGTTGCGTTGCCGCGATCGTCGGCCCATGTCGCCACCGGGGGCAGTCGGCGATACAGCCAGGTGTTCATGGCGAACATCATCAACGGCAATGCCGCCAAACCTGCCAGCACACTGGTCAAAATCACCATGGTCATCGGGTCACCTGATGTTCACGGGTAAACGTTTGGCCGGCGACCTTGGCACGCAGCCAACCCCAGGCATCGTACACCTTGTGCGTACCCACACTGCCATCGATCAGGGCGGTGAACCGCTCAGCCTGTCGGGTCGTCGCTTCCTCGGTCAATGCGTCTTGCACCTGCGCAAGTTGCTGCGCCAGGTGATCATTGATTGGTTCCACCTGCCATGATTGGTATTGCCGGGGGTCGATGGGCGAACCAAAACGCAGCAACACTTCCGGGTGTTTCTGATCCCAGAAAGGGTAGTCCAACGCCAAGGGCACGATCCAGCCACGGGTCATGCGTTGTGCCAGATGCGCAAGTCCAGCCTGCAATTGTACGGGGCGCTTACGCGGGTCGGTGAAGTGGCCTTGGGCGGTGACCCATAACATGGCACGTTCGGTACGGGTGATGCGTAAAGCGGTGCGCAGAAAGCGTGTGCCGCCTGCGGTGGTACCGGGCTGAATGCCGAAAAAACCCAGATGGGCAAAAAAGCGGTAACGTTCGAGGGCCTTGGCGTCGATCGGGGCGTAATGCTGCCGGTCGGCAAAACAGAGTCGTGCCAAAGCCAGACCGACCATCGGGTCCCACCATGAGGGGTGATTGAGGTAAATCACCACCGGTTCGTCTTTGAGGTTGGCGGGCACCGGGCCTTGCTTGGAAATGCGTACCCCGGTGAAGTGCTTGCCCAAGAGGCGACAGGCGTACCAGGTGAACAGCCGGTAGAGCCGGGGCCAGAGAATGGGTAATTGCGGTTCCAAGGGCAAATGCTAGGCCATGTGTATCACCGGATGACATATCGACATAGCCGACGGTTTGGGGAAGTGAAAAATGCCGACGGGTGGACTCGAACCACCAACCTAGGGCTTATGAGTCCCTCGCTCTAACCAGTTGAGCTACGTCGGCTCATGCACGGGTGCGGGTCGAGTCATGCTCAACCCTGGGTTCCGTGAAGGGGCAACATTTTAACGTCCAATTGCCCAATCGCCAAATGATTTTTCCACGTTTAGAAACTGTTTCATAACTCCTTCCGGACTCGGAGCCACGAGCGGACACTGGTGTTGCTCAGAGCCACGAGCGGAAGCGCGTGGTTCTTCGACCGCTCACTACCGCCCCCGGGGGTCGCGGCTCAGAATCAAGCAAAGGACACCTGCCCCACCCAAACCAGTTATGAAACAGTTTCTTAGCGCGGACGCTTTGCGTCGGCGTCGGTCGTGATGGCGGGTTCAAGTATCCTGATCTTCGTCGTGAACGACCAAGATCAGGCGTGAGTGCTGCCGAGCGACACCGACACACCGCAGGGCACATGCCCATCAATACTCCGCGTGACCGGGTGTGCGGGGGTAGGGTATCACATCACGAATGTTGGTCATGCCCGTCGCATAAAGCATCGCTCGCTCAAACCCCAAACCAAACCCGGCATGCGGCACCGTGCCGTAACGTCGCAAATCACGGTACCACCCGTAAACCTGTTTGTTGAGGTGCATTTCATCGAGGCGGGCATCGAGCACGGACAAACGTTCTTCGCGTTGTGATCCGCCGATGATTTCCCCCACGCCCGGCAGCAGCACGTCCATGGCGGCCACGGTTTTGCCATCGTCATTGAGCCGCATGTAAAAGGCTTTGATGGCTTTGGGGTAATCGGTCAGTACCACCGGGCCGTTGACATAATCCTCCGTGAGGTAGCGTTCGTGTTCGCTTTGCAGGTCCATGCCCCAATGCACGGGGAACTCAAACTTGCGTCCCCCGGCCACGGCTTTTTCCAACTGGGCCACCGCCTGCGTGTAGGTCATGCGGGCAAACGGGGCAGCGATCATTTTTTCCAGGCGGGTGATGCAATCCTTGTCGATCCGCTGGGCGAAAAAGGCCATGTCATCGGCACGCTCAGCCAGCAGGGCGGTGAAAATGGTTTTGAGGAACGCCTCGGCAAGGTCGGCATCGTCGGACAGATTGGCAAAGGCGATTTCCGGTTCGATCATCCAAAATTCGGACAGGTGCCGGGTGGTGTTGCTGTTCTCGGCTCGGAACGTCGGGCCGAACGTGTACACCTTCGACAAGGCACAACAATAGGTTTCAACATTGAGCTGACCTGATACGGTCAAAAACGCTTCCTTGCCGAAAAAGTCTTTGCTGAAATCAACCATTGATTTTGAATTTGTCTTTTCCTGCACTTGGCCACTTGGCCACTCGGCCACTTGACCACTTCCTTCTTCCGCCACTTGGCCACTTCCCTCTTCCGCCACTTGACCACTCTGCTTCAATGGCAGATTCTGCAAATCGAGTGTCGAAACGCGGAACATCGCCCCGGCCCCTTCGCAATCGCTGGCGGTGATGATCGGGGTATGCACCCAATAAAACCCATGTTCGTGAAAGAAGCGGTGCACCGCCATGGAAAGGCAATGGCGCACCCGGGCGATGGCGCCGAAGGTGTTGGTGCGGGGGCGCAGGTGGGCGACGCTGCGCAGGTATTCGAAGCTGTGGGCTTTGGGTTGAATCGGGTAGGTATCGGGGTCATCGACCCAACCGACGACGCTGATTGACTGGGCCTGCACTTCCCACGCTTGGCCTTTGCCCTGTGAAGGCACGAGTTTTCCGGTGACGGTGAGCGCGCAGCCGGCGGTGATGCGGGTGATTTCCGTGGTGTAGTTGGCGAGCGTCCCGGGGGCGACGATCTGCAACGTGTCAAAGCATGAACCATCATGCAGCGCAATGAAGGACAAACCCCCGGCTGACTTGGAGTCACGCCGACTGCGCACCCAGCCTTGCAGCGTGACGCTGCTGTCGGAAGTAAGTTTGTTTTGCAGAATGTCACGAATGGCGGTGGCGTTCATGCTGCACATGATACTTGCAGCAGACAGTTGCGCTAAAATGATATTGGGTTGAAGCCCCCTCTCCCTCCGGGAGAGGGTGGCCGAGACCTTTGGTCGAGGCCGGGTGAGGGCGTGTTTGGCAACATCGCGTTTAACAATGATTTATTCATCAATAGCAACACCATAGACGCCCTCACCCTAATGTGAGCGCAGCGAGCACTCCCACTCTCCCGGAGGGAGAGGGGGCAGCGGCGGACGAATCAATAGTTGCTCGGCCATTGGTGCAAGGAATAAATCATGTTCACCCCTGATAAACCCTGGGTGCGTCAGCCTGCGGTGGCAGGGCTTTTTTACCCGGCGGACCCCGGCCCGTTGCGCCATGTTGTGCATGGACTGTTGCAGGATGCGGCACAACATGAACGGTCAAACCCCGCGACCATTCATCGACCCCGGGCGATCATCGTGCCCCATGCCGGGTATGCCTACAGCGGTTACACGGCTGCCTCCGGCTTTGCCACGCTGATGCACGAATCAATGCGGCGCAACACCCGGCGAGTTGTACTCATCGGCCCGGCACATCGCGTCACGGTGCAAGGTTTGGTCACCAGCTCGGCACAAGCGTTTGCGACACCACTGGGCGAGGTGAAAGTGGATACACAATCGGTGGCGCGATTGTGTGACGATGGCGTGATCACCATCAATGATCAGGCCCATGAATCGGAACATGGGTTGGAGGTGGAGCTGCCGTTTTTGAGGGAGGTGCTGGGCGAGTTTGTGATGCTGCCCTTGCTTTTTGGGCAGACCCGCCTGCAACAGGTGGCGGAAGTTTTACGGCCTTGGGCGAACGATGACGAAACGTTGATCGTGGTCAGTTCCGATTTGAGCCATTTTTTGCCTGATGAGGAAGCCCAGCGCGTCGATGCCCGCACTGCGGAAAAAATCGAACGGTTGGCAGCGGAACAGTTGCAACCAACCGATGCCTGCGGTCACACCGCCATCGCGGGGCTGTTGGTCGTGGCAAGGGAGTTGGGTTGGCATTGCGTGCGATTGGATATGCGTAACAGCGCAGCAGCGGAGGGCGAAGGTGCAGGGCGCGACCGGGTGGTAGGGTATGGGTCGTGGGTGTTTTGTGATGGGTCATGAATCATGGAGGATGGATCATGTTCGGAGAGGGTACAGGTCAGACTACTCCGGGTTTGAACCGCATCCATTATCCTTTATCCATTATCCATCATGTCATTGGTGGGTCCGCTCGCAGACTCGCTGTTGAAGCCGTTGGATTTCGAATTTGTTTAGTGCGGACGCTTGGCGTCGGCAGTTTTGACGCCGTGCCCTTCAGGGCCGGATGTTTGAGGGGAAAAATCCGGGGCTAAAGCCCTCGGCATCAATGGTCTGGTTAGCGCCGCAATTTATCGCGTTGTAAGAAGTGGTCAAGTGGCTAAGTGGACGAGTGATGGTACATTTTGTGGCGAATTGGTCGGTTGGCTTTGTGGCCCATCCGCCCCCGGCTGGGTGAACCACTATGATCAACCACACCGCCGAGGGCGGCGGTGCCACATCAGGAGTGAACAATTCAATAATCGCCAAATCACCAGATCGCCAGATCATCGATCAGACGCGATAAATCGCGGCGCTAACCGATACAATGGACTCGGCCACTTCTTTGTGTTGGGGTCGGCCTGAAAGATTGCCGAAAACGGACGACATCAGCCGATATTGAAGGACAAGGCAACGTGTAATGTTGGCTGCGCTGTCACCAGCGGGGGTGATGGTGCGCGGTGGGAGTGGCAATGAACGCAAAGGGCCGATGATCGTGAAACCGTGAGCTTGTACGACTGGAGCTTGGAGCTTGGAGCTTGGAGCTTGGAGCTTGGAGCTTGGAGCTTGGAG
>CAZJMK010000092.1:0-10521 GCA_964547135.1 uncultured Phycisphaeraceae bacterium | reverse complement strand
CTACTTCCACTGTGGCGGACTGGACCTTTACCCACGCTGATTCCGGAAGGACCCGATTTTCTTTCGGTCGCCTTGCATGAACTGGGCCATGTACTGGGGCTGGGTGCCAGCAACGAATGGTTCAACCTCACCGGCCTCATCGGCAACAGCCCGCGATTCTTCGGCTCACAAGCACAATCCGCCCACGGCGGACCCGTCCCCCTCGAAGGCGACCGTGTGCACTGGCTGGACGGCTTATTCAGCACCGTTTGGGGCACGGGCGTGCCGCAGGAATCAGCCATGGACCCCACCCTCACCCAAGGCACCCGTAAACTTTTCACCACCCTCGATGTCAATTCACTGGCTGATATTGGTTGGGTGGTCCCCGAACCAGCCATGTTCAGTTTGATGGTTCTCGGTTCATCGATGCTGGTTGTAACCCGTCGCCGGGCAGCGTGAGCGACAACAAACTCATTGGTTCGTACACTGATGGTTGTATTGGACGCCGTGCCCTTCAGGGCCGGTTCTGATCAATCGAATCTAAATGCGTGCAAAAGGCAACCGGGGCTGAAGCCCTCGGCGTTATACCTACAACAGGCAACCATAATATTGACCAATCAATGTGTTCATAGTGCCTCACTCCTCCGCGAACTCACCCATTTTCCGTAACCGCTGATACCGCTTGCTTACCAGGTTTTCAATCTTGTAGCGTTTGAGTTCGCGCAGGTTTTGCGTCAACCATTTTTCAACCCGATCAGCAGCCAATGCCGGGTTGCGATGCGCGCCGCCCAACGGTTCCTCGATGACATCATCGACCGTACCCAGTTTCAAATTGTCATCAGCCGTGAGTTTGAGGGCCTCGGCTGCCTTGGGCGCTTCTTCGCCGGTCTTCCACAAAATCGCGGCGCAACCTTCCGGGCTGATCACGCTGTACCAGGCATATTGCAACATGGCCACGCGATCGGCCACCGCAATGCCCAACGCCCCGCCCGAACCCCCTTCGCCGATCACCACCGACAAAATCGGCGTCTTCAATCGGCTCATCTCGCGGAGGTTCAGCGCAATCGCCTCGGCCACGCCCCGCTCCTCACTGCCCACGCCCGGATACGCCCCCGGCGTGTCCACGAACGTCACCACCGGCAGACCAAACTTTTCCGCCAGTTGCATCACTCGCAAAGCCTTGCGATACCCCTCCGGGTGCGCACAACCAAAATTCGCAGCGATGCGGTCTTTGGTGTCACGTCCCTTGTGATGCCCGATCACCGCACACTTGTGCGGCCCGATTCGCCCCAATCCCGCAATCATCGCCGCATCGTCACCAAACCGCCGATCACCATGCAGTTCGCAAAAATCCTTCACCACGGCTCGCAGGTAATCAATCGTCTGCGGACGACCGGGGTGACGCGCTATTTTCACCACGTTCCAGGCGTTCAGGTTCGCATAGGTTTTTTTCAACAGCGCCGTGTGATTCTGACGCAGTTTGCGAATTTCCAAACTGATATCAACCCCGCTGTCACCCGCCCCGGTTTCCAATTCCGCAATCTGTCGCTCCAGTTGCAACAGCGGTTTTTCAAAATCAAGTTCAAATGTGCCGGTGTAAGCCGCCAATTGGGTCATGTTCGGTTCTCACTGGGCACACCCGCCCATTGGGTTACAGCAACCAACAAGCCGCGCGTGCTGTGTAAAGATGTTATTGTAGCCGCCTGATTCGAGGGAACCGCGATGCTGGATGTGCAACAATTATCAATCATCGGCACGGGTCTGCTGGGCGGCAGCCTCGGCCTTGCTTTACGTCGCAGCGGGTTCCACGGGCGCATCATCGGCATCGGTCATCGCCAATCGACCCTTGACATCGCCCGTGAAAAGGGTTGCATCGACCAAGGCACCACCGACCTGGCCATGGGCGTGGCTGGCAGCGAACTGATCATCATCGCCACCCCGGTGCGACTGATCGCACCCCTGCTTGCGCAATTGTCGGACTGTGCAGCCACCCGTGCAGTGATCACCGATGTCGGTTCCACCAAACTCAGTATTTTTCAAGCCTCACTGGACAGCCTGCGTTACCCCGAACGCTTCGTCGGGTCGCACCCCATGGCCGGCAAGGAAGTGCATGGCCCGCAACATGCCTGTGCCGAGTTGTTTGCCGGCAAACCCTGCATCATCACCCCGGCCCCGCCCATGCCCGGCGGATGGCAGACCGATACCCAGGCTGTGCAACTGGTGGAACAGTTATGGTCGGGCATTGACATGCGTGTGGTACAGATGTCGCCGGAGGAACATGATCAGGCCGTGGCACGCATCAGTCACCTGCCGCATTTACTGGCGGTGTTGATGGTGCAGTCAGCCCAGCGTGACGGCGGACTCGATGTCGCTTCGACAGGCTTTCGTGACACCACGCGCATCGCCGGGGGCGACCCGCAGGTCTGGGCGGATATTTTTCTTTCCAACCCGCAGGGCGTGAGTAGCGCAATCACCCAACTCACCCGTGACCTGCAACAGTTTCAAGGTTTATTGGAAAAACAGGACCGCGACGGTGTGTTGCAATTGCTGGAACAGAGCAAGCAACTGCGTGAAAAATGGATGGCCCGTCAATGGGGTGCGGGGGAGTAGTTAAATACGTGAATTATTTCCAATTTCGGATTTCGGATTTCGGATTTCGAATTTCGAATTTGTATGAACGCAGCGATTTATCGCGAATGTTAATGGTATTTCATGCTGATTCTTCTCTGCGATCTCTGCGTACTCTGCGGTGAAAATTGGCCTACGAAATCATTCGAGACACAACATGCGATACGAATTAGGTTTCATTGGTGCGGGGAACATGGCCGAGGCGATCGCGCGGGCGGCGCTTGCGCAGAACATACTCAAAGCTGAACAAATCATCGTCGCCGACCCCAGTGAAAATCGGCGTGAACTATTTGCCGGGTTGGGGGTGACCATCGCCGTTGACAATGCCATGGTGGTGCGTGAAGCGCAACAGGTGATGCTGGCGGTCAAACCGCAAATGTTTGCTCAGGTGGCTGGTGACATCGCCCCGCAACTCACCGCTGAGCACATTCTCATCAGCATCATGGCTGGGCTGGGTACGGGCAAAATCAACGGGTTGTTGAATGAGGCGTTACCAGTCGAGCACGTGATGAAAAATGTGACCCGCCGCATTGTGCGCGTGATGCCCAACACGCCATTGATGGTGGGACTGGGCATGTCGGGGGTGGCAAGCGGGCCGGGGGCGCAAAATGGCGATGAAACATTGACGATGCAATTGTTTGGGGCGGCAGGCAAAACGGTGCTGGTGAGTGAAGAGAAAATCGACGCGATCACCGCTGTATCGGGTTCAGGCCCGGCTTACCTTTTTTACCTGGCGGAGGCGATGGAAAAAGCAGCCCGTGAACTGGGGTTGGCCGATCAATCACGTTTATTGGTGCAGCAAACCCTGCTGGGGGCAGCGACGTTGCTGGCACAGTCCAGCGACACAGCCGGTGAATTGCGCCGCAAGGTGACCAGTCCGGGTGGAACGACCGAGGCAGCCATCAAACACATGGAGGGCAACAAAACGATCGATGTGGTGGTCAACGCCCTCAAGGCAGCGGAAAAACGCGCCCGTGAGTTGGGGGCGTGAAGAAGTGGTCAAGTGATTTGAAATGTTTAGCGCGGACGCTTTGCGTCGGCGTTCTGGTCGAACTGGTTCATCGGTGAGTCGGTGAATCGGTGAATCGGTCAGAGAAGACAAATACATTTTTATCCGAGTATCCGAGTAACCGAGCAACCGGGTAACCGGGTAACCGATCAACCACGCAGAATACCCAAGTCCTCGGCCGGTCGGCCTCGTCCTTGGCTTGATTTGCATACGTGACCGCTTCCCTCATGCCTAAAGTTACACAATGAGTTGTTCGCATCACCCAAGGAGACGATCATGAGCAATGCAGGTGCCGCAGCGGGAATCGTGTTGTTACTCAATCGCGTGGCTTTAGGGGCCTACTTCCTTCTGGCGGGAATTGCCAAGGTGCGCGGCGGGCTTGACGGCTGGATGACCGGTTACAAAAGCATGATGCCCGCGTGGCTTCCCGGTTGGGTGGGTGTTCCCTACGGCTGGTTCATCCCCTTTGGCGAAGTCATTCTCGGAGCCATGCTGATCATCGGTTTGTTCACACGCACCACCGCCCTGATCATCACCGCCATGATCGGCAGTTTCACCCTCGCGCTATTGCAGGGGGGCAAATTTTTCGACGGCCCCGGTCCGTTTCACACCAATGTCATTTTGATCACACTTGGTTTACTATTGGCCATGGCCGGTGCGGGGCGATTCAGTGTCGATGCCTTCGTGTTCGGCTGGAAAAGCAAACCCGTGATGAAAACCGCTGCATAGGAATGAACCACAGAGACACCGAAGTGGCTAGGGGCTTGGGGCAGGGCAGAATTGATGACGAAGCTTGTTTGTTTGCCCAGCTACAAGCTACTAGCCCCTAGCTCCGTGGCTCTATGGTGCGTGTGTCTCCCGCTTAACCTTTGGATACGTCACCGATGTACGCCAACCTGCGTGAGTTTGTCAATGCGTTGGAACGGGAAGGCGAACTGGTGCGAATTACCGCACCGGTGTCACCCATGCTGGAAATCACCGAAATCGCTGATCGGGTCAGCAAGTCGCCTTGTCCGCATGTCTCAACTCACGCGCAAAAGTTCGACCCCGAACATGCGCACCTGGGCGGCAGAGCCTTACTCTTTGAAAATGTCATTCAACCTGATACCAACTCGCGCAGCCCCTACCCCTTGCTCATCAACGCATGGGGCAGTTATCACCGGGTGGAAATGGCATTGGGTTGCGATGGGCGCGACGGTCGCCCGGCTGGGTTTGAAGGGTTGGCGGAAAAAATCGGCAAGCTGGTCAAACCCGAACCGCCGGTGGGCTTGGTTGAAAAGCTCAAAAAGGGCTGGGAATTGGTACAGATCGCTGCGGTGACGCCCAAGGTGGTAAGCCGTGGTGCGTGTCATGAAGTGGTCAAAACGGGAAGCGACATCAACCTGTTTGATTTGCCGATCATCAAATGCTGGCCGCTGGACGGCAACCCAAAGCAAGTCGGTTACAACCTCAGCGGCGAACACGCCGGCACGGCAGCGGGGTTGGGGCGGTACATCACCTTCGCAGGCATTTACACCATTCACCCGGACGATGCGGGTAAAAGCGATGACCTGCCCCGGCCATCGCGCAACATCGGCATGTATCGGGCACAGTTGATCGACAGCAAACGGACCGCCATGCACTGGCACATGCACCATGACGGGGCACGACATTGGCGCGCCTGGAAAAAGGCTGACGCAACAGCACGTGCCAACGGGCAAGTGCGACCGGGCATGCCCTGTGCCCTGGTGTTTGGTGGTGAAAGTGTGATGCCTTATGCGGCCACGGCTCCGCTTCCGCTGGGGGTATCGGAATTACTCATGGCCGGGTTTCTGCATGGCTCAGGCATCGAACTGGTCAAATGCAAAACGATTGATTTGCATGTGCCTGCCAGTGCCGAGCTGGTGATTGAAGGGTACGTATCAACACAGGCTGGGGGCATTGATTACGACCCAAGGCGGAAGGATGCGATACCCCTGAACTTGACGGAGGAAGTTTTTGAAGGGCCGTTCGGGGATCACACGGGTTTTTATTCGCTGCCGGATCGTTACCCGGTGTTCACGGTGACGGCGATCACGCAGCGGAAAAATGCGTTGTATCCGACGACGATCGTGGGGCTGCCGCCGCAGGAGGATTATTACCTTGGCAAGGCGACGGAGCGGGTGTTCAAGCCGTTGTTGCAGATGCTGGTGCCGGACATTTTGGATTACCATTTGCCGATGTTCGGGGCGTTTCACAACTGCGCGTTTGTGAAAATCCGCAAGGAGTACCCGTTGCAAGCCCGGCGGGTGATGCACGCAATCTGGGGCGCCGGGCAGATGGCGTGGACGAAGATGATCGTCGTGGTGGATGAAGAGGTGGATGTACACCGCGAGAGTGAAGTGTTGTTTCACCTGTGTGCGAATTGCGACCCCGGCAGGGATATTGAGCTGGTGCATGGGCCGTTGGATATTTTGGACCACGCGGCACCGAGATTGGGTGCGGGGACGAAAATCGGCTTTGACGCGACACGCAAAATCGATGGCGAACAGGTGAATGGTTTGGCGGTGCGTGATTTTCCGCCGATTTTGAAAATGTCGGCTGAGGTGTCAGCGCTGGTGGAACGGCGCTGGAAGGAATATGGGTTGTGAGAACGGCGCATGAAAACCACCCGCTTTTTTGAAGAACAGGTCATGCGTAAACGACCTTATCTGCGGCGCCAGTGGTGCGAGTCGGCAATCACCAACCCAATTGAAAAAAAATTCAGCCTGATGGTCGAATTCGTCATTGGATATTCGTTGAAGAACTGCAAAAATACATCAGAGTCGTCACGTTGGAAGACGGCATGATGGTGATGAATGAGTTTCCGGATCGCGGGTATCAACCACGCACGGAGCTCAAGCCATGAAATTTTCGTATTACCCCGAAACGGATTCACTATACATCGATCTGGCGGAGCGCCCCAGTACCGATTCGCTTGAGGCGGCCCCCGGTGTCATTTTGGATTTTGACAAAGACGGCCAACTGGTCGGCATCGATATCGATCACGCCTCCAAAGTGGTCAACCTGACACGTTTGGAGGCGCAATCCGTACCCGTGATGAAAGCGGGCTGATATGACGGTTATTACGATGCAGCATCAGGTTTCACGATCACGCAACGGTTTGGCGGGAACACCGGCGACGGTGGCATGATCGGATACGGGTTTGACCACCACCGCCCCGGCTGCGACGACGCCATGCTGTCCGACATCGGCCATGATGATCGCCCCGGCCCCGAGCCAACTGCCCCGCCCCACTTTCACCAGCGAAAATTGCTGCGGCTGATCACGGCGCGTTTCTTTATCCGTCGATGGATGCCCGGCTGCACTCGTCGAACCATGCTGATGACGACCGGAAAGCACCTGCACACCATCAGCCAGCATGACATCATCGCCAAGGTCCACCCAGCCCAGCGAGCAAAATCGACCGATGTAAACCCGATCGCCGATCACAGCCGAGGGCTTGCTGAGCACACTCATGAAGCCGAAGTAAACATCACGCCCGACATGATGCAGCGTCAGGCGGTAAAAGGCGTAACGGGTGTAAACGCCCAATAAACCAGGCACCTTGGCAATGCGTTCACTGGCCCCGGCAAAGGCGCGTTGTCGGCCCAAAATCGGCAAAGCCAGCAAATAAAAAAAGAGATGCGGCAACATCCAACACGTACCCAACAAGCGACCGATGACTTTGGCCGGGTTCATGCGATGAGTGTACGGGGAGTGGGGGAAGTGGTCGAGGGGTGTAGGGTGGGTCAAGCGAGTCGGCGAGCGGACCTGCCAATGAAGTGATGGATGATGTATCATGGATAATGGATAATGTTCAAACACAGAGTTGATTGACGGAAAACTTCTCTGAACATTATCCATCATCCTTTATCCATTATCCATCATGAACCATCGCCGAGCGGCGCTAACAAACATCCTTCACTCTGCCACTTTGGCCTTCCCCGACCCCTTTTCCTTCCCAAACACATCAAATACCGTCATGCGAATCACCCCTTATGGTCCACGCAAGGCACCAGTTGGCCGGGGCCTCTGGCGAAGGCTTCGAACAGTGAAGTTACCTGTCGAGCTTGCTGGAGTGTGCCACGGGTGGGCGGTTTGCGATCAAGGATGCTGCGGGCAAAGGCATTGATTTCTGCGAAGTAACCCAGGCCAAAGACGCCGTGGTTGTACAACTGGCCCAGGGAATATTCCGGTTCCCAAAGCGCGGCAGCCTGTTCCGGTAGGCCGGCAAAGAAGCTGGGCGATGACCCATAGCCCACGGGTTGGTTGCGGTGCAGGGTGAGGCGACGGTTGTTTTCGATGGTGATGTGGTGGCCGTGTTCGCCGACGATGAGTGTGCGTTCCATGCCGCCGTTGTACGACGCGCCGTGCGAGAGAATGAGGGTTGCCACCGCTCCGTCGTCGAAAGTGAAACTGGCGACGCCCCCGCCGACGGCACTGCGTTCGTAGTAGAGCGTTCGCGGCATGCCCATGAGGTAGATCAGCAACGATGCGGGATGACACAGGTGATCGAGGAAATTGCGCACCGTGTGCGTCGGTTCGCCACGCTGATACGCGGTAAAATCTTCGCGTGTGGGCAGCTCTTGGGGGTATTGAAGGACGGCCATGTGAGGACGACCGAACTCAGGCAGACGCATCAATTCGCATGCTTTTTCGTTGGCGGGCATGAACATTTTCTTCAAGCCGACCAGCACATGTTTGTCAGCGGCGGCAGCGGCCTGCTGAATACGATCGATGTCGGCACAGGTTGCTGCGGGGGGCTTTTCCATCCAAACATGCTTGCCCGCCCGGAGGCAGCGCACCGCAAGGTCGGGGTAGCGCGGCCGACCTTGCTCGTCATAGCCCGTGCAGAGAAAGACTGCGTCGATGTTCGACTTGTCGAGCATCGGTTGCAGGTCGTCGTACCAGGCTTGTGCCCCGAACTGTCGGGCAAAGGCCTCGGCTTTGCGCAGGTCCAGGTCGCAGGTGGCCACAAGCTCCACCGGCACGAATTGAAGCGCTGGAAACAGGTTTCGAAAAGCATGAGCGCCGCAACCGAGAAAACCGACCCGAACCCTCGGCTCATCGATGAGCCTGGCCTGAAAATCGATGCGCATGATTATTGCTCCGATCCTTCGCCCTGCACGATGGTTTGTCGATCAGCACTGTTAAAGGCCACGAGCACCACCGCCGGTTCACTGCCGATGTTGACAGCACGATGAAAAATGCCCGGTTCAATGACGATGCAGTCGCCCGGCTCCAGCGCGACCGACCCGCCGTTGGGCAAGGTGTGTGCGATTCGACCCGACAACACATACAAAACTTCTTCACAGTTGGGGTGCTGGTGCAACGGGTTGCTCTGACCCGGATCGATGGTCACTCGTCCCACGGTCATGCGGGTGCTGGAGCCGTTCTGCCGATTGACCATCCATTGCAGCGTGCCCCATGAAGCACGGTCCACCGGTACCTGACTGCTGAGTTGAACCCCCTGATTGTCGGAAGCGGAAGTTGGCATGATGCGCATTGTCTCCTGTTGAGGTTGCTAATGATGATTCCGAAAATAAAGTTTTCAAAGACATCGAAACAGGACTTCTCTCCGCCATGGATCGGGGTTGAAGATGAGTATGTGCGGTTTTTTCATCATGAAACAGTCCGAATAGCGAGTTTTTTTCACGGCAGGGTTGACACAGCGTAAACGTATGGTAACATAAATGTATCAATTTACAATTTTGTTACCAATCATGGCAAAAACCCCTACAGTACGAGTGATAGCGAGTCAAACCGGCGTATCGGTCGCCACGGTGTCGCGGGTGCTCAACAACCGTCGGGGCACCAGTTCCAAGGCCCGGGATGCGGTGTTGCGAGCCATGAATGATGCAGGGTTTCGTGTCCGTGGCATCGGCGGGGGCACCATTCAGGTGGGGTTGGTTTACACCAGCACCAACGATGCCATCCTGCGCGGCTACGACGCTGATCTGGCTTCGGGGGTTTATCAGTGCCTGTCATCCGAGCACGCCCAACTGGCCGTCACCGACCTGGGTCAGAAGCGGCACGACGAAACCTACACCCAGTTCTTTCTACGCAAGCACATCGATGGTGTGATCCTTCGCCTGCACGAACAGCAACACAAGGCGATTGCCAAGCAGATCACGCTCGAAGGCTTTCCCTGTGTCGTGGCATCCGACCGATTCGACAACGATGATGAAGTCAGCTTTGTGGACTATGACTCACGGGTCGGCACCGCGCGGGCGATGGACTATCTGGCGCAACTGGGTCACCGTCGAATTGCCTTGGTTATCAAACAGTTCAACGACACCGACCACGCTGATCGATTGCAGGCGTATCGCGAAGGGTTGGAGCGTCACGGTTTGGAAAATGATCCGTCGTTGCTCGTTTTAATCACCAGTACACCTCAGGGCGGTGCCAGTGCCTTGGATCAATTACTGGCGCTCAGTTCGCCGCCCACGGCGGTGATGTTTACCAATCCTCCGCCGACCATCGGTGCCATCAAACGGGCGATACAACGTGGGCTGCGCATCCCTGATGATCTTTCGATCATCGGCTACGACAACGCCGATGTGCGTCATTCGGTCTTTCCATCCTTCAGCGCGGTCTGTCAGGACGCGGCACATATTGGTCGTCTTGCGGCCACGGCAGTGATGAAGCGGGTGATGGATCGCAATCTGCAGCCTTTGCGTCAGGTGATTCCCACCCTTTTTGAAGTCAACGAAACCACCGGTTCACAACCGTCATCCGATCATTCGTCGGCACTGTGATTGTCTGTAAGCATTTTTCATTGTTGAGGTGTCCCATGACTCCTTTACTCGTGGTCTCGCATCTTTTGAATCGATCCCGTCGTCGGCAGAGGTTCAGCTATGTAGCGACCTGTCAACCCGGGTCGGGTTGTTCATCGTTGATCGATT
>CAZJMK010000091.1:0-10569 GCA_964547135.1 uncultured Phycisphaeraceae bacterium | reverse complement strand
TACTTCCACTGTGGCGGACTGGACCTTTACCCACGCTGATTCCGGAAGGACCAAAAAATGTCGAATCATAACCTCAAAAAAGCAGGAAGATCGGTCAGTAGAAGAACAACAAGAATTGTCGCATTGGAGACAAATTTTGTCGGGTGGTTATTGTTTGGGTGGCCATCTGGCGAGTGATCGATTACCCTACGCTTACACCTTTACATACGAACCCACTCTTGATTCACCACCCGAAGTCGAAAAGATTGAACGCGGCTCTACTAGGTTTTGGGGTTGTCCAAACATTATGGAGCGTGTACTATTCGGTACTGACTCCGTGCTGTACAATAACATTTTAGATTCTGGGAAATGGACCGGAAGCTCGGAAGACTTGTATGATTTGATCATAAAGAATCGACTGGCCCAACCATATGATCTTCCCTTACGTGAAGCGGTGGATTGGATTCATACGGTGATCTACACCACGATCAAAGCCATGAAGTTTTCGCATTTTATTCCGGTTTGTGGTGGACCGATAGAAATTGCAGTCATCAGTACCGACCGATTATTCCGATGGGTAAGACATAAGGACTTCGATGCCGCACTGCGATAAACAGTTTGAACAGGAGTTGACCATGGACGAAGAAACCATTCAGTCGCTCCAAAAAAAAATGCGTAATGCGCCTCCGCCGGAGTGGCTGGTGAAGATGAAAGAGCATTACGCGAAAACCGGGACTTGCCGCTCCGAGGATTTACGACGGCTGTTGGGTGATCCTACGCGCACGGTTGAAATCGGCCCCAATGTCAGTCTGTCCCGCAACTTCGGTATTCATTGATTACAATCCTTCGCATATCGATCGCGGTCTCGGGCGATGGTTGGGCAGGGAATTATACTTGCGGGAGCATAGGACCATGTCACTTCATCCCCCGGTTGCGATTCTGCGGATTTTCGATGAGACGGCGGCCCTGCGACATTATGTGCAATACCTGAGCTTCCATGTGGATTGGCAACATCGATTTGCGGACAATCTTCCGCTTTACATGCAAATATCCCGCGATGCCTGTGTGATTCATCTTTCCGAACATCATGGCGATTGCTGTCCCGGTGCACGCTTACGGATTCGGGTGGACAACCTCGATTCATTGCACGCTGAACTGTCCGCCAAGGCTTACAAATACAGCAATCCGGGCATTGAACTCATGCCTTGGGGCGATCGTGAATTGTGTGTTCCCGATCCGTTTGGCAATCGGTTGACATTCTATCAACCCCAGTCAGAGCACTGATCAAAAGTCAACCCGGCAACACGCTGGTTGGAAATCAAAGGGCCTTGTTTTGATTTCATGATAAGGCTGCGGGACGCAAAGGAATGGGTCGACGACGGATTTGCTGTTTCTTGACGGTGACGAAATGGCCGGGTGCGATTAACTCGATTTTGGGCCAAAGGTCTTGAAAATCACGCCAGAAGATTTCCCCAACTCCCTGTAGGCGCAGGTAGATGACGCCTGGGTGAGGTTGTATATCAGACATCAGCAGCCGACCCATGTCACGATCCTGCGTGATCAAAACACGATGCTCACGGCGACTGCATGTGATGACCCATTCATCCGTCGCGCCCGGAGAAAGTTCACTCACCTGCGTGACATCGTGACCCAATTCCCGCAAGTGCAGCACAATCGGACGATCCAGGTTTTCATCGACGAGAATACGCATTTCACGCTTTGCCCAAGGGGATGTCCATCACCTCATCGCCCGCAAGGGCTTCGGCGGCGTACGCCAGACATGCCTGTATCTGAGCGTGGGTCAGATGCGGATAAGCCTCCAACAATTGTTGTGTCGTCCAGCCTTCGCCCATGCGACCGACGATCAGTTCAACGCTCAGACGGGTGCCACGGATGCGTGGTTTGCCTGCCAGCACTTGCGGGTCACGTTCAATATGATCACGCCAATTCATCGCACAGTCTCCTTGGCTGGACAGACAGTTCACCTGATTATAGATCGTATGCGATTGATACCGGGGCGACACGCCCCGGCTCTGCTCATTTCAAATCGACTTTATTGGCGGGCTCGTTCGACGACGCACTCAACCCGCCCTGCACCACTCACCCCATCGGCGTCGGCCATTGCCCCGTTATTGATCTTTTTTAGCACATTTGGCCGATGGCTTGGGCAACGCTGTTAACATGCTATGGAAGGAACCCCGGCCCATGACCGCGATGATCAACGCCAAGCGTTCTGCCATGACTGAAGCATCGACCATGAAAACCCACACTGCCTTACCGATCGTTCTGCCGCTGGCGGGGAAACACGTTCACCTGGTGGGCATCGGCGGATCGGGTATGTCGGGCCTGGCGCGCATCATCAAGGCGCACGGGGCTACCTGTTCCGGTTCCGACTTTTCGCCCAGCGTGGTGCTGGAAAGTATGCAACGCGATGGCATCAACGTGGTGTACGAGCAGACTGCCGACAGCGTTCCGACACCATGCGATTTGATGGTGATCAGCGCTGCGGTGAAGTACGACCATGCGGAAGTGGTTGAAGCCCAGCGCCGCGGCATCATCGTTTTGAAATATGCGCAAATGCTGGGGCAATTGATGCTCGGTCATGCGGGCATCGCCGTTTCCGGGACGCATGGCAAATCGTCCACCACGAGCATGACCGGGCACATTCTGATTCAAGCCGGGCTGGACCCGACCATCATCGTCGGTGCCCAGTGTGCCCAGATCGGGGGCAACGCCCGCATCGGTTCGGTACGCCGCAGCGATGACACAGCCTCGCCATCATCGTCATCGTCGAACCTGCTCGTGGCGGAGGCCTGCGAATTTGATCGATCGTTTCACAATTTTCACCCCAAACTGGCGGTGATATTGAATGTGGAAGAAGACCACCTGGACACGTATGGGTCGCTGGATGCGATTGTGGACAGCTTTCATCACTTTGCCGGATTGCTGCCGCAGAAACCCTGGCAACCCCCGGTCCCGCCCCCGGCCCCGGAATCGACGACGAATTCAGTTGTGACGCAACAGGGTGGTTACCTGCTGATTCAACACGAATTGGCTCATCGTTTGAAAATCACCGCAGGGCTGGATTGCACGGTGGAAACGATCGGTTTTGCGCCGCAGGCGGATTGGCGGGTGGAAGTGAAAATGACAGGTGTGGCGGAAGCAGGCGATACCACAGCAACCCCGGTTCAGGTGCCCAGGGTGGTGTTGCATCATCGGGGGAAGGTCGTGGCCCAGTGGCGCAATCCGCTGCCGGGCGAGCACATGGCTTACAACGCAGCGGCGGCGGCGATTTTGTCACATCAGGTCGGGGCAACCTGGCCGAAAATCATTGCTGCGTTGGAAAGTTTTGGTGGGCTGGATCGGCGGATGCAACGCCTGGGCGAACGTCACCTGACCGGGTTGCAGGCAACATCGACTGACAATCATGGTGTTGTTGTGATTGATGATTACGGACATCACCCGACGGAGATTGACACCACCTTGCGAGCTTTGCGGGCGCACTATCAGCCCAAGCGGTTGATCTGTGTTTTTCAACCGCATCAGCACAGTCGCACACGGTTTTTGATGGAGCAGTTTGCAGCGAGTTTCAGTTATGCGGATGTGGTGATCGTGCCGCATATTTTTTTCGTGCGTGACAGCGAACAGGAACGCAAAGCGGTTTCGGCTGCGGATTTGGTGGATCGCATTCGGCAGCGCGGCGGACAAGCCATGCACTTGTACCCGTTTGAAGCGATTGTCGAACAGTTGGAGTTGATCGCCAAACCGGGGGATTTGCTGGTGACCATGGGTGCGGGCGATGTGTGGAAGGTGGCGCATGCGTTTTTGCAGGCGGAGCGGGAGGGATAGCCCAGCGGCAATGATTTCGAATTTCGAATTTCGAATTTCGAATTTGGCGGGAAGGCCCGTTGTTGTAGCCATCGAATATTCAGAAACAAGCCGGGAAGCAGCCACGAGTGTAGCGAGTGGTGAGGACCGGGTACGGTACCGCATGAATCAACACAAGCCATCGCAACGCAAATGACGCCGTGCCCTTCAGGGCCGGATTCATGAATGAAGATGATTTGAATGATCCGGGGCTAAAGCCCTCGGCGTCAGGGGCATACGAAAATCGCCAGATCGCCAGATCGCCCAATGCAGAATACCCGAGCCCTCGGTCGCCCCGAGGGCGGCGACCTCGTACTCGGCTTGGTTCCGACAGTGGGCCACTTCATATCGTTTGTAGCGATTATGCCGAGGGTTTTAACTCTGCGGATTTGGGAAAGTTGGACCTTGGGCTAAACCGGGGGCGTTGGCACGTCGATGGGGTTATCAGAGGTTGATGTATGTTTTGATTCAGGGATGCGATCCCCACCGTTTTGGGAGCGCGTTTGGTGGATATCAGCGCGCTTTCAAGGTTGGACAAGCAGAAGGATAACGCCCTATGTTCGGCTGGTCCAAGCAACGCTATTCGCCCATCGGCATCGACTTTGGGGCCGACACGCTCAAGTTGTTGCAGGTGACCGCCGGCGATCCGCCCCAGATGGTTGCCGCGGCCGCGGCCGAGTTGCCCTTTAACACCCGCAGTGAACCGTCTGCCCGTTACGCCTTTTTTCAGGAAGCGTTGAAATCGCTTTTGAAACTGCAACCCTTCAAGGGCAAAGCTGCGGTGCTTTCGATCCCTGCCTACCAAACGCTGGTGCAGCAGGTGCAGATCACGCGCAGCGAACAGGACGACCCGGAATCGCAGATTGAAATGCACCTGCGCCAGCGCCTGAACATCGACCCTTCACGCATGGTCATTCGCACCTACCCGGTCGGGCAGGTGATGCGCGACGGCAGCGCCCGTGAAGAAACAGTCGTCGTGGCAGCGGGGCGCGAAACGGTCATGCGGCATATTGAAATTGCACGCAAGTGCGGGTTGGATGTGGTGGGCATGCAGTCGGAGCCGGTGGCGGTGCTCAAGGCTTTTGCGCATCTGTATCGTCGTGATTCCGAAGGGGAACGGACCACCGCGTTCATCGACATCGGCGCAGCCACGAGCAAGCTCATCATCGCCCATGGAACGAACCTGGCGTTTGCCAAAATGATCGCGGTGGGCGGCGATCAGTTCACCCGTCAGCGTGCCACAGCATCGCACATCGACTTTGCCGAGGCCCGTGAGCTGCGCAAACGTGAAGCGAGCAACGCCCGTGAAAACCTGGCGCGTGAGGATGCCAGTGTCGCGGTATCGGCGTTGGATGCGGCAGGCAAGAACGGGGGCAACGCAGTGGCCGGGGGGACGGGCATGGCGGTATTGGAAGCGGCGATGGCAGCGGAGGCGGCACGGATTGAGTCGAGTTACCAACATGCGACTCCGCCGACGGTGATACCCAGTCGTCACGGCAACGGTCATGGCAACAACGGTTCGCGTCATGGGGAAGCCGAGGGCGATGCGCTGGAATGTCTGACGGATGAATTGCAATTGTGCCTGCGTTATCACCAGAGTTTGTTTGGGGATCGACCGGTGGAAAAGTTGGTGTTTCTGGGCGGCGAAGCGCAACAGGTGGCGATCTGTCAGCGGATTGCCAAGGCGCTGCGCATCGGGGCGCAACTGGGCGACCCCTTGGCACGGGTGACCCGCGGCGGGATGACGGCGGGGAAAGGGCCGGTGGGCGTGGACATTCGCAAACCGCAACCCGGCTGGGCGGTGCCGCTGGGGTTGTGCCTGTGTGAAGGGGAATTGTGAGGGAAGTGGTCGAGTGGTCAAGTGGTCAAGTGGTCAAGTGACGGAATCGTATGCGAATGTTAGCGCCGCGATTTATCGCGTCTGGTTGAAAAGGTGAATCGATTGAAGAAGTGATCGAGTGAAAAAAGATGGGGGCTAGGAACTTGGAGCTAGTTGCTGGGAAGAAAAAAATGATGCGAATCAACAGGCTCTGCCCAGCCACTAGCTACCAGCCCCCAGCCCCAATCGGTCGCCTGCAAGCATGAGAAGCGAAAACTGAAGTAGCAATGCATTAAGCATGGATGTTCGAGTCGGAGGCGAATTACCGGAGTGTTGGTTATGCCTGAAAGAAGCAAAGGTTTTTTGCCGGAGGATTACCTGGAACGCCGGCTGCAATGGCGGACCAACATCATCAGTTTGACGCTGTTCGTGGTGGTGATGGGCGCGGTGGTGGCGGCGTTTTTCGTCACCGATCAGAAACGGGCGCAGGTGCGCCAGTTGCAGGAACAGGTGAATCGTGATTTTGAGGAAGCGGCCAAGCGGTTGGAACAACTGGAAACCTTGCAGCAGAAAAAACAGCAGATGATTCGCAAGGCTCAGGTGACAGCGGCATTGCTGGAACGTGTGCCACGCAGTTTGATTTTGTCGGAACTGGTCAATGCGATGCCGATCACATTGAGCCTGACGGAATTGACGCTGGACAGCAGGCCGAGCAAAACCCCGCGCAAGGTGGAAGTGATGACCGCGATGGACCAGGCCAAGCAAAAATCACTGGCGGGAGGCAAAGCCGGCGGCATCCCTGAAGCGCAGGTGCCGGAGATGGACGTAGCAATGCAACTGGTGGGCGTGGCCCCGACGGATTTGGAAGTGTCGCAGTTCATGACTGCCTTGGGGAATTGCGATCTGTTCACGGAAGTGACGCTGATTTTCAGTGAGCAATCGACGATCAAGGATCAGACGATGCGCCGCTTCCGGGTGGATTTGCTGGTGAATCAGTCGCTGGACATGACCAAGTTTGAGCCTTCGCTGGTGCAGAAGGACATGCGCACGGATGTGATGGGCATCGGCAAGGGACCGATTCAGATCACACCCGATGGCAAGGCCCGGCCGGTGCGTGAAAACGTACCGTTACCCTCGACAGCCGGTGTGCCGACGGGGAATTGATGGGGGAAGATGGAAGTGGCCAAGTGGTCGAGTTAAGAAATTTCGAATTTCGGATTTCGGATTTCGAATTGACCGAATCAAGCCGAGTACGAGGAGTCCGCCGTGGCGGACGACGAGGGCTCGGGTAGGTGACGAAAAATGTGAGGCAGCCTCCAACAGGAGTTAAGCCATGCGATTCGGATTACGTGAAGCGTTGTTCATACTGTTGCTTCTGGCGATGCCGGTGGCGGCGTACTTTTTCGTCTTCCAGCCGCGCAACGTGCAGATACACGAAGCCGAGGAGGAAATACTGGCCAAGCAGGCCAAGCTCAAACAATTGGAAGCAGCGACGCGCAACCTGGCGGACCTGGGCAAGGAGATCGACAAGCTCGGTTCAGCCATCGAAATATTTGAGCGCAAGTTGCCGGCTCAGCGCGAGGAGGAAGTCATTTTGCGTCAGGTTTGGGAAATGGCAGCCCGCAATCGGCTGGTGCCCAAAAGTGTGCGCACCGAAAAACAAACCCCCGCCGCCCAGTATTCCGAACTGCCGATTCGCATGAGCATCATGGGCGAGTTTGAAGGGTTTTACAGTTTTATGTTGGAACTCGAACGGCTGCCGCGGGTGACCCGCATGCCCAAGTTGCAGATCAAAACGATCAAGGCGGAACTGGGCGGGTTGGAAGCGGACCTGACGCTGACGATTTTCTTTGATTCCTCTGACAGCCCTCGAAAAAGTCCCTCAGGCGGAAAGGACCGCACATGAGCATGTTGCGTGAATCAGCGGAAAAATTGCACAACGACGCCACCGCAGCGGGGGGCGAGGAAAGGCAGACACCGCTCACCGGACTGGTGGCTGGTGATTCATTGCCCGAAGCCGGCGGGTTTGAGGAGGAAGGCGGACGAAGCAGTCGTCTGCCGTTGTCGCATGGGTCGCTGCTGATCGTGCTGGTGGCGGTGATCGCGGCGGGGTCGCTCTACCTGATGCGCGCCAGTCAGGGACAAATGATCGTTGACAGCGAAGCCAAATCGTTGGAAGCGAAAATCGAACAGGCTTTGGCGAAACTGACCAACCCGCAGGCACTCAAAGCCGACGACCCGCTTTTGTCGAGCAATTTGCAGGTGTTGTTCCGCGACACCGATGCGGTGGTGGGTATGTTTACGGAAGACACTTCGAAGCATCAGGTGCCGCTCAATGCGCTGAAGAAGAACCCGTTTTTGTTGACGTTGGCCAGGCCGGTGTTCGATGGTCAGCCGTTGGACCCCGGTTCGGTGCTGACGCAGCAATTGGGGACCGAGTTCAAGGATTTGAAGTTGGACACGGTGATGCAGGGGGCACGACCGGTGGCGATTATCAATGGTCGGCTGGTGCAGCCGGGCGATCGCATCGGCAACTTTACGGTCAAGTCGATTGAGGGGGTGAGTGTGAAACTGGAAGCGGGCAAGGAAACGTTCACGCTGACGATGGACTTGCAGGGGGAATCGGGGAAGAGGAAGAAATAAAGTGGTCAAGTGACCGAGTGGTCGAGTGGCCAAGTGATTGGAGCTAGGGGCTTGGGGCTGGGTGCTTGGAACGGAATTACCATGCGAATCATCAGACTCTGCCCAGCCACCAGCTACCAGCCACCAGCACCCACAAAGCGACTCGATCATGCGGTGAGCGTACGGGATCGGGGGATGATCGGCGATTTCACTGGGACTTGAAGAATGCTCGGGAAAAAGGACAACGAAGGCTGGTCGAGGCTGAAGGAACTGGCCGGCGCCAAAATGCCGGGCAAGTCGCTGGTGGAAACCGCGCTGGCATCGCTCAATGAGGAACCGACCGGCGATACGGGCAGCGGGCTGGCCAACCATGCGCCGACGCATGCACCGGAAGCATTGTCGGACTTGTGGTCGCCGGAGGATGACCCGCATGTCGGGGGCGACAAGTTTGATTTCGGCCAAAGTTTGCTGGATGCCGGGGTGGTGACTGCGGCACAACTATCCAATGCGCGGACCATCGTTGAAAAAACCCCGGGGCGAAATTTGGCGGAGGTGCTGGCTGAAATCGGCGTTGATGAAAAGCCGTTGCAAAAGGCGGTGGCGGCCCATGCGGGGTTGACGTTTGAGGAAGTGGATGCGCAGGCGTTGCCGGTGAAGCACATTGAAAAACTGGGGCGCGATTTTTGTCGCAATCAGGGCGTGTTGCCACTGCGTCTGACGGGCAGCCGACTGATACTGGGTTTGGTGCGACCGGACAACATGCTGGTGATCGATGAAGCAAGGCATAAGCTGGGCGTGCCGATCAAACCGGTGGTGATCTGTCGCGGGCAGTTGCAGATGGCACTGGACAGTCTGGGCGGCTCGCAGGAGGCGGAGGAACAGGGCGAACAGGTCGATGAAATCATCGCGGGGATTCAGGAAGACGATGTTGAGGTTGTGCAGGCCAAGTCGGATGACATGGACCTGGAAAAGGCGGCGGGTGAGTCGCCGGTCATTCGCTTTGTGAATTATTTGATTTTCAATGCGGTGAAGGAAGGCGCCAGCGATATTCATATCGAACCGCAGGAAAAGAAACTGCGGGTGCGTTACCGCATTGATGGTGTGCTGTTTGAGATGATGAACCCGCCGTTTCATATGCACTCAGCGATCATTTCACGTTTGAAGATCATGTCCAACCTGGACATTTCGGAGCGCAGGCTGCCGCAGGACGGTCGCATTCGCGCGGTGGTGCATGGGCGCAAGCTCGATTTGCGCTTGTCAACATTGCCCACGGCTGCGGGTGAAAAAGCGGTGATGCGTATTTTGGACAATCGTTCGATTTCGGTGACGTTGGACCAGTTGGGCATGGACGAGGATTGTCTGACGATTTGGAAACATCAGATTGATCAGCCGCACGGGATTATGCTGGTGACCGGGCCGACGGGCAGCGGTAAAACCACGACGCTGTACGCTTCGCTGGGACAGATGGATACGCGGGAGATGAACGTATCGACGGTGGAGGACCCGGTGGAGTATCACCTGGGGGGCATCAATCAGGTGCAGGTACACGAAAAAATCGGCATGTCGTTTTCAGCGGCATTGAGGTCGTTGCTCCGACAGGACCCGGACGTGGTGATGGTGGGTGAAATTCGTGATGCGGAGACAGCCCGCATTGCGATTCAGGCGGCACTGACCGGGCATTTGGTGTTATCGACGTTGCACACCAACGATGCGCCCAGTTCGGTGACGCGGCTGATCAATATCGGGGTTGAGCCGTATTTGATCGGGGCGGCGCTCAACGGCGTGTTGGCGCAACGACTGGTGCGGCGCATTTGTCAGCATTGCAAGCATCAGGTGCTGCCGACGGAACACGTGGCGGAGCATTTGGCGCGGCATGGGGTGGCGTTGGATCAGGTGTGGGTGGGTAAGGGTTGTGACCGCTGCCGAGGAACTGGGTATTCGGGGCGACTGGGCATTTATGAGTTGCTGGTGCTGGATGATGTTTCGCGGGACAAAATCGCATCGAACCCGAATGTGACGGAGTTTCGAAGGATGTGTATCGAGCGCGGCATGGTGACGCTGCGGGAAGATGGTTTCAAAAAGGTGGCGCATGGGCAGACGACGGTGGAGGAGGTTTTGCGCGTGACGGAAGCGACGATTTGAGGGGTGTTGGTGCGCGATTGAAGTTGATGGTGATTACTACCATAACGCCAAGACGCCAAGAACAAGAGATGCCAAGCAGAAGGACTCAGAGCCGCGAACGGCAGTGAGCGGTTCTTGGTTTTTCAAAGAACCACTCGCTT
>CAZJMK010000090.1:0-10919 GCA_964547135.1 uncultured Phycisphaeraceae bacterium | reverse complement strand
AGTTCCCAGTTCCCAGTTCCCAGTTCCCAGTTCCCAGTTCCCAGTTCCCAGTTCCTAATTCCCAGTTCCAAGCTCCTCTGTGCACTCTGTGATCTCTGTGTTGAATTCTTCTCCAGGCATTTCATTTCACCGCCGTGCATCTTCCTCAATCTTCCGCAACTTGCGCATGTGCGACTGCAAAGCACAATTGGCAAGTCCCGGAAAGGCGGTCGCAAACCCCGCCCCCAAGCGCGTCAGTTTGTGCGGCCAAACCTCGGCGATCGGTTTGCGTAAGCAGCGCACAATCGCCGACGACACCTGATCGACGGTCTGTTCAAACGGTGCGGGCGAATGCACCACCACGCGACCGGGGGCTTTGTTTTCCCGAAGGCGATCAAAAAATTCGGTCTTGGTCGGAATCGGATGCACCGTGCTGACGTGAATGCCGTCGTCCGCCAGTTCCGCTCGCAGTGATTGTGCGATCGAATCCTGCGCCGCCTTGGTCGCTGCGTACGCCCCGTACATCGGCGGACTCACCTCGCTGGCGGCACTGGTGCAAATCAATAAATGCCCCCGCCCGGCTGTGGGTTGACGTTCTTGTTTCATCATCACGGCTGCTGCGGCCTTGAGCACACGTAACGTGCCGAACAGATTGGTTTCGAAAATGGCGCGGTACTGTGCATCGCTGGTTTCCAGCACCGAGGCATACAACCCGTAACCGGCATTGGCGAACACCGCATCGACTCGGCTGAACTTTTGCACCGATTGATCGATGAGTTGCTGCACATCATCATCACGATTCACATCGCAGCCAATCACCCGTGCCTGCCGGCCGATGGCTTGAACTTCACGTGCCAGGTCATTGAGTCTGTCGATCCGCCTTGCGCCCAGTACGACGTGCATTCCCGCACGGGCAGCGTGCAACGCTGTCGCACGACCGATGCCCGAACTGGCACCAGCCACCACCAGCACACGATCTTTCAAATCAATGGCCATGGTGCGATTGTAACCCCTTGATGAAATGGTGTGACGCGATTGGGTGATGTGGTGATGGGTGATTGTTGAATTCTTCACGCCAAGCCAAGTACGAGGCTGACAAGCCGAGGGCTTGGGTATTGACTGGGTACAAGGTCGAAGGTCCAAAACTTTGAACCTGTGACTTTGAACTCGTCGGAATACCCGAGCCGTCGGCGGGGACGCCTCCGACTCGGCTTGTCTGACCACTTGACCACTTCTTCCTTTCGCGTCTTCATGACTCAGCATCAACTCACGGCAACACATACAAACTCGCCCAGCCAAAGTCCGCCGCGAGTCGCCAATCATCGGCGAAGCGACGTACCTCATCGACGGTCACTGCCGGGTCGTAACCGTACGTCGCGGTCAGTCGTTCCAGTTCCGCCCAGTGTACCCACACATGTGTGATTCCCGCCTGTTTTAGAAAAGCGTTCACCACACTGCTGCCCTGATTTTTCGATTCAGCATCGCGCAAAGCATCACCCAACAGCGAACGATCAAACGCGCTGTTGTAAACCCTCGGCCCATCGACGTACAACATCGCCGCATCAGCGATCATCAACGTGCGACTGCCCGCAGGCAGATAGTTGATGACGTGATCACCCGTGATCGCCCCGACGCTCAGCAGCAAGGCCGGATCGGATTGCGTCGGCAAACTGTCGATGATGCGGTACAACGGCTCGCGGGCTTGTCCGCCGTCCCACCGCAACCAGCGTGTCTGATTTTGCAACACGTTCCACTGGTTCCATGTCAGTGCAAGGGTCAACGTCACCATCAACAGCGCTGGTAAAAATCGCCGACGAACCCGACACCATTGACTGATGCGTTCCGTACCCAGTCCGATGAGCACACACACCGGCAAAAGCGTCGGCACTAAAAAGCGTGCCTGCTGATGCGTGAACATCACCCACATGAGTAGCTGCCCCGACAGCAACACCAACATCAGCACCGTCACTCGCCGGGTAAATGAAAATTGCAACGCAAGCAGCGCACAAACCCCCGCTACGACCAACAACATCGGCACACCGCCGCCGCGATGAAAACGAGTGATGTCAAATCGCTCATCAACGTTTGCCGACTGGTTTGTTGTGTCAGTTGAGGTTGGTCGAACGCTTCCGACGAGGCTGCCGTACCCCGGCGAGGTCAGCCAGCGTGAGGTCAATCGTGACCACGCCCCCGACCAGCGATCATGCACTGTCGAACTGCGCTGCCATGCCTCCACCTGCCAGGGTTGCCAATGCCCTGCACCAAGTATCTGTGTTGCAAACGGAAACACCGGGTTGCCTGTGTGTATCGCATTACGCACCAGCCAGGGTGACAATACCAACAGTCCCGCGAGCAGCATCACCAGTACCCCTTTAACCTTGAAAGAGGTTGGCTGAGTCTTCGAGGCCGGGTGAGTCTCAGACTTCGCCGTGGCGGGGGCCGATGAAAAATACGACTTGAAATATTGTAAACGCAACAACCCTGACGCCCTCACCCTGCCCTCTCCCGGAGGGAGAGGGGGCGGATTCGAAGGCGCTGCTTTCGCATGTACCCGCACCAGCATCAACCCCGCCAACGTCGGCACACACATCAAACCAATCGTCAACTTCGCCAGGGTTGCCGCCCCGAACAATGCACCCATCAACACCCACATCGGCCAATGTTTTTCATCGCTCTCTAACCACAACAACATCGCTGTCGCCACCAGTGCCAGTGCTGCGGTTTCGTTGTAAGCCGAGCTGCCGGTGATCAACACCCAAGGCGTTATCAGAAAACAGGCTGCTGCCAATCCGCCCGCCGTTGCCCCTGCCCACCGGCTGACGATTTGCGCAAGCGTCGCAGCCGTGAGCAGTACGGTGCTGACATGCCAAAGTTGAACCGTGTAAACCCCGCCTTTCACACTGCCCTGCATCAATGACAGTTGCGTGTACCCCGTTTCCACTAGGTTGGGCAGAAAGCTATACACATTGTGCGTCACCGGCTGCACCCGCCCCAGTTCGATCCATTCTTTGGGCAGTTGCAGGTGATACGCAAGCGTGTCGTAACCAAACGCTTCCACCGCCCACAGCGTGCCCGGCGGCGCGATCGCGGTAATCAACAACATCACCGCAGCGGGCAAACACAACACCATCGTCCAAGGCGGATTGGGCCAATGTTCGACATCCAGCAAACCGCGCCGTTTGCGATCAGCAATTTTCCATGCCGCCAACCACACACCCGGTGCACACACCAGCCAAGCCGTCCAACGATTGAGCAGCCCCGCCCAGCCGACGAACATCACCAGCAACAGCATCAAACCCAGACCCAACCCCAAGCGCAGCACACGACGCGCGCGATGATCGGGCAGCCAGCGTTCCTGCACCCACCAACCCAGCCCCAGCGCAGCTGTCCAATAAATCACCAGTGCCGGCAAAGCCGACATGAACTGATACAACACCCCGGCCAGTTTGCCTTTCACCAATGCGAGCGCCTGTTCCGACGTTTGACCGGGCAATTCCACCGGCCAAAGCCCGCCGCTGACCGTCACCCATGCGGTGAACATCACCACACTGAAAGTCGCTGCCGCGATGCCCAGGTTTTTCAGGGTGATCAATCGTGGGTTCACAGCCACTTTCACTTTCGGGTCGCAGTCGTTGCATCGGGGGCGCTGCCGACTTTCATCGTCACATCACCGGCAACATCATTTGCCTTCATGTCATCAGCAGCAGCGGTACGAGCTTGAGCACTCGTTGCATCAGCAGCACTTGCTTCGCCCGCATTTTCATGCGGCATCGGCTGGGTTTCATCATGTAAATCAAACAACCGCCGAAGTGCCGCCGCGTGAAACGCCAGTGTCGAACCGGGTTGCCTTCGATCCAGTTGCGACAAGGGCAAGTGCAACACCTTGTTGATCACCCGTGTCGTATGCTCGCTGAGCAACTCCGGCAGCATCGCCCGCAATTCCCCCTCATCCATCGCCTGCAACTTGGCGAGCGTTCGTTGCTGTTCATGTTCGCCGAAATCATGCAACCGCTGCCGCAGGGCGCGAATCAATCGCCCCACATCCCGGTTCTGCAATTCCGTCAGACATTCATGCGCCGCTTTCAGCACCAGTTTTTCCGCCTGCTCCGCCAGGGTGCTGCGTTGTGCATCGTGTCCGCCGATCACCTGTTGCAGGTCATCGAGGTTGTACAAATAAACATTACTCAGACTGCCCACTTGCGCTTCAACATCACGGGGCAGCGCGATGTCCAAAATAAACATCGGACGACCTCGCCTGCGGCGCACGATGCCGCTGAATCGACTCATCGTCAATATCGGCTGCGGTGCTGACGTGGCTGTCAACACGATGTCCGCCTCCACCAGCAGACTGTCCAAGTCCTCAAACGAACGCACGCCATGCGGCGACTGCAACCCCAGTTGCTCCGCCAATTCCATCGCCCTTTCACGGGTGCGGTTGGTGATCCATAATCGCTTGGGGTGCAAATCGCGCAGGTGATGCAGGGTCAACTTCGCCATTTCGCCAGCACCGATGCCGACGATGGTTTTGTCGTTGAAGGTTTCGAATACCTGCCTTGCAAAATCGACCGCCACCGAACCGATCGACCGCCGACCTTGATCGATCCCCGTTTGCGTGCGCACCTGTTTGGCGCCGGCAATCGCCTGTTGAAACACCCGGTGCAACATCGGGCCTACCCGGCCGCGCTGCGATGCCTCCGCATAAGCCCTTTTCACCTGCCCCAAAATCTGCGGTTCGCCCAGTACCATCGAATCCAACCCGCAGGCCACGCGAAAAAGGTGCGTGATTGCCTCCTGATTTTCCCGCTGAATCGTCACCGCTAGCAGTTCACTGACTTCCACACTGGTGACCTTGGCCACCATTTGCGTCAGTTGCGCAAAATCCGGGGCCGCGTGAGCCGGTCGCGCCAGCCAAACTTCCGTGCGGTTGCAGGTGGACACCACCACGCACTCGGCTTCCGGTGCAAGCTGGTGCAACTGCTCTTCAAATTGCATCAGCGCATCACCACTCAAGGCCATGCGTTCACGCAGAGCCAAGGGTGCGGTGCGATGATTGATCCCCCAAAGCAGAAGTCGCATCACTGCACCTCCTGCTGTTGAGCTTGATGTTCGATGTCTCTCTGTCTGGTTGAATCACGGTCATGAGCGGGCAAGCGCACTGCCACTGCAAACGTACTGAGCAGCAACACCAACCCCGCAATGCTGAGCACTGCCGCCCGTTTGCCGCGAAACTGCGTCGTATGTCGAACGTTCATCACCAGTCCGTAACTTACCCACGCCAACGTTCCAAGCACCACTTTCGAATCATGCCACCAGCCCGGTCCCATGGCTGTCGGCCCCGAGGTCACAATCACCAACCCGCTCACCAACCCGATCGTCAACAGCGCAAAACCCAGTGCCGCTGCACGAATCATCAATTTTTCCGTCGCTTCCAGACTGCCCAACCGGGTGATCAATTGCGGGTTCTGTTTTTTTCGTAACAACGCATCAATCATCAAAAACACCGCCCCCGCGCCCGCTGCCGTCACAAACCCCAATGTGCCCGCGTACACCCCCGCCAGGTGAATCACCATCCAAACCGAGTCAATCGCAAACGGGTGAAACGTCCATCGACTGGCACACACCGCCCACGCCAATAACACCACCAGCATCGGCAGCGCAAACAGACCCACCCCAGGCACCTTCCATCGTTGTTGCAAAAACCACAAACCTGCCGCAAGCAACACACCGATCAACAGCAACCCGTCAACATGCGCTTCCAACGGCAACCATCGCCCCGACACAAACCACCAGCGATGCACAAACAACACCACGCACCCCACCGTCAACACCCCGTACCCGCGCATCAGCATCGCGGACCAGGCAGTCGCGCGATCACCGCTGCTGCGTAAACGCAATACCGCCACGACACTCAGCCCAACAGCCAATAGTGTCAGCAGCGACAAACCAATCGTGGTGAAAAGTTCATGCATGAGTCGGGTGGGCTGGTTTGAATTGCCTGATCGTTGTACAGCGTGTCAATCTATTGAATCGATCACGGCATGAGTCACGAACACGTTTCCTCGGCTGCCAGCAAATCATCACAATACTTTCGCAGTGCGGGTATGCCTTGTTCTTGCAGGGTCATCATCGCCTGTTCCCCGGTCAGCAGTCGAAGTTTCGCCTGTCGAACCGCTGACACTGTGAACTTGGATTGTATCGCCTGTCGGTAGGGCCGTACCACTTCCAACAACACCACCCAAGCCGGGTCCAAAGTCTGCATCAGTTGATCGCGGATCGCTGCCGCCGCTGCCGCTGAAATGCCATCGGTATGCACACTGATCGTGATCGGCCCCACCTGTTCGTGGGCGGGTATCTGCACATCCCCTTGCCCCGGGTCATCCGCTCGATTCACCAGCACCCCGCGCTTTTGCGCCAACTCATGCACCGCCTGATTCACCTTTTCATCATCCGTCGCAATCACCACCAGCCATTGCCCTGCAAGGTCACTTGTGTCAAACCGGCGCTGATGAACCGTCAATGTGCCTGCCGCATTGAATGATGCTGACTGATCAAGTGATTCGTCATCTGAACAGCCACCACCGACTTCACCCTGTTGCAGCGCCATGATTTCTTCCATCACCCTCGGCGCCACCACCGTCACGATCGCGCCGCACGCCAGCAAACCTTTGGCTCGTCGCAAAGCCACGCTGCCGCCGCCGACGATCAAACATCGTCGTGAGCGGACCTTCAACATGACTGGTAAATCCGCCATGAAATCGGGGCGTCCCTTTTAGATCCCTCTGAACAATCCCCTCTCCCCCCGGGAGAGGCAGGAGACCTGCTTCGCAGTAGGAGACCTGCTTCGCAGTAGGAGACCTGCTTCGCAGGTAGAGTGAGGGCGGAAGAGCGTTCGGTCGTACTGTATTTCAACGCCTTTTCTTCATCGGCCCTCACCCGGCCTCGAAGACTCGGCCACCCTCTCCCATGGGGAGAGGGATTTTTCAGAGCCCTCTTTACCTGGGTTCGCCCAGTATCGTCCGCAATCGTCCCTGATGTTCCGTCAGCAGCCGTTGCGCCTCCGCCAACTCAACTCCGCGCTGATGCATCACCAAAGCAGACTTCACATGACCCTGCGCTCGCTCCAGTAGCGCAAACGCCTCAGCCCTGCTCAAATCACACTGCTGCATCAAAATGCGGGCTGCCCGATCGCGCAACTTGGCATTGCTCGCGCGCAGGTCCACCATCAGGTTGCCCCAGGTTTTACCCAGTTGCACCATCGTGCCGGTCGTGATCATATTCAATGCCAGTTTCGTGGCCGTACCCGCCTTCATGCGCGTCGAACCGGTCACCACCTCCGCCCCCACCGGCAAACACACACAAACCCCCGGCTCAAACCCCGCCCAAGGCAACTCCAACTCCGCTTTGCTCACACACGCAAGCAAACCCGTCTGCGCCCCCAAACCATGCGCCAGCCTCAGCCCACCCTGTACATACGGCGTCGTCCCCCCAGCCGCAATCCCCACCACCACATCCCCCGTGCTCACCTTCAACCTCGCAAACTCATCAGCCGCTCCGTCGGGTTCATCTTCCCTGCCCTCGCTGCTCTTGCGTAGCGCCCCATCCCCTCCCGCGATGATGCCCACCACCATGCCCGCCTCGGTCTGATACGTCGGCGGACACTCCGATGCGTCCAACACCCCCAGTCGCCCCGACGTTCCCGCACCGATGTAAATCAACCTGCCGCCACTCCGCAAAGCCGTCACCGTCGTTTCGACGAGCTGGGTGATTTGCGGAATCGCCTCGCGCACCACGCCTGCGATTTTCGCATCTTCATCATTGATCAGTTGCAACACTTCGCGCACCGACAGCACATCCAGACAGGCTGACGCAGCCAGTCTTTTTTCCGTGGCCAAATGCCCGCGATCCGGTGGCAACTGATCCATGAATCATCCGCTCGCACATCACCATGGTTGACTTGTGAACCATGATATCACTTGCGCATACCCGTGCCGTCCAAAACCGCTTCCCCTGTGATCACCCGGGGCAAACGTATGGTGGATTGATTGGACGGTGCAAGGCATCCGGTTCGATTGGGGGCGATCGGCAAAGTATCGTCATTCAAAATCGAATCGGACATAATCAATCAGGCATCAGGGATTGATTCACTGAGCCGCGACCGGCAGTCGAGTTACTCAGAGCCGCGCGTGGTAACAAGCGGTGTATTGAAAAAACCACTCGCTTCCGCTCGTGGCTCTGAGCAACACGGGAATACATTGGCATCGATGGCGAGAACCCCTGATATGCCCGGACGAAATGATCGTGGTGAGAACCGGCGCTTGACTTGCCCCAACGTATGCGTCATAATCATATGAAACTGATATTTGCAACAGAAAGGGGTTTGATACCCATGAACCGTGAAACTGCCATTGATGTGACGTTGATTCGCAACGAACTTGCCACCACGGTGAATCGCGTGGCCTTCGGCGGGGAACGGCTGCTGGTGGTGCGTCATGACAAGCCTGTGCTGGCGATGGTTCCCGTGGCCGACCTTGAACTGCTGGAAGCCTTGGAGGATGCCACCGACATCAAGGCGGCACGCAAGGCCCTGGCGGAGATGAAACGCAAGGGCAATAAGCCGATCCCGTGGGAACAGGTCAAGGCGGAGCTTGAATTGTGAGCACCCGTTATGCCTTGCAACTGACCCCGGCTGCCCGGCGGGAACTGGCCCGGCTGGATCGTGGCGTGCAGAAACGCCTTGCGTCGGCGATGGAATCGCTGGCGGATGAGCCGTACCCCGGCGGTTGCCGGAAGCTGGCTGCCCTGGACGGGGCTTGGCGTATCCGCGTGGGCGACTATCGCATTGTGTATCAGGTCGAGCAAGGCAAACTGATCGTGCTGGTGCTGCGGATTGCCCATCGCAAGGACGTTTACCGCTGAAAGGAACCCTGTCATGGCCAGTTTGTCAAAGGTAGCCGGTGACGTTTACATCATCCATGCGCGTAAGCTGGACAGGGCAGCTAGTCTGCCAGTGTAGTCAATGGATGTTCATGCACTGGCAACAAGTTGCCAGTGGCACCCAACGTACATGACCGGTGTTGCTCAGAGCCACGAGCGGAAGCGAGTGGTGCTTTGAAAAACCAATAACCGCACACTGCCGTTCGCGGCTCTGAATCACTCGACTGCCGTTGCGGTTGTGATTTTTCATTGGACCCGCGGTAACCATCCGAACATACCGAACAGAAACCGAATGGGCGATGGGGGACTCGAACCCTCGACCTCACGGGTGTGATCCGTGCGCTCTAGCCAGCTGAGCTAATCGCCCTGACATATGTTCCACAATAACGGATTATGCGCACAGGTCAAGCGCCGCGGTGACTCAATACCCGCTGGCGATGAATCCTCATCTTCGTGGCCATGAGTAAAGGTGTGCGATCCGCACACTTACGAAGTTCAGGCGTGGTTGTGACAAGTGCGCTTCGTGTGCGATGAGGCACGCGGACGAAGAAGTTCGGGCGTGTTGGATGCACATGGCATCTCCAATTAATAAAATGAGGAGCATATGCCCACCCAACCCAACTCGAAAAACCATCCGCAGCGTTGTGACCTGTTTCTCAACGGCTATAAGGACATGGCTTTTACGCGCTGACCGAAATGCGAAAACACCACACGCCAGCGTAAGTTGCCGTTGGCGATTCATATTGAGCCGAATTGTCTGTTCGTGCTCAACAAGACCTGTCGATATTGCCCGTTCTGCCGATTGCTGATTGTGCATCGCCGGGAGATCGAACCGATGATGGCTGCGACGATCCCCGATCGCACTGCGGAAATCGAAGGCGGATAATATCTGCTCTGTGGCACGCTGGATCGTGCGGATTGGCGTCTGGGCAACAAGGGCCAACTGAGGCAAACCGATGCCTTCGACCGCATCATCCCGTTTCGCAAGTATCTTGATTTTAAAATCACCGGCGGCTGGGTACTTGATAAGTGAATGGCTGATCCGCTCGACAATTTTTCACTCCACCCATGTCAGCTCGATGGATTCGCACCAGTCAAGCGCAAATCGGCGGTATTCGGCTTCGCGGTAAACATACCACTGATCCAGCAAACCCAGTTTCACAAGCTTGTCCTTGAAAGATCGAAACGCCCCACGGCCACGGATGGATTGCTGCAGTGCCTCGGACGCTTGTGCATCATCAAGCCCGGTCGCGAACCGCTGCATGATGTCCCACTCATGCACATCCTGCTGATCGGGCAGCAACAAAAACCGCTGTTTCTCCGTGTCCTGTTCGATGGCCCGGACCAACTCCAACTGCGGACGCTGCCCATCGAGGATGTTGTCATCGTCCACATCGTCTTCGATGAGGGCGAAATCTTCATCACTTACCATCACTACTTGGCCGGTGTGTCGGTCGAAGTACCAGGTCGCACCATCGCCTGCGTCAAGGGCTTCGAGCAAATCATGGAGCTTAATGGGCTTTTGCATGGGTTGCTCTACGGGGGGAGGTTGCGATCGGGAGCAGAAAATCAAGACAGAAGAATCGGCAACACCGCCACAAATAACATAACGATGACAATGATTGCGAACACCCAAAAAATGCCGCGAATGAAGACGATTATCCGGTCGAGCGTTTCTTTGGGCGGATCAAACAGTGTTACCGGGTGGCAAAGGGTTACCAAAAGCAGGCTGCCGGTCAGTCGCATGCCTGAAAAGTGAAAGGCGGTTGCCCGATGCCCGTGAGCGGGTTACAGTTTTGCCCATGGAACGCATTTTCGTATAACCTTGTTCGATCACCACCAACCGGTTGAGTACCAACCTGTCGGGTGTATTAACGGGGGTACGAAAAAGATGCGATGTCAGACCATGCCTGCAAATGCCTTGTTTTAAGCCATGCCACCTTAGCTCAATTGGCAGAGCAGCGCTTTTGTAAAGCGCAGGTTGCCGGTTCGATTCCGGCAGGTGG
>CAZJMK010000089.1:0-11155 GCA_964547135.1 uncultured Phycisphaeraceae bacterium | reverse complement strand
ATTCACCGCGCAGAATACCCAAGCCCTCGGCTTGCCAGCCTCGTTCTTGGCTTGGCTCGGAAATCCGAAATCCGAAATCCGAAATTCGAAATTCGCGGCCACTCGGCCACTTCTTCATCCCGCCAGTTGACAATCGGCAAAAGGTCTGCAACTCTGTATTGCTGTGATTCGGCCCCGCCCCCCGGTAAACGTCCCCGACGCTGCCCCGCCGAACAGTCCAACCGCACCCAACTTTGAGGTTCCCTGCATGTCCGCAGATGATGCGACCGTGAGCTGTCCCGCCTGTGCCAAGCGTGTGCGTTTCAAGCCCGAATTGGCCGGTAAAAAATTACGTTGTACCTGTGGTCAGGTCTTTCGCATGCCCAAACACCCAGCCGGGCAGGCCGTGGCCGTCGATGACCCTGCCACAACCCCCGGTTCACCATTCAAAAAAGGCAACGCCGATGACGCGCAGGCAGCGGCGGCGGCCATGGCCAAAAAAAGTTTGAAGGTCGATCCCGGCGCCGGTGGAGCCTACGACCTGGCCGACGATACCGTCAGCATTCTGCCCAAGGAAGAAAAAAAAGCCCCCGTTGCCAATCAGGGTAAATGCCCCAAATGCGGCAGCAAACTCAAGCCCGAAGCGGTCATCTGCATCAACTGCGGGTTCAACCTCCAAGCCGGAACCCATGTCGCCACCGATGTCGAAAAGCCCCAGTCATCGACCGGTTCGACGGTGCTCGATGCCTACGCCGCCACCGCCCGCGCCCGGGGCATCAACATGGAGGAGGAAGAAGCCGCCGCGGCACGCAAGGCCCGCATCACCGAGTTTTACGCCCCCATCGGTTTGGCGGTCGCCGGTGTGCTGGCCATGTTTGCCACCTCCGCCTTGTTCATTCCAGCGGGGACGACATTTCAGTTGTTCACTGTGATGATTGAAATCGGTGTGCAGTTGGTGTTGCGCCTGCCGTTTTTAGTGCTGGCGATTTTTCTGACCGCCAAAATCATGCAGGTGAGTTTCGGGCCGTTCATGACCGCCCTGCTCAAACTCGTGGGCCTGGCGTTTTTCACCGCGGGCGTCGGCGGGTTGCTGGACAGCGTAGTCGATCACTTCACCGAAGGTTTCGGCTCTGCGTTCATTACGCCTTTCATTCACCTGGCGATTTTCTGGGGCTTGTCCACCTTCCTCTTCGGACTGGATTTTCTGGAAACCATGGTGCTTTATCTGCTCTCCAGTTTCCTGCCCATGATGGTGCTGGGCTTCGTACTGATGTGGGTGATGGCAATCCTATTCTGATGCCACGCGGGGACACACACGCCGCGGGTTGCCACCACCGATCCGATGATTTGGTGGTTTTCGCAACATACATCCTCAACGCCGAGGGCTTCAGCCCCGGATGGTTTTCCCCATATATTGATTCATCAAATCATCCGGCCCTGAAGGGCACGGCGTCAAAAACGCCGACGCAAAGCGTCCGCGCTAAACATTTTCGAAATCCGAAATCTTCTTTCTTCTACCTCTCTCCCGCCTGTGTCACCCAATCCGAAAGTGTCGCCTTGGGCTTGTTCAACAATTCCCAGCGCGTCACCAGCGTCACCCGATCACCCACCTTCGCCAACGGCTGACGCGGCGAGGTGAACTCCAATTCCAAATACCGCGGGTCGCCCTGACTCATGTCCCTGGCATCCGGCGTCACGTACAACTGCGCCTTTTCCGTCGCCACATATTCCCCCGTTGTCGTCCCCGGCTGCACCGTGATCATCAATCCCCAATCGCCCCTGACCGCCAGCAAGCGATCCGCATCCACACCCACCTTCGCATGCGTTGCCGGGTCGCGCACGAATTGCAACACATTCTCTGACACCTGCAACACCGCTTGCCAATCCTTGCCCGCACTCATGTTCTGCACCTGTGGTTGACTCCCATCGGGCATCCGTGCCAGCACCACCTCCGGCATACGCACCTGTGTCACACTCCAAGCACCCCACGCAGGCCCATCCGCCTGCTGCGCCCGTATCAACGTGTAACGCACCGTTGCACCATGGCCCGTTTCATCCAACGTGATTTCATATTCCAATTGCAATCCCTGCTTTTCATCCACACTCGAAATCATGCGCAGACGGCGAACATCTGAGTACGTCACCGTGTAAGGCTTGCCATCGAATGCAGCCGGGGGCGGCCAGTTGATCTTCGCCCAAACGCCCTTCCAATCATCCTGCGACCAGGGCCAAGCCTTGTCGCCACCCCAGTTGGGCCATTGCGCCTTGGCATCCGGGGCGTGATTCCACCATAACACTTCGCCGCTGCCATCGACCATGCTGAAGCCGGCCACGCGACCGACCTGTGGCACCACCGTCGCCTGCACCGTGCCGTTGGTCAGTCGATACGCCCCCGCCCAACGCTCAAAAACGATCTGCTTGGCAGGCTGCACCGTCGCACAGCCCGTCAACATGATCATCAATAACAAACTGGCCCAGCCTCCGGCAAACATGAATGCACAGCGTGAAACACAACGCAAGTTCATGGGTCGCTCCCGTCATGGAATGATGATGCCCACCGACGTGATCGTCAGTGTAACGGAGCGAATTGATTCTGTGAAAGTAGCCCAGCCGCCCCCGGCTGGGTGCATCATCATCGGCATACCCACCGCCGAGGGCGGCGGTGCCACATCATCCAATGTTTGTTTTCCCAAACCATCCCGAACTACACGCCGACGCAAAGCATCCGCGCTCAACATTTCAAAAATCACTCGACCACTTTTTTCAAATACCCAAGCCCTCGGCCTGTCGGCCTCGTGCTTGGCTTGTCTTATTCAATTCGAAATCCGAAATTCAAAATTCGAAATGCTCATCACGCCGCCTTGCTCACCGGTCCGGTCTTGAAGCGTCCGACCAGGCGTTGCAGTTCCTCCGCCTTGCGCGACAACTCCGCTGCCGCCTGCGCTGCCTGGCCTGCGCCTTCGTTGGTCTGTCGTGTGACCGATGAAATCGACTCGACATTTCGGCTGACCTGTTCGCTGGCCGACGACTGTTCCTCTGCCGCCGCCGCGATTGACTGAATCATCGAAGCCACCGTTTTGGCGCTGTTGACGATTTCCTGCAAACTTGCCCCCGCCTGGGTCGCCAGTTCCACGCCCTGTTCCACCTGCCGGGTGCCCGACTCCATGCGCTTGACCGCCTGACCGGTTTCGGTCTGAATCGCCTTGATCGATGTACCGATTTCCTTGGTCGCCTGCGTGGTGCGATCCGCCAGTTTGCGCACCTCATCCGCCACCACCGCAAAGCCTCTGCCATGTTCGCCCGCCCTGGCCGCCTCAATCGCCGCATTGAGTGCCAGCAAATTCGTCTGATCCGCAATGTCGTTGATCACCTGAATGATTCGTCCAATTTCCTGTCCCCTGCTGCCCAATTCCTGCACACTGGCCGCACTCGCGCGCACCGCTTCGTTGATATTCTTCATGCCCTCGATGGTTTGAATCACCACCGTACCGCCCTGCTCGGCTGACTTGCCGCTCTGCTCCGCACTGCCTGCCGCATCAGCACTCTTGCGCGCCACCTCAACAATCGATGCGCTCATCTCCTCCACCGCAGCCGATATCTGCACCACCTGACTGGTCTGCTCCTTCATCCCTGCCGCCATCTCTTCGCTGGATGCCGCAATCTCGGTCGCCGCCCCCGCCACTTCGTTGGCCGAGGCCCCAACCTTGGCGATGATGTCATGCAGCGTGCCCACCAGTCCGTTGAACGAATTGCCCAGCACGCCGATTTCATCCGTGCCCTTCATCTTCACCCGCAGCGTCAGGTCGTTGGTCTTTTCAATTTCCTGAATGCGCCCAATCAACATCGCCAATGGCTTGCTCAACATTGCCCTGAACATCCACACCAGCAGCACCACCGCACCCAGCGCGAGCGGCACCGTCCAAAGCAGTCCCTGCACCACAAACCCGCGCACTTCCGCCTCCACCGGTGCCAACGGCATCGCCACTTCATACGCCCCGTGCATGTCGCCGGTCTTCCATCCCTCCATGGCAAAGCCCAGCACGTCCTTGCCGTCCTTGTCCGGGTCATCGGGTCCACCCGGCGCCCCGTGACATGACAAACAATCGCTGGTCAATCGAATGGCTCGCATGAAATGCAACTGATTCGTGGCCGGGTCAACCCGATGAATCATTTCATCGCCCCCAGCGTTCACCTGTTGCGTCAGGTCCGCCAATAACCGGGCACGGAAAGTTCCGTCCGCCGGCTTGTGCTTGGCGTTCCGTGCTTTTTCCGCGACGATCTGAAAATCGATGTGTTCACGTTGTGAGGCTTCCAGCGCTGCCGACCACCCGACCACCACCGGGATGGTTTTGAAAATGCGTGTGTCGGCATAGGGCTTGCCTGCCGCCATCGCCTGTTTGACTTCCGTGACCAGTGCCTCTTTTTCAAACACATTCTGCTGGTGCAGTTTCGCGGCGTGGTTTTTCGCTTCATCGGCCACGGCTGTGAAAGCCTTGGCACGCTCCACCATCGCCTGCGTTGCCGAGCCATGGTGCGCCCGCCCGAACACCGTGTAATTGACCACCAGCACCGCGGCCAGTACCAGCATGGTCGCCAGAATCGCACGGGTACCCAAACGCAATGACATCCACCAACGCTTCATCGCCTGCCTCCCTACAAATGCCCGAAAGCAACACACATCCACACACCCTGAACCCCTCACCTATCGGTGGTTCGCCAAGGTCAATTGATGTCGTTACGTATTTATCTGGCATCAATCCAATCAGGTGCGCATGATTTGAAATGTCGCGCGTTCACAAATGCGGAAAACATTTGCCAATGATTTCCGTACAACTTCACACCTTCGCCTTCATCCACCCACCTTGCCAGAACCGCACCGCAAACAGGCAGCCGCGAAAAACCAGTTCCGTACACAACCCGTACCACAACCCCACCAAACCCCAACCCATGCCGATGGCGAAAAAATAAGCCAGTGGCAAACGTACCCCATACGTCGAAAAAGCGGTCAGCCACATGGTCGTTCGTGTGTCGCCCGCACCACGCATGCCCTGCCCCAACACAATCGCTGTCCCGAAAAACACCTGCACAAACCCGGCGATGCGCAGCAGTGTCGGACTGGTCGCCAATAACTCCGGCTGATCCGTCGCCAGTCGCACCAAACCTTCCGCGAACAACACAAACACCAGCCCCAACCCGGTCATCACCGCTGCCCCGATCTGCCAGCATTTGATCATCGCCAGGCGTGCCCGTTGCGGGTCGCCCAGCCCCAGGTATTGCCCCGCCAACGTCGCCGCTGCGATCCCCATGGCAAACCCCGGCAAAAAACTCACCGCTTCCAGCCGAATCGCCACCACATGCGCCCCCCACGCAGCCGGGTCGTTGAGCTGCCCCACGATGCGCAAAATGAAAAAGTTCGCCAGCCACATCGCCAAAAATGATTCCAGCAAACTCGGCACACCCACCCGCAACATGCGCATCAACAAATGCCCTTTGGGTTTCAACCAGCGCCGTTTGAGCTGCACCAGCCCCCACCCATGCACCAGCACCGTCACAATCAAACCCGCACCCACCACCCATGCAGCAAACGTACCCATCGCAATGCCTGCCACGCCCCGCCCCCCGATCGGCTCAGGCCCAGCCACCAGCAATATCGACAATATCGTGTTCACCAGGTTCACCGCCACCAGCACAATGAACGGGGTTTTCGTATCGCCCGCTCCGCGTAAACATGCACCACCGACATACAACACCGCTGAAAAGGGGGCCGCTGCCGCGATGATCCGCAAGTACAACACACAGTGGTCGTAACTGGCCCCCGTCAGACCCGTGAACGATGCAATGAACGGCGAAAACAAAAACACTGCCGCCCCAATCCCCAACCCCACCAGCACCGCCAGCACCATCGCCTGCCCGACGGTCGCACTGGCCAATCCGCGTTTGCGTGCCCCGGTGGCTCGTGAAATCAAGGCCGTCGCCCCGATGCCCACACATGATTGCACCAGCCCGATCAACCACCCGACGTAGGTTGCCACGCCGATGGCATTGGTCGCTTCCACCGACAATCGCCCCGCCAGCGCGGTGTCCACAAACCCGACGAAAAACCCCATCATCGCTTCCAAAAACGGCCAGATCGCCAGCACCATCACCTGCTGCGTCAGCGTCAGCCCCGCCAGTCGCCCGCCCAGTTCCCTTTGACTCGGCGGCAACACACTGCTGCTGGTCGCTTTGGTGACAGCCGCGCGCGGATCACCCACCACCGGGACATCCGGCTCACCCGTCACCATCGCTGATCGTGTCCCGTTGTTGTCCGATTTCATGAAGTAGTCAACCAACCCCCCACCGACAGAAACCACCCATGATACCGAATGTGTATATCCATTTTCGGATATACAGAACAATGACGCCGAGGGCTTCAGCCCCGGATTTAATCCTGCAAAAATCCGGCCCTAAAGGGCACGGCATCCAAATCTCCGACGAAACTCGAAATCACCGTTTCCCCATCAAGTCCCTCCGTGCTTGTGCCGATGGGTTTGTAGTGATTACAAGGATTACGGCAATCATGATGGTGGTAACGATTGCGCTGCTCGCGCGATCCGCTCATGCCATTACCATTCGTCACGATGTCGCCGATGCCTCGTACCTGGCATTGGCGGGCAATTCGCTTTACCGATCCGTCGGCGAACTGATCGTCACCACCGGCTCCGGCGGTGCCCGCGGTTCAGGCACCCTCATTGGCAGCAACTGGGTGCTCACCGCTGCTCACGTTGTCGATGATGCCTTGTCGGTCACCTTCAACACTTACGCAGGTCACAGCTACACCGCGACTTCATGGATCGTACACAGCAGTTGGACCGGCAGCCTCTCCGCCGGGTGGGACATGGCCCTGGTGCAACTCTCATCGCCCATCACCACCATCACCCCGGCCAACCTGTTCGACGGTTCGACCGAAGTCGGCTACCTCGGCACCATGGTCGGCTACGGTCGCACCGGCACCGGCAGTACCGGTGACACGCTTGACTCGGGCACACGCCGAGCTGGGCAAAACATGATCGATGGTCATGGCGGAGGCGTCGTCGGTTCACTCAACCTCGCAGGCTGGTCCGATCGTCTGTTCTGGTCCGACTTCGATTCACCCTCGTCCACCCTTGAAAGCCTGATGGGTGCCAACACACCCTTGTCGCTCGAAGCCTCGATTGCTCCGGGCGACAGCGGCGGGGGAACCTTCATCGAAGTCGCAGGCACCACCTACCTGGCCGGCGTTCACTCACTGGGCGCTTCCATTGATGGTTCAACCAACTCCGACTACGGCGACATTTTTGCCTCCACCCGCGTGTCACGCTTCCTTGATTGGATCGCCACCAACACCGGCATCGCCCCCGGTGGCGGCGGGGGTGCTTTACCCGAACCGCAGTCACTGTGCCTGCTGGCCCTGGCGGGATTGTGCATCAGTATCACTTCACGCAGGCGATCCTGTTGATTATTGATTATTGATTATTGATTGTTGACGCCGTGCCCTTCAGGGCCGGATGGTTTTTTTACTTGTTTCATCCGGGGCTGAAGCCCTCGGCGTCACAGGGTTGGTTCGCCATCGCTCGCATCATGCAATCAACCCAACTATGATGCGAAGGTGAACCGCAAATCATCAAAACCAAAAAAATCACCCGCAGCCGGCGTGCTGCGACTGGCCCTGTTGCAACATGCCTGCCCGATCAACAGCACCCCCGCCCAAAACCTGCGCACCGCGCTTGACATGATTCGTGATGCCGCTGCCCAGGGTGCGCAAGTGGTCGTCACGCAGGAATTATTCACCAGCCAGTATTTCCCGCAGGTTGAAAGCCCCGATTACTTTGCCTTGGCGCAAACCATACCCGGACCGACCACCGACCAACTTGCATCCATCGCCCGCAAGCATCGCCTCTGGCTGGTCGCATCGCTCTTTGAAAAACGCACAGCCGGGCTGTACCACAACACCGCGGTCACCTTTTGCCCCAAAGGTGAAATGGTTTCACGCTATCGCAAAATGCACATCCCCGATGACCCGCGCTTTTACGAAAAATATTATTTCACCCCCGGTGATGCACCACACACCAGCGAATCCGCCTGGCAAACCGCTGCCACCGACCATGGCTGCATCGGCACACTCATCTGCTGGGACCAGTGGTACCCTGAAGCAGCGCGATTGACCGCCCTGCGTGGGGCACAGGTTTTACTTTACCCCACCGCCATCGGCTGGTGGTTGCACGAAGCCCCCGAACTCCGCCCGACACAACGCAAAGCTTGGCGCATCATTCAACGCAGTCACGCCATCGCCAACGGCGTGTTCGTCGCAGCGGTGAACCGCATCGGAGTCGAAGGCGAACTGCGCTTCTGGGGCAGCAGTTTCATTTGCGATCCGTCGGGCACGGTCATCGCCGAGGCCTCGGAAGATCAACCTTGCGTATTGGTTGCTGACTGTGATCTGTCACGCATTGAAAGCCAGCGCCACGGTTGGCCGTTCCTGCGCGACCGGCGCATTGACGCTTATCACGACATCACCAAAAGATGGATAAAGGATGATGGATAATGGATAATGTTCAAACCCTTCGCAGGCACTTTCTTTACATTATCCTTCATCCATTATCCCTTATAAATGATGCCCCACCCGCGTATTTCCGATTTTGACAAACTGACCCTGTTGCCGGGTTCCGCCAGGGCAATGGGGTATCGCATGCCTGCCGAGTGGGAGCCGATGCTGCGCGTGTGGGTTGATCCGCCGCACAACACGCACACCTGGCCGGGCTGCTTAACCGAAGCGCAACAACAGTTCGCCCGGTTCACGGCTGCGCTGTCCGAGTTTGTGCAGGTCCAACCCGTGCGCGAACTGGGCATCGTCACCAACGATTCATGGATACGCGACTACGGGCCGATTTTCGTGCTGCGTGACGATTTGCAGAATGCACCAACCGACCAGCCGCGCAAAGCCCTGCATGATTTTCATTTCAATGCCTGGGGCGGCAAGTACGAAGTGCGCGACCTGGACGATGTTGTTCCCCAGCACATTGCCAGCCATTTTCATCTGCCGATGTTTCTGCATGAACAGGTGCTCGAAGGCGGGTCCATCGAAGTCAACGGCTGCGGCACGGTCATGACCACCGGCCAATGCCTGCTCAACAAAAACCGCAACCCGCATCTCAAAAAACGCGCCCTCGAAACATTATTGCACGACGCCCTGGGTACCAATCAAATCATCTGGCTGCCCGGCGGCATTCTCGGCGATGACACCGACGGCCACATCGATGACATCGCCCGCTTCGTCAACCCGACCACCATCGTCGGCCTGCGTGCCCCTGAAAATCACCCCGATCATGAAATACTGGATCGCAACTGGCGGGTGCTCAAACGCGCCCGTGATGCAAAAGGGCAAAAGTTTGACGTGGTGGAACTGCCCGTGCCTCAACCGATTTTATACGACTTCCCTGCCGACCGATTCACCAGCGGAGGTGTGCGCCCCATTCCCGCCAGCTACGCCAACTTCCTCATCGCCAACGGCGGCGTGCTCGTGCCCACCTTCGGCCAACCGACCGACGAACAGGCCCTGCGCACACTGGAACAGGTCATGCCCCAGCATCGCATCGTCGGCATCCGAGCCGAGCACCTGGTCGTCGGCCTGGGGTCGTTTCATTGTTTGACGATGCAGGAACCCATGTGAAGAAGTGGCCAAGTGGCCAAGTGGCCGAGTGCCGGAGCGGCATTCGGAAGTTAGCGCCGCGACTTATCGCGTCTGTGAATGGGGTGCCGCCCCGAAGCGCCCTCGGCGGTGGGTATGACAAAGCGGCGTATGATATCCGCCGTCTGCATTGAACCATTGATTCACCATTCATCGGAACCTACCGCCGATGCCATCGGCGGCTTTGATAAACCCAGCCGCGAGCGCCCGGGCCAAAACAACACGCGATAAATCGCGGCGCTAACCCAGTACAATTCATTGGTTCCCTCACAACGATAGAATGCACCCGTCATGACCACGCCGTTACTGGAAATCGACAACCTCGCGGTCAGCTTTCCGACTGCCTCCAGTCAGGGCGCAACCCGGGTGCAGGCGGTGCGCGGCGTGAGTCTGCAACTGCACCGGCGGCAAACCCTGGCCATCGTCGGGGAATCCGGCTGCGGCAAGTCGGTCACCTGTCTTTCCATTTTGCGCCTCGTGCCCACGCCCCCGGCTCGCTACGAGTCCGGCCGCATCATGTGGTATGGTTCCGCCGACCACCATGCTGCCGACACTCCAACCAGCGGCAACACCGCCCCGGTGGACCTGTTGCAACTTTCCGAATCGAACATGCAGCGCATCCGTGGCGGACAGATCGCCATGATTTTTCAGGAACCGATGACCAGCCTGAACCCGGTGTACACCATCGGCGAACAAATCCTCGAAGCGATTCTGCTGCATCAAAAAGTCGATCGTGCAACCGCCGTGAATATTGCCGTTGAAGCCCTGCGTGATGTGGGCATTGCCGACCCGGCCAACCGGCTGCGCGAATACCCGCATCAATTGTCAGGGGGCATGAGGCAACGCATCATGATCGCCATGGCGCTGGCCTGTCAGCCCCAACTGTTGCTGGCCGACGAACCCACCACCGCGCTGGATGTCACCATTCAGGCACAGATACTCGACCTGTTGCGCAGTTTGCAGGAAAAGCGCAGCTTGTCAGTGCTGCTGGTGACGCATGACCTGGGCGTCGTCGCTCAGAACGCTGACATGGTGGCGGTGATGTACGCCGGCAAGGTCGTCGAATTCGGGTCGGTTCACGATGTCTTTCAACAACCGTTGCACCCCTACACGCAGGGTTTGTTTGCCTCGATGCCCGTGCTGGGCAAGGAACAATCAAGGCTGACCGTCATCCCCGGCAACGTGCCCAACCCAGCCGAGTTTCCGCCCGGCTGCGCGTTTCACACCCGCTGCAATCAGGTCAATGGCGATGAAAAGTGCATGACGCAAGTGCCGCCGTTGCGTGAAATACGCCCTGGTCATTTTGCCTCCTGTTTGCACGTATGACGAATTTCGAATTTCAGATTTCGGATTTTGAATTTGCCAAGCCAAGAACGAGTCTCGCCGCAGGCGGACGAGGGCTTGGGTATTCGAAGAAGTGGTCGAGTGGTCGAGTGGTCGAGTGGTCGAGTGGTCGAGTGGTCGAGTGGT
>CAZJMK010000088.1:0-11175 GCA_964547135.1 uncultured Phycisphaeraceae bacterium | reverse complement strand
CAAGCTCCAAGCTCCAAGCTCCAAGCTCCAAGCTCCAAGCTCCAAGCTCCAAGCCCCAAGCCCCAAGCCCCAAGCCCCAAGCCCCTCCTCACTTTCCAGCCGGGTGAACACCTTATTTTTTCATATAACGCTGCTTTGCGTGATTTTTCTTTCATTTCTGCGAATCAGGGGATACGATGGTATTAAGTAGATGGTTGGGTGTATCTCTTTTGCAAATATCGATCGTGTTAGTGCCTGTCTCGGATCGATCAACATATTCTTGGGGAGGCCTGTCATGTTCGAGGCCCTTTCGCCGGATATTTCCACTTCACATACCGTACGAAAACTGCGGGTGCTGCTGGTCGAAGACCATTTTCTCACGGCGTATCAGATGACCGTCGCCCTTCGGCAGATCGGCTGCGAAGTCGTCGGTCCGGCTTCCACCTTCAGCCACGCCTGTGAACTGGTGCAACGCGACGGCTTTGATGCCGCCATTCTGGACATCGATATCATCGGTGGCAGCGGCTTTGATCTCGCCCCATTACTCATCGAAAAAGGTCGTCCCTTTGCCTTCGTCTCCGGGCGGTGTCGTGAGAAACCCTGGCCCAAGGATTTTGAACATGTGCCCTGTTTAACCAAACCGGTCAACCTGGTGCATTTGCGACGGATGGTTCACACCCAATTGCAGCCGCCGCCGCAGTCGCTCAATGAACCGGGGCTTGGATGATGATGGACGAGTGATGGTCATCCTCACCCGGTTACCCATTACATCGCCTGGGCTTGTTGCAACCAATCGGGGTGGGCTTCGTGATGCTGGGCGATGGCCTCCAACATGGCGGGTAACGAGTGCGTCGGTCGCCAACCGAAAGCTGCACGGACCCGGGCACTGTTCATCACCACCCAGGGCACATCAAAGGGTCGCGGGTTGATATCGCTTTGCACTTCATGTGTGCTGAAACGCTGGGCACACCAGTTGGACAGTTCCCGTAGTGACATCGACTGTTCCGCTCCGCCGCCGACGTTCCACAAACCGCGAGCCTGTTTTGGTTGTTGCATTTGGCGCCAAACCAGTTCGGCCAGGTCCGCCGGGTGCAGGGCGTCACGCACCTGCAAGCCCAACCCTTCAAACCCGATGTAACGCAGCGGACGTTTGGCGGCATACGCGCGCACCCAGTATGAAAAAATGCCCTGCTCAGCCGTACCAAACTGCCCCGGCCCGGCAATCACCCCGCAGCGATTCACCACCACCGGCTGATCCAGCATCGCCCCATATTCCAACGCCAACGTCTCGGACGCCAATTTTGTCGCCCCATACAACGAAATCGGCGACTGTGTTGAAAAAGTTTCATCCATCCCCGCAGCACTCACCCCCTCCGGCAAACGTGCATGGGTGTCCAACGCAAAACGTTCACCTTTGCGAATCATCGGCAAGTTCGCCAGTGTGTTGATGCTGTACACCCGACTGGTGCTCAGCAATACCAACCCTGCGCCGCAGCGTTTGAGGAACTCCAGCAGGTTGATCGTGCCCAGCAGGTTGTGTTCGACCAGTTGCCGGGTGCTGGTTTTCCCGTCGATGCCCGCCAGTACGCTGGGGTTGGCAGCCGCATCGATCACCCAATCCACCTCCGGCAGCGTTTCCAAATCACTGGCGCAACGCAAGTCACCATGATGCACCTGCACCCCCTGTTGCTTGAGCATCGGCAGATTCAGGCTCACCCCCGGCCGAATCAGGTTGTCGATGCCGACGATTTGCACCGCTGCCCCGCGATGCAGCAGGTCGATGGCCAGTTGACTGCCCACAAAGCCGCAAATGCCGGTGATGAGAATACGCATGAGGGTTACGCCGGTGAAAGGGTGATGGGTTGATTGTAGCCAATTCGATTTGGGCGATGAAGAAAAAAGGAAGGGCGCAGGTGCGGAAAGAAGTGGTCGAGTGAAATGTTTAGCGCGGACGCTTGGCGTCGGCGTATGGGTTAGCACCACACTTGATCACTTCTGATGTAGCCCAGCCGCCCACGGCTGGGCGAACAACCTTGGTCAATCACACCGCCGAGGCCGGCGGTGCCACATGAGGCCTGGTTGTATCAACCTGTGCTCAATCATGATCTCAAAAAGTTGACGAACCCGATGCCCTGCGTAACACTGGCAACACTTACCAATTAACCCCTTTTGCGGAGATGTGTTTCATGGCCAAGTTCGATCTTTCGCCTTCCCCTGCGGACAAATTCACCTTCGGCCTGTGGACGGTCGGCAACCCGGGACGCGATCCGTTCGGTCTGCCCACACGCCCGGTGCTTGCGCCTGCGGAAATCGTGGACCTTTTGGGCGAAGTCGGCGGGGTGTATGGCGTCAACTTTCACGACAACGATTTGATACCGATTGATGCGACACCAGCCGAGGCCGCGAGCATCAAAAAAGATTTCAAGGCTGCACTCAAGCGCAACCAACTGACCGTGCCCATGGCCACGACCAATCTTTTTTCCGACCCCGTTTTCAAAGACGGCGCTTTCACCAGCAACGATGCGAGCGTGCGGGCCTATGCGGTGCAGAAGACCATCCACGCGATGCACCTGGGCGCTGAGTTTGGCGCCAAGGTGTATGTGTTCTGGGGTGGACGCGAAGGCACCGACACCAATGCCGCCAAGGACCCGGTGCAGGCCTGCCTCTGGTTTCGCCAGTGCATGAACTTTCTGTGCAAGTACAACCTCGAAAACAAGCTCGGCTACAAGTTCGCGCTGGAAGCCAAACCCAACGAACCGCGCGGCCACATTTTCAGCCCGGTCACCGGGTCGATGCTCGGCTTCATCAGCTCGCTGGACCATCCGGAAATGGTCGGCGTCAACCCCGAATTCGCCCATGAACAAATGGCGGGGCTTAATTTCATTCAGTGCGTGGCTGAGGCCATCGCGGTGAACAAACTGTTTCACATCGACCTCAACGATCAGGAAGTGGGCCGTTTCGACCAGGACCTGCGCTTCGGCAGCCAATCGTACAAGCACGCATTCTTTTTGGTGAAGCTGCTGATCGACAATGGGTACAAAGGGCCGAAACACTTTGACAGCCATGCGTATCGGACGGCGGACCGCAAGGATGTGATCGCCTTTGCCCGTGGTTCGATGCGGACTTACAAGACACTTGAAGCCAAGGTGGCGCAGTGGAACGCGGACAAGGACATTCAAGCCCTGGTGAAACAGATCGTGCGCAGCGAGAAAAAACTCGAAGGCATTTTGGGCAAGTATTCAGCGGGAAATGCCAAGGCACTATTGGCGATGGATTTGGACCGGGTGCAACTGGCGGCCAGGCCGTTGCCCTATGAACAGTTGGATCAATTGACGTTTGATCTGCTGATGGGAACGCGGTGAAGTCGGAATTGGCCGAGTGGTCAAGTGATTTGAAATGTTTAGCGCGGACGCTTGGCGTCGGCGCTTTTGACGCCGTGCCCTTCAGGGCCGGATGTTCGTGATTTGATCCGGGGCTGAAGCCCTCGGCGTCATACTATTGCTTAACTGGGGCTAAAGCCCTCGGCGTCAGTTGTTACAGGCATATCAGCGCGTAGTTTTGATACTGCGCAGGGCGAGGAACATGGGTATTTCACTGCGGGCTTTGTCCTCGGCGGCGGCTTTGGGGCCGGGGTCGCTGCGTTTGTGACTGACCCATTCCTCCATGTGTTCGACGAGCAGGCCGGCTTTGCCCAGGGCGTTCACATAGGTTTGCAGCGGGCGGTGAAAGGACCATATTTGTTCACGTTGTTTGCCCGGCACGGGGGATTGGCCGGGGTGCACGATGATCGATTGCTTGAAGGGCAGCATGTACCGGTCCACCCGGCGGTACTGCACACGGGCTTGTTCATCAAACCCCCAATGCGCCTGGCGGGGCACACGGAAACAGGGGTGCATCATGACCAGCACGAAACGTCCGCCTTCACGCAGGGCACGGGCGATGCCTTCGAACACCGGGGGCAACGGGTCGATGTTTTGAATCGCCAGCAGGCAGGTGGCTGCGGTGAAGCGGGCTTGGGGTAAACGCGAAAGGTCACGAGCGTCCATCAGTTGATATTCAATGCCCTCGTCGCCGCGTGCCTGGGCGAGCTGGATGAGTTCGCCCGCGGCATCGACGCCGACGACCTTGGCGCCTTTTTCACGGAGTTTGCGACAGAGTACGCCCTGCCCGCAGGCGATGTCGAGGGCGACGTCGGCTGGGCCGGGCGCGAGCATACGCATCACGCCGGGCAGTACGACTTTTTGGTGGTATTCGCTGCCGGAGTCACCGACCAGGTGGTCGTACCAGGAGGCCACGCCGCCCCAGTGCGTGGAGCGAGCATCGACGTTGGTCGATGATTCGGCAATCGGTTTGACGGCGCGTGATGTGGTGGTGGACGAATGGACGGCAGCAGGGCGCGTGACAGCGCTGGTTGCGGCAGCGATGGGTTTGGGTTCAAAGGGTTTGCGTTTGTTTTTAGCGCGGTAACGATGTTCGAGGGGTTTCATGCGGCAAGTTTAACCGGAAAAAGAGATTTGCCGCAGAGCATACAGAATGGATGATGGATCATGGATGAAGGATAATGTTCAGATTTTGCCATCGACGAAAGGGCCTTGAACATTATCCATCATCCTTTATCCATGATCCATGTTTTCGGCTTGAACCAATGGTTTCACAACCGGGGGTTGACGGCGGTCACCGGCCTGGTAGGCGGCATCGACCAGCGGCCCGGCAAGAAAACCCAGTACCAGTGCCCCGACCGCGGCAATCGTGGCCCCCCATTGACGGGCAGGCATGTCAGGTTCGTTCACCGAAGTCGTGGCAGGCGGGGCAAAGAAACAGGCCCCGGCGATGCGCAGGTAATACACCGCAGAGACGGCACTGTTGAGCACCGCCAGTATCACCAGACCGAGGAACCCTTGCTCGATGGCGGAACCGAACAGGTAAATTTTTCCGAGAAACCCGACCAGCGGCGGCAGCCCGATGAGGGACAACACAGCCAGCAACATCACCCCGGCCAATACCGGTTTGCGTTTGGCAAGCCCGGCCAGGTCGTCATAGCTGTCGGCTTCGTCATTCGGGTCACTGTTGCTGCGCAGGCAACCCAGCACGGCAAAGGCGGCAATGGTCGATAACCCGTAGGCGATCAGGTAGAAAAGCACCGCTGCAATGCCGTGACCAATGGCGCCCCCGGAAGCGTTGCTGATGCTGACCCCGGCGACCAGGCCCACGAGCATGTAACCGGTGTGAGCGATGGAGCTGTAGGCGAGCACACGTTTGACGGAGGTTTGCAGAAGGCCCAGCACGTTGCCGACGGTCATGGTGAAGGCGGCAAGCAGCCAGAGCAGGCCGGTGATGACCGAGGGGTATTGACCGGTGGCCAGCGGATCAGCGAGGCTGAGCATGAGGATGATGGCGACAAACCCGGCCACCTTGGGCACGAAAGCGAGAAACGCTGTGACGGGGGTGGCAGCGCCTTGATAGACATCGGCGGTGTAAAAGTGCATGGGCACAGCGGCGATTTTGAAGGCGATGCCGACGATGGCCAGCACCAGACCGGTGAGCAAGAGGGGGGGCAGTTCACCGGCAGGGTACATGGCGGCGAACTGGCGGATGTCGGCAAAACGGGTCACGCCGGTGGCCCCGTAAATCAGGGTGAAACCGTAAAGGAAAATCGCCACCGCCAGGGCACCGAGAAAAAAGTATTTCACGGCTGATTCCTGCGCGGCAGGCTTGCTGCGCGACACAGCCACCATGACGTAGGTGGGCAGACTCACCAGTTCGAGCGCCAGGAACAGCCAGACCAGGTCGTCGGCCTCGGCCACGAGCATGACCCCGGCCAGGGACAAAAGGAAGAAAGCGAAAAACTCACCACGGAAAAGAATCGCGGGATCGACCTTGCGGGTGTTTTGGGGAGCATCGGCGGCGGCGATTTGAGGAATTGAATCAGGCAGTTGGGCAGCCACGAGCAACAGTAAAAACCCGACGCCGGCGACGGCGAGTTTGATGTAGCCGGTCATGGTGACGCCCAGCCCGGCTGTGCCGGCGAAGCGCGGGTCGATCATTTGCAGGTAAGCCAGCACCCCGGCCACGATGATCGAGGCCCCGGCCAACCAGACGGTTTGCCGACGCATCTGAGCGCTGGGCCAGAGACCCACGAAAAGGCAGAGCACCGCGCCGATACCCAGGGCGATCTCCGGCCAGAGCGACATCATTTTCGCAACCACGTCGGTCATGGGTGTGACAACTCCTCATGGAATGGGGCAAGGGGTCGAGTGGTCGAGTGGTCGAGTGAAGAAAAGCAAGCCAAGGACGAGGCTGGCAAGCCGAGGACTTGGGTATTGCATGAAGTGGTCGAGTTGTCGAGTGGCCATGTGATCGGGGTGATTCGGTCGTCAACCCGCTCTTCCGCCCTCACCTTAACCCTCTCCCGTGGGGAGAGGGGACCGGAATCGGTCAAGTGGTCAAGTGAACACACGGTGTTGGTTGTACTCATGGGGTTATTCGTGGTGGGTCCGCTGCGCTTGACCCACCCTACATCCGAGACCAACGGGTTATCGATTTGGCTTTGAGCGGTGAGCACGGGTTTATTCATCTGTGCCACGGCTGGGTCAATGCTGCGGAGCATCGGAGCGGGGAACAAACCCAACCAGAGGCAGGCGATCGCCAGCGGAATCAGCGTGACGATTTCACGCAGGTTCAAATCGTGCAACGGGGCATGGCTGTGACCAGCGTGAGCGTGTGCATCATGACCATGGGCATGATGACCTTGAGCGGTATCGTGGCCGGGGATTTTGACCGGGCCGAAGACGACACGACCGACCATGTAAAGAATGTAGATGGCACCGAGAATCATGCCCACAGCGGCAGGCACAGCAAACTGCGGCCCCAATAAACCATTGCGCCAATCAAAGGCACCCAGCAGGCATAAAAACTCGCTGACAAACCCGTTAAGGCCCGGCAACCCGACACTGGCGAGGCAGAAGAAGACAAAAAAGGTGGCCCAGACGGGCATGACTTTGGCCAGGCCGGACATTTGATTCATGTCACGGGTGTGTAGTCGTTCGTAGATCATGCCGACGCAGAGGAACAGGGCGCCGGTGGACAGGCCATGGTTGATCATGTACATGACCGAGCCGGTTCCGCCGACGACGTTCATGGCAAATAAACCCAGTACGCAAAAGCCCAGGTGTGACACGCTGGAATAGGCGATGAGTTTTTTGAGGTCTTCCTGCACCCAGCAGATGAGGGCGGTGTAAAGGATGCCGACGACCGCGAGGGTGGCAACCCATGGCGCCAGGTCCAGCACGGCCAGGGGGGTCATGGGAATGGCCAGCCGGAACAGGCCATAGGTTCCAAGTTTGAGAAGCACGCCCGCGAGGATCACTGAACCAGCGGTGGGGGCTTCGGTGTGCGCCAGGGGCAGCCAGGTGTGTACGGGCCAGAGGGGAACTTTGACGGCGAACCCGGCGAGCATGGCCAGTAACACCCAGAATTGTTGCGACTCACTCATGCGCTGGGCGGCAGCGACGAGTACCTGCATGTCAAAAGTCCAAACGCCGGCGCCGGGGTAGCTGGCGAGCAGTTGCGAAGCGTTGAACCAGGCGACGTAGAGCACGCCGGCGAAGGTGAGCATGGAGCCGGTGAAGGTGTAAAGGAAAAAGACGCGGGCGGCTTTGAGGCGCTGGCTGGAGCCGAAGATACCGATGAGGAAGTAGAGCGGAATGAGGGTGAATTCGAAGCAGATGTAAAAGAAGATGACATCGGTGGCGACGAACGTGCCGATCATCGCGGCCTGGAGAAAGAGCAGCCAAAGGTGAAATTCACGGGCGCGTTCTGGTACAGCGGACCATGAACCGAGAGCGACCAGGGGCATGAGGAAGGTGGTCAGAAGGATAAGCCAGAGGGAGACGGAGTCGAGCAGGCCGAAGGAGAAGGACAGGCCGAAGGATTGCACCCAGGGAACGTGGGTTAGGAATTGGGCTTGTGCGGGGGCGGCCCAGTCATAGCCCAGGGCGAGGGTGAGCGACACGGCAAAGCTGACGAGGGTGATCAGCAGGGTAAACAAGCGCACGGAAGCGGGCGCCAAGCGTGGCAGGACGGTGAGTAATAGTCCGCCGAAGAGGGGGATGAGCAGAAGCAACGGGATGAGCGCGGTGGGGGGCATGATGATTATTTTGGCGAGCGGGTTGCGGGGGTTTGATTGACTCGCGGTTTTATGACGCCGAGCCCTTCAGGGCCGGATGGTTTTCATGATCGGATGAACCGGGGCTGAAGCCCTCGGCGTCATGCGGGTGATTGTCACCCACTTTTGGGGATACCCAAGTCCTCGGCCTATCGGCCTCGTCCTTGGCTTGGTTTTCTGCACTCGGCCACTTCTTTTTCACATCATCGACCAGAGCACCAGCAGCAGGATCACTGCGGTTCCGGCGACCATGCCCAGGCCGTAGCCCTGCAACTGCCCATGTTGCGATGGTTGCAGCGACAGGCCCAGCACGCGGGGGAGGAAGCCGACGATGGCGACCAGTCCGTCGATGACCATGCGATCGATGATGTAGCAGACCCAGCCCAGCGTCCGCAACGGGCGAACGATCAGCAGGTCGTTGATTTCATCAACGTAGTATTTGTTGTGCAGCAGGTTGACAAGGCCGGGGTAGGCAGCGGCAATGCGGGCACCGGCTGGGCGATTGAACCAGTGAAAGTAGGCTGCCAGACTGATGCCCAGCAGCGAAATGGCGCCGGAGATCAGCATCATGGCCAGGTGCAGGTCCAAGCCGAACAGGGTGACATGATGATCGTGTGCAGGCATAACCGGCCCTAAAGGGCTCGGCGTCAGGGCAGTGGTTGCATGATGAATATCCGGCGCTGTCACCGGGTGGCTCGGCGTCAGGGCGATGGCTGTCGAACCGGCGATTTGATATTTCACCCACCCGTAGCAGAGCACCCCGGCCAAGAGTGAACCAATGGCCAAGGCGACCAGCGGCGCGTTCATGAGCCAGGGCATTTCGTGCGGTTCGTGATGGTGGATCACAGTGATGTTGGAGGAAGAAGTGGCCGAGTGGTCACTGGAAGATTTCGAAATGACGCCGTGCCCTTTAGGGCCGGATGATGTTGAATCATGTGCTGCGGGCAATCCGGGGCTGAAGCCCTCGGCGTCATCATGCTGCGCATGTTCCTCATCGTCATGATGTTCATCGCCCATTTCATATTGCAACGGCCCGACGAACACGCGGAACCAGAGTCGGAACGTGTAAAAGGCGGTCAAAAATGCGGTGAACAACCCCAGCAGCCCCAGTGACAGGTAATACCACGACCCATGTTCGCCCAGCCCTTTTTCGAACGTGGCCGCGAGAATGGTGTCCTTGGAATAAAAACCAGCCGTGAAGGGGAACCCGGCCAATGCCAGGCAACCGATGAGCATCAGTACAGCGGTGATCGGCATTTTGCGGTACAAGCCCGACATTTTGCGCAGGTCCAGTTGCCCTGCCAGGGCGTGCATGACACTGCCGGCGGTCAAAAAGAGCAGGGCTTTGAAAAACGCATGGGTGAACAAGTGAAACACACCGCCCACCGCGGACAAAACACCGACGCCCAAAAACATGTAGCCAAGCTGACTGATGGTGGAATAGGCGTACACCCGTTTGAGGTCGTTCTGACACAAGGCGATCGTCGCAGCGAACACTGCGGTGAGGCCGCCGACGAGTGCGACCACCGGCAGAGCGTATTGCGCATAATCAAACACCGGGAGCAGCCGGGCAATCATGTACACCCCGGCTGTGACCATTGTGGCGGCGTGAATGAGCGCTGACACCGGCGTCGGACCTTCCATCGCATCGGGCAGCCAGACGTAGAGCGGCAACTGCGCCGACTTGCCAAAGGCACCGAGCATCAGCAGAAACGGAATCGCGTAATCAATCCAACCGGGGTCCGCTCCCGTGGCAGCCACCATCTGCACCTTCTGCACCACTTCGCTCAGACTCACCGTGTCCCAGTGCATCCAGGTCAGAAAAATACCCAAAGCAAAGCCGAGGTCACCAATGCGATTGACGATGAACGCCTTTTTCGCTGCGGCGACGGCTGACGGCTTTTGATAGTAATACCCAATCAGCAAATACGAACACAAACCCACGCCTTCCCAGCCCAGGTACAGCAGCACCAGGTTGTCGGCCAATACCAGGTTGGTCATGGCGAAAATGAACAGACAGACGAAAGCAAAAAAGCGGGCGTAACCCTTGTCGCCGGCCATGTACCCGGTGGCGTAAATGGTGACGAGCGTACCCACACCGGTGACGACAAAGAGCATCAGAATGGTGAGGGTGTCGATGAAGTAGGTGAAGTTGGCGGAGATGCCGCCGGAGGTGATCCACGACCAGAGGGGCACGGTCATGGAGGAGCCGACGTCGTGTAAAGCTCGACTGGTGAGCAGACTGAGAACAAAGGCGGTGAGCACGGCCAATACGGCAATCGGCCCGGCCCAACTGCGCAGACTTTTACGGGTGGCACACAGGCCGCAAAGCACTGCCCCCAACGCCGGCACCCACGGTATGAACTTGGCTGCATCCATCATCATTCGATCCATTTGATTAGCTTGGGGCTGGGGGCTTGGCAAGTCAGTGCTGCGATTCATCGCATCCGGTCATCGTGGTGAATCGGTTGGTCGGTGAGTCGGTTACTCGGGAAGAAAAACACAATTCCGTCCGAGTAACCGATTCACTGACTCACCGATCAACCACTCAGAATACCCAAGTCCTCGGCCTGTCGGCCTCGTCCTTGGCTTGTATTTTCCTCACTTGGCCACTCGGCCACTCGACCACTTGGCCACTTCTTTTTCATCCCCTCAACTGTGCCCACGCCAACGAGTCGAGCGTGCGTCGTCGGCGGAACATATACACCACCAGCCCCAGGGCCAGCGCAGCCTCGGCAGCGGCGATGGTGAGTACGAAAATAATGAACGTCTGCCCGGTGACATTGCCGTGAAATTTGGCAAACGCCGCCAGCGACACCACCACGCCCTGAAACATCATTTCCGTGCAGAGGAACATGATGATCATGTTGCGACGGGTCAGAAAACCGATCACGCCCAGACAAAAAAGCACCGCCCCCAGAAGCAGGAAGTGACTGAGCGTGATGGATGCAAGGTCGGGGTTCATGATGGTCGGCAACTTGGTTAATTGGTTAATTGGTTAATTGGTTAATTGGTTAATTGGTTAATTGGTT
>CAZJMK010000087.1:0-11463 GCA_964547135.1 uncultured Phycisphaeraceae bacterium | reverse complement strand
CCGGGTCAAGCTCAAAAAACTATATCCATCAATCGAGATGCAATGAAACACTAGAACACCGTCGAGGGCGCCCCCGGTGCGGTGCCACATCAAACATCATGACCAGTCACGTCTGTTCATGCTGATTTCACCAACGGACTCCTCCACCTTTCAAGCCCGTCTGCGCCCTGTTCCGATAAAGACCTTTGACACCAACATGGCTGATGCCGTTTCCATCCTTGAACGCAATCTCGCTGCCCTGGGTCGTACCGATCCGACTTTGGCGCAAACCCTGCGCCAAACCGCGCCCCTGCCGCTTGAGTGGTTATCCATCCAACCATCGGGTACAGCCGATCAACACGAAACTTCAAAAGCACTTTGGTCCGCCACGGTGACGCACGAGGGCAAAACGCTCTCACTGGCCAGTCGTTATGACCCATTTGCCGAAGCCAGGCAGATCAACAAGCCGGTCGATTTCACCAAACAGGCCGGGGCGGTGGTGCTGGGGGTCGGGCTGGGGTATCACGTACTCGAATTGGCGCAGCGTGCCAAGGGCGGGCCGGTGGTGATCGTTTACGAACCCGACCCAGCCATGTTGCGAGCCGTGCTCCAGCGCATCGATCACACCGCCTGGCTGGGGCAACCCAACATCGTTTTATTCACCGGCGAAGTCGAACGTGCCGCGATATTGACACGCATTGAAATATACAGTTCGTTGCTCACGCAGGGCACGATTCTGCTGCATCATCCGCCCACGCGACGATTGCATGCGGATCGCATCAACCAGTTCAGTCAGTCGATCACCGACCTGCTGAATTACTTTCGTGTACACATCGCCACCGCTTTGGTGAACTCGACGCGCACGATTGAAAACCTGACATCGAACCTGGCGCATTACGCAGCCGGGCCATCGACCCAGCCGTTGTACCAAATTGCGCGGGGTTACCCAGCCGTGTGCGTGAGTGCCGGGCCGAGCCTTGCCAAAAACATCGACCTGTTGCGCGACCCGGAAGTTCGTCGCAACATCGTTCTGATCACCACGCAAACCACCCTTCGCCCCTTGGTGGATCGCGGCATACGCCCCGACTTTGTCACCGCCTTGGACTACCATGAAATATCACGTCGCTTTTATGAAAACCTTCCGCCGATGGAGGGCGTGACACTGGTGGTCGAAGCCAAGGGGCATCCGTCAATTTTGGAAAATTACCCCGGGCCGATGCGTGTCGTCGGTAGTCCGTTCCTCGATCGCTTCCTCGGCCCAGCCGCCCCCGACATTCGCCCCATCAAACAGGGCGCCACGGTCGCGCACCTTTCGTTTTACCTGGCGCAGCATCTGGGTTGCAACCCGGTCATGTTCATCGGGCAGGACCTGGGCTTTTCCGACGGTCTTTATTACTGCCCCGGCACAGCCATTCACGAAGTATGGGCCCCCGAATTGTCACCCTGGAACACGCTGGAAATGATGGAATGGCAGCGCATCGTCCGGCATCGTGGTCACCTGCGCAAACTGCCCGACATTCACGGACGCGACATTTACACCGATGAACAGATGACCACCTACCTCGAACAGTTTGAGCGCGATTTTGCCGATGCCGATGAAACAATCATCGATGCCACCGAAGGCGGTCTGCCCAAAAAACATTCGACTCGCATGAGCCTGCGCGAGGCCCTGGCACAACACGCCACCCGCCCCGTGCCGAAAATGCCTTTGCCCGAACGCACCCTCGACGCAGCACGATTGCACGCAGCCATTGATCAACTGCATCGTCGCACCGATGACTTGCACGAACTGCGCAAACTCACCCGCGAAACCATACCGCTTTTGCGCGACATGGCCGAGGTTCAGCACGATCAAAAACAGGCTCACCGACTGTTTGAAAAAATCGAAGAACGCAAACGCAAGGTCGCGCAACTGGGCGAAACCTTCAACCTCATCAACGACCTCAACACCATCGGCGTGTACAAACGCGCCCGTGCTGACCGCATCATCGAACACCAAACCGATGACGACCCCTTCGCCAAACAACGAAGGCAAATCGAACGCGATATCGAAAACCTGCAATGGCTGCTGCAAGCCTTCGACGAAGCGGGACGCATTTTTCAGCACGCCCTGCAACGTTTACAGCAACATGTTAAAACGGTGGTAAAGGGATAGTGACATGACCCAACCCATCGGTGTTGCGTTGTTCGGTGCCAACGGCCATCAAATTCAAAAATTGCTGGTCAATCACCCCCGCGCCAAACTGGTCGCCTTTGCCGGTATCGACCCGACCGTGTTGCAAAAAGTCGGTCACGATTTGCAAACGGTGCGTCAGGTTGCTTCGCTGGATGAACTACTCAAACAGCCGGGGGTTGAGGTGGTGAGTCTTTGTTCGCCCAAGCGCAGCGAACAAGCAGCCCATGCGCTGGCGTGTCTGCAAGCGGGCAAAGATGTGTACGCGGAAAAGCCCTGCGCTTTGACGGAAGCCGACCTCGACCTGTTGCTGGAAACCGCGCAGCGCACCGGATGCCGATTTCATGAAATGGCCGGCACGGTGTTTGAAAATGCCAGTTACTTTGCCCTGCGCCAACGGGTGCAGGCAGGTACGATCGGGCAGGTGGTGCAGGTCAGCGCTGAAAAATCATACCCCTGGCGTGATCAGCGGCCCAAAGATGATGTCACCGATGGGGGACTGATTCGCTGGGTCGCGGTGCATGCCTTTCGCATGGTCGAACACATCAGCGGTTTACGCATCACGGACGTGCAGGCCGTCGAAGCCGGCGTCGGCAATCCGCATTTCCCGCAAGGCGGCGGTGTGCCGGTGAGTGCGGTGATGATGCTGCGTTTGCAGGGCGGTGCGGTGGGCAGTGTCACAGCCAATTACCTCAATCCGCCGGGCACGGGGGTTTGGGGTTATGAATCGGTGCGTGTTTTCGGCACCAAGGGCATGATTGAAAGCACGCACCAAGGCAACCACACCCGCTTGTATGTCGGTGATAAAGACATGGGGCCGGTGGATACCAGCACCCCGGGGCGTGATTATTTTGAATTCGTGCTCGATGAATTGCAGGGCGGCTCGATGCCGATGTCGCTCGATGACGAACTTCACCCCACACGCATGGTCATTCGCGCCAAAGCGAGCATACATCGGGCATAAAGAAGCGGTCACGTGCGATGCAAATTTCGAATTTCGGATTTGTTTAGCGCGGACGCTTTGCGTCGGCGTTCTGGTTAGCGCCGCAATTGATCGCGTCTGTGAATGTGGCACCGCCCCCGGTGCGCCCTCGGCGGTGTGAGTGACCATGGGGGTTCACCCAATCGGGGGCGCCCCCGGGGGCTGGGCCACAAAGTCACCCATGCGATTCATTCACTGCAAAATGTACAACCACTCGGCCACTTCGATGGTGGGGCCGCTCGCCGACGCGCTTGACTACAACATCACTCGATCACTTCTTCAACCGAGTAACCGGCTCACCGACCAACCGATGAACCACGCCGACCAGACGCGATAAATCACGGCGCTAACCGATGCGATTGATTCGGCCACTTGGTTTAAAAAATGTTTTCACACCAGCATGAGGTGTTCGATTTCACCCATTTGAAACGTGCGCTTTTCGCCGTCGCGTTCCAATATCAAAGAACCATCACTGTGCAGCCCGGCCAGTTTCGCCTCCACCCGGCGATGCTCCACCTGCAAGGCCACCGTTTTGCCCAGCCAGGCAAGGTTGCTTTCGATTTCTTTTCGCCGTGCTTCGGTCAGCCCGTGCTGTTCCAGTTCGTTCATGAACTCGGTGATGCACTGGGTCACGTAGCGAATCAGAATCGCCAGGTCGAACGACAGGCCCGTGGCTGCCTTCATGCTCGTCACCGGGTAACGCAGGTCATCGCCCAGCGCCGCCGGGTCCAGGTCCGCGTTGATGCCCACGCCGATGAACAGCGTGCCCCCCGGCTGTGCCCCCTCCTCCGAGCCGGCCAGTTCACGCTCACACAAAACCCCCGCCAGTTTCGCCCCGTTGAGCAGTACATCGTTGGGCCACTTGATCCGCAACTCCGGCTGACTGGGCACCATGTCCTTCTGCAGATACGCATCCAAAATGCTGTTACGCACCACCTGCAACACCGCAAGCCCCACCAAAAGCGGCGTCGGTTCATATGCAGCCGCTTCGTTTTTGCACGGCCAGACGATCGTAAACCACGCCCCCCCCGCCGGCGAAACCCATGCCCGCCCTTCACGCCCACGACCCTGCGTTTGCGATCGTGCCGCCACCAACATCACCTGCCCCGGATGCTCGGCTGCGAGCAGGCGCGCCTGTGAACTGGTCGAGTCCACCTTGTCAAAAAAGAATGTGCGCATGACCTGCTTCCAATGAAAAGTTGCTGAACGAGCGTGAGTGATTGGTTAATTGGTTAATCGGTGAGTCGGTTGATCGGTGAATCGGTTACTCGGACAAAATTGTATTTGCTTCACTTGACCACTCGGCCACCCGACCACTTGACCACTTCTTCAACCGATTTACCGATGAACCGACGAACCACTCTGGCCAGACGCGATCCATCGCGGCATGAACCTCAAGCGCCGACGCCAAGCGTCCGCGCTAAACAATTTCGAAATTCGAAATTCGATATTCGAAATTCTTCTGCCACTTGACCACTTCGTATTCATTCAAACTCAACCAGCACTTCGCCGGCCTTGACCGCCTGACCAACGCTGGCCTTGACCGCCTTGACGGTGCCGGCGGTGGGCGAAGCGATGTTGGTTTCCATCTTCATGGCTTCCATGACGATGAGCACCTGGTTCACGCTGACCGTGTCGCCGGGTTTGACCTTGATCTGCACCACCGTGCCGGCGATCGGGGCCTTGACCGACTTTTCACCGGTGCCTGCCGCCGGCGACGCGGGTGCTGCTGCGGGCTTGGCAACCGGTCGTGGCGGAGGCGCTGCCTGCGTCGGGGCTGCCACGGGCGCTGCCACCGGGGCCGGGGCTGCCATCATCGGCGCCGGGGCCGCTGCTGCGCCGCTGGCGTCGAGCACTTCCACATCCACATCGTAAACCAGGCCTTGCACTGTGATCCGAAGTTTCATCGTGAGGGTTCCTTATAACGGACGTTGATTCGTACTGAGTAATTTGCGATGAACGTTTGAACAACCTGACGCTTGTCAATCTTTTATCTGAACGTGGCCACTTCATCTTGGTGGGTCCGCTCGCCGACTCGCTTGACCCACCCTACGTCACTTAACCCCGGTCAGACGCAATCAATCGCGGCGCTAACTTTCGAATACGATTCCGTCACTCGACCACTTCATCCCCGTGGCACATTACGTCCGGCATGCACCAGCACCCGGCCCATTTCCGCCCAGGCCGACGGTGCGGTCACGGCTTTGCGGGTGATGCGTTTGACCACGACTTGTTTGCCCGGTCCGCCCAGGGCAGCCGTGGCTGCGGCAGCGATCACGGCCATGAGTTGCGGCGACAGACCCGGACTCATCACCGGCCGTTGTGCCACCCCCGGCACAGGCGTCACCACCACCTGCGGCACCGGTTGCGGCATCACCACCGAAACCTGCGTCGGGGCCGAGGGCGACGGTGCTGCCACCTGCGTCGTCGCCGTGCTGGGCGCGGTCGCTTCGCGTGCCTCCATCGCCGCCACCTGCTCGGCCAGGTTCTGCACCTGACGGGTCAGTTGTGTCAGCAACTTGAGCACATCTCGAAACGCCAGTATCAGCAGCAACACCACCGCCCCCAGCGCCGCAATCAGCAGCAACTCAATCAGCCGGGAAGCGGGCGTGTGCGCCGCCTGGGCAAGTATCCATGTCATCATGCGTCAGTTCCTCGTGTTCATCTCCCCTCTCCCCCCGGGAGAGGGCAAGGGTGAGGGCGTGTCATCTGCTTTGTCACGATACCCGAGCCCTCATCGCCTGCGGCGATTCGTTCTCGGCTTGTTTTCATCACTCGACCACTCGACCACTCGGCCACTTCCTTCATCACAGCGGAATCAAACCATGCTTCTTGCTCGGACGCAGTTCACGTTTGGTCACCAGTGCTTCCAGGGCGTTGATGCAATACACCCGTGTGTCCGCCGGCTCGATCACATCATCCACAAATCGCCGCGATCCCGCCACATACGGGTTCATGAAAGCATCACGATATTTTTGAATCATCTCTTCGCGCTTGGCTTTCTTGTCGGTGGCACCGTCGATGTCCTTGCGGAAAATAATCTCTGCCGCACCCTCAGGCCCCATCACCGCGATCTCCGCCGTGGGCCAGCAGCAGGTGCGATCCGCCCCCAAATCCTTGCAGCACATCGCCAGGTACGCCCCGCCGTAGGCCTTGCGCAAAATCACGGTGATTTTGGGCACGGTTGCCGCCGAATACACAAACAACAATTTCGCCCCATGACGAATGATGCCGCCGTATTCCTGTTCCACGCCGGGCATGAACCCGGGCACGTCCACCAAATTCACCAGCGGAATGTTGAACGCATTGCAGAAGCGGATGAAGCGTGCCGCCTTGTCCGATGAATCGATATCCAGCACGCCCGCCTTGTGGGCCGGGTTGTTGGCGATGATACCGACCGAGCGCCCCCGCAACCGCCCAAAGCCGACAATGATGTTCTGCGCAAAAGTGCTCTGCACTTCCAGAAAATCACGGTTGTCCACCAGCCGATGGATCACATCGTGCATGCTGTAACCGGCGCGCGGATTGTCCGGCAGAATGTCATTGAAACCCGGGTCCGCCGACACCGGCTCATCAAAATCGACCCTCGGCGGGTCCTCCATGTTGTTCGACGGAATAAACGAAAGCAGCTTCTGACAGATACGCACCGCATCCTTATCATCCTGCGCGATGAAATGCACCACACCCGAATAACCCATCTGTGCATCCGGGCCGCCGAGCTGCTCAGCCGTGACCTCTTCCCCGGTCACCTGTTTGATGACCGAAGGCCCGGTGATGAACATCTGTGCCTGCCGGGTTTGAATGATGAAGTCCATGAGCGCCGGCGAATACGCAGCCCCGCCCGCACAAGGCCCGCAAATCAATGAAATCTGCGGCACTGCGCCCGACAGAAGTGTGTTGTGATAAAAAATCCGCCCATAACCGCCCAGAGCATCGATGCCCTCCTGAATGCGTGCCCCGCCTGAATCGTTGATGATCACCAACGGCGTGCCGGTTTTCAGCGCCCCCTTGGCCATCTCCACAATTTTGTCCGCATGAACTTCGCCCACCGCACCGCCCGATACGGTGAAGTCCTGCGCCGCCACGTGCAGCAACCGCCCGTCCACATACCCCAGCCCGGTCACCACGCCGTCGGCAGGCAGGTCCTTGCCCGCCATGTCGAAGTTGGTGCAACGATGCTGAGCAAAGGCGTACATCTCTTGAAACGAGCCTTTGTCGAGCATCAGTTCAATCCGATCGCGGGCGGTGAGTTTGCCGCCTTTGCGCTGTTTGTCCAAGCGATCCTTGCCGCCGCCCTGCTCCACTTTGGTGCGCTTGCTGCGCAGTTCTTCAATGCGCTGCGCCATCGTGCGCGGGCCGGCGGGGATGGGTGATTCTGCCATGGGTGGGTATCTCCGAAGGGAGATTTCGAATTTCGAATTTCGAGATTTCGAATTTGACAAAGCCGCCAAGTGCGCTTTTCTTCAAATCCGAAATCCGAAATCCGACATTCGAAATACTCAGTGTTTGGGTTCGCACAATTCCGTCAGCACGCCTTGCGAGGCTTTGGGGTGTAAAAACGCGATCTGGGTGTGATGCGCACCAGGCTGGGGCTTGTCGTGAATCAGTGCCACGCCCGAAGCCTTGAGGTCATCCAGTCGTTTTTGAATGTTGTCCACGGTGTAGGCCACGTGATGCAGCCCGCCGCGTCCGCTGTTCTTTTCCATGAACTGGGCAATCGGCGAATCCGGCGCAGTGGGTTCAAGCAGTTCCAATCGCACGCCCGCCAATGAAAAGAACCCGACCTTCACCTTCTGCGTCGGCACCTCTTCGATGCCTTCGAACTTGGCGCCCAGCGTCTTTTCGTAAAACGCCTGCTGCTCGGCAATGCTTTTGACCGCAATGCCGATGTGATTGATCGCCTTGGCTTCTATCATGGGGTTGTTCCTTTTGTAACGCCTAAATATCAAAGGGCATAAGTAGCTAGGGGCTTGGGGAAACAGTACTTGTCTGTAGTCTTTATCCCCAACTACCAGTCTTATCCCCAAGTCCTCGGTTACCACCAAGGGCGGCGACCTCATCACTGGTTTGTTTCCGTCACTTGACCACTCGGCCACTTCTAACAACGCGATAAATCGCGGCGCTAACATCCGAATACGGTTCCGTCACTTGGCCACTTGGCCACTTCCCTCCATCAATTAAACGACTCGGTGTACTCCCCGAACACGCCCCGCAGCGTGTTACAGATTTCACCGATGGTCGCATACGCCTTGACCGCCTCCAAAATCGGCGGCATCAGGTTATCACTTCCCCGCGCCGCCTGCGCCACCGCATCCAGCGTCGCCTTCACCTTCGCCTGATCACGTTTGGCCTTCATCGCCTTGAGCTTGTCCACCTGCTTGGCGCCGATCGATTCGTCAATTTTCAACAGCTTCAGGTTGCTCAGGCTGTCATCTTTACTTTGGAACTTGTTCACACCCACGATGACGCGGTCGCTGGTTTCGACCGATTGGCCGAACTTGTATGCCGACTCTTCAATCTGCTTCTGCACCCAGCCGCGTTCGATCGCACTGACCATGCCGCCCATTTCATCAATCTTTTTGATGTAGTCCGCCGCTTCCGCTTCCAGTTGATCGGTCAACTTCTCCACGTAGTAGCTGCCCGCCAGCGGATCAATCGTATTGGTCACGCCCGATTCATGAGCGATGATCTGCTGCGTTCGCAGGGCCACCGTCACGCTCTCCTCCGTCGGCAGAGCCAGCGCTTCATCCTTCGAATTGGTGTGCAACGACTGCGTTCCGCCCAGCACCGCTGAAAGCGCCTGCAACGTCACGCGCACGATGTTGTTATCAGGCTGCTGAGCCGTCAGCGTCACCCCACCCGTCTGGGTGTGAAACCGCAGCATCCCGCTGCGATCACTGGCCTTGAAACGCTCCTTCATGATCTTCGCATACAACCGGCGAGCCGCCCTGAACTTGGCGACCTCTTCCAGCACATCGGTGTGCGCCGCAAAGAAAAACGCCAGTCGCCCGGCAAAGTCATCGACCTTCAACCCCGCCGCCTGGGCCGTCTCCACATAGCAGATCGCATCCGCCAGCGTGAAGCCGATTTCCTGTCCCGCGGTCGAGCCGGCTTCACGAATGTGGTACCCGCTGATGGAAATGGTGTTCCACTTGGGCACGCTCTTGGTGCAATACGCAAAAATATCACTGATGATCCGCAAGCTCGGCTTGGGCGGAAAAATGTACGTCCCGCGCGCGATGTATTCCTTCAAAATGTCGTTCTGAATCGTGCCGTCGAGCTTGTCCGCCGACACTCCCTGCTTTTCCGCCACCGCAATGTACATCGCCAGCAACACCGCAGCGCTGGCGTTGATGGTCATGCTCGTCGAAACCTTATCCAACGGAATGCCGTCGAACAGCGTTTCCATGTCCGCCAAGCTGTCGATCGCCACGCCCACCTTGCCGACCTCGCCGGCACTCATCGTGTCGTCGCTGTCATAACCAATCTGCGTGGGCAGGTCGAACGCCACTGACAACCCGGTCGTCCCCTGAGCCAGCAAATACTTGTAACGCTGGTTCGATTCCTCCGCTGTCGCAAACCCGGCGTACTGACGCATCGTCCAAAACCGCCCGCGATACATCGTCGGCTGAACCCCGCGCGTGAACGGGTATTGCCCCGGGTAACCCAACTTCTGGCTGTAATTTTCCACCGCACCCGCTTCCGGCACGTACAACCGTTCCACCGGCCTGCCCGACACCGTCTCAAATTGCTTTTTCTGTTCCGGGAACTTGGCCAACGTTTTACCCACCGGCCCATCGTTCCACTTTTTCAAACCCTGTCCGATGCTCTCATAATTGTCGCTCATCGATCTGCTCTCTTTCTCTTAACGCTCAAAACTTGATTTCACCACCGCGACACAAAGTATGACCCGTCACGCTTGATTCAAATTCTTTTTTTCTTTTCAGGTATTACTCTGTGCCTCTGTGTCTCTGTGGTTCAAACGTTTTCAATCAACCCTGCGTCCCCGCTTTTTGCAGCAATTCACCGGCCAGTTGTTCAATGGTCACCTGACCCGCCAACACGCGCTGCACCTGCGACCCCATCGTGCCGTTGCTTCCCAGGGCCGCATCGACCCGCTGGCGGGCCTCTTCCAAAATCGCATCCCGAATTTCCTCCGCAATGCGCCCGCGCCGCCGAGCCTGCCATTGTGCCCCATGTTTATCGCACAACTTTTCCAGCGCTATGACCAGTTCGGGAATACCCCTTCGCTCGGCTGCGCTCACCAGGTGAACCTCCGGCATACCCCTTGCGCTGCTGCGCATCAATCCGATCTCCGCTGTCTTCCCCGGCTCGTCTTCGATGCGTTCCCTGGGCAAACCAATGCCATGGTGCGGCCCGCAGTCATGCTGCTGATCAATCATGCCCAGTTTCAGTACGCTCAGCAATTGGCTGTGCAGTTCATCCGCCCCCTGACGATCCGCTTTATTGACCACAAACAGGTCGCCGATTTCCATCAGCCCTGCTTTGAGCAGTTGAATCGAGTCGCCCTGCCCCGGTGCAAACAAAATCGCGGTGAGGTCCGCCACCTGCGCGATTTCCACTTCCGATTGCCCCACGCCCACGGTTTCGATGATGACGATTTCGCAGCCGACCAGCGCCAGTACGTGCAACACACCCCGCACCCCCAGCGACAACCCGCCCAAATGCCCGCGTGTCGCCAGTGAACGCACAAACACCATCGGGTCGGTGGCGTGACGCATCATCCGCACCCGATCACCCAACACCGCCCCGCCCGTAAACGGCGACGAAGGGTCCACCGCAATCACCCCGATTTTCCGCTCCGGGAAGCGATGCCGATACTCCGCCACCAGGGCATCGGTCATCGTGCTTTTGCCTGCACCGGGTGACCCCGTAATGCCCAAAACCATACGCGGTTCCGGCCAGTTGGAAGTGGTCAAGTGGTCGAGTGGTCGAGTGGCCGAGTGCGCGGACAATGTCGAATTTCGAATTTCGAATTTGTTTTGAGTTGTTGATTCGTTCCGGTTAGCGCCGCGGCTTGCCGCGTCTTCTTCCTTCCCTTGACCACTTTCTTTTTCTTTCACTTGGTCACTTGGCCACTTGGCCACTTGGCCACTTCCCTCTTGAAACAACTCCGGCAGACGTTGCGGGTGGCTTTCCAGATAGGTCATCAACCGGGCAGCCGCGCGCGTTTGCACAGCGCCGCTGCTGCCGGTGACCGTCGCCACGAGTTGTGCCACATTGCTGGTCATGGGTTGGTGAGTCGGTTCTTTTATTACTCGGTTACTCGGTTACTCGGTTACTCGGTTACTCGGTTACTCGGTTACTC
>CAZJMK010000086.1:0-11497 GCA_964547135.1 uncultured Phycisphaeraceae bacterium | reverse complement strand
GGCCACTCGGCCACTCGGCCACTCGGCCACTCGGCCACTCGGCCACTCGGCCACTCGGCCACTTTTCATTCGCGCAACTGCGCTTCATCACCGCTTGAACAACAACATCGCAATCGCGATCAATTGCGTCAGCAGCGACACGCCCATCCAGCGTAAAAACAACCCGTCATCGCCGCGCCCCATCCACAAAGCCGCCAATAGGCAGACCACGGCCAGTAGTTGGAAGACAATCGCCAGTACGCCCGTGTAGTTGAACTCATCGACCGGTTGCCGCTGGTTGCGCAGCTCCGCCAGTATTTGTCGCAACGTCTGTTCCATCGACGGTGAACTGATCGTGGCCGGGGCCGAGGGGGGCGGCGAAACCTGTGGCTGTACCGGGCGCGAAGTTTGCGCCATGCTGACAGGTTTGCTTGGTAACGCCACCGGTGCGGGTGATGCCGGCGCGGTCACAACAGGGGCTGTGGTTGCAGGCTTTGATGAAGGCATCACCGGTGCAGTCGGCAGGGTTGTCGTTGGCGTTGACTGGGTGACATCGGTGGGTGCTGTCACCGTGATGATTTGCGATTCGTTGGCAGTCGGCGGCGTTGCCACGGTGGTGGTGCTGGTCGTGGCGGCGATGTCACTGGTGAAAGGTTTGCTGACGGTGATGCCCGGCTCACGGGTCGTCGTCGTGACGGCATCGCTCGCTATCGCTGTGGGTGATGCGATGAGTGTCGATGGCGTTGATGCTGTTGCCGGCATCGGTGTTGCCGTGGTTGCCGGTGCTGGCGAAACGATGGTTGTGTCAGCATTGTCCGTTGTTGCAGGTTTCGTGGGCGCTGCGGAGTTGATGGCAACGTCAGCTTCAACCGGCTTGGCGGATGCAACCTCGGCTGCATCGACGGCAGGCACTACCGTTGCAACAGGGCTTGATGCGGTGACCTTGGCGGATGTTGTCGTATCGGTCGGCGTTGAAGTCACCGTCGAACGGGTGACCGTCGGCAACATTGTGGTCGCATGATGATCACCTGTCCCTGAAAGGCTCGGCGTCAATGTCGGAGTGCGTGTCGTCGTCGTCGGCGTTGCCGGTGCTGTTGTCGTGGTTTGTGAAAGGCGCTGCGTGGCTGGTGACAGGGCCACGGGCAGGGGGCGAGGCGACTTGGCTGGTTCGAGCGAGCGCCAATCATCAACGCCTTCGGGCCGTCGCTGCTGGGCGATGATGCGCACGGCTTCGATCAGGTTGCGAGCCACGAAATCGGGCATCACCCTGGGTTTTTCATTTTTACCCTCATGGTTTTTGTCGGCTGGTTGCCCCAATAGTTCCGCAGCCATGCGCTCCTGCAACAGCGGGGGTTGCGCTGCCCCAGCCTGTGGTGTCAATAAAATGGTACGAACACCCGCAGCCGCCCCCGCTTCGACATCGCGCAGCTGATCGCCCACCATCCACGATTGGCCCATGTCCAACTGCATGTCTTTGCAGGCCTGCAGCAACATGCCCGGCTGCGGTTTGCGCCAAGGGTGTTCACTGCGATATTTTTCGACCGTGCCCTGCGGGTGATACGGGCAGTAGTAAAACCGATCAATGCCTGCGCCGCTGATCTGCACAATCAGGTCATTGACACGGGCGTTGGTGGCTTCGACCTCCGCTTCCGTGAACTTGCCCCGGGCCACGCCGCCCTGATTGCTGACGACGATGATGCGATACCCCAGTCCGCGCAGGCTGGCGATGGCCGAGGCGACGCCCTGAATGAGTTTCACCTGCGCCGGATCGCCCAGGTCGCCGTCGTTGTGAATCAGCGTGTTGTCACGATCTAAAAAAATGGCGCGGTTCATATGAAAAGCGTACCGCGCTGACCGGGGTGAAATCAATTGATGTATAAAGGATGATGGATAATGGATGATGTAAAGACAGTCATTGGTTGGTCGCCATGGATCATGATCGACAGACGCGACAAGTCGCGGCGCTAACAAAAAAACATGACTCATTCGCGCGGCGAATTGAATTTCGCCATGACCTGCCGAACGAAATTCTGAACATGATCCATAATCCATTATCCTTAAACCATTCTTCCCCGAACCAATTCAACCGCTTCATTGACCGCGTGGTCCAAATCACGGTTGACGATGAACTCATCGTAAACACCCGATTCCCACGCGCGCACGATTTCGCGCTTGGCTTTGGCGAATCGTCTTGCGATCACCGCTTCGTCCTCACGGGCGCGTTTGCGCAGCCGATCAAGCAATACTTTTTCATTGGGCGGCAGCACGAACAGCCCCATGGCATCGGGCATGTGCTGACGAATTTGAATTGCCCCTTCGACATCGATTTCCAGAATCATCAGCCGACCTTGTGACAAGGCTTCATCGACGGGTTTGCGGGGTGTGCCGTATGAACAACCGGGGTACACCTCCGCCCATTCGAGCAGTTCGCCGTTGTCACGCAGTCGTTCGAACCTGGCTTGATCGATGAAGTAATAATCGCGCCCTTCCACGTCGGCAGCGGTTTTGGCGCGAGTGGTCACCGACACGCTGAATACGGCATGGAGTGCGGCTTCGACCTTGTGCGTGATGGTGGTTTTTCCCACGCCCGATGGGCCGGAGATATACAACAGTAGGCCGGGGGTTGGTTTGGTCATGATGATCGGTGGTATTGTTGGATGGATAAAGGATGATGGATCATGGATAATGTTCAAACCAAAACCCATCGCTGATGTCGCGATGATTTTTCTGAACATGATCCTTCATCCATTATCCATTATAAATGCTCATTTTTCACCGACGCGACGAGAAACAGTGCAGCCATGCGTACTGCCAGGCCGTTGGTCACCTGAGCGAGAATGGTGCTGTGGGTTCCGTCGGCCACGTCGGAGTCGATTTCGATGCCGCGGTTCATCGGGCCGGGGTGCATGACCAGCACGTCAGGCCGGGCTTTGGCGAGGCGCTCGGAATTAAGCCCGTAAAACGCAGCATATTCACGAATGCTCGGAAAGGCCTGGCTCTGCAAACGCTCGAACTGCACCCGCAGCATGTTGATGGCGTCCACTCGTGGCAGCACATCGTCGAGGTTGTTGGACAATTCACAACCCAGGTCGGCAAACCCGCTGGGCAGAAGCGTCGGTGGGCCGACGAGAATGACCTGAGCACCGAGTTTGAGTAAGCCGTGGACGTTGGAACGGGCGACGCGACTGTGGGCGATGTCGCCGACGATGGCGACCGTCAGCCCGCGCAGGTCGAAATCATCACGTTTGCGATGCTGGGCGAGGGTGTAAATGTCGAGCAAACCCTGCGTGGGGTGTTCATGCTGCCCGTCGCCGGCGTTGATGACCGAGCAGTGCACATGGCGTGATAATTGATGCGGGGCACCACTCAAATGATGACGCACCACGATCGCATCGACGCCCATGGCTTCGATGTTGCGGGCGGTGTCACGCAGCGTTTCACCCTTGCTGGCGCTGGACCCCTTGGCGGCAAATTCAAGCACGTCGGCGGACAATCGGCTGGCGGCCAAATGAAAACTGGCACGGGTGCGGGTTGAGTCTTCAAAGAAAAGGTTGACGACCACCTTGCCGCGCAAGGCGGGTACTTTTTTCACACTGCGCGTGCTGACGCCTTCAAACCCGCGGGCGGTTTGCAGTAAAAAACGAATGTCATCGGCGGAAAGCTCTTCCAACCCCAGCAGGTGGCGATGCGTCCAACGATATTTGCCATGCTTGTGGGGGGCGTGATGCGTGTGAGGTGAATGAGTTGAATCAGCAGCGGTGGCGGGGTCGTGTGCAGGGGCGGGGTCGTGTACGGCAGCAGGGTCGTGAGTGATGTTGTGCGAAGTGTCGGATGAACCAACGGCTTGCGTTGAAGCGGCTGGGGTTTTGCTCATGGCGTGGCCACTCCCTTGGTTCGACGCGGACGCACCAGCACCCGATCGTCCGGGTCCATCGGCTGTAAATGCACTTCCACCCGCTCGTCCCCAGCCAGTTGCAAACGCTGGTTTGAACCCGTGTCACGCCCTGATAAATCAAGGGCCACATGATCAGCGGCAATCGGCAACTCACGCCCACCCCGGTCCACCAACACCGATAACCAAACCCGGCGCGGGCGACCCAGGTCCATCAGCGATTGCAAGGCCGCTCGAATCGACCGCCCGGTCATCAGCACATCATCCACCAGCACGATGTTTAAGCCATCAATCGCAAACGGAATCACCGTTTCACGCACAATCGGCTGGTCCGCCAATTCAGACAGATCATCACGATACAAAGTGATGTCCAACGTGCCTACATAATCGGGTTGCAAACGCTCGGCCAATCGTTCCGCCAGCACCGCACCACGACTGCGAATACCCACCAATGCCCAGGGGGCCTTGTGCGAGGCTGAACCGTTGCCCGATGATATTTTTGCCGCAGCACCCAGGTCACGGGCAATGGCTTGCGCCAGCCGTTCGATGAGGTCGGCAACATGCTTTTCATCCGCGAGCGTCCGCATCTTTGTATGTTACCACGATAAGAAATGGAAGTGGCCAAGTGGTCTAGCGGCTTGTGATTTCGAATTTCGAAATTCGGATTTCGAATTGACCGAACCAAGCCAAGGACGAGGAGCCTCGCCGAAGGCGGGCGACGAGGACTTGGGTAGGTGTTGATCACTCGTTTGGATGTTTGGTATCAGGGGCGTACACCAATACTTTTTCAGCGGCGGAAAGGCCCAGCGTGATCGGTTGGCCACGCTTCAAGCGTACTTCGACGGCCTGGGCGTGAGGCTCAATGCTTTGTACCGTCACCCAGGCCTGCGGCACCAACCCCTGACTTTCGACATAACGCAGAAACTCAGGCTGCTGGTCCGCCAGGCGGGCGATACGCACGATTTTGCGCGGTTGACATTGCGTGAGTGGAATGAGGGCGGCATCGGCTGGTCGGCCTTCGACGGGGGGGATGGGGTCACCATGCGGGTCAAACTCGGGGCAACCCAGCACCTGATCGATACAAGCCAGCACCTTGTCGGAAATAACGTGTTCGAGGTGTTCCGCTTCTTCGTGTACTTCCGACCAATCCATGTGCAGCACACGTACTAAAAAAAGTTCGACGAGTCGATGGCGACGAATGACACGCAAGGCCAGTTGTTCGCCGCCGGGGCTGAGGCTGACGCCGCCGCGGGGTTGATAAATGACCAGGCCCGCATCAGCGAGCGATTTGACCATTGATGTGGCGGTGCCGGGGACGACGCCCATGACCTGAGCCAGTTGACCCATCAGCACCCAGCCCTGCGGGGAACGCTCCTGCTCCAGGTAAATGTGCTTCAAGTAATTTTCGACCGTGCTGCTGGGCATGCAATCACCCTTGAAATTGACGGTTGCAACAAACGAGTCTATTGTATATTTTGACTGGTCAAAATCAACCACAAGGCGAATCAAAATGAAACGATATTTTGCAATGGTGGTCACAGCGCTGTTGCTGGCAGGGTTGATGACCGCTTGTGATCGGCCGCAGGGAAATGAGTCGCAGGCAGAGGCGAAGGATAATCGACCATTGGTGGTGGCCACGACCACGATGATTGCCGATTTGGCGCAAATGCTGGGCGGGCAGCAGGTGCGGGTGGTGGGGCTGATGAAGCCGGGGGAAGACCCGCACATGTACGATGTGCGCCCCCGTGATGCCCAGACCATTGCGCAAGCGAAACTGGTGCTGCTCAACGGGCTGCATTTGGAAAGCACGCTGCTGCACATCATTGAAAACAACGCCAAGGATGCACAGGTGGTGGCCCTGGCGGAAGACCCGCGCATCATCACGCTGGGCAGTGATGACAAACAAGGTGCCCCCGACCCGCACTGCTGGTTGGATGTGAATTATTACAAGGTGTATGTCGAACGCGCCCGTGACGGGCTGGTGGCCATCGACCCGGCGAACACAGTGTTGTATCAACAACGGGCTGAACAATACCTGGCGGAACTGACGGAACTGGATCAGTGGGTGCGTGCGCAAATCGATACCGTTGCGTCGGTGCAGCGCATCATCATCACCAGTCATGATGCGTTTGCGTATTTTGGCAAAGCCTATGGCATTGAGGTGCATGCGGTGGTGGGCATCAGCACGGAACAGGCCCCCAAACCGCAGGATGTGCAGCGACTCGAAGCCATGGTGAAGGAAAAAAACATTCGCGCCTTGTTTATTGAAACCAGCGTGACGCAAACCCTCAACGACATGGTGCGCAAGGTGGCGGAGAACACCGGCGCCCGCGTCGGCGGCACACTGTACAGCGACTCATTGGGGCCGGCGGATTCACCGGCAGGGACGTACGTCGGCATGATGCGACATAATGTACAGACGATGGTGGAAGCGTTGAAATGAGTGGAAGTGGCCCAGTGGTAAAAAAGATAATTGACGCCGAGGGCTTTAGCCCCGGATTGAACCCGCAAATAACCGGCCCTGAAGGGCTCGGCGTCTGATTGACTCATTCACCCAATCTGTCAAACCATGAGTACCGTGCCCGCATTACAACTGGAAGATGTGTCGGTGGCTTACGATGGCCGCCCGATTTTGCGCTCGGCAAGTTTCACGGTGCAGCCCGGCAAACTGGTGGGCATCATCGGCCCCAATGGTGCGGGCAAAAGCACCCTGCTCAAAGCCATGCTGGGCCTGGTGCGTCGTGACACCGGCTCGGTGCGGGTGCTGGGTGAACCGATTGAAAATGCACGCAGGCAGGTTGCGTATGTGCCCCAGACCGAAGCGGTGGACTGGGACTTTCCGGTCACGGTGTTTGAGGTGGTGTTGATGGGGCGGTACGGGACCAAGCCCTGGTGGTCGCGCCCCAATCAGGTTGATTACGACGCAGCTCATCAGGCCTTGGGTTTGGTGGATATGCAGCCGTATGCGAAACGACACATTCGCCGATTGTCGGGCGGGCAGCAGCAACGGGTGTTTCTGGCCAGGGCCTTGTGTCAGCAGGCCCCGGTGATGCTGCTGGATGAACCGTTTGCAGGGGTGGATGCGGCGACGGAGCAAGCCATATTCACCTTGATGAACGAACTGGCGCAAAGCGGACGCACACTGCTGGTGGTCAATCACGACCTGGCGGTGCTGGAAAAGTTTGATGAACTATTGATGCTCAATCAGCGGGTCATCGCCTTTGGTCCGACGCGCCAGGTGCTCACGCAGCAAAACCTGCATCGGACCTATGGCGGACGACTGGCGCTGCTCGAACAAGCGGAGGCACTGTTACGCAAGGGGTAATTCATCGCAATGCTCGCCACAACCCATGATTCATGACCGATGACAACGCATCAATGACACGAAATACCCGAGCCCTCGGTCGCCAAGCGACCTCGTACTCGGCTTGAAAATATGTTTGGAGTACGACTCATGCTCGCGCAATTGGTGCTTGATTTTTCGCAGGTGTTCGAACCCTTCGGCTTGCGCTGGTGGCAGGAAACCACGTGCAGCGTGCTGGTGGGCATTGCCTGCGGGGTGCTGGGCTGTTTTGTCGTGTTGCGACGCATGGCCCTGATCGGTGATGCCCTGGCGCACGCAGTGTTACCCGGCGTGGTGATCGCTTTCATTCTGACCCAGAGCACCAGTGTGATGGGGTTGCTTTTGGGGGCATTGATTGCGGGCGTGGCCACGGCTGGTTTGATCGGGCTGGTCAGTCGCATCAGTCGCACCAAGGAAGACTCGGCCATCGGCATCGTGTTCACCGCCTTTTTCGCCCTGGGCATTATTCTGATCAGCAATCTGCCGAGGGGCACACACTTTGACCTTAAATGTTTTTTATTCGGCGACCCCCTCGCAGTAGGCACGGCTGATTTATGGATGATGGCCATCGTCGCGCCGCTGGTGTTGCTCACGGTGGCGGTGTTGTTTCACCCGATGCGCCTGGCCAGTTTCGATCCGATCGTCGCGGCAGCGATGGGTGTGCCGGTGGTGATGCTGCATTATCTGCTCATGGGCATGTTGTCAGCCACGGTGGTGGCAGGGTTGAAAACCACGGGCGTGGTGCTGGTGGTGGCGATGATCATCACCCCGGCCTCGGCTGCTTATCAACTCACCAATCGACTGAGCATCATGCTGCTGCTGGCCGGTTTGTTCGGCGCGATTTCGGCAGCGGCAGGCATGTCATTGGCCTTTGTCGCCAACGCCCCGACCGGCCCGGCCATGGTGCTCGTGGCTGCGTTCATTTTCACGCTGACGATGTTTTTTTCACCCAGTCACGGGTTGGTGTTTGACTGGCTGCGGCGCAGGCAGACCCAGCGGCATCATCGGCTGGAGGATGTGCTCAAGGCGGTTTTCCATCTGCGCGAACGGGGTGAGCCGACGACGCTGGATGCCGTGGTCAGGCGGGCGCGACTGACGCAGAATCAGGCAACCGCATCGCTGCAAAGTGTCGAAGGATTGACGTTGGCGCAGGTGCTGCAGGGCCATGTCACCTTGAGTCAGGCAGGCGAGCATCGTGCGACGGAACTGGTGCGGGCGCATCGCTTGTGGGAGTCGTATTTGGCGGAACAGGCCAACGTGACGGGCGAGGCGATTCACACCCAGGCCGAGCGGTTGGAACATGCGCATGAGTTGGCTGATGATGTGGATCAAACGTTGGGCCACCCCAGCACCGACCCGCATGGCGAAGCGATTCCGAAATTGCCGGGGAAGGGGTGATGATGATCGTTGTGGGGCACGCTATTGGAGTTATTTTTGGGTCGAAGCCAATCTTTCCGCAATCCATACTTTGATCAGTGATTGTCGGGGGACGCCCAGGCGATCCGCCTCCAAATCAAGTCGGCGGATCATCCACGACGGAAAATCCACATTCACCCGCTTGGCCTGGTGACCGGGACGCACCGCCTTGGCAAGGTCTAAATAAGGAAGAATATCTTTATCACCCCGGTCGAAAATCTTGTCGAGCTGTTCAGCTTTCATAGTATGCTCTTTCTTCATTTTCACGTGCACGGCGTACGGAAATAAGGCGGATCGTTTCGCCGCGCAGGGTGAAAAAAGCCGCCCATATCCGGCCACCCTTTTTGGCGAGCATGGCGTAGCGCTCTTCGGTGTCGCCCCTGGCGGGAATTTGAATGCGATCCTCATCCAGCCAGAGTGCCTGAGCTTCCTCGAAGTCAATGCCGTGCTTCTGTTGGTTGGCAAGACTCTTGGCCGGGTGAAAATCAAACTTCATACGGTATAGATTTTATACATCGACATCGGAATGGGCAAGGATTATCCTTTTCATGACGAGCATCGGATAACACTGAAAGAGAAGCTGCAGGTGGCCCACCGGCAATAACCTCAACACCGACACAAACCGTTTGTGACAACCATCACCACGCGGCTTCGAACGCACCGGGATGATGGCGGACAATCGGGCGGCCCTGGCGCGGGAAGTCAACGCCGACGACATCAAAGCGAATCAGATGATCGGCATAGCCGTAGCGCTGTACCAGTTGATGCGCCAGGGCGGTGATTTTGCGTTGTTTGTGCTGGTTGACGTGTACTTCGGGGCGTGGGTTTTTGATTTCTTCTTCCGGCCCGAGCTGACGGGCTTTGACTTCGATGAGCACCAGTGTGCGGGCATCGGGCGCGAGCATCAGCAGGTCGATTTCACCGGTACGGTTGCGCAGGTTTTTGGCGACGGGTCGGTAGCCCAGCGTTTGCAGATATTTTTCAGCCACGTGTTCACCGCGTGTGCCCAGGGTCATCGGCCGGGGCAGCCAGCGCTGAAAAAAAGTCCACCATGATGACAGGGTTTTACGCGGGTGCTTTTGTTGACCCTTGCGCTTTGTTGATGAACGCTTGGGTAAGGGTGACATGGTTGATGAACCCTCGCTGTGTGAATGACAAAGCGGCGGATGGTATCCGCCGGGTGTATGAAACCGTTGATTCGTCGATTGGCGATCAACGATCATATCGGCTTCAACAGCGGATTGTCCCGCTAAATCCGAAATTCGAAATCCGAAATTCGAAATTCGAAATCGCGTTCACCCATTCCCTCACCCGGCTGTCCGTGCATAGCGATTCACCGCGATTTCCAGCAAAGCCTCCGCCATCTGCGGAATGGGGTTGTAACTGCCTCGCGCAAAGAGGGTGCTGCGGTAGCGGGCGAGCAATTGTTGAAATCGTTGACGACGCAGCAGTTCCTCGATTTCCGTTTGCGCTTCACGCAGGCTGCGCACCTGGCCGAGTTCCAACGTTTCGACAAACACCCAGTACCCCGTCTGGCCGACATTGATGCGTGTTGAATGTTCACCGGCTTTGAGCTGCAACACGGCTTGGTTGAGCGGCGCGATGCCGAACACTTCATTGCCCACAATTTTTTCTGAGAACAACCCGCCCTGTTCCCGGCGATACGCATTGATCCGTAACTGCGCAACATCCGCAAACGGTTTGCCCTGTGCCAACTCGGTTTCGATCTGCTGGGCGGCGGTCGCATTGTCCGCACGGATCAAACGCACCCGGCGCGTCGGCTCCGGCTGAAAGCGTGTCAGGTTGTCGTTGTAATATCGTTCAATATCCTTGCGGGTGATGTTGATGCGCGGAAAAAGTTTTTGTTGCAGGTACCGCTGCACCAGCACCTGCTGGCGAATTTCCACCATTTTTTCATCCAGCGTTTTGCCTTCACGTTCACGCAGGGTCTGGTCCGCCACGATGCGCGAACCTGCGCCCCATTTACGAATCAGTTTTTCCCGTTCCGTGCGCAACAGGGTGGTCAACCCGGCTTGTTCCTGCGATGACAAATCACGCTCGGCTTCGCCCAGTATCAGGTTGTTGAACACGATTTCCTCCAGCGTCGCCAGAATCGGTCGGGCGGCTTCCTTGCGGAACGCCGCAGGCGGAAGCGTCTGACCCAATCGTGCCAATTGTTCGCCCAGGGGGTTGAACACCCGGCTGGCGTAAATGGCCTGACCATTGACCTGACCGACCATGCCGTCGATGGATAGCTGCCGTGCCTGGGCGGTGGTCATGGCCGGGGTGATCGTGGGCGTGGGTAACTCGGCGAAAAACTGACGGACGGCTGCCTCCTCCGCCGGGTTGTTGGACAGCGAACCGGCCAACAGGTTGGCCGAGGTGTTGACGGGTGTGTTCGATGTGGTGTCGGGCGTGTGGTTGTCAGCCGTAGTGTCGGTTGGCGACGGGTCAGCACTGGTCACGACTTCGGTCGAGGTAGCCGAGGGTTCTGCATCAACCGGCACGACCACTCGGCGGGGCGATGAGGTTGAGTTGGCGGAAGTAGTGACGGGCGTGGCCACAAAATCATCATTGGTGACGGTGCGCTGACCGCCGGTAGCGCTGCCGCAACCGGGTAACAGTGTGAGCAGGGTCAGCCCACAGCCCAAGAGGGTACACAATGAAATGGGAACGTTGCGCATCGAAAGGTGCCTCATCGATGCAGTGTAACGCAAGGGTGCGGGGGGACCAAGCAGCGAATGGAATAGTATTCGGAAGTTAGCGCCGCGATTTATCGCGCCTGATCGAAGTGGTTAATCGGGGAGTCGGTGAGTCGGTTAATCGGTTGGTCGGTGAGTCGGTTAATCGGGAAGAAAAATACCAAT
>CAZJMK010000085.1:0-11515 GCA_964547135.1 uncultured Phycisphaeraceae bacterium | reverse complement strand
TCACCGACTCACCGATTAACCACTCCGATCAGACGCGATAAATCGCGGCGCTAACATCCAAACGCGGTTCCGTCACTTGACCACTTCGTTCTTCCGTCCACTTGACCACTTCATTCCCACCCCGATCAACACCATCACAAACGTCAGCACCACCATGATACGGATGGGCAGATCACCCCACCTGCCGAAAAACGTATCATGCGGATTGAGCCAGAGTGTATGCGTTGCCGTGCCTACCACATCCTGCGCTTGGCCATTGACCGTGACCAGTTTTTCAATGCGACCGTTGCTGTTCACAAACCCGCTGATGCCGGTGTTGACCGCACGGGCTGAGGGCACGCCCAGTTCGATGCTGCGCAGCGTGGCGATCTGCAAATGCTGCCAGGGTTGATGCGTCCCGGCAAACCAGCCATCGTTGGTGATGTTGGCAATCAGGTCCGCTCGCTTATTCCCCCGCACGTCATACACCAGCCTGCGACACACCCTTGGCACCGCGTCCTCAAAACAAATCGGTGTCACAAATCGCAGTGTCGATTTCTCGCTCAGGCTGTCCCCCCTCTCCCCACGGGAGAGGGTGACCGAGTCCCCTTGCGGGACGAGGTCGGGTGAGGGCGGAATAACCTTTATGCTGCTATCACCCCCGTCTTTTTCTTCCACTTGGCCACTTGGCCACTTGGCCACTTGACCACTTTTCCGTCCCCTCTCCCCCCGGTAGAGGGTTAGGGTGAGGGCGTCTGTTTTTTTCTCAGTCGTTCCGCTTGTATGTTCTTCTTGTTCCTGCACTCGGCCACTTGGCCACTCGGCCACTTGACCACTTTGTCCTTCCCGCCACTCGGCCACTTGCCGGGGGCCACTTCTTACTTCAAACACGACCTCTTTATTCCCCGGCTGCAAGGTGTAATCAAACTCATACGGCGTCAAATACCGAATAAACATCCGCTTCAACCAAGGCCAATCCTCCACCCAGGGCACATACTCCCCAAACGGCACACGATGCATCTTCGCATAGTGCACCGGGTCGCGCTGTCCGCCTTCCCGATACAACATCGCTGCGTTGTACGCACCCCCCGGTCTCACATAGCCCAACCCATCCTCCCCCGTAAATCGCTCCCATTTCCACCAGGGCGTACCCACCAGCAAATTCACTTGCAATTCCCTGCTTAGCGCCGCAATCTGTTCATGATAAAACGCACTGCCGGGCAAACCCTCCGCATCCCCCTGCAAATACCGCAGCGATTCCTCATCCAACGGCCGAGGCACGATCGTTTCCGTCCACATCACCAACACCGGGTTCGACCCATCACCCCCCTGACTCGCAGCCGCCTGTCGGGTCATCGTCAACAGTTGGCCCCACTCCTCCTGCAACCGCTCCGGCTTGGGTGTTTCCTTGTTGTACTGCGGCAGGTTCGTCTGCACCACCGCCACCGTCGCCCTCGGCCAGTCGTAAAACGTACTCATGTACTCATGCCACTGCCTCCACCCATGACCAATCGTCAAACCCCAACTCACCAGCAGTAATATCGAACACACCAACATACACCGCCAAGTCACTTCATTGCACTTTGGTTTTTTCTTCTCCTGCACTCGGCCACTCGGCCACTCGGCCACTTGACCACTTTGTTCCCCGGCCACGGAGTCATTTTTCCGTCCCCTCTCCCCCCGGGAGAGTTGAAAACCTCGCCGTGGCGGGGTTAGGGTGAGGGCGTCTTTGCTTTTATTTTTTTCACCGATGTTTCGATCACATTCTTCTTTCACTCGGCCACTTGGCCACTCGGCCACTTGACCACTTCGCAATGCGTCCACCATCCACCCACTGGTCATCGCCACCAAAAAACTGATGCCCAGTTCCCCGAAAATTGACGCCAATTGCGCCACCATCGGCTCACGCTCGGACACCTGCCACGGCGCCAGGGCATGACCCAATACATACCACCCAAAACCCCCCGACGGAAAATGCCCGCGCAACCATTCAAAACTCACCCACGCCATGGGCAGCGCCACCGTCGCCGGCAAATGCACATACTTCACCAGCAAGCGAAACGTGATCAGTGCTGCGGGCACATGCAGCGCCAGGTACAGACACATCGCCCACCATCCGCCGAAGGTGACCGGAATCATCCAACGCATCAGCACCAGCCAACCGACGTAACTCACCAGGTACGTCGTCCAAAACAATCGCCTTGCACAGGTGCAGGCCAGCGCCAGCCAACCCATCGGCACCAGCGCCAAAAAAATCATCAGCCACCAGCCCGGCTTGGGGAACGCAAGTGCCAACAACACCATCGACACAACCGACAACACCAAGTGCGCCCACAGCGGCACATTGGCTTGCGCCCCCGTCGTGCAATTTCGACTCGCCAGGTTGTCACACGCTGCGCTCATGCTGACAGATTACCAGCGCCTCGATCCATACGTCAGCACGCTGGTTGGTGCCGCAAGGCTCGTGCATGCGTTGATGCTTGTTAGCGCCGCGACTTGTCGCGTCTGCGCTTTTCAATATGACACATAATCATGCCTTTTGAAGGCACGACCAATGTCAATGCGTAACGTAACACATCAACGACTGCCTCACTCCGACCGCAATGCCTGCACCGGGCTGACCTTCGCCGCGTGGTACGCCGGCCACATCCCGAACACCACCCCCGCCAAAAGCGACACTCCCAGCCCCAACCCCAGCGCCCACACGCTGAACACCACCGGCCAACCCGCAAAGTGACTCACCGCCTGTGCCAGGTAATACCCTGCCGCCAACCCCAATAACCCGCCCACACTGGTGAGCGTGATCGCCTGACTCAAAAACATAAGCAACACATCCACCCGTCGTGCCCCGATGGCACGATGAATGCCGATCTGCTTGCGCCGTTCGTACACGTTGGCGAGCATGATGTTCAATATGCCGATGCCGCCGACGAGCAGGGAAATGCCGCCGATGCTGGACATGACGATGGTGAAAATGCGTTGCGTGGCCTCGGCCTGTTTCATCAATTCCAACGGCACAGTCACCTCATAATCCACCACCTTGTGCGTCGTCTCCAAATAATGTTTCAACCGGGCTGCGGTGTCGATCACCCACTCCCTTGACTCGGTCTGCACGATCAGGCCATCCACCTCGACCCGCACCGCCTCATACGTTCCCTGATCGGCACTGAACGTTTGATCCCCCTCCAATCGCCAGGCTGTCTGCAACGGCACAAACACATGTTGTTCAATGTCATCACTGCCGGACACTTTCAACCCCGCCGGGTTGCTGATGACCCCGACCACCCGATACCACTGGCTGCGAATCCGCACCACGCTCTGCAACGGGTCTTCATACGCCAGTAAACGTCGTGCCGCCCTTGCCCCCAATACACATACACGCTGTGCCTCATCGTTATCGGTGATGGTCAGAAATCGGCCGCGCTCCATGATCGAACCGGTCAGCTCGACAAACGCCGGTTCCGTCGCCAGCACCCGCACATCCACCGGCTTGCCCCCTGCGTTTTCCATCTGGGCACGCATGTCACGATAAGCCACCATGCGTTTGATTCCCGGAAACGTCTCCCGCACATGTTCAACATCCCGCCGCTTCAACCCGAACTCCGCGACGTATTGGCGTTGCCCCTGTGATTGTCCGCCGGCTGCCTGTTCCCGCGCCGGCTTGATCGAACGCACCATCACGTTGCTCACGCCCATCGCTTCGATGCGGGCCATGGTTTCGGTGCGGGCGCCGTCGGAAATCGACACCATGGCCTGAATCGACGCCACGCCGAAAATAATGCCCAGCGTCGCCAGCAGCGAACGAAACTTGTGCTGCAATAAATCCACCAGCGCCAAACGCAACAACAACCACAAACTCATGCGCCCTCCTTGACGCCTGCGTCGTGCTCATCAGGGTTGGCGGTGTTCAAGGCCGGGGGTGTTGTCGTTTCAAATCGACCATCGCGCATCCAAAGCACGCGCTCTGCCCGCTGACGATAAGCCGGGTGATGCGTGACCACGATGATGGTGCGTCCCTTGGCGGAAAGCTCATCGAAAATATTCATGATTTCCAGCCCGGTGCGTTCGTCGAGGTTGCCGGTGGGTTCATCGGCCAATAGCAGGTCCGGGTCGTTGGCCAAAGCCCGTGCCAGGGCGGTACGCTGCATTTCACCGCCGGACAGTTGCATCGGTCGATGATGCGCCCTTGGCCCCAGCCCCACCTGTTCAGCCAGGTGCAAGGCTCGTTGCCTTCGCTCCCGCCTGGGTACGCCCCGATACATCATGGGTAATTCGATATTGCCGCGCACATCAAACTCATTGAGCAGTTGAAAACTTTGAAACACAAAACCGATGTGCCGATTGCGAAACCCTGCCAGTTGCGCATCGGGCAGTCGGGCGACGTTTTGATCGTTGAAGTGATACGAGCCGATGTCGGGCACATCCAACAAGCCGATGATGTTCAGTAGTGTGCTTTTCCCCGAACCCGATGCCCCCATGATCGCCAGGTATTCGCCGCGTTCGACACTCAGTTCGATGCCCTTGAGCACCTGCACAAATCGTTCCCCCAACGGGTAACGCTTTTCCACCCCGGCGATATGTATCAAACGATTGTTCATGCTCAGGGGCTGCAATGTGTGCATCATTCAAACCGATGGTCAGCGTGATCGACTGACCACCACAATCGACCGACAATTTCAACCCCAACCTCACCCCGCCGGCGGAGCGGCCGGTACAGTTGCCGGGGTTGTCGGCGAAGCCGTCGATTTCGTCGCTGGTTCGGTCGGCAAGGGCAACCCATCCACCACCGCCACCCCCGCCTGCGGCGGCATCAATAGCACCATGTCACCAGCCTTGACCCCCGCCGTGATTTCCACGTAATGATCGTTACTGCGACCGGCCATCACCGGTTGACGCACCAACCTCGTCCCCTGTCGCAGGTAACACACTTTCGTGCCCTCATGGTTGAACACCCCTTCAATCGGCACAGCAAGCACCTGCGTCAGCGTGTCGGCTGTCAGTTCAACCTTGGCGGTCATCCCGCTGGCCATGCGCGGGTCGGCGCTTTTGATGATGATGATGCTTTCATACGACTTGGGGCCGGTGGGGTCCCATGGGTTGCGCGATTTGGCAATGCTGGCGATCACCTTCAATTCCCCGTCGATCACCAACCCCGGTATCGCGTCAAAGGTAATGCGGGCAGGCAAACCGGGTTTGATGCGACCGCGAAATTGTTCATGCACCGCAATGTCCACCTCAAAACCCACCGCTTCCGGAATGGTCAGCACCACATTGCCGCGATACACCTCGCTGCCAACCTGAATCGGCTGACTGCCGCCGAAGTAAATATCGCGCCGGGTCTGATCACCATAAAGCAGCACCCCATCCGCCGGCGATAGCACCACCGACTTTTCGATTTCACGCGTGAATCGATCAATCTCCATCTGGGCGCGACGCATTCGTGCCCTGATCTGTTCCGCCTGATTGTTGCGTTGCAGCAATTGACTGCGCACGCTCACTTCGGTTTTCGCCAGCCCCAGTTCCGCATTGCTCACCGCCCTCCGTCGCTCGGCCAGGGTTTGCGGATATTCATAGCCCCGGTAAATCTTCTGCTGCAGCAGGCTGCCTTCGAGGGTGCGTTTTTTCGCCAGTACATTGGTCCGTGCGTTGTTGATCTGCTTGTCAAGGTCGCGGCGCTGGTCCTCCTCGATGAAAAAGTCACCTTCCGACTTCCGCCGAACTTCACTCAGGTTTTTTTCAGCCTCCGCCATTTCGGTGCGGGCTTTGTTCACCTCGGCATCCAAATCCTTGAATTTTTTGGGCGCTTCCAAATCCAAAAACTTTTTCAAGGCTTCACGGGCGCGCTGCAGGTCCATCTGCGATGCATTCAGGCTGGCCTTGCCCGATGACTCCTCAATCTTCACGTTTTCCACTGCGATCGCCAGTTCTTTCCCCGCCTGTTCCAACTGGTTTTGTGCTTCGGTGAGCTTGTCCTTGAATTCCTTGTTTTCGTATTCCAATACTTTTTCGCCCTTGGCGACCATCGAGCCTTCCTTGACCAGCCAGGCAATTTTCGCCCGGCTTTCCAACTCGTTGATGATTTTGTGATGGTTGGCTGCCCGCAGTGACCCGTACTCGGTCAGCCCCAGCACCATGTCCATGGGTTGCACCGTGTGATGGCGCGCCGCTGTGCGTGTCATCTCATCGGCTTTGTCCGCCGAGTCGCCGCCCCATGGCCGCCACTGGTAATACCAGCCCGCTCCGCCGACCGCGCCGATGGTCGTGACGATGATGATGCCGATGATCGCCTTGCGCCAGCTCATGTCAGGGCCTCCCGCCTGGGGCAGGTTGCATGGTCTGTACGCGGGTGTCCGACGTATCCGCCGATGTCGCCCCGGCGGGTGTCGTTGCTGCATCACCTGTCGGTTCGCTTTGATCTTTCGCCTTCGGCTGCGTCGGCTCCTCCGGCGTTGATGCCCCCGGCGCTGAAGCATCAGGGACTGATCCATCCGCAGCAGGCAGCGTGGCCGGTCCGCGCAGCGTCGCATCCAAACTCGACCCCGGACGATGAATCCGCACACCATGGGCCTGTCCACGATCCAATATGTTCACCCGCAGAAAGAAAATCAGTTGCGTCCGGTTGGCTTGCAACCGTGTGCCCTGAAACGCCAGCCCCAAAACAGGCACATCCCCCAACCCCGGCACCTTGCGATTCTGATCACGTTCTTCACTGCGCAACAATCCGCCGATGGTGAGCACTTCCCCGTCCTTGATGGTGAGTATGGAACTGACATTGCGAATGGCGACGATCGGGTTGGCCACACCACCGGGACCGGGAGCGGTGAACCCGGTGACCGCCGACACTTCCGGGTTGATTTCCAACTGGGCCGTATCGCCGGTGATCTGCAACGGCTTGACCCGCAGCTTGATACCCACCCTTTTAAACTGCGTTGTCGTGCTCACCGAACCGGACACCACCGTCGCTGTCTGCACCGGCACCTCTTCCCCCGTGATGATGCTCGCCTCATTGCCCAGACTCACCAGCAGATTCGGCGACGACAACAACTTCGCTCTGCCTCGAGTCAACAGCAGCCGAATCGCCAAATCCAACTGTCCCTGTGCCGCCAGCCAGGGTTGCATGGTGATCACCATGCCCTGCCCCACCGTCGGATTCGCACCGGGGGTTTTGATCGACACCCCGCCTTTTTCCAAATTGAACGTCCCGTCCTTGTACTTGAACAGGTTTTCAATTTCATATTCCAGATCGCTGTCCAGCGACACTTCCACCACCCGCGCCTCCACCAGCACCTGAGGTACTTCACGATCCAGGCTTTCCAACAGTGCCAGCACCGAACCAATGCGCTCCTTCTGATCCTTCACGATCACCGCGTTGAGCATCGTGCTGGCCTGAACCACCCCTTCCAGACTGGTCATGCCTTCGATGGCTTCCCGCAGGGTTTCGCAGCGCGTGAATTTGCAGGTGTACACCAGCGTGGCATACTCGCCCGATTCTACAATCGACGGTTCCGCCACCGGCATAAACACCCGTGGTAGCTGCGCCGCCGGATCGGTCTGCGGCCCGTAAGCCTCGAACATCGGCGTCACAATGTCCTGCGCCTCCCTCGGCTGCACACGATGATCATGACATCCCCCCGCCCACAATACCCACGCCAGACATACACAACACAAACCGCCCCAACCCGCACGCCAAGGAACCTGTGACATGCTTCTGTTCCCATAAAAAAAGAGTTGTTGAGCCTGTGTATATCAAGCTACCGAGTCAATGATGGCAAGTCAATGAATATACCGATGACAACCCATTTGGGTTTTGCGCACTCTCCCCCAATCCATCGGTTAGAGTGACTTAAAAAATGGACGCCGAGGGCTTCAGCCCCGGATCATTTCACATACAACCCGTATGGGTCACACACCGCGCCCCGATGGCTGCCGTGTACGCTTGCAATGTAGCCCAGCCGCCCTCGGCTGGGTGAACCAGACCCGCCGATGACATCGTCGGCTTTCATTCACCCAGCAGCGCGCGATATCACTCTCACCATCCGCCTCGGCTCTCCGCACTCGGCCACTTGACCACTCGGCCACTTGACCACTTCCCCATCACACACCACCCCCGCTTCACGGTACGCTGTGTGACAACGACTACACTGCATCAAACCCATGCCTCAACATCACCCCCAACCCGTCATCGCGCATGTGCTGCATCGGCTCTACCTCGCCGGGGCCGAAGTGCTCGCCGCCGCTCTCGCAAGGCAACTGCGCGATCGCTACCGTTTCATTTTTTTATGCCTCGATGAAGTCGGCCCACTGGGTCACCAACTGCAAAACCAAGGCTTTGCCGTCATCGACCTGGCGCGCAAGCCGGGGGTCGATTTCAACGTTGCCCGTCGCATTCATCAAGTCGTGCAATCAGAAAAAATCGACCTGTTGCACGCCCATCAGTACACTCCTTTTTTTTACGCTTCACTCTCACGACGCTTTTCCAAAACCCCTGCGATCCTGTTCACCGAACATGGTCGGCACTACCCCGACCCCCGGAAATTCAAGCGTGTCATCGCCAACCAGTTATTACTTCGCAAACATGATCGCATCACCGCAGTCGGCGCATGGGTGAAACAAGCCTTGGTGGACAAGGAGGGTTTGCCCGACAAGCGTATTCAAGTCATTTACAACGGCATCGACCCTCAGCAATTTCAACCGGTCAATCAACGACTGGAGGAACGCACAGCCGTGCGCACCGAACTCGATTTGACCGATGACCAAATCATCGTCGCACAGGTGGCCCGCTTTCACCCGGTGAAGGACCATGCCACCGCGCTGAACGCATGGGCTTTATTACAAAAGCAACTGTCAACAACCACATCCACCACCGTCACCCACGAACCCGCTGCCGCCAAAAGTTGCAGTCAAGCGATATTACTACTGGCCGGTGATGGTGAACTTCGACCGCAATTGGAAAAGCAGGTGCATGAACTGGGCATCGGCAACAGCGTGCGTTTTCTGGGGGTGCGCAAGGATGTGCATCGACTCTTGGCCGGGGTGGATGTGTTTTTGTTATCGAGTTTGAGCGAGGGCATTTCGGTGACGTTGCTCGAAGCGATGGGCACTGCTTTGCCGATCGCCGCCACGCACGTCGGCGGCAACCCCGAAGTGGTGCAACATCCACTCACCGGCTTACTATCACCCCGCAGCGACGCCCCCGCTTTGGCAAGCAACCTGCTCACCCTGATCCGCGACAAGTCGTTACGTGAACAAATGGGTGCCGCGGGCCGGGCACGACTGCTTGCACAATTCACCCAGGCTGACATGCACGCCCACTACGCTGCGATTTACGATCAGATGCTGCGGTGAAGTCATGTGTATTTGAAGAATATTGATCGTGTTACGCCCAATATCATTGTTAACCAGGGTAAACGCATGTTGATTGCTTGACTGAGCCGCGACCGGCACAGCCTTTTACATATTGGGCAAAAGTGGTGTTGGCAATCTACCCCCTCTCCCTCCGGGAGAGTAGGAGTGCTCGCTGCGCTCACATTAGGGTGAGGGCGTCTGTGCATTGAGACGTTAATATTCGTTATATGCGATTGATTAAGCACTTACAACGCAACATGAAAAAGGCTGGGCAGTCAGCGGTGGTTTTGTAGTCAACGATGATCGAAGAGCAGCTCACTGCCGCTCGCGGTTCGTACCTGCGTTTGCTCCGCCGTGCTGAGTAATGCCCACCGACTCCTGGACGAACTGGCCAGGCTGCCCCGGCCCGGCGGAAACAAATTTCCTATCATTTTTTCAAGTTCGAGGGGGTCGTTGCTATCATTCCAGGTCTGATGCAACCTGCTTCAGGCACACACAAGGGAGAGAGGCAGATGCAGAAGATCAACAGGTGGTCGCTGGGTGCTGTCGCGGGACTGATCGCAGGCGTGTCGTCGGCGGACGCAGGGGTGCCGCGGCAGTTGATCCTTGAAGGCCAGCCGCTCACGAACTCTGGCGGGCTGATCACACCCGGGACGGGCAGTGCGAATACTGGCTTCACCTTCGCATCGGTGACGACCAATGCCGTCGGCGGGTGGGCAGTGGCTCTGCGTACCAACGACGGCCCGCACGTCTGGGGCAGTCCGGCCGCCGGCGTGCCGCAAGGCTCGCTCTTCCGCGGTGCAACACTTGCGGGTTTCTCCGATCCGGCCAATTCCTTCAACAACGGGCTGGGTCTGGACAACGCCGGGCGAACGCTTTTCAACCGTACCGCCCAACACTACCTACATTCGTCGTCAGGATTGACCCAGTTTGCCGGCTCCAACGATCCGGTTCCCCAGCCGTTGCGAACTGCTTTGCTCGACGACACGGGCACCCGTGTGTTCGGCAGTTTCGCCTACACGATCGGCTTGACCTACGACGGCCGGGCGCTCTATCGAACCAGCGCCCGACTCCCGACCGTCGGCAGCACGGCCCCGCTGGAAGACCGGATCGCCTTGGTGCGCGGCCTGCCGGACGGCACGCCCGAAATACTCCTGCAAACCTCGCAGTCCATCCCCAACCTACTCAACGCCAGTAACCAGCCGTTCCAACTCAGCGGGCCGGTGAACCCGCTGGCGCACCAACTGGTGTTCGACCCAGCGACGACCGGCTTCGCCCGCACCGGGAACAATTACATCGCCGAGGGCTTCCTGCGACGAGGATTCGACGACGTAGTCGGCACCGACGGCGTGTCAGGCACGAGTAACAACGACTCGGTCATGCTGATCAACGGAAGCGCACTGTTCATGGGCGGACAGCCTGTGCGGGAACGCACGAACATCGGTGCCGGCGTGGGCGGTGTCGCCGATGAGTTCTGGACCGTCTTCCGTCACGCCAGCATCAACAGCGCCGGCAGCTACCTTTTCACCGCGCAGGCGGCCGTCGGCAGCTTGGGCCGGGAACTGGTGGTCAAAGACGGCCAGATACTGCTCCGCTCCGGCAGCGTCGTGCCGTTTGGGACCAGCGAGATCACGCTGGGCAACGTCGGCAACAACTCCTGAACGACCGCCATCAACGAGGCCGGCGACTGGGCGGTGATGGTCCCGATCTCGACCACCTCCCGCGCCATCCTTGTCAACGGCCGGGCGCAGATCGTGACAGGCAGCACGCTGATCGACACCGACGGAAACGGCTCGGAGGACGCGACGCTGCAATCCCTGCTCGCAGGAAACGCCGGCGACGATCGGTTGGCCCTCTCCGAGCGGCGCGCCAACGGCACGTTCGACCTTTACTTCATGGGCAGTACGAGTTCGGTCACCAGCCCTTCGGCCAACGCGTTATACGTTGTCACGATTCCGGAACCGACCTCGCTCGTGCTGCTGGCGGGCACGGCTGCGGTGCTGCTTGGATCGCGGCGGAGTGCGGGGCGTTCGCTCTGAAATTGGGCGTCAATCGAATGAGGGCTCTGAAAAATCCCTCTCCCCACGGGAGAGGGTGGCCGAGTGTCGCCGCGGCGACCGAGGCCGGGTGAGTCGAAGACCTCGCCGTGGCGGGGGCCGATGAAGAATATGCCTTGAAATACGGTACGACC
>CAZJMK010000084.1:11973-12059 GCA_964547135.1 uncultured Phycisphaeraceae bacterium | reverse complement strand
CGGTTACTCGGTTACTCGGTTACTCGGTTACTCGGTTACTCGGTCGGAATTTTATGTGTCTTTTCTTCCCGATTAACCGACTCACC
>CAZJMK010000084.1:5988-11873 GCA_964547135.1 uncultured Phycisphaeraceae bacterium | reverse complement strand
GACCAACCGATTAACCACTTCGATGACTCACCGACCAACCGATTAACCACTTCGATGACTCACCGACCAACCGATTAACCACTTCGACCCGACGCGATAAATCGCGGCGCTAACCTCCGAACACTGTTCCGTCACTCGGCCACTTGGCCACTTGACCACTCGGCCACTTCTTCTTATTCCACCCGCATCGCTTCCATCGGTGCCAGGCGTGACGCCACCCACGCCGGCCAAACCGCCGCCAGCCCCGCCAGTATCACCCCCACCACCAGCGACACCGCCGCCCCGATCATCAGTTGCGGGAACACATCCAGCGCCGGCCAGACCAAATTCCCCGCCTCCACCCACACCCGCACCACAGCCAAGGCCAGCCCCAGCACCAGTCCGACGATGCCTCCGAAAAACCCCTGCAATTTCGCTTCAAACAAAAACATCAGCATCACAAACGTGTCCATCGCCCCCAAACATTTCATCGTGGCGATTTCCGCAAACCGTTCGGTCACGCTCATCAGCATCGCATTGGCCACGCCCACCACACACACCAAAAACGACAACCCGATCAGCCAGAATGTCGCGGTGGACAAAGCCGTGAAACCACCTGGGCCGGGCACTTGTTCCCCCACCACGGTCTGCAAATGATTGATGCGTCGTTGGGTTTGCGCCAGTGCCAGAATGCGTTCGGGTGACAGTTTGCTGTCGCCGGTTTTATCTTTAATCACCCCAGCCACCCACTCTGCCCGGTCCAGGTTGGTCACCCATTCAAACACCACCGCCTGGTTCACCAGTGCCACCGGTCGCCCCAGCCTTCGTGCAATCACATCCCGCACTTCACGCGGCTGCACCAGCCTTGCCAAATGTTCACGATCAATACCCGCCTGCGCCACTGCTGACAAACTCGCCAAGCCCGCATCACCCACCACAAACCCTTCCCGCTGCAGCGCGTTCTCCAAGTCCCCCGGCGGCTCGGCCAGTAACATCAACGGTGCCCGCTGATTGAACGCCCCTCGCACCTGTCGAAGCGCCCGATAGTGACCTTCGCGCACCTTTTCCACCAGCTCAATCAGCCGGGGCATCCGCACTTGAATCAGTTCATCAAAAGCCTGCTGCGAGTCCAAGGGCATCGGGGCTTTGAGCGCGGGCAAACGCTCCATGAACAACCGATACTGCTCTGCCTCCGCCAAACCCTTCACCAACGCCAGCACATCTCGCCCCCCCGTCAGCACAACCCTTGCCGTTTCGGGTAACTCCTCAAAATACGCTGCCAGGTCCTGCAAACGGTGGGCGTCCTCCGCGGCCTGGGTCATTTGTTTTTCATCCGCGCCCGACCAGCGCTGATATTCCTGCAATGCCGCCGGGCTGCCGACTGTGAGTTCTTTGATCACCAAGGCCTGCGTGTCTGCTGTGGTCAGCCTTGAAACCCATCGCCCGGTTTCACGCTGCGTCCCCAGTTCGTTGTACGCCAGTCCGACCACCCGATGCGACAGCAGGGCATGCGTCACCATATGCACCAAAAACGCCACCGCCAGCGCCAAAATCGCCACCGTGATCATCGACCGAAACATCCGATACCCCATGCCCGACAATGCCAGTTGCAGACACCTGCCCGGCCCCAGTCGCACTTGATCCTTGACGATGATCGGTTTCATACACACTCACCTTGTCGCAAAACCCTGATCCCTTTTCGTTCCCTGTTTTGGTCCGCAGTGTTTGGTCCGCACTTCACACCGCTGACTTGTCCGATCCGCTTTTGTCCACCCCCACCAGCACCACCAAACCGCGTTGAATCAACTGCCTTAAAAACGCCAGCACCGACAATCGTGCTTCGTGAAACCGCAGGTGATGCCGATCCGCAAAACCATCAATGATCGCCTCCACCGTCCGCTTGCCGTCGCAGGCTTCCCAAACCTCCCTGCCCAGCCCTTCCAACTCGTACCCCGCTTCCTTGCGCACCCGCAGCAGCCAACTCCAGGGCGGCTGCATGAACCAGCGCTCTTTCAGCGCCACCGTAATCACCACCCGGTCGCTGCCCCGCCATTCCACCCGCACCGACTGATTCCGCATCGGCACCGCATCAAGTACCTGTTCCTCCGTCAACGTCTCCGGTTCACGACGCCTGACTGTGCTTGCTGGCTTTTTCATCCCTGCCGACCCACCGACCCCCCGGCCTGGCAACAACCCACCGCAAAATCGCCCGGCTCAACCGCCCCATCCATTTTCACCGGCGACAAGGTCATCAGGTGATACACCGCGTGATCCGTCGGACACAACCACGCCAAATCGATCCGCTTTCGTGCCTTGCCCGTCCACCGCTGCCAACGGGTGCAGGGTTCTTCTGTCGTCAGTTCACAAGCCGGGTGTTGGCGATACGTGCGCAACCGCGGGGTTTTGCTTTGGTCTTCCGCCTGCTGCTGCACAAACGTCTCCAACCGACCTTTGAACCACGCATCGACCGCACCCAATCGACGCACCAACGCCTCCGACCGACCCTTGACAAACCGCATGTTCGCACACCCCGGCTCGATCTGTGCCGAGTGCAGCGACCAATCCTTCGGGGTTGTCACCTCCAACCCAAACGCGCACCACCGTTCACTCTGCCCATCAGCGTTTTCCAATCGATACCCCTGCAACACGTTCTGCTCCACCTCGCCATCCACCCCACCGGCCCCCGGCCAGGGCAGCACCAATTCCACCAACCGTTTGCACGACGCTTCAAACCGCACCGCACGAGTCAATTGATGGTCCGCCCGGCTGCGTCGCAAAGCCACCCATCCGCCCATGCCCATCAATCGTTTATGCCTGACCCCGCGATGCTCCTCCAAATCCTTGTTCCGGTAGTCTTCGATCATCTGTTCCAGGTCGGGTTCGCGTTCCAGTTGCTGCCAGCTGAGTTGCAACCGTTGATGACGACGATCCACCATCATGAGCGAACCCTGCCGGGGGTTGGTGGCATGACGCACCATTTCCCACGAACCGGGCACTTGCAGGCTCATGCCCATCCAGCAAATGTTTTGTAGCCGTGCTTGAACCATCGTTTTCCCGTTGTGTCCGCCGGTTGCCGGGTGGGGCGGGCGTCCCGCCTGCCAATGGGCGATCAGCCCATATCGAACCCCTCTGCCGCCTCCATCATGAGCCTTCGGCTCATTGACAGGCCAGAGGCCTGCCCCACCAATCCATGATGAAACATTCTTTCACCCCGGCATGATCCCATACCGCTTGGGTAACAGGCCCGTGTTGGCAAAATACATCAAACCGACCATCATCCACATCATCGCAGCCAACAGTTCCCCCGCGATGATGCCGACCATCAGCGCCTTGACCGTGTGATAGCCCTTCACGCCCATGAGTTTGACCACGCTGGTCTTGATGATGCAGCCGACCAGAAACGAAATCGCAAACATGTTGGCCGGAAACGTCCCCCAAAAAATGAACAGTACCGGGTGAATCGGCCACCAGGGCAAACGCAACCGCGCCAAAGCCGTGGTAATCACCAGCGCCAAACCCAATCCCGCCCAGCCCAGTGTTTCACCCTTGGGTGCCGCCGACCACCAGCGCTGCAACCCCTGAATCTGCATCGCCGGTTCGAGCATCCCCGATGACGACAGCCCCGACACCATCGAAGCCGTCTTGTCCATCATCATCTGCCCGACGTTCACCCGCGCCCAGGTGTCCGCCGAGGCCAAACCATAGTTGTATTGAATCCATACCGTGCCGACGATGCCCACCACCAGCCCGCCGGTAATCATCAAAGCCATCCAGGGCACGATCCGCCGGGGCGGCGTCTGACACGATCGCTCGGATATTTCCAGCGCATTGACCAGGTAAGGCATGATCGCCTCCCGCGCATCACACACCAGCATGAAACTGGCCATGGTCATCAATATGTAAGCCGTCGGCCCGACCGCTTCCATCCCCAATAAACCCGTCACGATCGCCATCGGCAACCAGTTGGCCTGTAAAAAAATCGCCCCCGTCTCCGCATTCGCCCGCGCAATCACCAAAAACGTCAGCATGATCAGGCCCACCACCGGCAAGCCCAGCGACCAGTCCAACCCGACGCTTTGAAGCAACCATGCCGCCCCCACCACACACACCGCAAACACCCGCATCGCCCACACCGTGTAAGCAGGGGTCTCCGGCTTACGTGACAAGCCCACCGCCGCCTTGGCCACGTCCCAGTAATGCCGTCTGCCCACATAAAAAATGATCAGCGCAAAACCCACATAAGCCCCGAAAATCAACATATTCTGCATGTTGGCTTCGTTCCAGCCGCCCTGCATCGACACCCCGTTGGCCACCAGCAGCGCCCCCATGAACGCCCAGACAAACTGCGACAAGCCCAGCGACAATGACACACTGGTGGTCAGAAAGAAGGCAAACGCCACCACCGTCGGATACAGCGTGGGGTAAAACAGACCATAGGTGGCCGGGGCCTTGGCGGCATTGGGGAACAAAGTCTGCAACGGCGAAAAATCCACCCGCAATGGAATATTGATGAAGCTGCCGGGGAACCAGACCTTGATCCCGTTGGTCAGGTGTAACAGCAGAATCAACGTCAGCGCAATCCAAAACAGTTTCGATCGTGCCACCTCGGGCAAAACCCCGCCCTCACGCCGCTGGGTCACTTCATCCACAAACCGCGCCACCGGGTAGGCCAGCAACTCGCGCCTTGCCCACTGCGGATGCACGATCAGGGCCATGCACAACGCTGCAATCCCGCAAAACAGGGCAAACCCGCCCCACAATCGAATCGAAGGCCACCAGGCCGACCAGTGAATCTCCGTGATCGGTTTGACACTGTTTCCCGCGTGCCCCTGAATCAACGCTTCCACCACCTGCGGGTCCGACCGCCCGCCCAGCAACAAAACCCCTTCGCCCTCCGGCCGGGGCTGAATATGCTCCGGGAATACCGCCACCAGCAACGCGCGGTTGAATTGTTCCACCTCATCGCGCGATAACTGCTTCAAATCACTTTGCTCAAGCGCCGCCGCCCCGTCCGGCAACGTGACCCCCGCAAACGTCTGCGGGTCATAAAACGAAGGCTGCCCGATGATTTCGTTGAACGAGCGAATCAAGCGCTGACGATCCTGCGGCGTCACCCGCCCGGTATTGGCCGCTTCCGTCACCACCCGGCGCATTTCCGTCGGCAATTGCTCCCACAACCGCTTGCCCGGTGATGCCTGCTCGCTCCGGCTTGCTTCATGAATCTGCTTAAGCAGCCCCGGCCAATCACGCACATGCCCCTCACCCAACCGAAACGACCCGCCGGGTACATACGACATCACCTCTGCCGACTGCCACGCGGGCTTGGTCTTCAGCCAGAACGAAGGTATCGACAAATTGGTCGAAAAATAACGCAGATACCCCGACCCCGCCCAACCACACACCCCCAGCCCCAACACCACAATCAAGGCTATTTCACGCCCGCTGAACAACCAGCGCTTGCCCACCGGCGACAACAACGGGTTGACCACCAAAGCCAGCACCACCGCCAATCCGAAAATCGACAAGGGCAGCAGGTTGCCCACCAGGTACGTCTGGTTCATCACGAAATCATTGAAATACCAGGTCCCGGCTATCCCCAACCCCAGCAAAACCCCGATGATGGCGGCGCGAATGGTCACCAGTCCCGTGCCTTTCATGTTGGCGGTACGATCGAATTGACTGCCTCCAACACCCTCAATGTGCTCGGAAGCCCGCACAAGATACACGAAGAAACGATTTTTCGAAAGTGCGCCACCCTTGATCCGCCAAGCCGCCAATGGCATCAGCGGTCCATGTTGCATCATGTGGCCCAGCCGCCCTCGGCTGGGTCGGTCCACAAGCACCCGTCACACCGCCAATGGCATCAGCGGTCCATGTTGCATCATGTGGCCCAGCCGCCCTCGGCT
>CAZJMK010000084.1:0-5888 GCA_964547135.1 uncultured Phycisphaeraceae bacterium | reverse complement strand
GGGTCGGTCCACAAGCACCCGTCACACCGCCGAGGGCGCCCCCGGTGCGATGCCACATACATGAACCCACGAAGCATTCGCTGCGTACCCTACCATTACAACCATGGACCCCATCACCCACGGATTACTGGGTGCCGCCGCCGGCGCCGCCTGCTTTGCCCCACGACTGGGTCGGGCCGTGTTCCCCATCGCCATCCTCGCGGGCATGGCCCCCGATTTGGATGTCTTCATCCGCTCTCCCGGTGACCCTCTGGTCAGCATGCTCTATCACCGCCACTTCACCCATGCCATCGCCTTCATCCCCGTCGGCGCTTTGCTGGTCAGCCTCCCCTTTTTACTCTGGCCCCGGCTTCGCTCGCAATTCAAAGCGGTGTACCTCACCGCTCTGGTCGCCATGGCCACGCACGGATTGCTCGATTGTCTGACCAGCTACGGCACCCTCTGGTTCTGGCCCTTTTCCTACACCCGTGTTGCCTTCGATTCCATGTCCATCATCGACCCCATCGTCACCGGCATTCTGTTCATTGGCGTGTTACTGGCATGGGTCGGCCTACCTCCTAAACGCGGCCCAAGCCCCCGACCCGTTCAAATCGCCCTGCTCCTGGTCAGCCTGTACATGCTGCTGGGCGTCGTGCAAAACCAGCGCGGCCTGACCCTGCAACAACAACTCGCCGAGGCACGAGGTCATTCCATCGAACGTGGCCGGGTGATGCCCACCCTGGGTAACCTTATCCTTTGGCGCAGTGTTTATCAGCACGATGGCCGATTGTACGCCGACGCCCTGCGTCTGCCCCTCTGGTCGTCCGCTACCGTCCGTGAAGGTGAAAGCGTCGAACGCTACACCGCTCATCATGCCGATGAAAACAACCCCAATAGTCAACGATATTCACCCGTGCTTGATCGCGTCGCCCGCTTTGCATGGTTTGCCGACGGCTACCTCGCACGCACCCCCGGCCAGCCGCAACTCATCGGCGACATGCGCTACTCCATGATCTCCCAGGGCTTTTCACCTCTCTGGGGTTTGCAGATCACCGAATCACCGCAAGGCGAACTGACCGATGCAACGGTGGTGCATTTACGCATGAACCGCCGTGAGGCCGTACGCCGCATGTTGGGAAAAGAAGTGGCTCAGTGGTCAGGTGGCCGAGTGAAAAACACCAACCATTGACGCCGAGGGCTTTAGCCCCGGATCGTTTCCATGAGGTAAATGCAATCATCCGGCCCTAAAGGGCACGGCGTCAAAATCGTGATCGACAAGGGCACTGGCAGACATCACGGCATCAAAATCGCGGCGCTAACTTCCGAATACGATTCCGTCATCTGGCCACTCGACCACTTCCGCTCGTGCTAAACTTCCCGCATCATGCAACTGTTTGTGGAACCGCCGATACAACACTGGCAACCGTTGCCAAACCCCTCGTCGCATCGCATCGCGCTGACCGCCCTTTCACAACAACATGCCGCCCGCCTCGGTTCCGCCGGCGTGGACCACACATCACCCTTGCCAGCCACCGGGCATCAGGCCTGGCTTTGGCATCCGGGTATTTTCGCCAAGTTACTGGCCACCCGTGCTGCCGCCAAAGCCCATCAGGCCGGCTGGTTGCACCTGGTGGTCGATACCGATGTGAATGATGCCCTCACGCTGCCTTTGCCCTTGCAACATGATCAGCGGTTAACCCTGGAAAAAATCGTACTGGGGGCACAACGCAAACTGGTACCCACCGGTGCCCACGCTCCGGTCGATGTGCATGCGATGCGTCAGTCGGTGCAACAAGCGGTCGATACCCGGCGTGAGGCTTTGTGCGTCGATGTCACCCCGCTGCTGCAAGCCATCGATCAATTGGCACAGGTGAATTGTCACAGCCTTGCGGAGCAGATGACGGTGCTCATGCAGGCGATGACGCAACCCTGGCTGGGTCCCTGGCCGATGGTTTTTGAAAGTCAACTGGCCGGTTGGTCGTACTTTCACGAGCTGATGCAGATGATGCGCGACGACCCGGGCCGATGTGTGCAGGCCTACAACCAGGCGGCACAGGCTCACCCGGGGGCAGGCATCACCGCTTTGCGCTGCGATCAGCAACGCATCGAGTTGCCCCTCTGGCTGATGCAGCGCGATAAACCCCGTCTGCGTGTGTTCATCCAAGGGGCTGGGGCAAGCGCCAAACTGATCGATGAACAACGACGTGGGCTGGTGCTGGATCAACTGCTGACCGCCGAATCACCCACCCGACTCGTACCGCGTGCCTTGCTGCTCACCGCCATGTTGCGCTCGACGGGCTGCGACCTGTTTGTGCATGGCCGGGGGGGCGAGCACTACGACCCGGTGATGGAACAATGGTGGGCGGATTGGCAGGGTTCAACCCTGGCCCCGCGCGTGATGGTTTCTGCCGATGTCACACTCGATTTCGCCGTGCCTGTTGCGGAACCCGCACAACTGCACCGCGCCCAGTGGTGGGCGCATCATGTGCCGCACAATGTCGATCGAGCCTTGCAATTGCAAAACGGGCTGGCTGTCGAAAAGCGTGCGTTGTTACAGCAACTGGCCAGTTCAACGGATCGCATCGAAAAGGCACGTGTTTTTGCGCAATTACATGCCGTCAACGCGCAACTGGCGGATGACTTTGGCGGGCTGATTCAAGCTTCGCAAATGCAGGTGCAACAGGCACAAACGGGGGTGATGAATCGCGTGCTGGCACACAAACGTGATTGGCCGCTGTGCTGGTATCCGCCGGCGAAGCTGGCTGCGCTGGCGATGCGGTTGAATCAAATGGATAATGGATAATGTTCAAGCCCATTTCGCACAGGGCTTGTTCTGAACATTATCCTTTATCCTTTATCCATCATCCATTCTGCATCAGCCCATGAAACCTTATCAAACAATCACCCGTCCGCCGGCCGCGCCGTTGCGCCCTGTTGACGCCCACAAGGGAACCTTCGGCACAGTCATCGTCATCGGCGGCTGCGCCCTGATGGTCGGTGCCCCAGCCTTGTGCGCTTCGTCCGTCTTACGCATCGGTGCAGGGCTTGCCAAAATCGCTGCCCCTCCCTCGGCTCAGGTGTTGCCCTGGTCCCTGCTGATCGAACCGGGGGCCACGGGTTTGCATTTACCTGAATCGACGGCCCCGGGTTTGCTGCGGGCGATGTTGCAAGAAGCCGACCCGCAGGCACGGGCGGTACTGGCCGTCGGACCGGGGTTGGGGACCAGTGACATGGTCACCCAGCGGACACTGGCCCTGTTGCAACAAGAACGAACCGTCGTACTCGATGCCGATGGTTTGAACGCCCTGGCGCGATTCGGTGAACCGCGCACAACACTGGGTCACCCGCACCCGCCGTTGATCATGACTCCGCACCCTGGTGAGTTCGCCCGGCTGGCTGCCCCCTTGCAAATCCCTGCGCAACCGGTCAGCGAAACCGAGCGTATCGACGCAGCGCTGCACTTGGCACAGGCACATCAGGCAGTGGTCGTGTTCAAAGGTCAGCACACCGTTGTCACCGACGGGGCACAGGTGTACCTCAACCGCACCGGCAACCCGGCCCTGGCCACCGGCGGCAGCGGCGATGTACTCACCGGTGCGATTGCCGGGCTTGTGGCCCAAGGCATGTCAACCTTCGATGCCGCGGTATTGGGGGTGTATCTGCACGGATGCGCTGGTGACCTGTGGGCAGCACAATTCGGCCCCAGTGGTTTGACCGCGATTGAATTACTGCAATGGTTGCCCCGTGCGATGGGGGAATATCGGAAGCATTCGTTGTGAGTGAACACGAATGACGCCGAGGGCTTCAGCCCCGGATGGATTGGGTCACAGAAAGAACCACCTATCCGGCCCTGAAGGGCACGGCGTCAATATTCCAATTCACGAAAAAAACCCCGCGGGAGGGGGATGGCCCACGGGGCAGTGAGGGGGGCAAGGGTTGTTCATCATCCGGGTGCGTGGCCATCACTCAGTTTCATTTTCACCTCGTCATCCACCGTTCGATCTACCTACAAACGTATGTTCGGACTCGTCTGCCTGCAAATAAAACTGTGCGATTTTATTCCCGGTTATTTGCGTTTCTGCGTGCCCGGCACAACAAAAAACCCGCGCCAGGTGGCAACGGGTTTCCCATTTTCTCTGTTCGTTGTATTCGGTGTTTCACCGATCGATCCCCTCTCCCCTTGGGAGAGGGTGAGGGTGAGGGCCGAAGCGTTATTGGTAGCACGATACTTAAACGCCTTTTTTATTCGGCTCCCGCCACGGCGAGGTTTTCAACTCTCCCATGGGGAGAGGGATTTTTCACAGCCCCTGACCAGCCAAACGCCGTCGGGTCAGCCGCATCCCCAAAGCTGACAGTGCCAGCAACCCCGTGAACGCACTGGCCGGTTCGGGAACAGCCGAGGTGACCGAAGGGGCCACCCGCAACGGCACAAAGTCAAACACGTCCTTGCCCCCGCTGGTGTCCACCCACTTCAACTCCATCGGCAATACCGGCTCATATTCCCCCGGTACCCCCGGTTGATCCGAGTCATCCATCACCACATCGCCCGGGTCCATGCCCTCCGGCTCAACGATGATGATTTGGTTGGGGTCGAAAGAATACAGAGAATCTAAACGAACAAGGGTAACACCACTGCCTATAGTCAGCGAACCCGTCGTGGGGTCACCAGTCGTTATGTACGAACCACCGGTTTGTATATCGGGGTTTGAAATCCGAACGGATCCATCCAGATTCGGATGATGGCTATGGATAGACGGGTGGACTTCTAATCCATTGATATCAAGCATGACCACCTGCGCGCCATCCTCATCACAGCCCGTGATGCACAACCCCGCGCCCAGTAATAGCCCGCCCAGAAGCATTCGACGACTCAGCATGGCAGCCCCCATAAAAGACTTGTTTGTCTCGAAACGAAGTCTATCACATATTATGGGGCCGGCAACCTTGTTGTGTGAGTTTTGCATCAAATTTCGCACCGATAAAAAAGCAGCGCCGTGCAGGAGGAGCAGCGGCGCCTGCGCAGCGGTCATGGTGCGCAGTATTTCAGTCGCCTCAGTCGCATCGCCCTGAACCTGCTCAAGGCTGAGCAGAGCGTTCAGGTCGGCCTGGCGACCAAACGCCTCAACTGCGGTTGGGACCACGACTACCCGCTCAAGTTCATGATGAACCTGGGGTGATCGCTACATGCGTTTGCCCTGGGAGCAATCGAAACTTGAGCTTAAGTTGCGCTGTCGTGTTAAGTCCTGATTTCTGCTGTTTCGGAAGTGGGAGTTTCGAATGTAATACTGACCAGGTCAACACTTGACTCCGACCATTGTCCACAAATTCCAATCCCTCAAATACATAAGCGTAGACATTAAAATCGCCTAATTCACTGGCGACCGAATTATTATAAAACAAGCAGTTGGCGACCATGGAGTCGGCGTTTGCCTTACCTTTACGATTGTCGTGACGAAGCCGTAAAGCGATGTCCGAAAATTCATGAAAGCGATCTGCTCAAAACGATTCGCTGTTTCGTATATCTTCTTGGCATTTCGCCACAAGCCAATTGTCAAGTATCGATTGTAACGCCGCAGTATCATCGGCTTTACCATCCCCAATTGCGCCATTCCCTTTGACGTTAATCCCATCGGATCACGGGACCCAGTTGAGAGAAGGGACCATGCGAACCTGATTTGCCGCAACCGCCGTTGTAGCTGAAAGTGCTCCATTGATTGTCAAAGCAAAAAACAAGCACCACACCCAGTTGAATGATGGCATGCAACTCGCTCCCGATGCATCGCCAACACGTCTGAACAAATCATCCACGGCTGATCAACACGATGGACAACAAACCATGGCCGATACAGACATACACCTAGTGTTTCATTGCATCTATAAGGTAGCAATAGCCGATCCTCATGATATCA
>CAZJMK010000083.1:0-12816 GCA_964547135.1 uncultured Phycisphaeraceae bacterium | reverse complement strand
GACCACTCGACCACTCGACCACTCGACCACTCGACCACTCGACCACTCGGCCACTTGACCACTTCTTTCCGCCGCTCGACCCTTGATCATGCCGTTTGACAATCGCCCGGTGATCCTTACAGTATTAGACCCCTGTAAATCAGGTGCCCGGCTGCGGCGTTTGCGGACGATTGCTTATAGCCGGGGCGATTGGACCTGGGGGCGTAGCTCAATTGGTTAGAGCACCGGACTGTCGATCCGGAGGTTGCGGGTTCGAGCCCCGTCGCCCTCGTTTTTTTGAGCCTTTCTGACAGCCTGCGACAGCAGGCGACTGATCGCACAAAATGCCTGTATTCATGGAAATCGTCGTCCCCAAGGGAACTCGCGCAGCCTATCTGCCGTCGGTCACGAATCGCCAAGTATTGGACGATGAACTGGTAATCGATCGTCGTCACAAAATGAAAGTGGTTTCGGTGATCAATCAGCCTGGCAAACCCTTGCTTATGAAATTGGAGGTGTTGCTTGACTAGCCCCTTGTCTGATTTGGATGACTTCCCGCTTCTTCCTCAATGCGCGGTATGCAAGCACCGCCTGCCCATAGTTCCAGCAGGGCCGCGTTGTAAGGCATTCCCCGATGGCATTCCCGAAGCGATGCTGAGCGGCAAGCATGATCACCGCCAACCCTACCCAGGCGACAACGGCATCACTTTCGAGCCAAAGCCAGGCTACAAGCACCCGGAAGAGGCACGCCTGGACCTGCCGGATGTGGAATCACGGGACGACTAGGCTTTGTCTCAAAACGAGCCGCGACCGTGAGGGAGCGGTGGTTCGAATGAACGTATTGATGGCAGAACCGCTCCCTCACGGTCGCGGCTCGTATCGTACAAGGCGTATTGAAACAGAGCCTAACATTCAATCACCCCCACGGAAAGGAATCCGTATGAACAACCTACCTCATCAACGCAGCCCGATCGTCTGGTTCGGCGGCAAGGAATCCTTGGCGGGACAACGCTTCACGCAGGATGTCATGGACCTATATGAAAGGCTGGGTGGACAATGATTCCTATTCCTTACCAGTGTTTCAGCTGCAAACACTATAAACCGAACGAACTGGGCATGGCGTGCAAAGCCTTCCCGAACGGTATTCCAGCCGAGATCGCCGACATGCAATTCGATCATCGCAAGCCTTTCCCGGATGACCAAGGTATTCAATGGGAGGCTAAGGATGCTCACACTAAAAACCCTTTTGACGATGGGAAGCCATTGACCGGGATGGGAAAATGATCTATCATTCCATCCGGATGAAGCGATGGATAAAACTGCCACCCCAAGCACATTGACGGGCATGATGGAAACCCTGGCGGAGCCGACGCGGCTGCGGGTGCTTGGGTTATTGGAGCAGAGCGAGTTGAGTGTGGTGGAGTTGTGCCGGGTGTTGCAGATGCCGCAATCGACGGTGAGCCGGCATTTGAAAACATTGGGCGATTTGCAGTGGGTACACAATCGGCGGGAAGGCACGACCAACCTTTATCGGCTGACGCTCGATGAACTGGAACCCCTGGCACGCAAGCTGTGGATGCTGGCACGGGAACAGGTGCAGCAGTGGGCGACCTGTCAGCAGGACCGGTTGCGGTTGGAACAGGTGTTGGCGCAGCGACAGCGGGATGCGCAAAAGTTTTTTGACAGTGCTGCGGGGGAGTGGGACCAATTGCGGACGTGGTTGTATGGAACGAAGTTGAATGCGGGGTCGTTGTTGGGGCTTGTGCCGGAGGATTGGACGGTGGCGGATTTGGGGTGCGGGACAGGAACGCTGACGGGGGAATTGGCGGGGCAGGTGAAACGGGTGATCGGGGTGGATCAGTCGCAGGCGATGTTGAAGGTGGCAAGGCAACGCTTGGCGGACAGGGACAATGTGGAGTTGATCAAGTCGGACCTGGCAGAGACGCCGATGAAGAGGGGTTTGTGTGATGCGGTGATGCTGGTGCTGGTGCTTTCGTATGTGGAGGAGCCGGCTGAGGTGTTGCGGGAAGCGGGGCGGATTTGCAGGCAGGGGGGCAGGGTGGTGGTGACGGATTTGCAGGAGCATGACCGGGAGGATTTTCGCAGGCAGTGGGGGCAACAGTGGATGGGTTTTTCAGCCGATGGACTGGAAACGTGGTTGCGGGAGGCGGGTTTTAGGAGGGTAATGATACGAGCGCTGCCGCCGGAGACGGAGGCAAAGGGGCCGGCGCTTTTTACGGCAGTCGGTTGGAAGGAATGAGGCGATGGTGTGGTTGATCGGTGAGTCGGTTAATCGGTTGAAGAAGTGGCCAAGTGGTCGAGTGGCCAAGTGCCGGAAACGTGTACGGTGGTTAGCGCCGCGATTTATCGCGTCTGATCGGAGTGGTTGATCGGTGAGTTGGTGGGTCGGTTAATCGGGAAGAAAAATACAATTCCGCCCGAGTAACCGATTTACCGACCAACCGAGTAACCGTTCAAAATACCCAAGCCCTCGGCCTGTCGGCCTCGTACTTGGCTTGAAGGAAAATTCGCAAACTTATCACTCATAAGGAGCTTCACATGACCGCGACGATGACCCGACCGACCAAAAAGACCGGCAACAAAGCCACCGGCTTTGATTTCAAAGTGGCGGACCTTTCCCTGGCGGAATGGGGACGCAAGGAAATCGAACTGGCGGAAAAGGAAATGCCCGGACTCATGGCCTGTCGCAAGGAATACGGCCCGCAGAAACCCCTGCGCGGACAACGCATCATGGGTTCCTTGCACATGACCATTCAAACCGCGGTGCTCATTGAAACGTTGGTTGAACTCGGCGCTGACGTGCGCTGGTGTTCGTGCAACATTTTCAGCACGCAGGATCACGCAGCGGCAGCCGTGGTCGTCGGCCCCAGGGGAACGGTGCAAAACCCCAGGGGTGTGCCGGTGTTCGCGTGGAAGGGCGAAACGCTCGAAGACTACTGGTGGTGTACGGAAAAGGCGCTGGACTTCGGCACCTCGGCCAATGGTTCGTGGCAGGGGCCGACGCAGATCGTGGACGACGGCGGCGATGCCACGCTGTTTATTCACAAAGGCTTTGAGTACGAGGAAGCGGGCAAAGTGCCCGATGCAGCGACGGCGGACAACGAAGAGTTTGCCATCATTTTGAAACGACTGGCGGCGCTCTTCAAAAAGAATAAATCGGTGTGGCACAAGGTGGCGGCGGAGTGTCACGGTGTTTCGGAAGAAACCACCACGGGCGTGCATCGGTTGTACGACATGATGAAGCAGGGCAAATTGCTGTTCCCTGCGATCAACGTCAACGACAGCGTGACCAAAAGCAAGTTCGACAATTTGTATGGTTGCAGACATTCGCTGATTGACGGGTTGTTCAGGGCCACGGACGTGATGATGAGCGGCAAGGTGGCGGTGGTGTTCGGGTACGGCGATGTGGGCAAGGGTTGTGCACAGTCGCTGCGCGGACAGGGGGCACGGGTGATCATCACGGAAATCGATCCGATCTGCGCGTTGCAGGCGTCGATGGAAGGGTATCAGGTGCTCACGATCGAAGATGTGCTGGACACCGCGGACTTTTTCATCACCACCACGGGCAACTGCGACATCATCAATGTCGAACACATGCGCAAGATGAAGGACGGCGCGATCGTCGGCAACATCGGCCACTTTGACAATGAAATTGACATGGCCGGGCTGCACAAACTCGCCAAGGCCAGCAAAGTGACGCGGACCAACATCAAACCGCAGTACGACAAATGGACGTTCAAGGACACCGGGCGCAGTGTGCTGATACTGGCTGAGGGGCGGCTGCTCAATTTGGGTTGCGCGACGGGGCATCCGAGTTTTGTGATGAGCAACAGCTTCACCAATCAGACGATCGCGCAGATTGATTTGGCGCTGTCGCATAAGGACGAAGAAACGTTGTCGGGTGTGAAGTATGAAAGCGGCAAGGTGTATGTGCTGCCCAAGAAGCTCGATGAAAAGGTGGCACGGTTGCATTTGGAGCCGTTGGGCGTGAAGCTGACCAAGCTGAGTAAAAAGCAGGCGGACTACATCGGCGTGGCGGTGGAAGGGCCTTACAAGAGCGATCACTATCGGTATTGAGAAGATGAAGTGGCCAAGTGGCCAAGTGGCTTGTGTATTTCGAATTTCGAATTTCGGATTTCGGATTTGAAAACAAGCCAAGGACGAGGCCGACAGGCTGAGGACTTGGGTATTGAACGAAGTGGCCAAGTGGTCAAGTGCCGGAGCAAAATCGAATGATTGTTTTGCAACGCCCAGGCATGGCCATGCCTGGGCTTTTTAATTTGTTGCAACGTTGGCGAAATGATTGGGCGGCGGAGGGTTTGGGGGTACAATGAAAGTTCCGTGGGGGTTGATTCGTGCACGTCCGGGCTTGAGGAGGATGGTCATGAAACGCGCAGCACTTCACGGAACATGGTCAGGTCGTTGTGTCTGTATCACCCTGAGCGGTTGTTTGACGGTAACGATGATGAGCAGCCCGGTGATCGGGTTTGAAATCAACAATGTCATGCCGATGTCGTTGGACCTGCCCCGGCTGAACATCATTTTGAGTCCGACCAGCAACCCCACCGATGCGCTGATTTTCACCGATGCGCTGGATGAACCGGTGCAGACGTTCACAGCCTTTGCAGACACCGGTGCCAGTGGTTTATTGCTGGATGGGTCGATCATGGCGTCGCTGATCAACTACGCATCGAACCCGGATTTGTTGCAGCGGGTCAACGGCAATGTCGTGCAGTTTTACGATGTCGGCGTGGGCGGGTCGGAAGCCTTCGATGTGTCGGCTGCGTTTTTTGTGGGCGTGGCGAACAACCCGTTGACCGGTGACCCCAACAGCAGTCAGGTGGACCCGGCCAGTTTTGTAATGACGCCGGTGATGCACCGATTGCAGGTCAGTCACACGGGCGGTGCTTCGGCGACGTTCGGGTCGAATCCGCTGAATGTGTTTGGCATGCCGATTTTGGCGGGCAAGGTGCTGGTGATCGACAATCGACCGATCAACGCGGCAGCACCGTTGGTGAGCAACCTCGGTGACCTGCTGGCGGCGGCATTGGCGGGCGAAGATTTGATCGGCGGCGGCGGCGGCTCAACACTCGACCTGGCATTGCATACCAGGTTGCATCAACCCGGTGACAGTGCGATACCGACGACCAATCGGCATGTGCAATTGACGTACGCTTCGTTTGAGCCGTTCACCTTTATTGACCCGGATGAAGCACAAGGGGCGCAGCGGCCGGCGATGGAAGCCAACCCATTCGTCGGTTGGAACCCGATCGTCGGCAAGCAGACGGGCGACCCGGCAGGCGTGACGGTGCAGCGTCATGGCCAATCGGATGAAGGTTCATTTTTGCTGGACACGGGCGCATCGATCAGCATGATTTCCAGCCAAATTGCGCAGACGCTGGGCGTGCTGGTGACACCCGATGGGCTGGTGAATGCGGACACCGGCGAGTTGATTGCAGGGCAGTTCAACACCACCATCGGCGGGGTGGGCGGGTCGAAAAAAGTGTACGGGTTTGTGGTCGATGCCCTGACACTGCCGACGGTGGAGGGTGAGCCGATCAGGTTCATCAACGCACCGGTTTACGTGGCGGACATTTCCGTGCAGCGCACCCTGGCAGGCGGCGATACGCAGGTGATCACGCTCGACGGCATACTGGGCATGAACCTGCTATCCGCAGGAGCGAACGTGAACAGCGATGTGCTGGGTTTTGACCCGTCGGATTTCATGAGCACGATCAATCAGACCGAATGGGATTTGATGAACGACCCGACGGGCGACCCGCTTTTGCTTTTGGAAAGCGCGTTTGCGGGCGGGGCGCTGCTCGAACTCATCAACGCTTTCATGAACGGCATACCCACCTCGGCTTCGCCCATCGAATGGCTGGTGATTGACAATCAGGCCGGCGTGATGGGCTTGCAGATCGTGCCCGAACCGATGTCGCTGGGCACGGTGCTGGTGCTGGGCGGTGGCATGTTATTGCGACGCAAGCGTGCAGGGGTGTGATACGGTGATATTGAAGTGAACACAGCAAAGCCCGGGCATGGCCATGCCTGGGTTTTTCGTTGGCCAATGATGCGCATCGGTCCGCGCGGTATGATGCTTCGTGCGTTTGGTTGTCGGATATCACCCCATAAAAAACGAGGTTTTTATGACCACGCTGGCACTGCTCGGCTCGGCTCACATTCACACCCCCGGCTTTGTCAAAATGATCAAAAATCGCCCGGAGGTGTCGGTCAAATATGTGTTCGACCCCGCCCCGCAGCGTGCCCAGCGCTGGGCCAGTGAACTGGGTGCAAAAGTCATCAGCAGCCCGAACAAAGCCCTGAATGATGAATCGGTGCAGGGTGTGGTCATCTGCTCGGAAACGTTTCGCCATAAAAAACTGGTGGAAAAAACCGCCGCGGCGAAAAAACATATGTTCGTGGAAAAACCCATGGGCATGGGCGCCAAAGATAGTTTGGTCATGGCACAGGCGATCAACAAGGCGGGCGTTATTTTTCAAACCGGTTACTTCAATCGCGGCAACCCGATGTTTCGCTTTATTCGTGAACAGGTGCAGGCGGGCAACCTGGGCACGATCACCCGCATCCGTGGCTGCAACGTACACAGCGGCGCCATCGGCGACTGGTTCAAGGCCAAGCCCGACAACCTGTCGGAAGAGTGGCGTTGGATGGCGGACCCAACCCAATCCGGCTGCGGCGGCTTTGGTGACCTGGGCACGCACCTGCTCGACATACTCATGTGGATCATGGGCGATGTCGCAGCGGTCACTGCGGACATCAAATCCGTGATCAATCGCTATGACAACTGCGATGAAACCGGCGAAGCGTTGATCAAGTTCAAAAACGGGACCATCGGCACACTCACCGGTGCCTGGCTCGATCATGAAAACCCGATGCCGCTGCTGGTGTCGGGCACCGAGGGCCATGCTGCGGTGATCAGGGGGCAGTTGTTTTTCAAGAGCAGCAAGGTGACCGGGGCGGATGGCAAGGAACCCTGGACGCAATTGCCTTCGGCCATGCCTCATGCGTTTGAGTTGTTTTTGGAGGCGATTCAAGGCAAACAGGTGCCCTTGGTGAGTGCGGAGGAAGCGGCGATGCGCGTGGTGGTGATGGAGGCGATGTACAAGGCGAGCAAGAAGGGCAAGTGGGTCAACGTTTGAGGATGTGATGGCAAAGATACCCGAGCCGTCGGCGCAGCGCCTCCGACTCGGCTTGGGCTGTGCATTTGTCCCCGCATTGTTATATTCAAGCCAAGAATGAGGCGTGAAGTTGAATCTGCAAGCCAAGAACGAGGTCGTCAGGCCGAGGGCTTGGGTATGGCTGTGAATTGACAATTCATAGCCCCAACCGCATCATGCGCGAATGCCCATCGAAGGTTGCATCTGGCGGCATGTGGTTCTGTCCACGTATGGCAGTTGGTTACCCGGTGATCCGCGCGGTTGGCGTAGTCGATATCACAAAATTCACTCTTCCGGCGACTACCAAACCCCGCCGCCCGAAGGCGAACATCGTGGGCTGCGTGAACTTGCACGGACACAATGTGGCACAACCGTCGTCATGTCTTCGGATATGCGTGCGACCGTCGGCGGATTGTTTGTTAAATCACTTGAGCAGAAACACATTCGAGTACTCGTGCTGGCGGTTGCCGGTTGTCATTTGCACACGCTTATTGAATTGCCAAGTGACCCGGCCGAGGCGCGACGCATCATCGGCCGTTGCAAGGAACAGGTGACCCGCCAATTGCATCGCCCCAAAGGGAGCAGGTTTTGGGCTTCAGGCGGAAAGTTCCAGCCGATACGCGATGAAAAACATCACCGTGCCACGTATGACTACATCGAACGTCATCGTGATGAAGGCGCATGGGTATGGACGTTTCGTGATGACTGTTTCGGAATACCCAAGCCCTCGGCCTGACGGCCTCGTTCTTGGCTTGCAGATTCAACTTCGCGCCTCGTTCTTGGCTTGTAATCACATATCGATTCACCAATGCACAACCCAAGCCGAGTCGGAGGCGATTCGCCGACGGCTCGGGTATTCATGTTTTGTCATCCCCTCACCTTGCCAGGCTCATCGGCTCATCAATGCCCAGGCGGATCGGCTGCAGACGCAATGCGAAATCGAAAGCCTTGGGTTGCAGTTCATAGGCCGGCAGCACGCCCGGACCGCATGAGTTGCTGCCCAATCCGTTTTGCGCCATGTCCAAATTCAGCGTCACATACGGGCGCTTCACCAAATCCGTCGTGTGTCGGGCGTGATCCAAATCCAGCGTGTCGTACCAGTGCGCCGAAAAATCAAAGCGAGGCTGGCCGATCACCAACAACCCCGCACCACTGACATTGGTCAGCGTTGCCCAGCGCGTCTGGTGACGGTTGCCGTTTTCCTGCGGGAAAATGTAGTTGGTGAAAAGCCCATCGACATCGCTCTGCCAGATGCCCAGCTTCACCGCGTTGCGACTGTCCGCGTAAGCCTCGCCCGGCCCAAGCCCCAGCCACTTCACCTGATCCAGCAACCTGGGCAATCGTGCCTGCACCCCGACACGCGGCAGTGTCGTTTTCCAATCACCCATCGGCTCGCCGTGCAATTGCATACCCACCAACCCATCGGCGTGAATCGTGTACACATATCGGCACACCAGTTTGTGCGATTTGATCGGCGGGGCCACCGTCACCTTGGCCTGCACCTGAACCACCTGTTCATCGATTTTTTCAACCGTGAAGTTGTCCAGTCGATGTTGCAGCCAATGCAGGCCGTGCTCGCGCCAGGTTTTTTGAATGCCGACGCCGCGACATCCGCCGTCGTTGTCGGTCGGGGCTCGCCAGAAGTTGAACTTCGGGCCTTGCTCCAAAAGCACCTGCCCATGAGCCGACCATTGCGCAAGCAACCCGTGCAACTTGTCGAACGTCAATTGAAAATCAGCACCGCTGATCATCAATTGTGTGCTGGTTTCATTCATCACCAGCGGCATCGCACCACGATGCAATGACCTTGCAGTCACCACGTTTTTATCGTCCATTTCCGGCACAGCAATTTCCGCCTGCGCCCAAGCAACCTCATGCCCCGCTTGTGCCCAGGGCATGTCCAAACGCAATCGATACGACACATTGAGCAACACCAGTTTGCCCGCCGCATCGCCCGGCAACTTGAACGGCACACGCACCACCTCCGATCCGTGCGGCTCCACCTCCGGCAAATCCATGATGCCGCTCTGCACCACCCTGCCATCGACCGACAGCGACCAGTGCATCGCCAGGTGTTCGAAAGTCATAAAGTCATAGCGATTGGTCAGCCGGAGTTTGCCCTTGTCCGCATCGAGTATTTCCGTCTGCACCGGCTCGATCACCTTCTTGAAATCAAGCAGCCCCGGCGAAGGCGTGCGATCCGGGAATACCAGACCGTCACACACAAAGTTGCTGTCGTTGGGTTGGTCGCCGAAGTCGCCCCCGTAGGCGTAATACTTTCGGCCGTCGGCTGTGTATTGCGTGATGCCATGGTCGCACCATTCCCAGATGAACCCGCCGCAGAGTCGGTCGTACTGATAAAACGCGTCCTGGTACTCCTTCAAACTGCCCGGCCCGTTGCCCATCGCGTGACCATATTCACACTGCACAAACGGCACCTGCGTATAACGATCGGGCTTGAAGTCCACCGCCTCGCGCCCGCGCTGCGGCGCTTTGATCGTTTCAACACCCTGGCCGATGTCAATGCAATACGACACGGTCGCATACATTCGGCTGTAAATGTCCGTGCAGGTTAAATTCAAATCGCCTTCGTAATGCACCGGGCGCGTCGGGTCCAGTGCCTTGGTCAATTCATACATCGCACGATGGTTGGGCCCGACATCCGACTCATTGCCCAACGACCAGATGATCACACTGGGGTGATTGCGATCACGCTTCACCAATCGCTCCATGCGATCCACGCAGGCAGCCTTCCACTCCGGTTCCGCAGGCGGATTGCCCTTCCACTTCTCCGGTAAAAAAATAAAGCCGTGCGTTTCCAAGTCGCACTCATCAATCAAATACAACCCGTATTGATCGCACAGGTCGTACCAGCGCGGGTCGTTGGCGTAGTGACTGGTGCGCACCGCATTGATGTTGTGCCGCTTCATGATCAGTATGTCATTGATCATGTGCTCCAGCGGAATCGCCCGACCCAGTTCCGGGTGTGATTCATGTCGATTGACCCCGCGCAGTTTGATCGGCTTGCCGTTGACCAGCAGCACACCATTTTTAATGTCCACCTGACGGAACCCGACCTTCTGCGGAATCACTTCGAGCACTTTGCCTTTTTCATCTTTCAACGTCAGCAGCAAGGTGTAAAGGTACGGGTCTTCCGCTGACCATGCTCGCGGGCTGCTCACCTTCGTGCTCATTGTCAAATCACTGGTTTTACCAGCCGAAACATCGCCCCCGGCTGTGAGCGCATCCTTGAACAGCGGCTTGCCCATGGCATCGATCAACTGCGCTTCCACCTGCACATCCTTGGCGCTGCGCGAACCCAGGTTGGCCAATTGCAGTTGCAGCCCCAGTTCCGCATGACGATAGTTTTTGTCAAACGTCGTGCGTATCGTCGCATCCGCCAGTTGCACTTTCGGGCGTGCAATCAGGCTCACTTCCCGAAAAATGCCTGACAACCACCACATGTCCTGGTCTTCGAGGTACGACCCAGCCGACCATTGCGTCACCTGCACCGCCAATACGTTGGTACCGGGCTTGACCATCGCAGTGATATCAAACTCATGCGGCAGGCGACTGCCCATGCCCGACCCGACCTGTTGCCCATTGACGTAAGCGACGAACCACGAATCAACCCCGTCGAAGCGCAATCGTATTTGTTTGCCGTCCCAGTTTTCGGGAAAGTGAAACGTCCGCCGATACGAACCCGTCGGGTTTTCCGTCGGAACCCTCGGCGGATCGACCGGAAACGGATACTGCACATTGGTGTAATGCGGCTTGCCAAACCCATGCATCTGCCAACACGAAGGCACCGGCAAATCATGCCAACCCGTGTCATCGAATGACTCGGCAAAAAACTCACCCGGGGCAGCCTGCGGCATCGGGTCGTGATGAAACTTCCAAACCCCGTTGAGCGACTGCTGCCAGGGTGATAAATCGCGCTGCCCGCTGCGGGCACTGTTTTCATCCGCGAATGTCCAGTACCAGGCGCGGGCAGGTAATCGATTGATACCAAAACCGTTTTGATCTTCCCAAGGGTGCATGATGCGTCCTTTTGCCAAGGTATTTATGAATAAACCCCTCCCGGGCGACGATATGTTAAAGGCTTTGATGATACTCGGCTAGCGGTGACTATTGAAGCTGTGCCCTACGACGCTGAGCCTTTTTGACGCCGAGCCCTTTAGGGCCGGATGTTTTTTCGTATAACGATGCAAACAATACATCCGGGGCTGAAGCCCTCGGCGTCAATTGTGGTGCGGGGGCAGCGTGTATTCGTTTTGTGGCCCAGCCGCCCCCGGCTGGGCAAATCACCATGGGCATACCACCGCCGAGGGCGGCGGTGCCACATCAGTCATTGCTTCTTCAAACACCTTCACCCAGCTCTGCCCCCGCCATATTTCAAAATCGCCGATGCCGCTGCCAATCGCACCACTTCTTCCGGGTCATTGAGCATTTTCGTCAATTGTCGTGCTGCTACGACATTTTTGAAAAGCCCCAGCGTCAATGCCGCCTGTGTGCGTTGCATGGGTGATGATGCCTCTGCCGCCTTCATCGCCACGCTCAAACCATCCTCTCTGCCGAAGCGTGCCAGCGTTCCCGCCGCGGCCAGTTGCAATTCCATCGGCGGCGACTCCACCAACGGTTCAATCGCCTTTTCAAACCTTCGATCATTGAGTTCACCCACCATCATCACCGCTGCCACGCGAATTTCATCCTCCGGCGCATACGCTGCATAGGCCCGCATCGCATCGATCACCGTGTCATCCCCCAACCGCAACATCGCTTCAATGATCTGCAAGCGCACAATCCGTTCCTGCGCCGGCGAAGCACGCGGCAGGTTCACCTGTGCCAGTTCCCGCAGCATCGGTATCGCCGACGGCTCGCCCATCAGCCCCAACAACATTGCAATGTTGCCCCTTGTCGTCGCACTGGGGCTTGCCAACATGCCGGCCATGGGCGATATGTCCACCTTCACTCCGCAGCGTCGCAGGGCAAACAACGCCGCTGCCCGCACCGATTCATTCTCACTGCGCACGTGCACGCGAGCTTCGGGCACCAATGATGACAAACGCAATTTACCCATCACCGTCAGCGCGACGAACCGCACCGCCTGGTTTTCATCCTTCATGCCCGCTGATAACAACTCACCCGCATGTTCGGGTAAATCCATCGCTGCCTCGAGCGCATTGGCGCGCAAGCTTGCATCGCTGCTGCGGGCTGAAGCAAGCACCTGTTCACCCGCCTTGATGCGATGTTCAAATAAAAACGCCCGCGGGTCGGTGAGGGCGGAGCGAGCCGTGAGGCTGGTTGACGGGTCAACGCCCATCGTTGGCTTGACCGTCTGCTGACACCCAGCCATCATCATTGCCGACAAGCCCATCACCGGTAACATCCAGGTTCGCCAATGGTGCATATTCAACTCCGTTTCATACTGTTTGGTTCACATGATCCATTTGGCTATGAATGGTAATATCAAATCAAGCCGAGTACGAGGCCGACAGGCCGAGGGCTCGGGTATTTTGAACAGTGACTCGGTTACTCGGTCGGAACTACCTTTGCTCTTTCCGATTAACCGACTCACCGACTCATCGACTCACCGATTAACCACTCCGATCAGACGCGATAAATCGCGGCGCTA
>CAZJMK010000082.1:0-12816 GCA_964547135.1 uncultured Phycisphaeraceae bacterium | reverse complement strand
ACAAGGTAGCCGTAGGGGAACCTGCGGCTGGATCACCTCCTTTCTAAGGGATTTCCTTAGATTCACGCTGATCTTTTTCTCGTCGGGTGTCGCTTGCCGGCACACCCACCGTCCCTCCCCCAAACACCCTCTGACCTCGCGTCAAAGGCTTTCTTTGGGACAAGTCGGACAACCTGAAAAAGAATTTGGAGAAATCCTCAGCGGAACTGTCAACGCAACCTCGCCCCCAACCTTCGATTCGTGCCTCACGGCTTGCCGTGGCACGCGAATCAAGGCGGGATAGTGGCTGGGCAACCATCCACGAAGAAACCCAACTGTTCGCTTGTCAACGATCCCGCTTTTTCGTTGACACCCGCAACACACAAAGTATCACCAAACCTGCATCCCCATGCAGGTTTTTTCTTTTGACATCCGCACCACCCGGTCGTAGCGTGTTCTATCTATGCTTTCACGCCATTTACTCATCGTATTTGTCACGTTCACCGCGTTGTTACTCCCCGGTTGCACGGCACCGGCAACACCCTCACGTTCAACGCCCAGCAACACCGTCACCCCCCCACCACAACCACCCCTGGCGTTGCTCGCCGGGCAAGGCATCACCGGCTCAATCATCCAACCAGCCTTGATCGAATCCGCCGGGGGGCAGGTATTGCTCGAATACACCCTCGATCGTGGCATCGAAGCACGTTTGGCGCGTGACAACATCACCATCACCGACATCGAACTTCAAGCCGAGCAATCACTGCTCATGCAAACCCTGGCCGGCGACCCCGATCAGGCGCAGCGCACCTTGAATCAATTGCGTACCCAGCGCGGGTTGGGTGACACACGCTTTCGACAATTGCTTTGGCGTAACGCAGCCATGCGCCGCCTGGTCAGCGATCAGGTGACCATCACCGAGGCAGCGCTTCAGCAGGCCTTTGCCCAGCGGTACGGGCCTCGCTACGAAACCAGGCTGATCGTCACTGACACGCTTGCCCATGCGGGTGACATCACCCGTCAAGCCCGTGCCGGTGAATCATTCATCGATCTGGCGATTGCCCACAGCAGTGATCCGAGTCGGGCGCAGGGTGGGCTGCTTCCGCCGATCAATCTGCAGGACCCCAGCTACCCCGCAGCGGTGCGTCAGGTCATCAGCCAATTGACCGTCGGCACCGTCAGCGACCCGGTGGCACTGGACCGTGGTTTTGCAGTGTTGAAGCTGGAACGAAAAATCGACGGAGCGGACCTAAAATTAGCCGATGTGAAAGGGGAACTGGAATCGATCGTCAGCCGACAGATGCAGCAAATGCTCATGCAGCGATTGGCCCGCGAAATCATTCTGCAAAGCGACCTGGTCATCATGGACCCGGCCCTGAGCAAAAGCTTCGCCCAGGCCAAGGCTGCGTTGATGAGCGAGTGAAGAAGTGGCCAATGACAATCACCATGACGCCGAGGGCTTCAGCCCCGGATACATCGGTATGATGAGACAAATCATCCGGCCCTGAAGGGCACGGCGTCAAAACTCGACATCAAGGCTCGGTGTCAAGCGCATCACGATATCGAAACAAACAATATCCGTAACAACAATAAGGTTCACCATGAAAATCCAAGTGGCTAGCCGAATCGAACGTTTGCCGCCCTACATGCTGGCGAAGTTGAAAAACATGATTTACGACCGTCGGCAAACCGGGGCTGACGTGATCGACCTGAACATGGGCAACCCGTCGGATGCACCGCCCGACCCGGTGGTGGAAAAAATCCGTGAAGCAGTACTCGATCCGCGTAACAGTCGTTACTCGGTGTCCGCCGGCGTGTACAACCTGCGCAAGGAAATGGCCCTCAAATATCGTCGCAAATGGGGCGTCGAACTCGACCCCGCCTCGGAAGTCATCGCCACCATCGGTTCCAAGGAGGGCTTTTCGCACCTGTGTCTGGCGCTGCTGGGCCCCGGTGACACGGCTGTCGTGGCCGACCCCGCCTTCCAAATTCACACCTACGCGGTCATACTGGCCGGCGCCAATGTGGTGAGTGTGCCGCTGGGCAATGATGATGCCTTCATCGGGCGGATTGAAGCGGTGCTCGACAGCATGACGCCCAAGCCGAAGATGGTGATTTTGAATTACCCGCACAACCCCACGGCGATGACGGTGGATGTCGGGTTTTTCGACAAAATCGTCCGCCTGGCGGAAAAGCATCAGGTCATGATCGTGCATGATTTTGCCTACGGCGAAACCTGTTTTGACAGCTACAAAGCCCCCAGCTTTTTGCAGGCCGACGGCGCCAAGGAATACGGCTGCGAAATCTGCACCCTCAGCAAACCCTACAACATGGCCGGCTGGCGCATCGGCTTCTGCTGCGGTCACCCGGAAATGATCAAGGCCCTGTCAACGATCAAAGGTTACTACGACTACGGCATTTTCCAGTCGATTCAAATTGCCGCCATCATCGCCATGCGCAGCGGTGACGAGTTTGTGCAAAAACAGGCGACGGTCTATCAGGGACGACGCGACATGCTGGTCAAGGGCTTGCGCAAGCTCGGCTGGGACGTGGAGCCGCCGCGGGCTTCGATGTTCGTCTGGGCCAAGGTCAAGCCCGAACACCTGCAACCCTTCGGCGGCAAGTCAGCGGACTTCTGTCTGGCGATGGTCGATCAGGCCGAGGTGGCCATGACCCCCGGTGCAGCGTTCGGCGAACGGGGCGAAGGGTACGTTCGTCTGGCCCTGGTGGAAAACGAACAACGCTTGAAACAGGCCCTGCGCAACCTGACCCGCGTGCTGCAAAAAACCACCGCAACGGTGTGATGCGGAAGTGGGCGAGTGATACGAATTTCGTATTTGGTTAGCGCCGCGATTTATCGCGTCTGGTCGAGGCGGTGAATCGGTTGGTCGATGAGTCGGTGAATCGGTCAGAGCAATGAACATTCTGTCCGAGTAACCGATTTACCGACTCACTGATTCACTTTTTGAAATACCCAAGCCCTCGGTCGCCGCGGCGACCTCGTTCTTGGCTTGGTTCCGGCACTTGACCACTTGACCACTTCTGTCAGTTGCCGACGCGGCAAAAAACCCTATTCTTGCTGTCTCTGCCCGCATGAGGCAGTCTGTCACCCCTGAAGTATGGAGGGTTTCCCTGTGTCCGTGCAGACCAAATTTTTACTGGATGAACGTCACCTGCCCAGTGCCTGGTACAACCTCGCAGCCGACCTGCCCAAGCCGCTGCCCCCGATGTTGCACCCAGCCACGCACAAACCCGTCACCCCAGCCGACATGGCGGCACTCTTCCCCGATGCCATCCTTGAACAGGAAGTCAGCACCCAACGACACATTGATATTCCCGGCCCGGTCATCGACATTTACCGTCAATGGCGGCCCAGTCCGCTCTATCGTGCCCGCAAACTCGAAGCGGCGCTGCAAACCCCGGCACGCATTTATTACAAATACGAAGGCGTGTCGCCCACCGGCAGTCACAAGCCCAACACCGCTGTCCCGCAGGCTTATTACAACCAGCAGGCCGGGGTGAAAAAACTGGCCACCGAAACCGGGGCGGGGCAGTGGGGTTCCTCCTTGGCCTACGCAGGCTCGATCTTCGGCATCGATGTCGAAGTGTTCATGGTGCGGGTCAGTTACGATCAAAAACCCTACCGTCGCGCCATGATGGAAGTGTTCGGCGCCAAGGTTCACGCCAGCCCCAGCCGACATACGCAGGCTGGTCGATTGATGCTGGAAACCCACCCCGACAGCCCCGGCTCGCTGGGCATGGCCATCGGCGAAGCCGTCGAGGTCGCTGCCCTGTCCGGCGGCACCACCAAGTATGCCTTGGGTTCCGTACTCAACCATGTGCTGTTGCACCAAACCATCATCGGCATTGAAGCGATGCAGCAGATGCAACTGGCCGGCGACGACCCGGACATCGTCATCGGTTGCACCGGCGGCGGGTCCAACTTCGGCGGCATTGCCTTCCCCTACATTGGTCGTAATCTGCGTGATCAAAAATCAACCCGCATCATCGCTGTCGAACCGGCTGCCTGTCCGTCGCTGACCCGTGGCAAATTCGCCTACGACTTTGGCGACACAGCTCACCTCACTCCCCTGGTGAAAATGCACACGCTGGGAAGTACGTTCGTCCCCCCCGGTTTTCACGCCGGCGGCCTGCGCTACCACGGCATGGCCCCGATGGTCAGCCACGCCATGGACCTGGGCCTGATCGAGGCCGTCAATCGTCATCAAACCGCCTGTTTCAAGGCCGGCGTGCTGTTTGCCAAAACCGAAGGCATCACCCCCGCCCCCGAAGCCAACCATGCCGTGTGCGTGGCGATCGACGAAGCCCTCCGCTGCAAGGAAGAAGGGAAATCACGCTGCATTTTGTTCAACCTTTGCGGCCACGGTCACTTTGATATGGGGTCGTACACCAGCTACCTGCACGGCAAACTCGTCGATCAGGATTATGACCCCAAGGAACTGGCCATGGCCTTGAGTGCGCTGCCGAGTGTTTAACCGCTGATTGGCGGCGGTCCAACTGCGTGATGGATCGCACACCGATGTTCTGATGGATAATGGATAATGGATAATGGATGATGTTCAGTAAAACCCTTCGCACGGTTTATGTTTGAACTTTATCCATGATCCTTTATCCATGATCCATTCGCTGATACCATGTGTGCGTTGCCTGTCAGCGGTGGAGCCGTCGGAACATGAGCGTGAGGTGAGTGCGTTGAGCAGTGTGCTGATCATTGGTATTGGCAATCGTCAGCGGGGCGACGACGGGCTGGGGCCGACGGCGGTGGAATTATTGCAGAAAAAAATCACCGACAAACGCGTTGCCTTTCAACATGTGCCCCAACTCACCCCCGACCTGGCGGAAAAAGTGAGCAAGGTCGATCTGGTGATTTTCATTGAAACCTCGGTCGATGCTCCGCCGGGGTCGATTGGTGAGCGGCCGGTCGAACCCGGTGAAGCCCCCGATGTGATGGTGCATCAGGTCGGCGCCCCGCAACTGTTAGCACTGGCACAAGCCACCTACAACCATTGCCCGCAGGCACGCTCCTTCACGATCGGCGCTTCATGGATGGGGTTTGGTCAAAAGCTGTCGAAGGATGTGTTGCTGTCGCTGCCTGAGTTGATTAAACGCGTGCGCAACTGCGTTGATGGTTACCTGGGCACCGGCCAATCATTTTTCCGCCGCGGGTTCAATTTTCGTTGGGGCAAGTAGCAACATCATCTGTGACGCCGTGCCCTTCAGGGCCGGTTTCTTACACTGATGGCACACCCAATTGATCCGGGGCTGAAGCCCTCGGCGTCAATCAATCACCATTCATGACGCCGTGCCCTTCAGGGCCGGTTTCTTACACTGATGGCACACCCAATTGATCCGGGGCTGAAGCCCTCGGCGTCAATCAATCACCATTCATGACGCCGTGCCCTTCAGGGCCGGTTTCATGTGCTTGATAAAATAAAACCATGCCTCGGCCCACCTACAAATGGCGGCATGTCATCCTTGGAACCCATGGCAGTTGGCTGCCCGGTGATCCGCGCGGTTTTCATTCACGCGATCATCGACTTCACTCCTCCGGCGATTACAAGAACCCGCCACCGCTGGAGGAACACGCGGGCCTGCGTAATTATGCTCAAAGCCAAAGTGCCACTGCTGTGTTGATTCACAAGGCTCTGCGTCCGGCCGTTGGAACCGCACTCATCGATAGTTTGCATAAGGAAAACTGTCGCGTTTTATGTCTGGCCGTCGCCGGTATGCATGTCCACATCCAAACTGAGTTACCCGCCGACCATAATGAAGCGGATAAGGTGATCGCTCGCACCAAGGGGCGGGCATCGCATGCCGTGCGTTTGGAGTTGCCCGGTCGGCTGTGGAGTCAGGGTGCGACGATGATCCATATTCGTGATGAGTCACATCATCATGCAACCTATCACTACATCTTGAAACAGACGGATGCTTGGATATGGGATTTTCGTGTACCTGGAAAAGAGGGAATCCGGGGCTGAAGCCCTCGGCGTCAATCATTTAGCAACCATGACGCCGTGCCCTTCAGGGCCGGTTTCTTACACTGATGGCACACCCAATTGATCCGGGGCTGAAGCCCTCGGCGTCAATCAATCACCATTCATGACGCCGTGCCCTTCAGGGCCGGTTTCTTACACTGATGGCACACCCAATTGATCCGGGGCTGAAGCCCTCGGCGTCAATCAATCACCATTCATGACGCCGTGCCCTTCAGGGCCGGTTTCTTACACTGATGGCACACCCAATTGAATCCGGGGCTGAAGCCCACGGCGTCACAAAAGTTTTTTATCACTTCCTCATTTCACCGCTTCAAGCAGCACTCTGGGTCGAACCGGGTGTCGCAGTAACAGCCGGGGCCTTGGGTTTGGGGGCAAACACACGCACGCAATTGCGCCCCGATGCCTTGGCGGCATACACACCCTGATCGGCTGCCTTGATGAACTGTTCCACGCGCTCAAAAAATGTTCCGTCGTGCGTTGCCACGCCGATGCTCACCGTCACCTTCAACTTCTGTCCGTCATCGGTCAGTATCGGCGTATCCTCCACAATCTTCCGCGTGCTCTCAGCGATCTGTGCCGCATTCACCCGCATCGTGTCGGGCATCACCACGGCAAACTCCTCCCCGCCGTAGCGTGCCACCAGCGAACCCTCCGGTGCCACCTTTTTCAAGTTCGCCGCGATCTCGATCAGCACCCGATCACCGATCAGGTGCCCGTAGGTATCGTTGAAATTTTTGAACTTGTCCGCGTCGATGAACAACAATGACACGGGCGAACCCTCCGGCGTCACCTCCGCAAAATGCACCGCAATAAACTCGTTGAACGTCCGACGGTTGGCAGCCCCGGTCAGCGAATCCGTCGAAGCCTGTTGCGCCAGTTGACGGTTCTGCGTTTCCAGTTCATTGGACTTCTGTGCCTGTTGCAGACTGATGGTCAGCAGTGCCTCATTGGCGCGGGCCAGTATTTCGTCCGCATTCCCCAAATGGCCGGTGGGCAGGTCAAACAACCGGCGCATTTCCACCGTGTTTTTATGCACGTTGGCAAGAAGTGGTTCCGACACCTCACGGGGCATGTCGAACCAGCTTTGCGCCATCTGATAGTAATGATGCAACGCCCCCGCCGGCTGATCGCTCATGAACACCTCAGCCACGCGATTGCCCAATCCCACACACCGCACCAGCGACGCCAGTTCCTCCGGCCCATCGTTGGGTTTTTCATGGTAACGGATCGGCTCAATCAAAATCGGCGGCAGCTTCCACTGTTCCGCCAAGGCCGCACCCACCTGGGCATGATCCAACTGATATCGCTCCGTCTCCAGCCGACAAAGCAGCATGTGGTCCGTCCCTGCCTCCGACACCAGCCGGGTGTAACTGTCGCCCAGGGTCTGAGCCATGACGATCATGCCCAGGTCCTGCAACAATCCGCCCAAAAATGATTCTTCCTGTTGGGGAATGCCGCTCTCTCTTGCCAGCGAGCGAGCCGCCACAGCCGTGAACAGGCTGCGCTTCCAGTAAGCCAGATGGTCAAAGTCGCCGTGGTTGGCTTCCTTGAGGTTGTGTACCAGTGAAAAACCCAGTGCCAATGTACGCACCGCATTCAAACCCAGAATCACCAGGGCATGGGTGATGGTCGAAATGGTCTGCGTCTGACCGTAAAACGAAGAATTGACGGTTTTGAGTATTTTCCCTGCCAGGGCTGGGTCGTGACTGATCGTGTCAGCAATCTGACGAATATTCACATCACGCTGCTGCACCAGATCGATCACCTCCAGCGCGATCGTCGGCAGGCTCGGCAGCCGCGGTGAACGTAGCATTTGATCCAACAATTCCTGATTCATACCCCGACCCCTCCCCTGCACCAGCCCCAACATGATGATGGATGAACCACAAGCAGTGTCATGCAGTGTTGCTCCTGCACCACTGAACATCGACTTAAACAAGCACCGGCTTAAGGGTTTTTACCGGGTCTTTTTCGAGAATGCGTCAAATCATTAAGTAAATGATTACAGCCGATGCCCTCGGCTCATCAGGGCCCCATTTTTTTTAGAGCAATTGACGTAATTCACTGAAACTTTGCGGTCAGTGATCTGTCCCCTCTCCCCCCGGGAGAGGGTTAGGGTGAGGGCGTCTGCAGTTCTAATATTTACCATCATCCGCCATTTTGAAGACACGCCCTCACCCGGCCTCGGTCGCCGCGGCGACACTCGGCCACCCTCTCCCGGAGGGAGAGGGGGCTCAAACAAACTTAAAAAATCAACGACCAGCTCTCACCAACCCCGACTCACGCTGCCGTCAACGTCTCCTGATTCGCTTCCCCCGGCAAGGTCGTCGCCGCAACTGGTTTCATCTCCAACACCCGTACACAATTTCGGCCCGCTGCCTTGGCGGCATACAACGCCTTGTCCGCCCCGGCCAACAAACTCGCTGCCGTCGTAAACAACTGATTCACCTGTGACGCCAACCCGATGCTCACCGTCACCTGCAACGGCGAACCGCTGTCGGAAGTCAGCTTCAACCCCGCCACCGCTTTGCGCATCAGTTCCGCCTGCTTCGCCGCTGCCACGCGATCCGTTTCGGGTAACAGCACGACAAATTCCTCTCCGCCGTAACGCGCCGTGATGGCCGATGATGGCGAGCTACGCTTCAACACCTGGGCAATTTCCACCAGCACCTTGTCCCCCGTCTGATGACCATGCAAATCGTTGAACTTCTTGAAAAAGTCCACGTCCACAAACAGCACGCTCAACGGCCAACCCTCTTTGCCCGCCTGGGCAAAATGGTGATCCATCGCCTGCCCGAAGCGATGACGATTCCACAACTGCGTCAGCGGGTCGGTCGTGCTCTGCTGTTTCAACACCGCGTTACGTTGGGTCAATTCACGCACCTGTTGTTCCTGTCGGGCGGTCAACTCCATCAGCAGCGAACCTGCCTCCGACAATATTTTGTCGATCTCCGCCTTGTCATCGCCCAGCGGGTTGACGTTATTCAAATCACCTTCGCGCACCGCCTGCAAAGCGGTACGTAAAACCAGCGCACCACGATCCGCCCCGATGCCGAACCATCGTCGCAGCAGGCCGAAAAACTGGTCCGCCATGACATCGTGCCTTCGATGCAAAAGCACCTCCGCCGCGATCCCCCCCACATGCACCGCCCGGGCGTGATCGACATAAGCCGGGGGCGCTTCATCCGGGCAGAGCTGATGTCGCAAAGCCTCATTCACCACCATCGGCAAACGCCAGTAACCGGCCACTGCCGACCCCACCTCCACATGATCAAGCTGATACGTTCGTCGTTCGCATAACAACAGCGCCCTGCGACTGGCACCGGCGCTTTTGACCACCTGCAAATACTCATGCCCCAACTCGCGCAGCATCGCAATCAACCCCGCATCGTAAAGCAGCCCTGCGGTGAACACTTCCTCCGCCTGACGCATCCGCGCAGCCCTGGCCACCGCCCCTGCCGTCGCCGCACACAAATAACTGCGCTGCCAGAACGATTCAAAATCAAACGGGTCGCCGCAGGCATCCTTGATTGTCGGTGAAAGATGAAAACCAAGTGCCAGGGTTTTCATGCCGTCCAACCCCAGCACTTCCACCGCCTCCGCCAATCCGCTGACGGGTTCCTCCGACGCCCTGAGCTTGTTCACCGATCGCAACGTCTGGGCCACCAGTGCCGGGTCCCACAACACCACTTCCAGCAATTCTGCCAATGTCACATCCTGCCGCCGACAAAGCTCCACCACGCGCCTTGCCACCTTCGGCGGCGTGGGCAGCCTCGACGAACGTACCAGCCGCTCTAACAACTCCACATTCATACCCACCCCGCCTTACAAATTCGACATCACCCGGACACAACTTCCAACCTGCTGATTCCAACCACGCGATTCGCACTTCACAATCGCCACACCGGCTGACCTGATATCAGCGCTAGACCTGATCAATATCGGAAATGCTTTCGCAATTCTTGATGACCGTCAATCTCAATATTGCGAAAAACCCACAATGACACAAAGCAAGAAGTGGCCGAGTCAATTGTACAGGGTTAGCGCCGCGATTTATCGCGTTTGATCTGAAAGGTTGATCAGTTGGTCGGTGAGTCGGTTAATCGGCCAGAGCAAAGACCATTCTATCCGAGTAACCGATTCACTGACTCACCGATTAACGACATCGACAGACGCGATCCATCGTGGCGCTCACCGGAACGCCTACGCAAAGCGTCCGCGCTAAACATTTTGAACCACTTGGCCACTTGACCACGTTCACCCCTCGCTTGATTGTTCGCCCTTGATCTGACTATGATGACCCTAGCAATTAACGACATGGCAAGGTGATTTTTTAAATGACGACCACAACCATCGACCAATCATCGATCCATTTGCCGGAAATCAACGCTTCGCTCGACAAGGCAGAGGCGACTGGTGTCATTGGTTGGGCGCATCAGCAGTTCGGCAAGGGGTTGGTGCTCAGTTCCAGTTTCGGGGTTCAGGCGGCTGTGATGCTGCATCTGGCCACGCGGGTGGTGCCCGACATTCCGGTCATTTTCATCGACACCGGCTACCTGCACCCGGAAACCTATCACTTTGCCGATGCCCTGACCAAGCGGCTGAACCTGAACCTGAAGGTGTATCAATCCGACTTTTCACCCGCACGCATGGAAGCCCTGCATGGCAAATTGTGGGAACTGGACACCCCGGAAGCGTTGAATCAGTACGACCTCATTCGCAAGGTCGAGCCGATGCAGCGAGCCTTGCGCGAACTGGGGGCCACAGCCTGGTTGGCGGGTTTGCGCAAAGGTCAGACCGAACATCGCAACCAGCTGCGCATCGTCGAAAAACAGGGCAGCCTGTTCAAGGTGCATCCGATTCTGAATTGGACCAGCAAACAGGTGCATGAGTACTTGAAGCAACACGACCTGCCTTACCACCCGCTGCGCGAGCATGGTTACGCTTCCATCGGCGATTGGCACTCCACCCGCCCCATCACCGACACCGAACATGAGCGATCGGGTCGCTTCCGTGGCATCAAACAGGAATGCGGCCTGCACCTGCCCACCAGCACCGATGAAAACGCCAGTCGCTCCGCCAGTGGGTTGTGAGTTCGGCCGAGAGGCCGAATCAATACAAAGCAGAATTGGCCACAAAGACACGAAGCAGAGCAGAAGGGATAATGGATAAAGGATAATGGATGATGTGCAAACCAAGAGGCAATTAACGTCAACCTCCTCTGAACATTATCCATCATCCATTATCCATCATCCATCATCCATCATCCATTCTGCTTCGTGCCGCTTTGTGGCTAAAAACATATCGACTTGGTATAAAAAAAACACGACCCGGTGAAGGGCCGTGTGTGGGTTGGATCGCCCAAGGTCCGCGGGGGTCAGCCGGGCATTTGCCGAAACCCCAAATGCTAGGTGGGTGCCTGGCCGAAGCATCCGGGCCTTCCACTCGTAGATGGCTTGACCGTCGTGAACGGAACCGGCTCCCGTTGGGGTTGCTTAGAGGTTCGGCAAAAGAACCCGACAAACTTCCCGCAGACCCAGGGCGATCTTCACTTGTCACGCTCTCATTTTACCCCATAACTTCATCCGTACCAACCATCTTCATGGGTAAATCGCAAAAAGGCCGTTTGGTTTGTATGAAGTGGCCAAGTGGTCGAGTGGCCAAGTGACGGAATCGTGTTCGGCTGTTAGCGCCGCGATTTATCGCGTCTGAATGACGTCGCCAAATGACGAACCCAAGCCAAGAACGAGGCTGGCAAGCCGAGGGCTTGGGTATTCTGCATGGTACATCGGCACATCAACGCTATGATGCCCGCATGTATGGAAGCCACCTATCCGTCGCCGGCGGGCTGCACCTGGCGCTGCACGAAGCCCGCAAGCTCCACATGGACTGCGTGCAGATTTTCACCAAAAATCAAAGGCAATGGTCCGCCCCGCCGTTGACCGATTCACAATGCCAAACATGGATGACCGAACGCAAAACCACCGGCGTTGACATGGTGGTCAGCCACGATAGCTACCTCATCAACCTTGCCGCCCCGCAAGGCGACACCCGTGCAAAATCCATCCGACTCATGCGCGATGAAATCGAGCGTTGTGAACAATTGCAGATTCCGTTTCTGGTGACGCATCCGGGTTCGCACGTCGGTCAGGGGGAAGCGGTGGGTTTGAAAAATGTCGCAGATGCGCTGGATCAAATTCATCACGACCTGCCCAACTATCGCACCATCACCTGCCTGGAAATCACCGCCGGTCAGGGCACGGGGCTGGGGTATCGACTCGAACATCTGCGCGACATCATCAACGCGGTGCAGCAGCCGAATCGTTTGGCGGTGTGCTTGGATACCGCCCACATGCTCGCTGCGGGGTACGACCTGACCAGTCGTTCAGGCATGAAATCCGTGTTGGATGAAGTTGAACAGATGGTCGGATTGGAACGGGTGAAGGTGTTGCATATCAACGATTCAAAGGTGCCGCGCGGCAAGCGGGTGGATCGTCACGAACACATCGGGTTGGGGCATGTGGCGCTGGAGGCACTGGCGGTACTGGTGAATCACAAGGGTTTCAAAAAGGTGCCGAAGATTTTGGAAACACCCAAGGAGGATCACCCGGACGGCCGGCCATGGGACTTGGTGAACCTGAAAGTGCTGCGCGGGCTACGGTGACGATTGACAGCGTTTTCAACACAGATGAACAAGGGGCTTGTAGCTAGGGGCTTGTAGCTAGGGGCTTGTAGTTGGGCAGTATGTCTTTGTCTGTTACATATTCCTAGTGTTTCATTGCATCTCGATTGATGGATATAGTTTTTTGAGCTTGACCCG
>CAZJMK010000081.1:0-12846 GCA_964547135.1 uncultured Phycisphaeraceae bacterium | reverse complement strand
CCAGCAACTCTTCATATTGAATACTACCATCGTGATTGCTATCGACCGCCTGTTCAAATACCTGACTGTACCCGGTGGGGTTGCCCCCGGACCCCCCGGAGCCGCCCGCCGCTTCCTGAAGGTAGAGAGTGGTTTGCGGGCCGGTGGGAGTGATCAGGGTGCGGGCGACGCGGACGCCGTCGTGATCGTAGGTGATGTTGGATATATCATGCACATCCAGCAGGTCCCCGTCACCGTTGGTATCGATGGCCACCAGACGGTTGCGCAGGTCCCAATGGGATATCTTCGTGCCGGTGGGGGAGGTTTCGGAGATCAAAGAGCCGTGGGCGTCGTAGAGGAAAGTCGTCAGGCCGGCGAGGCTGGATTGGGTTTGGGAGAGTTGATCGTTTTGGTTGTAGGTAGAGATCGTCAGGTCGGTTTCGGAGAAGCCATAGTCCCTGTGGCCGTATTTGCTGGTTTCCGAGCGGAGACGATTGTTGGCCAGGTCGAAGGCAAAGGTCCGCCAGTATTCGTCGGATTCGTACAGTTCGCCGTCGTGGTGGACATCGCGGTACTCGGAGACCAGGCGGTTGAGGTTGTCGTAATCGTAATCAAGGAAGACGACCGAGCCGTCGTTGCGGGTTTCGAGGATAGTATCCCGCTGACTGTCGCGGGTGTAGGTGATCTGCTGACGCAAGAGCGTCTGGCCGGACCGGGTCGAAATAAGCTCCACCGGACGGTTCATGGCATCATAAGTATAGCGGGTGAGCAGGTTGTTGGGGTCGGTCTGTCCAGGTAAAGGTGAACTAGCTATAATATCACCATCATGCTCACAGACATATCCATTGATCGTCAGGCGATTGCGGCATTTTGCCAGCTTCATGGTATCCGCAAGTTGTCGCTCTTTGGCTCAGTCTTACGCGATGATTTCGATCCCCAGCGCAGCGACATCGATGTGCTGGTGGAGTTTGACGATAGGGCGAGCAAGAGTCTGTTCACTATCATCCGTTTGCAGGATCAATTGTCCGCCATGCTCGGGAGACAAGTGGACCTGACAACCCCCGGCAGCTTGAGCCGGTATTTCCGAAGCCAAGTTCTGGCCTCTGCCGAGGTGTTGTATGTCGCAGAGTGATCCGCTGATTCGGCTTCAGCATATGCTCGATCATGCCCAGGAAGCCATGGCTATGCTTGGCTCCCGATCTTTGGAGGAATTACGTGACAATCGTCAACTTCAATTGGCGCTGATTCAGTTGATTCAGATCATTGGCGAGGCGGCTGCCAAAATCCCTCAAGACTTCCGCCGACAACACCCCACCGTTTCCTGGCGCGAAGCCACATCCATGCGCAATCGCCTGATTCACGGCTACGATGTCGTCGAATATACCATCATTCATGATACTGTCAGAAATGATCTGCCCTTGCTGGTGTCCCAGTTGCAATCCATCTTTCGGGAGATTGGTAAGGATTAAACTCTGTCTCAACCGCCTTGTACGATCCGAGCCGCGACCGGAAGGAAGCGGTGATTTGATACTATCACCATTCACGGACGACAATGCACCGGCAGACAAACTGCCAGCCCCCGGTGGCACCCGGCTCTTGGTTTGAACATTATCCATTATCCTTTATAAATCATCCATCATGTCATGGTTGGTCCGCTCGCCGACGCGCTTGACCCACCCTACATCATTATGACTCCCGACCCCCTATCTCCTCCCGACCCCCTATCTCCTCCCCGACCCCTTATCTCCTCTTGTAAATCACGACGGACTCTGCGAAACTGGACCGCGATGTCCAACAAGCCCAACATCGTGATCATTCTGGCGGATCAGTTGAATTCCGATGCGCTGGGGGTTCTTCGTGATGGAACCAGTGTCACACCGCAACTGGATCGGTTGATGGCGCGAGGGGTTCGTTTTGATCAGGCGTACACCCCCTGTCCGTTGTGTCAGCCGGCGCGGGCGGCGTTTTGGAGCGGGTTGCTGCCGCATCAAACCGGGGTGTTATCCAATGGACGAAACTTTCCGGTCACGCCACTTGCGGAAAATATTCCGACGCTTGGCACGCTCATGAGCGAAGCCGGTTACCAGGCGGTTCACTTTGGCAAATGTCATGATGCCGGGGCCTTGCGCGGGTTCGTCTGTGTGACGGAGCAGGAGCAGGACGTGCAGCCACTCGCGGGATGGGGGATCAACGCTGACACGCGCCGCGATCGTGATACCACGGAAAAGGCGGTCGCCTTTCTGCGTCAGCACCGCGATCCTTCGCCATGGCTGATGGTGGCTGATCTGAACAACCCGCACAACATCTGCGGCTGGGTGGGTGAAAATCAGGGTGTACACGACGACAAACCGATCCTCGGACCTTTGCCGGAGTTACCCGGCAATTTTGAAATTCATGACATTCATGAGCGACCACTGCCGGTGCAATTCGCCTGTTGCGCTCACAACCGTCTGGCACAAACGCAAGGCTGGACGGCGGATAATTTTCGTTATTACATCGCGGCTTATCTTCATTATGTGGCGCGCATGGATGCCGAGGTGGGTTTGATTTTACAGGCCTTGGAAGCGCGTCACGATGCCGACCGGACACTGGTGATTTTTTTCAGCGATCACGGGGATGGCATGGCCCGGCATCGCATGGTGACCAAACACACCACCTTTTATGAGGAGACCGCACGGGTGCCGTGGGTGTTTGCAGGTTCGGGCGTGACGGGAAAAAACCGGGTGCTGGACAAACCGCTGGTGAGTTTGATGGACCTATTGCCCACGCTCTGCGAAGTCGCTGGGGCAACCATTCCCAAGGGGCTTTGGGGTCGCAGCCTCTGGCCGTGGGTAGGTGGTCGTGACGAAGGTTCGCCGCATGATTACGTGGTCAGTCAATGGCACACGGAATGGGGTTTCACCATCGAACCGGGCCGAATGATTCGCTCGGCGGACTACAAATATTGTCATTACCTGGAAGGCCCGGGCGAAGAACTTTACAACATGATTTCAGACCCCGGCGAACAAACCAATCTGGCTCACGATCCGGCTTATCAAAACGCTCTGCACATGCACCGCCAGATGATGAAAGAATATCTGCATCAATACCGGGATGATTACCTGAACCTGAACTGGCATGTCGATGCACGCTGGCGAAGCCACCCTCCGGGATATGTTCACCACCACGGCCCGGCAGCACCGATGATCGCAACATCAAACCCCCATGGCACGCCATGCTGAGTTTTACTGCAACTCCCGTTGAACCGGCGATCATTGCCCAGGTGCGAACAGCACCCGTCATATTCGTCGGGGCCGACGCCGCCCGACAAAGCAATGGGCCGTGCCGATATGGCGAATGTATGCGGGGTATTCGGATAGGCTCTAAGTACAAAATATCAGCGGCGAATCATTCAGGAGTCGTCAGGGTACGTTGATTGATAAGCGATGCTGAAATCGAAGCTGAGCGGGAATCAGGTGTTGCTTATCCGCGATGTCCGAACCGGTCGCCGGCCAGGGCATGTCACCCCAGAAAGCCGGCTTGTCATCAAGATACAGCGAACGGGGAATCTCCCTCCGCGATTCCTTCTGACTCCATTGCACCTCTCCCGTGATCAGGTTCCCATGGGCGAAGGTGTTTTTGGTATCGGGATAGATACGCAGGATTTGCGAGTCCGACTTCAGCAGCACATTACCCAGAAAATTTTGGCCATGGGAATGATCGCGGACACGGATTCCGTAATCCTGTACATGGTTTCGCAGGAAGGTATTACCCGGGCCGACAGGGCCATGGTAATCGCTGACATCGATCCATTGCACCAGGTTGCCTTCGAAAAGATTCTGACTGGGATAGTGGCCGTGCAACGAGACATCGCATAACGCTCGGCCATCGTTGAATCCCACCGCATCCCTTGAGTAGTTGTAGCCAAACACATTACCCGCCGCGCCGACCTGCACCAGCATGGCGTGACGCAGATGCTCAAACACATTGTTTTCCACCAGGCAGGCGGTCGTCTGCCAGCCGAGGTTCACACCATAGCCGCGACCGCCGCCGCCGTAGGCGTGGGAGTGATGAAAGCAGCTGTCACGGATGACGTTGCGATAACCGTAATAGACATTCACATGGGCTTCGACCGTGTACGAACTTTTCACGTTCCGCACCCAGCAATTGGCAGCATATCGCATTCGAATACTGCTTCGGACCTGTGTTGCAACCGTTGGGTCCGCCTGGTTGTCCGTGGGTTTGAGAGTGAGCGTCAAATCCTCCACGCCGGCATTTTCCACCATCGGCACCTTGCGAATCTGTGGTTTCATCGCCTCGTTCAGCGGCACATACAACGGCTCCTCAAGGACTATTACCTTGCCGCGAACACTCCTGATTCTGCCCACCTGCCCGATTTTATCCCTGGCCCAACTCACCTCCCATCGGGGATCATTCAGCGGATTGGTCAGTTTCGGATCGTTTTGCTGACGAATATGAAAGTAATCACCCGGTTGGAAGATACCTTCCTGATCAAGCGCGATCTCCGAGGCACCCAGGGCATAGCTACTTTTGATACTGTAAGGTTGCCCCGGATCGTCACGGAACATGCGGATGGCATCGCCGGCTGCAAGTTCAAAGACCAGTTGCGTCTTGTCCGGGCCTTGGCCACGCAATACGACCGGCTTGTTCAAATGAAGCGACTGACGCAGCACATAGGTTCCACGGGGGATCAGCACCGCACCGCCGATGGCCGAATCGATCGCCCGCTGAAAAGCCGGGGCATCATCGGTCACGCCGTCCGCCTTGGCACCGTGGTCCAGCACACTGGTGACGGTTTTCACCTGCGGGATTCCGCCGATGATTCCCGGATTCCATTCAATCGTGGGATTCATGGTTTTGAAGGGGCGTAAGGGGGCATCCTCGGCCAAGGTCGAAACTGCCAGAGTGATGGTCGTGATGAGCATGAGGCACAATACATGCCATGTATTCATATTGATCCCTTGAGGAATAATGAGCCCTCTGAACAATCCCCTCTCCCCCCGGGAGAGTAGGAGTACTCGCTTCGCTCGTATCCGGGTGAGGGCGGAAGAGCGTATGGTCGTACCGTATTTCAAGGCATATTCTTCATCGGCCCTCACCCGGCCTCGCGGACTCGGCCACCCTCTCCCATGGGGAGAAGGATTTTTCAGAGCCCTCTAATGCCATTTCGATGTCAAAGGTATCGTTATAGCGATACTCATGTCGGATTCAGAGCCGCGAACCCCGCGAACGGTAGTGAGCGGTTCTTGGTTTGATCAAAGAACCACTCGCTTCCGCTCGTGGCTCTGAGCTATACCGATGTCGGCTCGTGGCTCTGAGCCTGTTTCGACTGGCATAACCATTGGCTGCGCATAAATGTGGGGTGTGCATGACACACCCCACAGGTTGGATGTTGAAGTATACAACAATGGGAAAGTATCAATGTCCGCGACGACGCAACAGCATCATGCTGCTCAGGGACAAAAGCGAGATTGACGCCGGCTCTGGAATCGCAACCACCTGGAAACCCGCGTAGAAGTTTTCAAAAGATGGCGAAGGTCCAACCGTACTGTCACGGGTCTGAATGAAACTCACCCATTGGGTGGGGTCGGTGATGGTCAGACGGAACTTGGCGTAGTTGTTGCCTTCCAACCAGGCATCCATCTTATGGCTGGTTTGTTCCACGACTGCGGTGGCCAGGGCATTGGGGTCTTTGCGGGTTTGCCCGGTGGTGCCGAAGTTGCCGATGATGGTTTCAATGGTGGTTTTCGTAATTCCGGTACGCGCAACGGTGATGACATAAAAATCATAGACTCCTGGATTCAAACCACGGATGCGCACACCCATCGAGCGATCATTGGTGCCGCCATCACCGGTACCAATTCGACTGTTACGCATGGTCGAGGCGATGTTGCCGGTAACAGGCAGAAACCCATCAAAAGTTGGATGTCCAAACCGGAAACCGGCTAACACAGCAGAGGGGTACCAAGTCATAGCATCAGTGGGGGCCGATTGAGTACCCTGCGAACGACCGATCTGAAGTTCGACACCGGTCACAGCGTTCCCGTAAGCATCAATCATCGGTTCAATGTTCACGCCGGTGAGCGGAATAGGCGTTCCAGAAGTCGTTGAACCATTGCTGTTACCACCGCGGACGGTGACCCACTTGTTGGCGTTGGCATCAACACCATCGATCTTCTGGGCCGGGGCGTTGTCGCCGACGTAGGCAGGGTTGGCATCGCCCTGAACACGGAAGTCAAACTGCAGGATGGCGGCAGCGGCATCGGCCTGTGATGGTATCGAAAACAATAGTAATGAACCGGCAATTCCCGTGAAACACATTTGACGTAACATTGATACACCTCCTTTGATGAGTGACATGGCACGAGAGACATTCTCCCGTCATATAGATGAAACAATACGATTCACTGTGTATCCAAAACTTTCCAGAGACTGTTAGCCACGAAGCTGGGCGCTCTGCTGGTGTCGATAACATCCCTGACGCGGTTTTCGGCGTGGCCATCGTAGAAGACGATGTTGGAAGTTGAGCCGGGGTGGCGGTAGGAATTGGCGTCCACGCCGGGGTTGAAATCATTGACCCATACGTTGGAACGAAAATCACGGATGTACCAATCCACGGCATCCGAGATGAACATTCGACGGCTGGGAATCTGAACAATCCCAACACGAGTACCCATGATCCATGTGTTGGTAGCACCCGTGGTACTTTGAACAAAAGAATTATTTAACATCAGCGTGGTGATGTTGTAGCCGTAGGAGAACTTGAGTGATTTGAGGCGGCGTGAGTTGAGTGCATCGAGCGTGGTGGCATCGTTGGGGGTCGGGTCCACACCACCGGGTCCAAAATTGGAACGTGCAGCCGTGGGGCAGATCAATTTACCGGGGACGGCAAAATTGTTGGCGGCAATGCCCGCGATATCCGCGGTGTAGATACCAGCGTAGCCCATCAGGTCTCGAAACGAGGTATTGTTGATCCAATGCCTCCCGGAGTACGTGGGGTCCGCATTGGGCAGACGACAGGGCAGGTTCCAGCTTTTGTGATCCTCCGCATACATGGCGTTGACGAAGCCGAACTGGCGCAGCGTGCCCAGACAGGTGGAGGTGCGGGCGGCTTCACGGGCAGCGCCCAGCGCGGGAAGCAAAATCGCCACGAGCAGCGCGATGATACTGATGACCACCAGCAGTTCGATCAGTGTGAAACCATGATACGGTTGCGAGCGACGCGGATGAGATGTATTCGTCATGTTGATTCCTTTCCGAAAAGGGTGAACAGTTGAAAAATGCCATCAACGACACAGATGCGGGCAAACCAAAACCACCACACGTTTCATCCGAATGAAACGGCTGCAAATTACGCAAGCTCGACTACCAAACCAAAACCTTCGACAGAAACTCAGACTGACAACGTGGCAACACTGCCTCGTTCAATCAGACGCGGTTCAAGCTGAACGATCTGTGGCGAACCATGCGTTTCGGGATGATCCAAACGCTGACGCAAACGCAACACCGCCCGCTCGGCAATCACTTCCAAGGGCAAATCAACGACGGTGATCTCCGGTTCGGTCATGTGAAAAACCATCAGGTCGTTTTCCATCGCCAGGATGGAAATATCCTGCGGAATCCGCCGACCGGCCTGCCGGGCAGCGTAGTAGGCACCCAGCGCCAGATGGGCATTGAGGCCGACCAGCGCGGTCAACTGCGAATGATCGCGCAATAACTTTTCAGCGGCCAACTGACCCAGGCGCCAGGGCTGTTTCTCATTCAGATCGCTGGCACTGGTGCAGATGCGTGGCAATTCATCAAAGCTCGCCCCAAACTTTCGACAAATGCTGGCGATGCCCTGACGGATGTCGATCGACATGCGTTCATCGGAAGTGGTGTCCACGATGCCGATGTTCCGATGCCCACGTTCGAGCAGATGTTGGAAGGCCATTTGTCCCATGCGGAAGCCATCGGCGATCACCGCGTCGGTGGGCACGTCTTGCAGATAACGAACCGTTTGCACACAGATAGTGCCGTTGTTGACCAGTTGCTGAAGCGAGTCGGAGTAGCAACGCAGGCCGGGCGTGTAAAGGATCACCCCGGCGACAAAGGGTTTGTCGAGGTACTGCAACAGGTGCATCTGTTCGTCGAAATCCATGTTGGCGGCTTGAACGATCAGGTGATAGGGTGTGCCGACGAGGCCGGCCCCCACCCCGTCGATGATGCGCGACATTTGTTCGAGCCGGGCGCTGGGGAGTACCAGCACCACATCCTGACGCTGGGTCTGCGGGCCTATCACATAGACACCACTGCCCTTTCGAGCGTTGAGATAACCCTCAGCCACCAGAGTGTTGATGGCCTGCTTGACCGTGCCCAGACTGACGCCCAGTTCCTTGCTCAAAGCCCGCATGGTGGGAAGGCGTTGCCCGGGTTGCAGCGAGCCGGCGACGATGCGCTGGCGCGTCACATCCTGAATTTGCCGAACCAAAGGCTTGTCCGAGGAAAAATCAAGATTGATGTTGTCTTCAGCCACAAGATGGTTCCCGTGTCAATGAAATTGCAGGGACAAACCCGCACGCATGACACATCATACAACCCGCCCACGGCCACGCCAAAGGTGACCGCACAGACCAAAGTATAACACTACAATTCGACATGTCAATGCTTTTTTTAACCAATTCGAAAATTTACCTTTTTTTGTGCTGCTGGAACCAAAACACTCCGCGTGGCGTAAAATTCAACACTTAACTGAGTTGACACCATAAATCAAGCACATTTGTAGCTTTTTCAAACATTCGCACGACAAATTCGCAACTCTGCCAGCCGTTCGTGGCTGTCTGCCAAACGGTCGGAATAACATCCAAGCAGCATGACAAGCGTTATTTGTGTTATGCATTGAATAAAGTGTATTGCTATAATTTGATTGCGTGATAAACTACCGAGGGCTTTGACCCATTCACCGCAGCCCACAGCAACCTTGTGAACACATCATGAATCACCTCAATCATCATGGCAGCGTCGTCCCTGGTCATTTGGCTCGTCAATCTTTTTTCTGTTGGTTGCTATTGCTGTTGAGCGTTCATGCCATTTCGCCATGTCACAGCCGGGAGTTGAACATGCACGTCTATCAGGAACTTTCCAGCGACTGGGTCAACCGCGCCACGCGCGTCGGTCCGAGGCAGATTCTGGTCAACCTCGTCGATGGCATCGTCACGCAAGGCATCTGGAACGATCAAATCGGCCGACGCAGCGATTGCACTTTCACCCCCAACGCCTTTGCCAACATGTCCGCTGATTGGCGTGCGACCAGCGATCGTTCCCCCTTGCAGGTCACTTCGACTTCACGTTTCACCTACCCTGAACAAGCCGGCGAGACCCCGCGACGATCACTACGGCACATGATTCTGCTGACCGCTGACAGGGACCTGATCGAAGGCGAAACCCTGGTGCTTCAACCATCACAGGGCGGTGAGCCGTTGACGCTGAAGCTGGATGTGCAAACCAAGTCGGACCTGGTGCAGGTGCCTCATCATGGTTGGACCCCCGCCAGCCCGGACAAGCACGCTTTGATCGGTGCATGGTTCGGCCCCGGCAGCAACTCCGACGCCTGGCTCAATGATCAACTTCGTTTCGCCGTGGTGCATGATGCCACCGGCGAGCCTGTGCCCGGGTTTGCCTGGACGGATCAACATCGCATCATCAAAACCCGCAGTGCCCAGGTGGTTCATGCTTATGATTGGCGCAAGGAAAATAGTTGGCGGACCGAACACGACATTTACGAAGCACGTTTTGCCCAACTCACCACCCCCGGCCGATATCGTGTGATCGTCCAAGGCCTGGGTTCTTCGTATCCCTTTGACATTCAGCCCGAACTTCACCTCCCGCTGGTGCGCCATCTGGCACGCGGATTCATCCATCTGCAACATGATGATGAACACAGGGCGGCAGCGGTTCATCCATCACTGGTCATTCCCCCGACGCTTGGGCACATGCGTTTTATTCCCGTGGCTCGAACGTATGCCTCCACCAATCCCGACGGCATCGGCGATCAGGGCAAGCTTTGGTCCACCCTGCCCATCCCTGCGGAAACCGACCCACAGTTGATCGCCTTCACCGTCGATCATCCGACCGAAGGTTGGCGCGATGCCGGCGACTTTGACATTCGCCCGCAACATATGGAAGTGGCCATCAACATGATGGTCATGACCCTGCGCTTTCCCTGGCTGGCCGAAGTAAACCTGGGCAGAGCCGAACATGGCAAAGCTTATGACAAAGTGATCCGCGGCAAAGCGGTGCAAGGCTCGGCGGTCATCCCCGATTTCATGCACATGGCCCTGTACTGTGGCGATGCCTGGACACGCATGCAGATCGACACCCCCGGGTTCTGGAAAGGTTCGGTGCGTGGCGGGTTTGACTTGCGCGGGTACATCGGCATGAACCGTGATTTTCAATCCTTTGCCACCCGGTTCAAGCCGGATGACAACATGCACTTGTGCCGACCCGACCCATGGGCCAGTTATGCCTACGCCGGGTTTGCCGCCACAGCCGCCATCAGTTTTGATCGGCTGGGTGACTCGGCCATGAAACAGTTCTATATCGAACGTGCCCTTGCCGCGTGGAATTGGGCGTTCCAATATGAAAACGATGCGCGTCTGCCGGGCTGGAATCCGGCCTGGCGCAGCCACCGGGATTTCGGCTCAGCCAAGGCCAACGCAGCCGTGAGCCTGTGGGCGCTCACCGGCGAAAAGAAGTATCACGATGCGTATTCTTCGAGCAAGGGTTATACCAATCCACGCAACGCTGTTTCCGGTCAGCCTACCGCAGCACGAGCCTATCTGATTTACGATCAGATTGGTTATCGCAAAGGCGATGCGCAAGTGTTGGCAGCCATCCGTAAGGAAGTGCTGGACAATGGCTACCCCGGCTTGCTTGCCTTGGTGAATACCAACCCGGATCAATCGCCCACCGGGTTCAGCTTTGCAAGACCGATGGGGCCAAGGGGGACTGGCGAGTACGGCATGTCTCTGAACAATCCCTACCTGAGCGCGCTTGAGTACCTGCCGCTGCTGCTGCTGACCGACGATCCGCAGGTCACCTTCACATCCGAAATGCGGCGAAATCTGCATCAATGGATCGATGCGGAAATCAGCTACACCGCCGGTCGCAATCCGCTGGGGCGATCCTTCATCACCGGCTTCGGTCACGACATGCCGCGTTCATTGCATCATCGTGATTTCGCAGGCACAGGTTTGAAATACCCCTTTCCGGGGCTGATCGCCTTCGGCCTGATGAGCAATCGTCTAACCAAAGAAAATATGGGCAAAGCCGATGGCTACCAGCCGCCGCCGATTGAAATGCCCTACCCCTACCGCGTGGTGTTCGGCTCGGACATTCACCACGGCCTGGGTGAGTTCACCCCGCAACACAACCTTTGGCCGACCTTGCTGGCGGCGATCTGTGCCCATGAAATCGCACGCTGATGGCCGGGTGTCTTGGCGATGTGTCGGGGGCCACTGGCAGCTTGTCTGCCCGTGCTGAATCGGGTGCTGATACAACCTAACAAAGCCGTCGTTGGTATCGACGGGTCGTGATTCAAGTTGACGTAACACTCCGTTCCTTAAACTACTTTTATGATGCGAGTACTTTTTCATGAGTCACAGTGATTACCATGTTGCAGCGTACATATGGCCCTCCTGCCACAACGACCCTTTGGCGGCACGCAAGCTGTGGGGCGAAGGCCGGGGCGAGTGGGAAGTAATCAACAAAGGCACACCCCGATTCAAGGGGCATTACCAGCCGCGCCAGCCGCTTTGGGGTTGCGAGATGGATAACGACCCAGCCGTGGTCGAACGCTGGATCGAGGCAGCCACGGCCCACGGTGTGAATGTTTTTGTTTACGACTGGTATTGGTACGAAAACGGGCCGTACCTCGAAAGTGCGCTCAACGACGGGTTCCTCAAGGCGAAGAACAATCACAAAATGCAGTTTTATATCATGTGGGCCAACCATGATGTGAAATACAACTACTGGAACGTGCATCGCTATAAAGACAATACCGATATTCTGTGGGATGCGAAGGTGGACTTGAAGAACTTTCGGATCATTGTTGACCGGGTGATCAACCAGTACTTCAAACTGCCGAACTACTTCAAGATCAACGGCGAGCCGGTGTTTTCGCTGTTCAGCTACGACAAACTGTTGCAGAGCTTTAACAGCGACCCGGCAGAGGCACGCAAGGCACTTGACTACTTCCGCAGTGAAGTCAAAAAAGCCGGGTTTCCCGGTCTGCATATTCAGTGGAACCAGGGCGGAGCAGGCCTGATGTCTGAATCCGCTGCGCGCAGTTTCGCCGGCAAAATCAAGGGCATGGGATACAACAGCGTTGCCATGTACAACATGGCCAAATCCACCGAGGATTATTTGGATTATGCCGCACAATCGCTGGCCATCCGTCAGCAAATGGAATCCGTGGTCGATGTTCCGGTCATCCCCTGTGTATCCGTCGGATGGGACGACACCCCCCGATTCCCGGCCAAGGGGGAAATGGATTGCGTGCATATTCACAACACACCCCAGAGCTTTGCCGCCTATCTATACAAAGCCAAGGACTATGTCGATCGTCACCCCGGCCACCCCAGACTGATCACCATCAACGCCTGGAACGAATGGGTGGAGGGAAGCTACCTTCTGCCCGACATGCTCAACGGCTTTGGTTATCTGGAAGCTGTGAAAGATGTTTTTTTAGAGGGTAAATATGAGCCCTCTGGACAATCCCCTCTCCCCCCGGGAGAGGCAGGAGACCTGCTTCGCAGTAGGAGACCCGCTTTGCGGGTAGAGTGAGGGCGGAAGAGCGTTTGGTCGTACTGTATTTCAAGGCCTTTTCTT
>CAZJMK010000080.1:0-13626 GCA_964547135.1 uncultured Phycisphaeraceae bacterium | reverse complement strand
GGTGATATCATGAGGATCGGCTATTGCTACCTTATAGATGCAATGAAACACTAGCGGCATTTTACAGTGGCAGTATTTGCTGGCCTTGCAGGCGGCGGCGGAACTGGAACATTGGGCGGGCGAGGCGGAGTATGCCGGGTTGTGGGAACGCCGGGCGAACGAACTATTCAGCGTGATTCAGCAACGATTCCAGCGACCTGCGATCGGGTTGTACGCGGATGATTTGCAAGGCGAACACTTTTCGCAGCACAGCCAATGTCTGGCGATTTTGAGTCGGCGACTTTCACAGGCGGATGAACGCAGACTTTTCGCAACCATGTGGGAAGCAAGCGACCTGGCGCAGACCACCGTGTACTTTCGTCACTACCTGTTCGAAGCAGCAGCACAGGTCGGCATGATCGATGCTTTTTTTGCCGGGCTGAGCATTTGGCGTGAGTTTATAACGCTGGGTTGCACTACAACCTTGGAAAGCCCTGAACCGTCGCGTTCGGATTGTCATGCCTGGGGGGCACACCCGATTTATCATCTGTTTGCCTCGGTGCTGGGGGTTCGCCCTGCGTTGCCGGGGTTTGCGTCGGTGTCGATTCGTCCGCAACTCGGCCCCTTGCAGCGGGTGGAAGGCACGCTGCCGCACCCCTTGGGCAGAATCGAATTGTCCCTGTCGCAACAAGCAGGTCGGCTGACCGGTCGCATCACCCTGCCCAAAGGGTTACAGGGCGAACTCATATTGCCCTCGGGTTCACAGAAGCTTGGTGGTGGAACGATAATGTTTTGATGGGCAGTGATCGCGTGGCATTGAATTTCGAGTTTGTTTAGCGCGGACGCTTTGCGTCGGCGTCGATGACGCTCTGCCCTTCAGGGCCGGCTGATTTTGATTCCTCTTTTTAAGGAAAACCATTCGGGGCTAAAGCCCTCGGCGTCATCATGAGCCACTCGGTCAGTTCGTCAACCGATTAACCGATTTGCCAGTTAACCGATCAACCATTCGGAATACCCAAGTCCTCGGCTTGCCAGCCTCGTCCTTGGCTTGGTTCTGACACTTGACCACTCGACCACTTGGCCACTGGACCACTTCTTTACCCCTGTCATATCGACACCCGACCTTGTCGCAATGTCGCACCTGACAGTCCGACCTACGATTTTCAAGGCGATTTCGTGGCATAGGCGGGCCTTGGGTTTGCATTTTATGGTGCAAGCACGCGAACCTGAATGCGGAAAGGTACCCCATGGACCCCAACAAATTCACCGAGAACACACAGGCTGCGTTACAGGCTGCACAAGCCCTGGCGATGCGCATGAATCATCAGCAGGTCGATGACCTGCACCTGTTGGCTGCACTGTTGCAACAGGAGCGCGGTCTGGTTCCGCAACTGTTCACCAAACTGAATCGCCCCGCAGAGGTGGTGCTCAGTGAAGCACAACGTCAACTCGACAAGCTGCCACGGGTCAGCGGCTCGGCTGTTAACGCGCCCGGGCAGGTGATGATCACTCAGCGCCTAAGTCAAATCCTCGTCGGGGCGCAGGACCAGGCGCAGCGACTCAAAGATGAATACCTGTCGGTCGAGCACCTCGTACTGGCGATGCTGGCTCAAAATGATTCGCCGGCGGGCAATATTTTGCGCACGCTGGGCATCAGTCGCGATACATTTTTGTCCGCCCTCACCGCGGTGCGCGGCAATCAGCGAATCACCAGCGCCAACCCCGAAGCCACCTACGAAGCCCTCACCCGTTACGGGCGCGACCTCGTGGCCGATGCTCGTGCCGGCAAACTCGACCCGGTCATCGGACGTGACGAGGAAATTCGCCGGGTGATTCGCATTCTGTCACGCAAAACCAAAAACAACCCCGTGCTCATCGGCGAACCGGGCGTGGGCAAAACCGCCATCGTCGAAGGACTGGCCCAGCGCATCGTGCGCGGCGATGTGCCCGAAGGCTTGAAAGACCGCACCGTATTTGCCTTGGACCTGGCAGCATTGCTTGCGGGCGCGAAATTTCGTGGTGAATTTGAAGAGCGTTTGAAAGCGGTGCTCAATGAAATCAAGCAGAGCGATGGGCGGGTGATTTTGTTCATTGATGAACTGCACACCATCGTCGGTGCGGGCAAGGCTGAGGGCGCCATCGACGCGGGCAACATGCTCAAACCGATGCTGGCCCGTGGTGAGTTGCATTGCATCGGGGCGACGACGCTGGACGAATATCGACTGCATTTGGAAAAGGATGCGGCACTGGAGCGACGTTTTCAGCCGGTGGTGGTGGAGCCGCCGGGGGTGGAGGACACGGTGTCGATTCTGCGCGGGCTGAAGGAACGGTTTGAAGTGCATCACTGGGTGAAAATTGCCGACCATGCGCTCGTGGCTGCGGCCACGCTTTCGCATCGTTACATTGCGGATCGCTTTCTACCCGACAAGGCGATTGACCTGGTGGACGAGGCTTGTGCGCTGATACGCACGGAAATCGATTCGATGCCCACGGAACTGGATCAGGTCACCCGGCGCGTGACGCAGTTGGAAATCGAAGAACGCGCTTTGCAAAAAGAGACCGACGCCCATAGCAAGTCAAGGTTGGAAGTGTTGCAAAAAGAATTGGCGGAGCAGCGCAGCAAGGCTGATGCCATGCGCGCCCAGTGGCAGAATGAAAAACAGGCCATCGGCCAGGTGACCAAACTTCGTCAGCAAATCGAGCAGCTTCGTCAGCAAATCGACGAAGCACAACGGCAGCATCAACTCGATCGTGCCGCCGAGTTGAAATATGGCAAACTGCCCGAACTGGAAAAGCAACTGGCACAGTTGGAAAGCGCGACCTCATCGACGGGTACGAGCAAGGTTGACAACACCACCGGCTCAACCGGCAAGTTGCTGCGCGAGCAGGTCACGGAAGAGGAAATCGCGCAGATCGTGGCACGTTGGACAGGCATACCGGTGGCGCGGCTGCTGCAGACCGAACGGCAAAAGTTGTTGCACCTCGATGAGTTGTTACATCAGCGGGTGGTAGGGCAGCATGAGGCGGTGCAGGCGGTGGCCGATGCGGTGGTGCGGGCACGGGCGGGCATCAAGGACCCGCGTCGGCCCATCGGTTCGTTCATTTTTCTGGGACCGACGGGCGTGGGTAAAACCGAACTGGCCAAGGCCCTGGCACAGTCACTTTTTGACAGTGAAGACAACCTGATTCGCATGGACATGAGCGAGTACATGGAAAAGCACACGGTGTCGAGGCTGGTCGGCGCCCCGCCGGGGTACGTGGGTTATGAGGAAGGCGGGCAACTCACCGAAGCGGTGCGCCGCAAGCCTTACAGCGTGATTTTGCTGGATGAAATCGAAAAAGCGCATCACGATGTGTTCAACGTGTTGTTGCAGATTTTGGACGATGGCAGATGCACCGATGGCCAGGGTCGCACGGTGAGTTTCAAAAACACCGTCGTGATCATGACCAGCAACCTGGGTTCGCAGTTCATGCTCGATGATGCGGTCACCGGCGGCACGCGCGACAGTGGGCAATTGTCCGAAGCGACACGCAACAACGTGATGGGCATGTTGCGCGGTCACTTTCGCCCTGAGTTTTTGAACCGGGTCGATGAGGTGGTGATCTTCCAGCCACTGGCGCTGACGCAGATTGAAAAAATCGTCGAGCTTCAGGCAGCGGAATTGGCGCGACGACTGAGCGAACAAGGCTTGCATTTGGAACTTACCCCGGCAGCACGACGCTATGTCGCCGAGCAAGCGTATGACCCGGCTTACGGAGCGCGGCCGTTGCGACGCTATTTGCAGCAACATTTGGAAACACCCATCGGTCGGCGCATTCTGGCCGGCGAGGTGGTGGAGGGTTCGCGCCTGGTCGTCGATAGCGATGAACAGCAATTGAAGATTGTGGTGCAGGCGCCGGAGAAAGTGGGTTAAGGTTCAGAGCCACGAGCGGAAGCGAGTGGTGTTTCAAAATACACCGCTCGTTACCACTCGCGGCTCCGATTGATGTCATTGACGGATGACACGAAGTGATCGATTATCATGATCATTGGCATCACGCGGCAATGACAAGGAGTCATCATGACCACCCCGGCCCATGACCAATCACCCGTTTCGACCGATCCGCCGACGACAGAAAAACCCCGTCGCTGCTGCTGCCGGAAGGGGGCACAGGGTTGCGACAAAGCCGGCTGCCGCTGTTGCAAGGTGGCGGTGGGCGGGTTGGTGTTGTTGCTGTTACTGGTGCTCGGCGCGGAGTTGTTTGCCCGGTATTACCTGGGGCTGGGCGATCCGCCGTTGGTCATGGCTGATGACAAAATCGAATACCTGTTTCAACCCAATCAATCGGGCAAACGCTTTGGCAATCATTATTACTACAACGCCTTTTCGATGCGCAGTGATGATTTTCCGAAAAGCAAAACCGACTCGAATGAACTGCGGGTGATGGTGCTGGGGGACAGTGTGGTCAACGGGGGTGGGCACATTGATCAGATGGATTTACCCACGACTGTTTTGCAGGACGAACTGCGCCAAAAACTCAAGCGACCGGTGTTCGTGGGTAACATTTCTGCGGGCAGTTGGGGGCCGGCGAACATGCTGGCTTACGTGGAAAAATTTGGGTGGTTTGATGCCGATGTGGTGGTGATTGTGCTGTCGAGTCATGATGCTTTTGACGCTCCGACGTTTGTGCCTTTGGTGGGCGTGGATGTGGGGTTCCCGGATCGCAAACCCTGGCTAGCGCTGACGGAATTGTTTGGGCGATATGGGGCTGTGGTGCGTTGGTGGTTCACGGGGGAAGTGCCCGACCAGCAAACGGAAGCAGCATTACCAACCGAGCAGGCGGAGGCGACCAGTTTGCAGGCCTTGCGTGAATTGATAAATCAGGCGAAGGCTGTGGGGGCCAAGGTTTGGGTGGCACAGCATTTTGAAGTCGGTGAAATGATGGGTTCGCCGCAGACGGGTTACGGGAAAATTTTGCAAGTGTGTCGGGAGATGAACGTGCCGGTGGTGCCGTTGTTTGAAGCGATGCGCGAGGCTTCGAAAGCGGGGCAGGCGATGTACCGGGATCAATGGGTTCACCCCAGTGCGGCGGGCAACCGTGTGATTGGTCAAGTGCTGGCGGAGGAAGTGGCGCGACGGTTGGGGGAATAAAGCTACCCATGACATGATGGATAATGGATAAAGGATAATGGATGATGTTCAAACCCGGCGTTGTTTGACCTGTACCCTCTCCGAACATTATCCATCATCCATGATCCATGATCCATCACGAAACACCGTCGAGGGCGCCCCCGGGCGGTGCCACATTCATAAGCAGCACAGCCCCGATTCAAAGCGTCCGAATCAATGCGACTTTGCGACCGGTGGCGACGAAGCCCAATGATTGATACAGGTTCACAGCCGGGGCATTGTCTGCATCCACGGCACAGATCATCGAACGCAGATGCGCGGAGCGGGTCAATTCCAATCCCCATTGCAACAGGGTTTTGCCCAGCCCCCTGCCGCGCCATGAAGGCGTCAAGCCCAGGTACACCAGTTCCATCGTGCCCTGCGTGGGCATGGGGTTGAGCAGCATCACGCCCACCGGCTCATCGCCCTGATGCAACACGTGCCAGAGGTGCGGATCGAATCGACCAATCGATTGATGCCCGTCGATGATGTCGGCAATGTCACGCAAACCGCGCAACCCCGGACAGTCGCGGGTGTCTTCATAGGTTGCCAAAATGGTGCGGGCAAACAGGTCGTGCTGAGCCGGGCTGTACGATGCGAGTTGCAGTTTGAATTGATCAGGCCAGTTGATTGCCGGGGGTGATGCGGCGGCACGGCTCATCGGCAAAGTATTTTCAAGATAAACCAGCGTGGCCAGCGTGGTGAACCCAGCCTGTAGGTAAAGTTGTTCGATATTGGTTTGCCGAGGTTCGAGCAGGGCTTGTACCAAATGGACATGAGCGGGATTGGCACTTTGCACGGTACGTCGGATCAACTCCACCGCGACCGGTTGAGCATCGCGCTGATTTTTGGAAGTGGGGCTTAAAAACATCATCGCGGTGCGGCCGGCACAGGGCATCAGCAATGCGGCTAGTTGCGGCTCATCGTCACGCAACGCCCACCATAAATGTTGCAGGGTCAGGTTCTGCTGACGCGCGTAGGTCAAAAAGGAATCGACGGCTGGGGCGTGAGCGTCGCTCTGACCGGTGAGCAGTAACGCCAGCGCCCGGCGATGCTCACCCCGCGGTACCTGACTGAATCGGCAACCCGACAGTGCCTTGGTATCGGCAAAGGCAGCGGAACGCGCATCGGGGTTGGAAGGTTGTGCGGTCAAAGATAGTTTCCGTTTGCAACCAGAGGCATGTTGAGGCGTTGATGATGTTACATCGTAGCCGGGCTGGATGCAGCCGGGGGCGTTGCAACGTATGATGACACTCGGTTAACCACGACGGAGTCCGATGGATGAGTCAGGATCAACCCAACCAAAATGCAACGAAGATACCCGCACTGTCGCCCGGTCAGCGGGTGAAGGTGGTGCAGCAGATTGCCCATCGCGCCCGGGTGTGGACGATACCGGTGGAAGGGAAAGTCGTTCGCGTGGAACGCACCAAAACCGGATCGTGGTACGCCCACGCCAAGGATGACAAACTCTGGCTCGATCGGCTGATCCTCGAACTGGACGACGGCGAAATCGCAGTCGTACACCTGGACCCCTACACCCATGTGGAAGTGCTGACGACGACGGCGTAAATCAAAACGGGTATTCCATCCGCTCATTTCGCCCCCGGTCAATGACCGGGGGCTAAGTGAAGTCTCTCGCAATGAAAAGGGATTCATCAAAGGTCGCAACATGCAAACCGATCAACTGACCGCTCTGATCCGCGACATCAAAGATTGGCCCAAGCCGGGGATCATGTTCAAGGACATTTCGCCGCTGCTGGCCAATCCGGGCGGGCTGGCCATGGCGGTGGAACTGATGGTCAACCCGTTTCGCGGCAAACAGATTGACCTGGTGGCCGGGGCGGAAAGTCGTGGGTTTATTTTCGGCACCGCCATCGCACAGGCTTTGTCCGCCGGGTTCGTGCCGATTCGCAAGCCCAAGAAGTTGCCCTATAAAACGCTCGCCATCGAGTACGACCTTGAGTACGGGAAAGATCGGCTGGAAATTCACGTGGACGCGATCCAGCCCGGTCAGCGTGTGCTGGTGGTGGACGATGTGCTGGCCACCGGCGGGACGATGAAAGCCTGCTGCGAACTGGTCAAACAATCCGGCGGCACACTGGCGGGCATCACCGTCTTGATGGAACTCACCTTTTTACACGGACGAGACAAACTCACCGGTCATGGTGATCTGCATGCGGTGTTGAAAGTGTGATTGCCGATGTTTAGCGCGGACGCTTGGCGTCGGCGTAGTTGACGCCGTGCCCTTCAGGGCCGGATGGTTGTACATGATGGATCATGGATCATGGATGATGGATAATGTTCAGAGATGGTGTTCGACCTCAATCACTTGGTTTGAACATCATCCATGATCCATCATCCATCATCATCCCAGCCGGGGGCGGCTGGGCTACATATCAGGCGCGACAAGTCGCGGCGCTAACCTTCACCGCCGACACAAAGCGTTTGCGATAAACGATGCAAATCACCCGGTCACTTCCATTCGCCTCACGGATTGCTCGACGTGATATGTCTTGCGATCGGCGTCACCAGTTCCGGAATCACCTTTTCCGTCGCCAACACCTCGGCATGGCGCCGAAGCATCGTCAAATCCTTGCCCAGTTCCTCGACCTTGCGCATCGGCCCATACTTGCGCAGGGTCAGAAAAATCGACAACGGTTCATCGGCGGAGCGACCGGTCGAACCGCGCCGGGTGCGCGAGCGCGTTTTCACTTCAAAATAAGCCTGCAAATCGCCGCCCTTGGACAGCGACATGCCGAACACCGGCTGAACGTCCAGCATCTTCGCATCCTCCATCCGAAGCAGATTCCCCAGTGGCCCATGGGCAAAAAGCGCCTCGTGCACCACGTCATCGTGATTGCCTTTGCATTCCAGATCGAAGCCGAAAAGCAATTCGATGTAGTCGATGTCCAGCGGACTGATCGACAGATAACTGGGCGACAGTTCCAGCACGAATTTGTGATATTTGAAAGCGTCATCCAGGCTCTGCGGATTGACATGCCCGCAGCGCACACTGGTCCGCCGCAGGGAACACCAGCGATACTCGGCTTCCCGCCGACTTGATTCGAGCACCAGTTCCTGTTCGTAACGATGGAAGTGGTCCATGCTCGGAATGGTGCGAGTGATGCGGTCGAACAAATGCAAAATGGTCTCGCGTTCGCCGGGCAGGTCCATCTTGAGCGCGAGCTTGCTGTTGACGTAAAAATCCGAACACAAGGCACCGTAACTGGTCGCCATGGAAAGTCCTTTGCATAAGGTTCACCCCGGGCCAATCGTTACCGGGGTCCGGGGGCGGGGGTCCGGGGGAACCAAGCAATTATACACGATCATCCGCCGTGATGAGTGCAGCCATGCCAACGTTTAGCGCGGACGCTTTGCGTCGGCGTTGTTGATGCCGTGCCCTTGAGGGCCGGATGTTTGAGAATGAAAACCGGGGCTGAAGCCCTCGGCGTCATTAGTCACAGCGCCGCGATTGATCGCGTCTAATGATAGGGGTTAATCAGTTGGTCGGTTAATTGGTTCATTGGACGGAATGGCAGTTGTCTTTTCTGACCGATTAACCGATTTACCAGTTAACCGATCAACCACTCAGAATACCCAAGTCCTCGGCTTGCCAGCCTCGTTCTTGGCTTGGCAAATTCGAAATCCGAAATTCGAAATATCCCTCAACTTAATATTCACCCCTGCCGAGTAACCTTGCACACCCTCCGTTTGCCGACCTGTAATATCAATTCGCCGTCGATATTCACCATCGCCTTGGGGTCGCTGTTTTTTTCACCGTTGATCGACACCGCACCCTGTTCGATACTTCGCCTCGCTTCAGCATTACTGGTCGCAAAACCCACTTCACGCAACAACGCGATCAACCCGATCGGCGAAGTAGCCACGGTTTTGACTTCCAACTCCGTCGGCAACAGGCCCTGGCTGAAGCGCCTGCGAAACTCCTCCGCAGCACGATTGGCTGCGTCCGAACTATGAAACTCCTCCACGATCACCCGTGCCAGTATGTCTTTGGCTTCACGCGGATGTGTCACCTGCGGGTCCAACAGGCTTTGCAAGCGATCCTTGGGTAATGCGGTCAACAGCGTAAAGTAGTTGGGCATCAGTCCGTCGGGAATACTCATCACCTTCCCATACATATCCTCAGGCTCAAAGGTCACACCCACATAATTCCCTTTGGATTTACTCATTTTCTCTCTGCCGTCGAGTCCTACCAAAATCGGCATCACCATTACGACCTGTTTATCCAAACCATACCGAGCCATGAGATCGCGCCCGACCAGGTTGTTGAAGGTCTGGTCGGTGCCTCCCAATTCCACATCCGAATTCACCACCACCGAGTCGTACCCCTGCATCAACGGATACATAAACTCGCTGACCATGATTTCCCTGCCCGCTTCCATCCGCTTGGCAAAGTTCTCCCGATGGAGCATCTGTTGGACGGTCATCTGGCCGGTGAGTTTGAGCACATCCGCGAAAGATAGTTTCGACAGCCATTGACTGTTATGGCGCACTTCGAGTTTTTCGCTTGAGGTATCCAACACCTTGCCCGCCTGATCGAGGTAGGTTTGGGCGTTGCGCAGAATCGTCGCATCATCGAGAATGGGCCGGGTGGTATCGCGTCCGGTCGGATCGCCGATGCGTGCGGTGTAGTCGCCGATGATGAGCACCGCCTTGTGGCCAAGGTCCTGAAATTGGCGTAGTTTCCGCAAGACCACGGTGTGGCCCAGGTGCAGGTCCGGGGCGGTGGGGTCCATACCCAGCTTGATGCGCAGCCGCCTGCCCGATGCCAGTTTGCGCTCTAATTCTTCGCTGCTGAAAACGCCTTCGACCCCTCGGCAGAGCAGTTCCATCTGTTGTGTCAATGTCGGTGTCATGCCGGGCATGATACCGATTGTTCCGCCCCGTCGCAGGACAATCCCCGATTCATAGCCGGTCATTCACCTGATTTCTTCATTTGCTACTTGCATCTTGGTAGGATTGTGACTACCATATGAACATCATTTCCGAGGGAATGAGTATTCAAGCATTACCATGAATCCCGGAATCAGAATCGCAACCCCACCCACTGTGATCTTTGAATCCATCACCCTTCCAACCAGGCAACGCAGACATGTTTGAAGTTTTTTGTGACCTGCTTCTTCGCGTCGTACTACTTTTTCATGCTTAGCACAACGTGTCCTACTCTCCGATGTCAGGAGAACACACGTTCATAGGAGAATCGGATCATGCCGAAGATGTCGCCCGCCAAGATGTTGCAGCGTTCGCTCAAAAAACTGTTGGATGAGCGCTCCGCGTTGCAGGCTGTGATCGACAAGACCCAGGCGAAGATTGACGAAATCGACGCCATTTTCAGTGGTTCGGGCCTGAGCCTGGGCACGGTCGTCAAGGCCAAGGGCAAGCCCGGCCCCAAACCCGGTACCAAACCCGGCAAACGCACCCGTGGCAAGTTTGAAACGACCGGCGACGAATCCGTTCTGGCGTTCATCAAAAAGCATGGCCGACCCAGCGCCAAGGAAGTCAACGAACACTGGAGCAAGGAAGGTCGCGGCGGCAGTGCCAACAACGCCCTGACCAAGCTTGTTCAGGCCGGCACGGTCAAGCGCGTCGAAGCCGACGACGCCCGCGGCGGTCGTTACGTCGTGGCCTGATCGCCGACTGTTTCGATTGTCAACATTACTAAGCCCAGACACAGCCCCACGGTATGCCTGGGTTTTTTTGTGCGCGCTGGTTTCTAACCATTATTGACGCCGAGGGCTTCAGCCCCGGATCAAATCATGATCATCCGGCCCTGAAGGGCACGGCGTCATGAATACTGGCCCCTTGACCAATACCCCATCTTGTTTGGAACATGATCCAATATCCATTATCCTTTACCCATCATTACGGGAGTACCATCATGGCCGGCGAACAAATCGACATCGCACTGATCGGTTCCAAGTTCATGGGACGTGCGCATTCCAACGCATGGATGAAAGTCCCCAAATTTTTTGATTTATCACGGCAGCCGACGATGCACACCATCGCGGCACGCAATGAAGAGGAACTGAAAAACTTTGCCGCCCGCTGGGGTTGGCATAACTTCACCACCGACTGGCGACTGCCGATTGAGAACCCGGAAATCGACCTGATCGACATCGGCGTACCCAATCACATGCACGCGGAAATGGCCATCGCCGCACTGGAAGGCGGCAAAAACGTCGCCTGTGAAAAGCCCCTGGCCGACAACCTCGACCACGCCCGCACCATGATGCAGGCCGCCAAAAAGGCCAAAAAGTGTCAGACCTTCGTCTGGTACAACTATCGTCGCTGCCCGGCCATCGCGTTGGCGCATCAGATTGTCAAAGAGGGACGCATCGGCAAAATCTATCACGTCCGCGCCAACTATTTGCAGGACTGGGCAGGCCCCGATGCTCCGCTGATCTGGCGGTTTCAGGGTGACGTGGCTGGTTCGGGTTCACTGGGCGATCTGTGTGCCCACTCTATCGACACCGCACGCTTTATCACCGGCGAAGAGATCACCGAAATCAGCGGCGCGGTGCTGGAAACCTTCATCAAGGAGCGTTACATCCCCGGGTCCTACGGCGGAGAAATTTCCGGCAAAGGTGCTTCCAAAACGGCGAAAAAGGGCAAATCGACGGTCGATGATGCGGTGCTGTTTCTGGCGCGGTTCGCCGGCGGAGCGGTCGCCAGTTTTGAAGCCACCCGCCTGGCCACCGGTTACAAAAACGCCAACACGATTGAAGTGCATGGCGAAAAGGGCGGCCTGCGCTTCGACTTCGAAAATATGAACGTATTGGACTGGTACGACGCCACGCTGGAAAGCAAATTGCAGGGCTGGTCGAGCATCAACGTCACCAGCGGAGCCGGCGGTCACCCCTGGGCGAAAAACTGGTGGCCCACGGCTCACATCGTCGGCTACGAACACTCCTTCATCAACATGGCAGCCGACATCTGCGTCGCCCTGGCCGGTGAGGAACCCATTGTCCCGCTGCCCGATTTTGCCGATGCCTTTGAAACGCAGAAGGTGTTGTATGCCGTGACCGAGTCGGCCAGGAACCGTTGCCCGATCAAGATGAGTCAGATCAAATGATGATGAAGGTTGATTGGTTGATGGGTTGATGGGTTGGTTGGTTAATTGGTTAATTGGTTAATTGGTTGATTGGTTGAGTGGATGATTTTTCGTTCTTCACGCCTGAACTTCATGTCCGCATGAAGTGCAGGATGGGTTTACGACCATCGTTGACGCCGAGGGCTTCAGCCCCGGATCGTTTTCATTGGAGGATGTATCAAGCCATCCGGCCCTCAAGGGCACGGCGTCAACAACGCCGATGCGGGTGTCACGGGCAACTTGTTGCCAGTGCATGGCCGTTTATTTTCGGCACAAAAAACAAGTTGCCAGTGGCACCCCTTTCTCTATTTCACAACTCAACCATCACCACCCAGCTCATTTTCATCGCGCTCAGGGCTTGACCAAATCGGCAAAATGTTTTACCCTGACCTGTCTCGATGTAGCGGGCGAAAGTTCGTGTGCATCGTTGGCCGGGCTTGTAGCTCAGTTGGTTAGAGCGCACCCCTGATAAGGGTGAGGTCGTGCGTTCGAATCGCACCAGGCCCATTCGGTATCTGTTCGGTATGGTTCAGTAGGCACAGTTGGGTCAGAAACACGGTTTCCATGTCTCCATATGACCAGTATTTACAGGGCTACTTTTGACAGGCTGGCCATGACAGGGTTCCTTACGCATGAACGGCTTGTGGCTGCACCTGCCAGGGTTTGATTCTGGCCACGATTTCACTGTTTTTATCCGCAGCGATGTCCAGTTCATATTGGCTTTGCCGGTTGGCGCAAAGCTCCGGGGATGTCCCGAAGAAGCGCGCCAGTCGCAACGCCATACTCGCCGAGAACACACGCTCGCTTTTTCTTCTACGCCAAGCCGCCAAGCCGCCAAGAAAAACACACATCGTAAAGGGGCCAGGATGACACGAAGGATACGAAGATGAGAAAAAGCCGAAACAAGAATTCAATACAGAGATCACAGAGGCAAGCCAAAGGCACATGAGCGCTCTGAACAATCCCTTCTCCCTCCGGGAGAGGCAGGAGACCTGCTTCGTAGTAGGAGACCCGATATGCGGGTAGAGTGAGAGCGCAAGAGCGTTTGGTCGTACGGTATTTCAAGGTCTTTTCTTCATCGGCCCTCCCCCGGCCTCGCCCCGGGGGCTCGGCCAACCACTCCCATGGGGATAGGGATTTTTCAGAGTTCTCAATTCTCATTACGCCACTGGTAAATGATCCGGAGGGATACAACTTCAAGATCACCGCCATACCACAATGACCTAACAGCTCGAAGTACTGAACAGACATAACGTGACTTAATGAGGAGACTGTTTGAAAAACTCCTCAAGCATTGCTTGGAATACTTACCAAAGGAATTCGTGGATGTACAAACACCGCTCAACCAAGGCTGCGCTGGGGATTGATTTTGGTACTGAATCCGTT
>CAZJMK010000079.1:0-13737 GCA_964547135.1 uncultured Phycisphaeraceae bacterium | reverse complement strand
ATCGATCAACGATGAACAACCCGACCCGGGTTGACAGGTCGCTACATAGCTGAATACGCCGCGTCGGCTTCGTACACGATCTCATGCGCCGCCCCGAGAGGGAACCGAGCGCCCATAGCTGATTGACCGCTGACCGAATCGATCAACGATGAACAACCCGACCCGGGTTGACAGGTCGCTACATAGCTGAAGGCACCGTGTTGCAGCACGATTTGCGGTGCGATGCGTGGGGCTGGTTTGATGGTTGACATGGCAGGCTCCTTACGCCTAGACCCCTCACATTTGAACATCGGTGATTCACGGAACCGACATGTTCGCGGCAATGACCACGGACAGCGCTAACCAGCCGTGGTCTAATTTCGTCATGACTCATCGGCGACGACGAGCGAGCATCAACATCGAGCCCACCCCCAGCAGCGCCAGCGTTGCCGGTTCGGGGATCGCCCGAGCCTGCACTAACAGGTTGTCCACTTGGGCAAAGGGACTGGGGTTGGCAGCCCCGGCGTTGGCCCCGGCTCTAAACAACACAATGCCCGGTGTGGCATTGGCGCTACGAGTGTTGAGGTTGGTCAAATCCAGCAGGGCCGAGGAAGGGTTGGCCACGGTGGCCACGCGTAACGACCAAGTGTCCTGCGTGTCACTGGACAGGTCGGCAGCAACTTCGAAAAGGTACTCCGTGCCGGCGGACAGCGTCAGACTACTGGTGGTATTGGTGTTGCCGTTGAAATAGCGAACCACGCCGGTGCCCAGCACCTCCGTAATAATGATCGAGCCGACACCGGGGTTCAGGGCAGCAGCTTGGTTGATCACAAACTGGAACAGAGGAACGTTGCTGATGGTGTCCAGCAGCCGGGTGTAGGTGAACTGGGTCGTTAACTGGTTATTCCCGGTGGGTGATGTGGACACGCCAGCGATCGGGGCGGAGACAAAAGGCCTGCCATCGGTGACGAATGTAGTGGAGTTTTCCGTGAATTGCAGCGCGTTATTGCTACCGCCGAGGCTCACAATCGACACGTCCACGTTGGCGCCGCTGCCCACAGTCAGTTTTTCGATGGCGGCACCGGCACTGTTGATTACCGATCCATCAACGTAACTTCCCACCGTGGCGGAATTGAAATCGGTCTGCACCAACACGGCTGCGGAAACGGTGGCAGAACACAGGGTGAGGGATGACAAGGCCATCCAGCGAACTTGATTGACAAACTTCATAGGCTTCCTCCTGAATATGAAGCGAACATGTCGGCTGATCGTGCGGAACACTCCAACACCATCAACCTTTTGAATTAGTAAATCAACCATCCATGCCCGGTACGACACGGTACTTCGATGATTTCACCGTCACGATTTCATGATCGAACACCGCCGGCACCGGCGTGTGAATCGGCACGTCATCGCCACGTCGCAAGGCTTCCACACACGTCACCGCCTGTCGCAAAACATGGGCAGCATCAAACCCAAGGCGAGTGACTCCCGGATGAGCACTGCCGACCTGCGGCCAGTTGCAATGCGCCAGCACCTGCAAACCTTCACCTGCCCGCAAGCCCGAATCGCGCACCCCGGCCATGGCCGAGTCGGTCAGGTTGTCATCGGTGATGATCAGTGCATCGGGGCGATCGTTTTCCGGTCGATCCAAGAGCAGCCGAACGATGTGCCGGGCGGAATCAGGGTCACGCAAGGTGGCTGCCACGCGGAAAAAACTGCGTGTGCTCATGCCGTGATCCAAAATGGCGCGATCGTAAGCGGCAAATTCCGGGTGCCCGCCGGTCACCACCGCCACGCGACGACAACCCTGTTCACGCAGATGTTCCAGCGAACGCTTGATAAACGAAACCCAATCCGGGTACACCCGCGACAACCCTTCATGCGTCGATTCGCCGCAGATGGCCGCCTTCGCCAACCAGGGATGCGCGAGCAACTGTTGCGATATCTCCGGCGGATGACCGACGAAAATCACCCCCGCCAACCGGTCCGCACGCACCTCTTCCAACAACCTTTGGTGACTGGCGGACTGATCCGTACCCGCCACGCCGAAAAAACTAACCAGTTGACTGTGATTGTTCAGGTTCCAGGCCGTCGCCTCGTTGGCCAGCGCCCACCAGAAGCGCACCCAGCCGTCGGAATTGGGTTCGCCGCGAAACGCCAGGGCGTAACGAAACAAGTGGGGCGGATGCGGACTGACAAACGTGCCCCGTGTGCTGGAGGAATACACAAAACCATCACGCTTGAGCTGACGCACTGCCTTGGCCAGGGTGGTACGTCCCACCTTGAGCTGGTTTTCCATGTCGTTCCATGTGGGCAGTTGCACCCCCGGTTCCCATTCGCCGGCCAGTATGCGTGCCCGCAGCGTCCGTGCCAGGTCCGGGGCGCTGAGGCTGCCTCGTGACATATCAACTGATTCCGACACCGCTGCCGCCGACCGGGAACGCCGGGGCGACCGTGATGCCGATGCCGTGTTGCCACGATCATTGGTACTCATATATACCAATTTAGTGCGCACCAATATAAAAGTCAAGCGAACTTATTAAAAAGTGACGAAAACGCAATCAAACGGGCCGAGGGCTTGGGCAAACATACATCAACGGATGCCGAGGGCTGTATCCCCGGATTGTTTGCATGATCAAAAAAAACAAACATCCGGCCCTCAAGGGCACGGCGTCAGGAGCGCCCAATGAAAAAGGGTCAGAAGCCTTGTCTGCGCTTCTGACCCTTGATTTTTTTGTTCACCGTGATGAATCATTCATCCGGTCAACCTTTGAACTTCACTTTTACCGCAACAGACCCAACACGGCCTGCGGTTGGCTGTTGGCCGTCGAAAGCACGCTCGACGCCGCCTGCACCAAAATCTGGTTACGTGTCAGGTTGGCGGTTTCCTTGGCGAAGTTGGTGTCACGGATCACGCTCTCGGCGGCGCTGGTGTTTTCCAACGCGACGTTCAAAGCGTTGATCGTCGAACCCACCACGTTCTTCTGGAACGAGCCCAGTCGGCCACGCAGCTGCGACACCTGCTCAATCGCCTTATCGACAATCTTCTGTGATGTTTCGGGGTTGCCCGTCAAAAGGTCCGCGCTCTTGCCGCCGACCAGGTCGGACAGGTAGCCCGTGGTCTTATTGCCCAGGTTGCGGGCTGCGACATTGCGGATACCCAGGGCCACCTGATTGTTGATGTCCACGGTCGGACCCAGATGGAACTTGGCGCCGCCGCCGGTGATCGTCAGCGCGTTGATGGAATTGGTACCACCGGTGAGCTGGGCCGCCGAGGTGGTGAATTCCAACGACACATCCAGCAGGTCATTGTTGATGGCTGCGGTTTTGCCCTTGCCCTTGGCGGTCACGCCGTTGATCACCGCGGCGATATCTCGTCCGCTGTCCCGCACTTCGTTGACCGATGTCCAGGCGGTGAGCGCCGCACCACGCACGTTTTCATTGGTCGCACTGACTGCCACCACGCCGCCGCCGGCGGTCTGCCCGCCACGGTTCACCAGCTTGAACGACACGAACTGGTCGGAACCGAATTCGGTGCTGCGCAGGTGCATCGTCGAAGTCGCACCGCTGGTCTTGGCGGACACGCCGGTGACCGACTTGTAAGTGTTGATCGCCGCAGCCACGGCACTGATCCGCGTACCACTGGCGAAGCTGAACTGACGCGAACCCTGCACCCCGGCCACTTCAAACGTGAAGTTGGCGGTCGAGGCGGACAGGTCGAGCGCTCCGCCCATCGACAGAATCAGGCCGCCGCGCTGGGCTGATGCGGTGATCAGCGCATTGACGCCCTGCGATGAACCGAAGTTGATCTTCGCAGCGTTGACCGAGTAATCAGCTACAGCCGCGTTGACGCCAGTGACAGTGAAGTCAAATCCGCCGTTGAGCAGCTTGGTGCCGGCGAAGCTGGTCGTCGCCGCGATACGATCGACGGTCTGAATGATCGCATCGACCTGCAGCTGATTGGCTTCCTTTTCCGCCTGCGACAAGCCGGCCTTGTTGGCGTTTTCACCGACCAGGCCTTGCAGCTCGGTCAGCATTGCCTGAATTTCCTGCAGGCCGCCCTCAGCGATGTTGGAAATCTGATCGGCGCGTTCAGCATTGCCGATGGCGGTGCTGATGGCCGTCTTTTCGCTGCGCAGCTTTTCACTGGCGATCAGACCCGCCGGGTTGTCCGCACCACGGTTGATGGCCAGACCGGTGGACAATCGTTCCAGGCTCTTGGTCAGACTCATGTTCTGCGTGGACAGCGTACGTTGGGCGATCAGCGAATTGATGTTCGTATTGATTCGACTCATGGTTTCTTCCCCTTACTTGGGTTAATGGATTCGGACGTTGTTTGCTTGCCTCGGGAGACCTTCCCCCAACGGCGGGCGATTCACATGCAGGCTGACGACGGGTTAACTCATGGCCATCCATCCTCCCGCGGCAACGTCCGCCTCCTGCGTCCGGGCCGACTCTTGTTGGGTTCCAGAACCGTCACCTTTCACATAGGCGGTGATCCTCACCGCTGGTCTGGTGCCGGCCCTGGTTCGCCCGGCCGGCGCGAGGCACCTTTGCGATCAACCCCGCCCGTTGCTTCCGCCCGCTGGATCACGCTCCATCGCACGGCTGCATGGGTGAGCATCGGAAGACCCCGCCCTCCGATTGACCGCTTGCCTCACTGGATCAACCCAAACATTCATTCAGAAACGTCACCAACCGCACCAAACGCAGACATGACAAAGCCCGCGCCGCCCGCACAGACGGAATAAACGGACCACCAATCAATTCGAAAAACGCAAGTCACTTCGCAGAGTTGAAATGCAATAGCGCAAGAACCCGCTGCCCACACTGACGCCGAGCGCTTCAGCCCCTGATGACAAACCACCATCATGTCATCCGGCCCTGAAGGGCACGGCGTCATACCCACACCAACCACATGACTGTTTCACCGCTCCACGTTTTCCCATCAATCCGTACAATGCCCCCTGCCAACTTTCTTCAACCCCAAGGTGACCCATGGCCAAGCCGCAGCAGCCGCAGAACAACGCCCCCAAAACCGCCATCAACCCCACCCGCAGCGCCAACTACCCCGAGTGGTATCAGCAGGTCATCAAGGCGGCGGACCTGGCGGAAACCTCAGCCGTGCGCGGCTGCATGGTCATCAAGCCCTGGGGTTACGCGCTCTGGGAAAATATTCAGCGCACGCTCGACGGCATGTTCAAAGCCACCGGCCATCAAAACGCCTATTTTCCGCTTTTCATTCCGCTGAGCTTTCTGGAAAAAGAAGCGCAGCACGTCGAGGGCTTTGCCAAGGAGTGTGCCGTGGTCACGCACCATCGGCTGGAACTCAAGGATGGCAAACTCGTGCCCTCAGGCCCGCTCGAAGAACCGCTGATCGTCCGCCCCACCAGTGAAACCATTATCGGTGCCTCGTTCGCCAAGTGGGTGCAGAGCTACCGTGACCTGCCCCTGCTCATCAACCAATGGGCCAACGTCGTCCGCTGGGAAATGCGCCCCCGGTTGTTTCTGCGCACCGCGGAGTTTCTCTGGCAGGAAGGTCACACCGCCCACGCCACGCAGGAGGAAGCCGTCGAAGAGACGATGAAAATGCTCGGCGTGTATGCCGACTTTGCCGAAAATCACATGGCCATGCCCGTGCTGCAAGGCAAAAAAACCGAGGGTGAACGATTTCCCGGTGCGGTCGATACCTACTGCATCGAAGCGATGATGCAGGATCGCAAAGCCCTGCAAGCCGGCACGTCGCACTTTTTGGGCCAGAACTTCGCCAAGGCCAGCGACATCAAGTTTTTGGATAAAAGCAACCAGCTCGCCCATGCCTGGACAACATCATGGGGCGTGTCAACGCGATTGGTGGGCGGGTTGCTGATGACTCATGCGGATGATGATGGATTGGTGCTGCCGCCGAAGTTGGCACCGGTGCATGTTGTGATTGTGCCGATCACGATGAAGGCCGACAACCCCGCTGCCGTGGTGGAATATTGTCAATCATTGGCCGCCGAGTTGCGATCGCAAAGTTATGCGGGGCAGCCGGTGCGGGTGGAGGTGGACACCCGTGACCTGCCCAGCAGCGATAAAAATTGGCAGTGGATCAAGCGTGGGGTGCCGATTCGCGCCGAGGTCGGCCCGCGTGACATGGCACAAAACGCTGTGTTCATGGGTCGTCGTGACAAGGGACTCAAGGAAAAAGCAGCCGTGCCGCGTGGGGAACTGGTCGGTCGCATCGGGTCGATGCTGGAAGAAATTCAAACCAACCTGCGCGATCGGGCACTGGCCTATCGCAATGCCAACATGAAGGTGATCGACAGCAAAGACGAGTTTTATGCTTACTTCACCCCGCAGAACGCTGACCAGCCTGAAATTCATGGCGGGTTTGCCCTCACCCATTTTTCCGGCGACCCGCAGGTGGAGGAAACCATCCGCAAAGACCTGGCGGTGACGGTACGCTGCATTCCCTTTGTCAGTGCGCAAACGCCGATTGAACCTGGCACCTGCCCCTTCACCGGCAAACCAAGCCCGCAGCGCGTGGTGTGGGCCAAGGCGTATTGAATTTCGAATGTCGAATTTCGAATGTCGGATTTGTTTAGCCCAGACGCTTTGCGTCGGCGTGCTTGTAAGCGCCGCGACTTGTCGCAATGTTGTGGCACCGCACCCGGGGGCGCCTTCGGCGGTGTGATCGACCAGGGTGATTGACCCAGCCGGGGGCGGCTGGGCCACAAACGATGCCGAGGGCTTCAGCCCTGGATCGTTTGAATCGCACTCATCCAAGAATCCGGCCCTCAAGGGCACGGCGTCAAAGAAGCCGACTCACCACTTCCGATACCTTCACATCACTCTGCTGGCCGCCGGCCAATTCCTTGAGCGTCACCAGCCCCTCATTGATTTTGTCATCAACAATGAGTGCATATCGGGCACGCATCGCATCGGCATCCTTGAGCAACTTGCCCAGGTTGCGCGTCGTCTTGTACGAAAAGCGCGTGTGCAACCCCTTGAGGCGCAACTCCGACACCAACCCGGGCACACGAAGCGCACCGGTATCACTGAGCGCCAGCACAAACACATCAGGCCCCTGCACTGCATGTTCAGGCAGCAACTCTTTGTCACGCAAAACTTCGAGCAATACGACATCGCCCATGCCAAAGCCGACCGCCGGGGTGGCCGGTCCGTCAAACAGTTGAATGAGCTGGTCATAGCGACCGCCCCCGGCCATCGCCCGCATCGCGCCGCTGGTTTCATGCACCTCAAACACCGTGCCCGTGTAGTACGCCAAGCCGCGCACAATGCCCAGGTCATACTCGCACCAACGCTGAATGCCGAAGCTGGATAACGCCTTGTCGAGGGCTTCAAGGTCGGCCAGTTGTTCGTTCATGCCGATCGAACGTTTCATGTGTTCGAGGTCACCAGCCGGGTACTTGCGACGACAGGTTTCCTCAAAGCGTTCGACCTTGTATTCGTCCAGCCCCAAGCCCCCGGCTTGTTTGCGAAACTCGGCCTCGTCCATTTTGTCGCGTCGGTCCAGCAGGTCGAAAGCAGTGAGCATTTTGTCTTCCGGGACGCCCAGCTTGGCCAGTATGTGCCGAACCGTCTGCCGATGACTGATTTTCACCCGCACATGCTGCGGGGTTAAACCGAGGGTTTGCAACAGGTCGATGGCGGTGAAAATGCACTCGGCATCGGCCAAGGGGCTGTCGGAACCGAGCAGGTCAATGTTCCACTGCCAGAATTCGCGCAGTCGGCCACGCTGCGGTTTTTCAGCGCGACACAGGTTGGGCATGCAAAACCATTTGATCGGTCGGGGCAGGGCGTTGGCCTGCTGCGCCACCATGCGCGCCAGGGTCGGGGTGAATTCCGGGCGGATGGCCAGTTGTCGTTCGCCTCGGTCTTCAAAGTGAAAAAGTTCGCTGACGATGCCTTCGCCGGATTTCACTTTGTAAAGATCGAGGGTTTCGAAAATCGGGCCATCGACCTGTTCAAAGCCGTTGCGCAGCGACACCTTGCGCCAGGCATCGAGGATGTAGTTGCGCATCGCGCAGTCAGCGGGATAAAAATCACGGGTACCTTTGGGGGCTTGGAAACGCATGGTTTGTTTTTGATGGATAATGGATGATGGATCATGGATCAAGGTTCGAACCGGCTCAAACCTTATCCGATGTTTCGAGTCACTCCCTGCGGGCTGAAAATTGTGAAGATTATGTTTATACATCAATCATCGATCATTATCCATCAGGGCGAGCAACCCCCTCTCCCCACGGGAGAGTTGAAAACCTCGCCGTGGTGAGGGCCGAAGAGCGAAAACGCGATGAAATAAAAGATACGCAATAACACAGACGCCCTCACCCTGCCCTCTCCCGGAGGGAGAGGGGGTTTCAGAACCCCGATGAGCCAAACCATGCGCATTATTTCAGGCATATATCGTCATCGCACCATCCTCGGCCCGGCCGAGGGGGACCAGACCACCCGCCCGATGCTGGATCGCGTCAAACAGGCCTTGTTTGACCGGTTGTGGGCGCTGGGCATGTTCCCTCACCCGGATGAAGAGGGCACGGTCGTACGCAGCGGGCACGTGCTGGATTTATTTTGCGGAGCAGGGCAACTGGGGCTGGAGGCGTTGTCACGCGGGTGTGACCATTGCACGTTCATCGACCGGGAGCGTCGCCATCGGCAAGTCGTCGATGCCAACCTGGAGCAGTTTGACTGGATGGAACAGGGCACGGTGCTGGGGGGTGATATTTTAAGTGGGGCGTGGCTGAACGGGTTGGTGTATCAGCCGGTGCGGCTGGTGTTTTGCGATCCGCCTTATGCGCTGATGGAGCACGCAGAGGAACAGGCAAAGTTACTGGCGATGCTCACGAAGTTGCGGGAAAGCGGTCGCGTGGAAAGTGAGGGCATGTTGATTTTGCGGACACCGGAGCGAGTGCTGCCGCCGAGGGTGGATGGTTGGTCGGAACCGGAGGTGCGCACGTATGGCAAAATGCACCTGGGGTTGTATGGTGCGTGATTTTGAATTTCGGATTTCGAATTTCGGATTTGCCAAGCCAAGAACGAGGCTGGCAAGCCGAGGGCTTGGGTATTGAGAGAAGTGATCGAGTGGCCAAGCGACGGAATCGTGTTCGGATGTTTGCACCGCGATTGATCGCGACTGGACCTTGGACTCGTCAGAATACCCAAGCCCTCGTCCGCCTGCGGCAGGACTCGTTCTTGGCTTGAAAAATTCGACGACTTCAACAGCGGGTAGTCCCGCTAAATCCGAAATTCGAAATTCGAAATCATTCTGCTTTCCCTCACCCCTCCGGCGACCATTTCACAAACGCTTCGATCGCCTCATATTCCGCCAGGCCGAGTTTGTCGTAGGCCTGCGCGGTTTGCCGATTGCGGTCTTCCGCGCGCTGCCAGAACTCGCGGTTGTCCGTGCCGGGGAACAGGGCCTTGTCCTTCTGCGATTGATGGCGGAAAATCGCCTGCCGCTTGCGCAACAACTCCAGCGGCGACAGCGGCACTGCCATGTCCAACTCATCAAGCCCCCACTCCTGCCAGGCACCGCGATACAACCACACTTCACAATCCTTGAACCACGTGCGCTTTTTCACCTGCTGCACGGCCTGGAAAATCGCTTTCAGGCAGACCCGGTGCGTGCCATGCGGGTCGGACAAATCACCGGCTGCGAAAACCATGTGCGGCTGCACCTTTTCCAACAACTCGGCCACGATTTTCACATCGTCCGGCCCCAATGGTTTTTTGCGCACCTTGCCGGTTTCGTAAAACGGCATGTCTAAAAAGTGCAACTGCTGCGTCGGTATGCCGCAGAATCGACCCGCCGCCCGCGCTTCACCACGGCGAATCAAGCCTTTGATTTGCTGCACTTCCGGGCTATCGACCTGCCCCGGCTGCTTGCGACGCAAAAACGACTCGATGTGCGATTCGATGCGGGCAGCGGTTTTGGGGTCGATGTGAAAAATGCTGTTGAACTCGCCGGCAAAATCGGCAAAGCGCATCGCATCATGATCGAACACGGCAATGTTGCCCGAAGTCTGATACGCCACGTGAACCTCATGCCCCTGATCGGCCAGGCGAATGAGTGTGCCTCCCATCGAAATCACGTCGTCATCGGGGTGCGGCGAAAAGACGATGATGCGTTTGGGGAAAATGGCATCGGAGGCACGCCGACGATCACCGGGGCGTTTTTGCGGATCAGGTTTGCCGCCGGGCCAACCGGTAATGGTGTCGGCCAGGCCGCGAAAGACCTCAATGTTGACCTCGTAGGCTGACCCATGGTTGGCGGTCAGTTCCTGCAAGCCGTGTTCGTTGTAGTCTTCATCAGTGAGTTTGAGGATCGGTTTTTTCAAGTGGCCGGCCAGCCAGATGACCGCCTTGCGCACCACCCGTGGCGACCAATCGACCGACCCCAATAACCAGGGTGCTTTGAAGCGGGTCAACTCGGCGGCGGCAGCGCGATCCAGCATCATGCAGGCGTCGGCATGTTCCTGCAAAAAGCTCGCCGCCACGCTGGTGGAAATGGCACCTTCGATGGCTTGGGCAATCACCGGGGCTTTGTGTTCACCAAAGGCGATCAATATCAAACGCCGCGCATCGAGAATGGAACCGATGCCCATGGTGATGGCGCGACGGGGCACGTTTTCTTCGCCGAAGAAATCACTGGCAGCGTCCAGCCGGGTCATTTTGTCCAGGCGAATCATGCGTGTTCGGCTGAACCTTGACGACCCCGGCTCATTGAACCCAATGTGCCCGGTACGACCAATGCCCATCAACTGCAAATCAATGCCCCCCGCGTCCCTGATCGCTTTTTCATAGGCAGCGCAGAAGTTTGCAACCTGATCTTCCGCAACCGTGCCATCGGGGATGTGTACGTTGGCTTTGGGAATGTCGATGTGATCGAACAGCCATTCACGCATGAACCGGTTGTAGCTCTGCAAATCGCCCGGCTGCATCGGGTAGTACTCGTCCAGATTGAACGTGATCACGTTCTTGAACGACAACTTCTCTTCGCGGTGCATGCGCACCAGTTCATCGTACACCCCCACAGGCGTCGAACCGGTGGGCAGCCCCAGCACGACCTTACGCTTCTGTTTGGCGCGCTGACGAATCAGCGTCGCAATTTCACGGGCGACAGCTTTGTTGACATCACCGGGGTCGTCGAACACCTGGGTGGGTATTTTTTCCAAAGCGGTGATCGAACCGGGTTGCAGGTCGTGCAGGGCGTGAGCGTTCATGGGTCGATCCTTGTGAGGGTGTTATAGTTTGGCCTACCTGACATCTGATAATCCCCGTGATACTTTCGCGACAAAAGGGATAAGTACGATCAATGGGGGCTTGGGGCTAGGGGCTGGGCAGATCGTTTTGGTTGGTGGGCTTTCCCTAGCTCCCATCTCCTAGCTCCAAGCTCCCTTATCACTTGGCCACTTCTTCATCACGTCGTCACCAGCAACGAGCGCAGTGCCAACCAGCCGGCGGACTCAGCCGCGCAGGTGGACCCGCCCGACCACCAGTCGATGCGCACCCGTTTGCCCAACTCCGGCAGCAACTGGCTTTGCACCGCTTGAATCAACGGGGTGTGAAACTCGGCCCAGCCGGCCGCGGCCCCGGCCAATACCAGCCGATGCGGTCGGATCAGGTTCACCGCATTGGCCAAACCCAAACCCACCAGTTCGGTGACTTGTTTGACGCCCGGGAAATGTTTTTGATACGGATGCAGACAGCGCGCCAGGTAGCGCTGCGGTGATTGATCAATATCCTGTAAAAACGCGCTGCTGAAGACCCGTTCCAGGCAGCCGATGCCGCCGCAATAGCAGCGCCGGGTGGGCACGTTCAGCCGCATGTGCCCGATTTCGTTGCCCGCAAGGATGCAGCCCGGGTTGGCCTGCCCCTGAATCATCACCGATGCCCCCACCGCCCCATCGCCCAGCAGCACCAATAGCACGTCCTGCCTGGCGTCGGCTTCCTGCGTGAGCAGCCAATGGGCACCCAGGGCATGAAGGTCGTTGTCCATCAACACCGGCCGATCGCCCACCAGTTCGAAAATCGGTGACAGGTCCAAGTGCGATTGATCGGGCACCGTTGAGCTGAAAAGAATTTGTCGTTGCTGCGGATCGACAAAACCGGGGATTGATAATGCCACCGCCACAACCCGCGGGTTCAGCCATTGGCGCAAACCCCCAGCCAGTCGTTGCACCAGCCGTCCCGGCTCAGGGACTTCGATTTCAAGGGGTTCTTCCAGCCAATGCCCCAGCAGGTTCATGCGCAAAGCCTGCACCTTGCCCGGCAGCAAGGCGATACCCAGCACGCAACGTTTGTCGGGGTCGATTTCCAACGGTTCTTTGGGCCGACCGCGACCCCCGGCCCCTGTTTGCATACCCAACGAGCGGATCAGGCCTTGTTCGATCAATTGCCCGGTCAGCCGACCGACGGTGTTGGGGTGCAGGTCCGTGGCCTGGTGCAGTTCCACCCGGCTCATCGGCCCGCGCCGAAACAAGGCCGACATCATACGGATTGAGGATGAATCCAACGCCACCATGACTTAATTATTACACATAATGTATTAAATGGCAAATTGAAAAATGAAGTGGTGAATGAAATGAAATGTTTAGCGCGGACGCTTTGCGTCGGCGTATATGACGCCGTGCCCTTCAGGGCCGGGTGCTTGTATGGATACGATTCAAACGATCCGGGGCTGAAGCCCTCGGCGTCATTTGGTTTTTGAAAACCATCTTGAACTTGACGCGGTCATGAAGTTCCGGCGTGGGTATGGGCACACGACCACTTTGATCGTCCAGCGGTTATCATGCCACGCATGAATCACCCGCAAGCCCCCGCAATCAACCCGGTGCAGCCCAAGGCCTTTGAAACCCCGGTGGTGGACGTGATGAACGGTGCCGCCCGATGGGAAGTGAAAGTTCATGACCATGGCCTGATCGCCCTGGTCGATGTCATGCCCCGTCTGGTGCCGCAAGGGCAGACGGCTGACAGCGCGATCGTGCAGGCTGCCCGCGTCTCGTACGGGCAGGGCACCAAAAAGGTGAACGAAGACCGTGGCCTGATTCGCTACCTCATGCGACATCGGCACACCACGCCGCTGGAAATGATCGAGTTCAAGTTTCACGTCGTCATGCCCATTTTCGTCGCCCGTCAGTGGATTCGTCATCGCACCGCCAACGTCAATGAATACTCCGCCCGTTACTCGGTCGTGCCCGACAGTTTTTATCGACCGGGTATTGATGACATTCGGCAGCAGTCGATGAGCAATCGACAAGGCGGTGAGCAGCCGGTGGACCCGCTCACGGCTCAGGCGTTTTTGGATTACCTGGACCGCTGCGAAACCGCGTACAACGAATACGAAAAACTGTTGGAAAAGGGTGTGAGTCGTGAATTAGCCCGGCTGGGTCTGCCGGTGAATGTTTATACACAGTGGTACTGGAAGTGTGACCTGCACAACACGCTGCACTTTTTGTCATTGCGGATGGATGCCCACGCCCAGAAGGAAATTCGTGATTACGCCTGGGCGATGTATGAATTGATCAAACCGATCGTTCCGGTGACAGCCGAGGCTTTTTTGGATTATGAATTTGATGCGGTGCGCCTGACGCGGTTGGAAATCGACGCCCTGCGCAGCGGGCAACCTTTGGCGACGGAAAACCAGCGCGAAAAAACCGAGTGGGACGATAAACGGAAAAAGATGGGGTTATAAGAGAAGTGGTCGAGTGGTCGAGTGGTCGAGTGGTCGAGTGGTCGAGTGGTCGAGTG
>CAZJMK010000078.1:0-13991 GCA_964547135.1 uncultured Phycisphaeraceae bacterium | reverse complement strand
CAGAACCAAGCCGAGTACGAGGTCGCCGCGGCGACCGAGGGCTCGGGTATTCGAAGAAGTGGTCAAGTGCGAAGACAAAGATAGTGAATCGAATGGTTACCGGTATATGTGTGAATCCGTGGTTTGGTCGTTGATTCAACAGCAAAATATAAAATCACTCGACCACTTCTTTTAGATACCCAAGTCCTCGCCGCAGACGGCTCGTCCTTGGCTTGTTAAATCCGAAATTCGAAATCCGAAATTCGAAATTTGTACCACTCGACTCCTTCATTTTGCCGTCGTCGTTGCCGGAACCGCCCATGAAATGCCTTCAAGCGGCAAACCCAGCAGGTGAAAGCGCAGCGTTTGCAAAATACTTTTACACGCCCGGTCGCGCACCACGCTTCGATCGCCCATCAGTTGAAAGCGCTGGGGTCGCACCATGATGTTGGTGACATCGGGTTGTGATTCATGGGTGCGTGCAGCCAGGGCCATGTAAACCGTGCCGACGGGTTTATCGTCGCTGCCGCCGTCAGGGCCGGCGATGCCCGTGACCGATAGCGCAATGTCAGCGGTGCTTTGCTGAAGCGCGCCTTGTGCCATGGCGACGGCCACGGGTTCACTGACCGCACCATGTTGTTTGATCGTTGATTCAGGCACGCCCAGTTCACGGACTTTCATATCGTTGGCGTAAGTGACCCAGCCGCCTTGGTACACCGCGCTGGAACCGGGCACATCGGTGATCATTTGGCCGAGCATGCCCCCGGTGCAACTTTCAGCCGTGACGAGTTTGATTTGGCGATCCACCAAAAGCGGTACGACCACCTGTGGTAATGTGACCTCATCACGACTGTACGCAAACGGGTGCAAGGCTGCCTGCACCTGGGTGATGGTGTCGTCCAATTGTCTTTGTGCGGTCGCGGCATCATCGAACTCGCTGCGGAGGCGAACGGAGACGATGCCGCCGGTGACGGTGGTGCCGACTTTGGGGTTGCGATCGCGGGCCATGAGTTGGCCGAGCATTTCACCCACGACGCTTTCGCCGAGTCCGAAGGTGTTGATTTTGGTGGTGAGTATGACCCTACGCTGGTCAGCAGGTAGTGCATTTTGCAGAAAGGGCACAATGTTGCGGTCGAACATGGCAAACATTTCGCGGGGTACGCCGGGCATGATGAACAGGTCGGCCTTGTGCAATCGGGCGTGAATGCCGGGGGCGGTGCCGCAGGTGTTTTCGAGCATGGTCGCACCACGGGGGCACATGGCCTGCATGCGATTACTGGCGGACATACTGCGTCCGCGTGCTTGAAAAAACGCGGTGATCGTCGTCAGTGCGTTTGCATTGAGCACCAGTTCAACCCCCATGGCTTGGGCAAGGCCCTGACGGGTGAGGTCGTCCTGCGTGGGGCCAAGTCCGCCCGTGATGAGCACCAGTTCGACCTGCTGCGCTGCCAGGGTGATCGCAGCGGCGATGGCGTTCTGATCGTCGGCAACGGTGTGGTGATAGGTTGGAAAAAGCCCGTAACGACAAAGCCGGGCGGCAAGGTACGCGCTGTTGGTGTCAACAGTCTGACCCAGCACCAGTTCATCGCCGATGGAAAGGATGGCTGCGTTCATGGGCGGATTATACGCCTGCATCAAAGCACACAGTGACGCCGAGGGCTTCAGCCCCGGATATCCGACCCTCAAGGGTTCGGCGTCATCGTCATGAGTGATTGTGTGATCCGCTGGGTGCCACTGGCAGCTTGTCTGCCAGTGCATAAGTCGAACACATCACCTTGCTGAATCATGCTCGCACATGCGTTTGCCCTGTGGTGAAGACGAACCATCGGCTACAATTGATTATCAGAACATCAAGGTGCACCATGAATACAGTCACAATTCGAATCAGCAAGGAAGCCAAACGCCAGTTGACAGCTCACGCCAAGTCTCGCAAACAGACGCTGAGCCAGACGTTGGAAGATGCCTTGCGCCGATTGCGTGCCGATGATCGTTGGTCCCGAGCGGCGAAGGATCAGACCTCGGCTGGCATAGGCGAGCGTCGTTTGATGAAGCAGGTGAATCGTGCCGCGATGAAGTTATTGCGAGCGTCGGCATGATCCAACGGGGCGATATCTGGCTGGTCGAATTGGTTGATGAAGAGCAGGCATCACCCGGTCAGCCCGCGGGCTTTCGACCAGCAGTGGTGGTGTCATGTGATGCGTTCAATCGTGGGCGTGGAACCAGCGTCACGGTTGTACCGGGAACAACCTCTCGTCGGCAGGTGGACTATCACGTGCATGTGTCGCCCGGCAAAAGTGGATTGACACAACCCACCGAGTTCATGCCTGAACAAATTGTCACCCTCAGCCGAGTGCACTTGCGCAACAAAGTGGGGCGGTTACAACCGGATGAATTGCACCAATTAAGTGTGTTACTTGCCGAGTACCTCGATTTACCGGGGTATTGAGTTTGTCATTTTTCAACGCTTATTTTCAGCCCAAATGAAAAACCTTGTCAACGGTGGTGAATCGTTATAATCACCCTTCTATGACCGCGCAAATGCTCGATGGTAAAACCGTGTCGGCAGAGGTGCTGGAAAGTTGTGCCCTGCGTGTGCGTGACATTCAATCGCGCTGCGGGGTGACGCCCTGTCTGGCGACGGTGCTGGTGGGTGATGACCCGGCTTCGGTGACTTACACCGCCATGAAACGCAAACGCTGCGAAGCGGTGGGTATGCAATCACGCAAAATCGAACTGCCTGCCCATATCACCACGCACGACCTGGTGAAAGCTTTGCGCGAACTGGGGGCCGACCCATCGGTACACGGCATTTTGCTGCAACACCCGGTGCCCAGACACATCGACGAACGCGAAGCCTTTGAAGCGATACCGGCGGAAAAGGATGTCGATGGCGTTACCTTGCACAGCTTCGGTTCCATGACCTTCGGCCTGCCCGGTTTTGACAGTTGCACGCCCGGGGGCATCATGCGACTCCTCAAGGCTTATCAAATACCCATCGCTGGCAAACGGGCGGTGGTGATCGGTCGCAGTCCGATTTTGGGCAAACCCATGGCCATGATGCTGCTGGCTGCCGACGCCACGGTCACCATTTGCCACTCACGCACAGTTGATTTGCCGAGGGTGGTGGGTGAGGGTGACATCGTCGTGGCTGCGGTGGGCAAACCCAACTTCGTCAAGGGCGATTGGATCAAGCCCGGCGCGGTGGTGGTCGATGCCGGTTATAACCCCGGTAACGTCGGCGATGTCGATTTTGCATCGGCAGCCCAGCGCGCAGCATGGATCACCCCCGTACCCGGCGGCGTCGGCCCGATGACCATCGCCACGCTGATTGATCAGACCGCCAGCGCAGCAATGCGGCAACTCAAAATCAGTTGATTCAACCTCGCCAATATTCAACAAACAAAGATGCACCACAGAGGCACAGAGGCACAGAGAAAGGGGCTTGGGGCTGGTAGCTGGGCAAAACAATCATTATGATCGAATCTGCCAAGCCCCCAGCCACTAGCACCTGGCTACTCGTTGCAGTTTTGTGATACTGTTTTTTGTTGATTTAGAGATCGACCATGACGCAATTCAACGCCCCTGCCTACGACATCGAACGACCCACCGGCCAGTGTGTTTTCACCGGTCGTGTATTGCAACCCGGTGAAGCGTACATTTCTGCTTTGGTGGAATTGACTGCGGAACAAATCGCGCAGTTGAAGGAAGCAGTTGGCAAAGGTAAAGCTGGCAACAGCAGCAGTGCCGCGGCTGGGCTGGGTTTGAAACGATTGGATATTTCGATCGAGGCTTGGGCGCAAGGGCAGCGACCGGAGCGGTTGTTCAGTCATTGGAAATCGACGGTGCCTCAGCCGAATCAGAAGCGCAACATGTTTGTGGATGATGCGGCACTGCTCAGTTTGTTCCGTCGTTTGGGCGACCCGGATCAGGGACCACGGGCAGCGTTCCGGTTTGTGCTGGGCATGATTTTGATGCGCAAGAAATTGCTCAAATATCAGGCCACGGAAAATAGACCAACCCCCGGTGCCCCCGGTGCCCCCGGCCCGGACGGACAGGTTCAGGAATGGTGGCTGCTGCAACCGCGGGGCGAAGATGTGCAATTGGAAATGCTCAATCCGCACATGGACGATGCGAAGATTGAGGAAGTGCGGGAACAGTTGTCAGAAGTGTTGGCGGGAGAGTTGTGAGAATGAATTTCGGATTTCGAATTTCGGATTTAGCGGGAAGACCCGCTGTTGAAACCGTCGGATTTATCAAGCCAAGCACGAGTCTCGCCGCAGGCGGACGAGGGCTTGGGTATTCGATGAAGTGGTCAAGTGGCCAAGTGGTCCAGTGGTCAAGTGCGCAGAAATTATCGAAATTCGAAATTCGAAATTCGAAATTGAATTGCCCGCAATTGACGATTCAACTGTTTGCGTTACTGATGTGTCTGCCTTTTTTCGCCTGCACCCCGGCCCCTGTTCGCCCCACGGCGCCGCCGGTGCGGTATTTGGAACTGGCGACCGCCTACAACCGCAATGTGGCCCTGATCAATCAATTGTGGGCAAGGGCGGACATCGAAATGCGCTGGCAGCACAAGGGCAAGCGGCAGCGTGAAACCGGTGAAGGGCATTTGATGTTGATGCCGCCGGATCGCGTGGCGATTTCGGTGGGTAAATTGGGGCAGACGCTTTTCTGGGCAGGTTGCGACGCTGATGAATATTGGTTGTTTGACCTGCGCGATGATGGGGTGGTGTATGTCGGGCGGCATGAAAACTTTAACCCCAAACGAATCGATGTGCTGCCGATACCGGTGCGCCCGCTGGATGTGACGACGTTGCTGGGGCTGGTGTATCTGCCCCTGGGCGATGCGGAACAGGACACCGTGCTGGTGGGCGTTGACGGAGCCGACTGGGTGGTTGATTTACCCCAGCGACGCCTTCGACTGACGATTGACCCGGCAACGTTCACGGCTCGTTCGGTGCATTTGACCAATGAAAAAGGGCAGGTCATTGTCGCATCGGAATTGCGTGACCCGGTGCAGGTTGAAATGCAAAACAACACCAAGGGCAATGCCCCACGTTTGCCCAGTCGGGTGACGATTCGTGTGCCACCCCCCGGAATGGACGGCGAGGTTCGTGGCGAGTTTGATGCAGTGGTCAAGGCATCGTCTGCCGGGCAAAAAGCGACGGAACAGCCGGGGCAACTGACCTTGCGCTTGTCCGGGCTAACCGATGGCAGGGAAGACGAACGCATTCGACCACGACAGTTTGATTTGCCGGCACTGTATCGGGCTTACAAGCCGGGCAAGGTGATCGATTTGGACAGCCGATGAACAGTGCGTCACCGCAGCAACAGATATTTGTCAGTTGCGTCCGAGTTTTTGCAGGAATACGTTGATTTTCTCGGCAACCTTTTCGGGTTGACGCAGTTCACATTCCCATACGATCAACATCCGCCAACCATTACGACGAAGCAGGCATCTGATTTTTCGATCTCTCACGACATTGGCGGTTCTTTTGGTGCGCCAGAATTCGGCATTGGTTTGGGGTGAAACAGTTCCTTTTTTACAGCGATGGTGATGCCAATAGCATCCGTGAACGAAAATCACCGCTCGTCGAGATCGAAACACCAGATCAGGTTTTCCAGGCAGATCGGCTGCATGTAATCGAAAACGAAAACCCATGCGATGTACCAAGCTGCGAACCAGCAGTTCAGGCTTGGTGTCCTTGCTGCGGATCGCCCTCATACAGCGACTGCGTTCCACAACAGTGAGATTATCTCCCATACCAGCCTCGACCGCTACGAAGAAAATTTTCTAGACAGGAATTGATAAATTTCAAATTGAACATTACGAGGCTGACGGCGAATTAAAGACATGAAACTGACCGCTTCCCTGGAAGTCGGTGTTTTGAGATTGGCTTTGTCTTTGTTGTAGTAAACACACACGGCACGCAAGTTGACTTCTGCGTCTGACCCTCCATGGCTGATCGGAACGACATGATCAATCTGCAATCGACACGGCTTACCCGGAGCGCAACCTGAATCTTCCCCAGCAGCGGAACCGCATATCTGACACGTGTACCCATTGCGTTCGAGAATCGCTCTTCTGAGTTTGTCGGAAACACCTCGAGCGATGACAGGCCGCAGTTTCATTGTTTCCAACAGGTATTCATTGGGCTTTAAGTCGTCACGATCATGATGTGAAAGAATCTGCATCCCTTCTTCGTCCCGTAGTTCACGAAGTCGTCTCGCCCATTCGCTGATACCTGCAACTCTACGTATTTCATCTGACGTGACAACCCTTACCAAGGTTGGCGGCCAGAAACCGGCGAATGCGTATTCGGGCGCCCTCTTGTTTTTTCATGGCGGTATATTCACTCAAAGAAAAATACGACTACGCGATGCGTAAACGATCTTGGCTACGCTTGATACCGATCGTTTGCATGACCGCGTAAGCAATCGCGTGGGCTAATACGGGTGGTACGGCGTTGCCGATCTGCACACCCACACTGATTCTGCTGCCGCAGAACTTATAATTTTCAGGAAACGATTGCAGTAACGAGGCTTCCAGATGAGTGATGGGTCGATCCGCAATCGGATGAAGGTAACGCCCTTTTTCAGGCTTGTAGAACTCGGTTCGAATCGTGACCGATGGTCGGTCCCACCACAATCGCCCGAACAAGTCCGTGCCGCCCTTGGTTTTTCGTTTCCAACAATCAGGCATCAATTCCGGAGGCAACTGCCAACGGTTGCCGCCCTCTTTGATACAACGGTAACGACGTAATGACATCGGGGTGGGGTTTCTACCGATGTGCCAGTTGATTCCGGTGGGTTCCAATGGAACATGACCGATGGCATCACGAACCGTTCGCCATGGAAGTAGGTGTTGGGTCAGCAAGGAACGTTTGGTCGGGTCGATGTGTGTCGGTTCAGGGAAAATCGGTTGACCGATGGACGACCCGATGACAATGGCTCGTTTGCGGGTTTGTGGAACACCGAAATCCGCAGCGTTGAGAATACGCCCTTCGACTTGGTAGCCCAAGGTCTCTGCCAGACGTCTCATTTCGTGATACTCGGCGGATTTGAGCAGCGGAGGGACGTTTTCCAATACGAAAACCTTGGGTCGTACCTGTTCGACACAGCGAAAAAAATGCCGCCAGAGTTGGTTGCGCGGGTCGTTGGGGACACGTTCCCCCAAATTGCTGAAACCCTGACAGGGCGGACCGCCCGCCACCACATCCGCATCCGGAAACTTTTCAATTTCCTGGATAGCGCAGTTCAGCACACGATCCGTGATGTTTTCTCGCAAACTGTCACAGGCGGATCGGTCCCATTCGTTGGCCAGTACGGTTCGAAATCCGGCGCGCTTGAAACCTAAAGCCATTCCACCACAGCCGGCGAACAGTTCAATGACGCGAGGCCCTTCGCCGACGGGTTCTTTTTGAAAAAGAAATGTTGAAGGGCGGTCTCGCTCCTCCTTGGCATCAAACGGAGTGATACGGAAGTGGTGAGAATCCATGCGTTCGATGGCGATGGTATCCCCCGGTTTGATGCCGTGCTTTTGAAAAAACAAACGTACCCATGACCGCTTGCGAAAAAACCGCCGGGGTTTGCCGGTCTTGGAATCGGTGGGAATATCTGTCCAAACGGGTTCAGCCAAACCAGCGACATCCAGACGAAGCAATTGCGTTGCAGGTTTGTCGGAGGAGGATGCTCCGTAGCAATCAGCCGGGAAAAAGTCCGTATGCCCGGTCAGGTAAAGATGATTGGCGCGTAAATTGGCAGCGGTGACGCATACAAGACGTTTGCGATGGCCTACCCTGCCGCTCATGTTGAACCCCTGATTGGCCGTATTTTAATCCATACAGTGATTTTGTGGGCCGGTGGATTTCACGCCGGTTGATTTTCACGCAGCACGCGCAGGCTCACCGGCAATTCAAAGTGCATGTCTTCATCGACCACATTATGGTGCTCCACCGTGGCGTTGTATTTGGCTTGCAGGTCGCTGATGATTTCCTGCACCAAATCCTCCGGCGCCGAGGCCCCGGCTGTGAGCACGACAGTATCAATCCCCGCAAACCAGGCGTGGTTGATTTCGCTGATGTCGTCCACCAGATGCGCCTTGATGCCGCGGTTCTGGGCGATTTCCGTCAGCCGAACCGAGTTGGAACTGTTTTTCGAACCCACCACCAGTATCAGGTCCGACTCGTCCACCAACGCCGACACCGCCTGCTGCCGATTGGTCGTGGCATAGCAGATGTCGGAACTGGGCGGTTCCTTCACATGGGGGTAACGCTTTTTGATCGCCTCGATGATCACCCCGGCATCGTCGCAACTGAGCGTGGTCTGCGTGAGGTACACCAATTTGTCGCTGTCGGAAAAGGGCAGACGGTTCACATCTTCGGGCGATTCGACAATGGTGATGGCTTGCGGGGCTTCGCCGACGGTGCCGACGACTTCATCGTGCCCGGCGTGGCCGATGAGCAGAATGCGAAAGCCCTGCCTGGCGTAACGGATGGCTTCCATATGCACCTTGGTCACCAGCGGACAGGTGGCGTCGATCATGGTGCATTGCCGTTCACGGGCACGACGGCGAACTTCGGGACTGACCCCATGGGCACTGAAAATCACCGTGCCGCGCGGGGGCACTTCGTCGATGTGGTCCACGAAGATGACGCCCTGACGGACAAAGCGATCAACGACGTGACGGTTGTGTACGATTTCGTGATAGACAAACAAAGGTTGGCCGACGATTTTCAGCGCTTCTTCGACGCACTGAATCGCCATGTTGACGCCGGCACAGAACCCGCGGGGATTGGCAAGCAGAATGCGCATGGTGGCTCCATGATGAGTGATGCTGAACAGAGAAGTATAGCCCGATTCTTCATAGGGATGATGGATAAAGGATAATGGACGGAATCATTCCGCAAGGACCATGCGGCTGTGAAATTCCGTTGTACGTCAGGGGAGTGATGAATGATGATCAAGTGGTGATGGCAATTCAACCAATAACGAAGTTGCATCCTCTCCAAACACTATCCATGATCCATCATTGGGTCGGGGGGGGGGTAGATAACCCAGCCGGGGGCGGCTGGGCCACAACAATCATTGACACCGACGCGATCAATCACGGCGCTAACCAAACGCCAAATCCGAAATCCGAAATCCGAAATTCGAAATTCGAAATTCGAAATCGTATCACCCTGCCGCCTGCACCTGTTCCAGCAAACCATCGCCGGCTTTGAGGATCACGCCCGGGGTGGAAGGGTTGAACACGCACAGGCGTGCTCTGCCGGTGGTCTTGGCGTTGTACAACGCCTTGTCCGCCTGCAACAACAATTGTTCAGGGCTTGCTGCGCCAGCCAGGCGCAGACAGGCAAGCCCCATCGACAATGAACAACGCACCGGTGGCCCGCCTTTTTGACGGAGCGATTCCCAGCCGATTTCAAACTGTTCGCTGATGCGCTTGGCGACCAGTCGAGCGGTTGACGAATCGGTTTCGGGTAACAGCACAATGAATTCATCACCGCCGAAACGACCCGCCACGTCCGCCCGGCGACAGTTGGCTTCCAGCACCCTAGCCAGTTGAATCAGCAACTGATCACCCGATTGGTGGCCGAAGGCATCGTTGTACTGTTTGAACCCATCCAGGTCGATCATGATCGCCGCCAGATCACGCCCGTAACGATGACAATGCGTGAACGCCTGATTGAGCGCCAGGTCAATGGCGCGACGATTGGCCAAGCCCGTCAATGGGTCGGTCGCAGCTATCGCTTCCAACTGCGAAACCGCATCTTCCAACTGTTTGTTTTTGTGGCGCAGCTCATCGAGCGTGCGGGTCAGTTCCTGATGCAGGCGCAGGTTTTCCTGTCGGGTGCGATGAATCGCCAGGTTTTTTTCCACCAGAATCGGCAGGGCAAAAAGGTAGTCGCCAGCCTTCACGAGGTAATCACACGCCCCGCGCTGAATCGCTGCCATGGCCAGTTCAAAGTCCGACAAGCCGGTGACGATCACCACGGGTAAATCCGGGCGATGATCCAACAACTGGTCCAGCACTTCCATTCCCGAAGCGTCGTCCAGGTGCAGGCTGGTGAGCACCATTTCCACCCGTTCCAAACCATAGGCAAGGGCTTGGCTGAGCGTGCGCACCGTCAGCACGCTTTCGTGGCCGTGGTATTTGCAGAGCACCCGGCTGATGGCCGAGGCGCACTCCTCTTCCGGCTCAATGAGCAGCAGACTTGGATTTCCCTGGATCGCCATAAGCTTGCACCTCCCCGTCTTAAACGGAGAATCAAAGTCCCCCACTTGCAAACATCGGCGAAAAACCTGCCGCGATTCAGGTCCACATAAAACAGATATGACGATTGCAACAAATTGTTATCAGGGTTGAGCGAAAAAACATGACCAGCCCACCAGTATGACGCCGAGGGCTTTAGCCCCGGATTTCACCATAACAAAACATCCGGCCCTGAAGGGCACGGCGTCACCAACATCAATGCCTCAATCATGATGCTTCTGCCGCAAGCGGGCGGAGAGGCGCAAAATCAGGTGTACCCGTTCGAATTGATCGATCCAATCCTGCAACGTGGCGGCCAGTTCGTTGCCATCAACCGGGGCACCGGGCAGGGGGCATGATGGGCCGAGCTGCCGGGCGGCGATGGCACGGTAGCGTTGCAGCGTTCGATCCCCGAACCAGCCGACGAGTTCGTAATCCTCCGCGCAGAACAGCACCACCGGCACCCGATCGCCGGCGTTGATGCGCACCATCTGTTGCAGGTCACGATGTTGATCGCGGTCCAGCCAGCGCAGATCGATGCTCGACGGGTTGGCGGCTGCGATTTTGGCCAGCATCGGCCCCTGCTGCACACAATCACCACACCAGATACCCGAAATCGCAATCACATTGATTTTGCGCGTGAATGATTGCAACAGGTTTTGTTGAGCCGGGGTGATGGACAGTTGCTGATGAATTTTGCCCCATGATTCGCGTTGGTTGGGGTTGCCGGTTTGGATGTAAGCGTCGTAGTTCAACCCGGCGGTGTGCTTGGCTTGTAAATATTGCGTGTCCCACATGCTGCGGCTCCGTGGTGTGAGCCGCATTGTAGGCGCAGTCATTATCCCCTTATCAATCGCGCGGCTGACTTTTGAGCACGAACTCAGCCATGGTTTTGGCACCTTTGGCGGCCTGGTTGTCATTGGAAATCAAACGTCGTGAAAACGCTCCCTCCATCAGAATCACCAGCAGGCGCGCGACTTCATCGGGGCGCTGATAACCGGCTGCTTCCGCAGTGTCACGCAGAAAGTTTTCCGTGTTTTCATAGCTTTGCGCCGCGGCCTGATGCACCGGGTCGTGCGGCAAGGGAAACTCGGCACAGGCATTGATGAACAGACACCCGCGATAAGCCGGGTCGTTGAACCATTGGTCCATCACATCAAACAACCCCAGCAACTGCTCGTGCGGCCGCTTGCTGAGGGCACGCAGCTGCGCCAGAAAGGCTTTGCCTTCCCATTCATCACGCCGACGCAGGGCGGCCACCGCCAGGTCGTCCTTGCTGGGAAAGTGATAGTAAAACGTGGTTTTGGTGACCTGTGCTTTTTCGATGATGTGGTCCACGCCCACCGCGTGAAACCCGTACAGATAAAACAGCTCAAGCGCGGTGTCGATGAGCCGATCCCTGGCGGAGGGTGAAATGTCGCGCTCCCCGGTGAACAGTTCCTTGGCGGTGCGTGCGGTTGTGTCGCTCATGGTGACCCCACTTCCCCGTGTCAGGTGTACCAACAGTCAAGCGCGTTCGTACCAGAAGTCAAGTTTCCTTGGACCAGCGTTCCAATGGTCAAACCCCAACGGCGACGTATGGTTAACGCGAACCCTTTTTACAGGAGATTGGATCATGACGACCGCAATGACCGAGGTATCGACGGCTGAGGATTTCGATCAGGAGCGCGCCCAGGTGTTTGCCCAGTGGATGCTCGAAACCATCAATCGCGGCGCTTTGGCGCTGATGATTTCCATCGGCCACCGCACCGGGTTGTTCGACACCCTGCGCACCATGAACTGGGCGACCAGCAGTGAAATCGCTGAGGCCGCCGGGTTGCAGGAGCGTTATGTGCGTGAATGGCTGGGGGCGATGGTGACCGGGCGCATTGTGCAATACCGCCCTGAAAGTCGCACCTACCGTTTGCCTGCGGAATATGCTGCGCACCTGAGTCGCGCTGCCGGGACCGACAACATCGCCCAATCGACACAATGGATGAGCGTATTGGCCGGCGTCGAGGACAAAGTGGTGGACAAGTTCCGTCACGGGGGCGGTGTGCATTATTGCGAATACCACCGATTTCATCCGGTCATGGCCGAGGAAAGCGCGCTCACCGTGGTGTCCGCTCTCAAGGAACACATTCTGCCCTTGGTGTCCGGTTTGATGGATCGGTTGCAGGCGGGCATCGATGTGTTGGAGATCGGTTGCGGGAGTGGTCGAGCCTCGTGCCGATTGGCGGAACTGTTCCCTGCTTCACGATTCACCGCATACGATCTTTGCGAGGATGCGATCCGTGCTGCGGAAGGCTTGCGACGTGAAAAGGGTTTGACCAACCTGCATTTTGAGGCCCGCGACATCACACAGTTGAATCAGCCGGGCAGTTACGACCTGGTTTTGGCCTTTGATGTGATTCACGATCAGAAAGCCCCTGCTGCGGTGCTGGCGGAAGTGCGCAAAGCGCTGCGCTCCGATGGTGTGTTTCTGATGCAGGACATCGCAGCCTCCAGCGAACTGCACAAAAACATCGACCATCATTTCGGCCCGTTCTTTTACACGATTTCGACCATGCACTGCATGACGGTGTCGCTGGCGCAGGGCGGTGCGGGGTTGGGCACGGTCTGGGGCGAAGAACTGGCACTGCGCATGCTGGCCCAAGCCGACTTTGGCCGGGTGGAAGTGAAAAAACTGGCGCATGACATCATCAACAGCTACTACATTGCCCGCCCGTGATGATGAGTTGTCTTCCCCTTGATTCATGCGACAAGCCCACACCTGACCGTGTGGGTTTGTTATTTAGGCTCTGTCTCAAAACGCCTTGTACGATTCGAGCCGCGACCCCCGGGGGCGTCAGGGAGCGGTGGTTCGAATGAACGTATTGATGGCAGAACCGCTCCCTCACGGTCGCGGCTCGTTTTGATACAGAACCTAGATCAGCGTCAATTCGCGCAGCACTTGGCCCATGCGCGAAAAATCGCGGTCGGCATGAAACAGTGCGGCGTTGGACTCGATCGCCAGCTGCGCGATCAGACAATCGACACCGCTGCGCGGGGTGACCCCGGCCCGGCGACAACGGCGATACAACCGGGCGGCGGCGATGTGGGTTTGCATCGGGTCGGCTGGGTATAGCATGTGCTGCATTTTGAGCAGATATTCCAAGCGTTCCATTTCACGCTCGGAACGGGTGCCTTGTAAAACTTCCTGCACAATCACCCCGGCCACGGCAATGGTTTCACCGTCGGTAACAAAATCATCCAATTGATCGCAGACGGGGGTGTTCCCCGGTCCGAAATATTCAATCCACACGGAAGAATCGACCAGTATCATCGGCCACGTCCTGCGCGTAACTTTTTGTAGTCGTAGGCGGGGTCGATGAGGTTCAGTCCTCGCAGCTCGCGGATGTCCGGTCGGGTTCGATCGGCCACCAGTTCACGCAACGCCTGATCCACCACCTCCCGCTTGGTGCGGGCCTTGGTCAAACGCATCGCCTCGGCGACGAGCTTGTCATCCAAAACAATGTTGGTTCGCATGTTCATACACCTCCCATGTGTATGATAGGGTGGGTCGGAAGAAACGGACAAGTGGCGTAAAGATTTCGTATTTGTTTAGCGCGGACGCTTTGCGTCGGCGTTTGAATTCCAGTGTGTTTGACGCCGCAATGGATCGCGTCTGATGTAGCCCAGCCGCCCTCGGCTGGGGCGATATGAAAAATGCGTCGATCACACCGCCGAGGGCGCCCCGGAGCGGTGCCACAACAAACTCACCGCCGAGGGCGCC
>CAZJMK010000077.1:0-14273 GCA_964547135.1 uncultured Phycisphaeraceae bacterium | reverse complement strand
AATGCCGACGCCCGCGTGAAACACCTGGCCCAGGTCGTGCAGATGGTTGTCGGTGATGCGCAGGTTGGCGGTGTGCAGGGTGGTGGGTTGGGTCGCATCGCCGCCGCCGATTTTGATGCCCCCCGCTCCGATGTCGTGTAAATGGTTGCCGATGATGCGCAGGTCGGAGCAGCCTTCGCCGATGTCCAGTGCGTACCAGCCAAGGTGTTCGAAAGTGCAATCCTCAAAACTGCAATAGCGTGCCCCACGCAGGCTCACCGCCCCCGGATAGCCCACGGCTGCCTGCGGGTACGAAGCAGTGTCGGCTGCCTTGAAGAAATCGTCATGCACGCCACTGGGGGCAAACAATAATGCTTCATCCGCTCGCTCACCTGGCATCGTCCAATCCGTGTGAGCGAAGCTGATGCCGGTGAAGCGAATGTGCTGCACAAGTTTGTTCTGCTCCGGTTGGCCGATGATGCGCAACAACTGACGCAAACGCGGCACGATCAGGGTCGAAGTTTCCAACTGCTCGCCCGGCAGCGGCAGGTAAATCAATCGACCGTTGACTCGATCAAGGTACCATTCGCCCGGTTCACTCAGGGCTTCGTACACGTTGTCAAGGTAATAGGGCGCCTGATGGCACACCCAATCCTTCACCAATGGCGCCCGGCTGGTGCGCGTGCTGGTGACCATTCGGGTTTGCGGATCGTACGACTTGATGGGCATGCGTTCGTCGATCCAAAAGTGCAGCACAATGGCATCGACATCGGTGAGGTTATGCCGGGCGACAAAGTCGCCTTCGGCTGCGATGAATCGGTCACTGCCGGGGTGGCCCCAACCGCGTTTGGATGGGTCGGCAATCAGCGGGTCGGCGAGGGTGAACGTGCCGGTTTTGGGCCAACGTGGGCGCATGGCTCGACGACCATTGACAAACAGCGAACGGAAATACCCCTGACCCTGTTTCACCTCCGGCAGGTCCAACACCCAGGCCGTGAGGTTGTTGTGTTTTTCAATGCGGAAGCCGGTGAGCGCCTGGCCGGCGGTGATCACCGGGGGGTTGTCGGCTGAATCAGGCATGGCGCAAAAATGCAGGCCGAAGTTGCACTGATCGTCGAGGGTGATGGGTGAGGTGATGGGGTAGGTTCCGCCGTGCAGCCGGATCGTCACCGGGCCTTGCACTGCGGCGATGCTTTCGCGCATGTCGTAAGCGCGACGATCGTGACGAAACCAGCCGCGTGCCTTGTTGAGCGCCGCAGCAATGGAGCGCAGCGGGCCATCGGTCTGATCAGCATTGGGTTGTGCAAGGCGACCGGACCAGCGATCGTTGCCCTCCGGTGACAGGTATAAATTCATTGGCGAATTCCTTGAAGGTGTTCGCCGATTGTACGGAATACTGACGCCGAGGGCTTCAGCCCCGGATTTCACACCACAATCAGGAACCATCCGGCCCTGAAGGGCACGGCGTCAAAAACATATGCACCATTGGCAGCCGATTCGAAATGCTCATCCGGCTTGAGCCAATTCATGGGCCCGGCGGAAAATTTCCGAACTGATTTCCGGCATCGGGTAATGCTGTTTGAGGAACAGGCGCAACTGATCGCGCTCGGCCACGCGAAAATACACAATCGGTTTGAGCCGATTGGCGGCAAAGGTCACCGCCCGTGCCAGGCGTTCGCGCGACGCTGCGATGAGCAGCTCACCCGACGGTTCAAAACGCAACGGCAGAATTTCAAACTGCCAGGCTTGACGACGATTGATGAGTTTGAGCACGCGCACATCGACCTGTTCCTGACGAAGGTCGATTTCACCGGTCAGGTGGCAGTATTGCTCAATCCATGCTTCTTCAATGGTTTCGACCGCCACTTCAAACAACTGCTCAGCCAGCACGCCAAAGGGCAGGCGAACCTGCCTTTGACGATCGAGGATTTCGAGCACCTGCTGCTCGCTGAGAATGCCGCGGCGCACCATGATTTCGCCGATTCGAATGCCGTTGGGTTGAACGATCACGTTGATTACTCCCCAAAATTTTATGGGCCTGTCGGCCGGGGTGGGTGACGTTAGGTCTGACATGAACAGCATCGGCGCAGCTTGATTTGAAATTGATCAATCACATCACCCCGCGTGTGAATCACGGTGGACGGTGACGTTTAATCGGCCTGCGGTACTTGGGGGTTCGCAGCAGTATTCGGAAGTTAGTGCCGTTCTTGACGCCGTGCCCCCTAGGGCCGAATGATTGACACAGCCATCCGGCCCTAAAGGGCACGGCGTCAACAAAAAAAACGCCGACGCAAAGCGTCAGCGCTAAACATTATCTTCACTCGACCACTTCTTCCAAGCATTAGAAATTCGGATTGGGTTGCAGAATGTCGGCTGACTTCACTTCAAAAATATTCAATTTCAGTGCGGGGTCATAGCGCGAAGTACCAAGCAACCCGACGACCTGACCCAGGTACACCTTGGGGTCGAGTTTGTCGGAGGGCTGCACATACGCCACGGTGCGACGACTCGAGGCATCCAGCAATCGATACAAGCGCGGCATGCGTTGCCCATCGTACACGGCTGAACCGACCAACTGCCCCACCGCATCGTAATACTTGCCTTCACCGGGCACGCCGGTTTGCGGGGCATTGGCACGACGTTCCGACTCGATACGCACCGAAACAATGCTTTCCTGTCGCTGGTCCAGTTCGCTGCGCAGGCTCGACAAGTCTTTGAGTGAGGCAGCGAGTTTTTGATTGCGGTCCAACTGCATCAGCCGGGCGACGATGGTGCGGGCTTCGTTGGGCAATAACGTGGTATCGCTTTGCAGCGCCCGATAGGCAATGATCAATTCATCGTGCGGCTGATTTTCCAGCGGCTGAGCCATGGCTTCGCGGAACCGTTGTTCCAACTCCGCAAATGCCGCAGCCGAGCGACGCACTATGGGTGCAGGGGCCGGGGCAGGGGCCGGGGTGATGGTGGTCGGGGCGGGGGTCACAACCGGGGGCACAGGGGTGACCGCCGGGGGCGCCGGGATTTCAATGAGTGGCACAGTGGGCGTAACAGTCACGGCTGGTGTTTCAACCACGGGGGTCGCAGGTGTGGTCACCACAGGCGTCGTGGTCGTTGGGGCAGGGGGTGTCACGGTGACGGTGGTAGTCGCGGGGGTGGTAGTCGCGGCCGGCGCTGGGGCCGGCGTTGTGACAGTGACAGCCGGTGTAGGTTGAGTCGATGGTGCCGGAACCGCAGGGGTGGCAACCATCGGTGCGGGTGCGACCACGGGGGTCGGCGGGGTTGCAGGGGCAACAGGCACAACCGGGGCGACCGGGGCCACCGGCGTGGCCAATGCGGGGGCGCTGGCATCGGCTCGACGCAGTGCCGTGGGTGCAACATACACCGAAGCACCCGCCGGCGGAGCGATGCGATAAAACCGGCCATCCTCGCCGAGCACCTGCACGGTTTTGCCACGTTCCAAATTCAATTGCCTACGCCAATGTTTATTCGGGCTGGCGTTGTCGGTTTCAACGCTGGCGGCAAACACCGGTGCGTTATCAACATTCACCGTTGCAGATTTACCGTCCGCAGACACCTGCACCTGTGACTTTTCAATCACCGAGGCGCTGCCCGCCGGCGGAGCGATCCGATACCACCCGAACACCACTTCCTCCACCGTCACCTGCGACCCTTTGGGCAGTCGCGCCACCGCATAAAACGGGTTGCCTCCCCCGGCTCGCACCACCGCATTGTCTTCCACAATCACGCCCGCAAACGGCCCATCCTGCGCCAGACCCGGTTGCACCCAAGCCAGACACATCAGCACCTGAATCATCACCAGCGTTAACCCTTGCAAACCAAACCAACGATTGTTGTACGTCTTCATTTTCAAACTCCCTGAACGAATGCGTCATGCGATTGCGTGATCCGTTTGATCGTATGCATCGTACCACTGCCGATGCCTGTCGAACAGTACGTGTCATGATATTGCCAACGAATGAACTGCATGGTCTGGCGTGACGGGTGCCACACAGCGCCCCGCCTCGGCGGGCGTTGTGTCTGCTCGCCTATGTAGCCCAGCCGCCCCCGGCTGGGTGGATCACCATGATCAATCACACCGCCGAGGGCGGCGGTGCCACAAAGCTCACAGCGTCCGCCAATCGCTACGCCCCCCGGTTGCGTGCGGCCCCCGGTGCCCGCATTACGTAACCACATTCGATAAACTGTTGTCATGAGCCTTCCCCGTTTTCATCGTGAACACACGGCCCTGCTGGTGATCGACATGCAGGAGCGATTGCTGCCGGTGATGTACGACTTTCAATCGGTGCAGCAACAGGTATCCCGGCTGATCGACGGTGCCAACGTTTTGAAACTGCCCGTGCTGGTGACCGAGCAATACAAAAAAGGGCTGGGCAACACCCTGCCCGAAATCGATGCCCGTTTGCAAGCGGTGATTCACCGCGAAGAAAAAACCCGCTTTTCCGCCTGCACCCCAGCCTTGCGTCAGCAACTGGCCTCCCTGCACGGCGGGCATGTGCTGGTGTGCGGCATCGAGGCCCATGTCTGCGTGCTGCAAACCTGCCTCGATCTGGTCGAAGCGGGGTTTGTCACCGGCGTGGTGGTCGATGCTGTGGGTTCCCGCCGCCCGACCGACCGTGACACCGCCTTAGAGCGCATGATTCAAATGGGCGTCGTGCCCGTGACGGTCGAGTCCGTGCTATTGGAAATGACCCAGCAGGCCGGGACCGATCTTTTCAAAGCCCTGCTTCCGGTGATCAAGTAAAAAGATGGTTGACGCAGGGCAAATGCAGGTGGCTTGATTTGCTGAGCCGCGACCGGGCGAGAGCGGTGGTTTGGCCTTGCATGATGATAGAACCGCCGTCTGCTGCTTCGGGGCACAGATCGTCTATGTGTGTACGATGGATCAAGTTGATTCAGGGTTGAGGATCAAAGATAAAGGGCTACTCCATGCCGGTGCTGTTGCAGACGATTCTGCTCTTGATCATTTCCAACGTATTCATGACCTTTGCCTGGTATGCGCACCTGAGGGAACTCAACCACAAACCCTGGCTGGTGGCAGCCCTGTTCAGTTGGGGCCTGGCACTGTTTGAATATCTTTTTCAAGTCCCTGCCAACCGCATCGGCCACACGCAGATGAGCGTGGGCCAGTTGAAAATTTTGCAGGAGGTCATCACGCTGTCGGTGTTCGTTCCATTTTCCATCTGGTATCTGCGCGAGCCGATCAAACTCGACTATCTCTGGGCGGGGCTGTGCCTCTGCGGCGCGGTGTACTTTGTCTTCCGCAGCGGCTTGTCCGGGGGATGATCACGTGTGATACCATTTCGATGTCATACGTATCATTTTGATCCCGTCGAAACAGGCTCAGAGCCACGAGCGGAAGCGAGTGGTAATGACCGATTAACCGACTCACCGACCAACCGATGAACCACACCGACCAGACGCGATCAATCGCGGCGCCAACTGACGAATACGGTTCCGTCACTTGACCACTTTTCCGCCCTCCCGGCCACGGCTCCGTCCATCAATCCACATGCGTTTGCCCTGCTGTCATCCCACAAACAACTCCGCTTCGACCATCAGGCACAGCGCGTGGTACAAGGGCAGGTGGTATTCCTGAATTTTGAAGGTTTCCGTGGCTGGGGCTTTGAGCAGATGATCGCACAGGGTATCCATGCGACAGGCCTTGCCTCCGCATAAACCCATCGTCGTCATGCCGATCGCACGGGCCACCTGCAAAGCGTGAATGACATTGCACGAGTTACCGGAGGTGGAAATGCCCAGAAGCACATCGCCCTTGCGCCCATGCACAAACACCTGTTGCGCAAACACCAACTCAGCAGCCGTGTCATTGGCAATCGCGGTGAGCAGGGCGGTGTTATCCGACAGCGCCATGGCCGACACCCCCTGCTGCAACTTCATCGCCAACATGGGGCCGTCGGTCGCATCCGCCTGTTGCATCAGTGCCTGTTGACGGGCGGTTAGTTTGCGGGGTTGACCAAAACTTTTCACCAGTTCGCCGACGATGTGCTGAGCGTCGGACGCGCTGCCCCCGTTGCCGCAAATGAGCAGCCGCCCCCCCTGATGGTGCATCTGCACGATCACCTGCACACAATGGCCAAGCGTCGGCAGCAGTGGTTGCAGGGCCGGGTAGCGCTGCGCCAGGTTGTCGGCCAGGGCAAGTGCATGAGCGTTCAGGGGCATGATGCGCCTCCACGGGTGAACACATCATCGTAACAAGCGGAGTGAGCGACCGGATGCGTATGATTGCTGATGGTCATGATTCGGTTCGCTCGCGTCATCAGAGCCCTCAATAGGCACTCAACATTTACCGATAAGATCGTATTGATTGGCAGTTCGTCCCATGTAGGATAGAATAGAATGAAGTTATCGTCCGGTGCCGCAGGTCGGCTCGATAGGGGAAACCCGCCGGACACCAACATTTACGAGCCTCGGCCCTCATCGGTCGGGGCTCTGTTGTTTTCAAAGCGATCCACCAATCAACGTAAAAAAAATACATGATCGCACCTCGGAATCGACCTGTGACATGCGACCCTCACCTCCGCGAACGAAACCTTCGTCCCAATCCCGAAGGCGGCGGAGCTTTCGGAATAATCCCGCTGGGGAACCTGCGTCGAAGTTCCTCCTGCGACAATTCCTCCGCATTGGGCGTCGTCTGTGCCCGTTGCGCCATGTTGGCAATCGGGTCTGCCGACTTGCGTGCCACGGTTCTGGCGCGATGATGGGCGACCTCCGCCGGGGGCGTGCCGGGCTTGAAATCAGGGAACTCCATTTTCGGAATTTCCACGCCCGTGAGCTTTTCAATTTCCGTCAACAACTGGCCCTGTTCCGAAGTGACAAACGCCCATGCCGTGCCGCGCTTCCCCGCCCGGGCTGTGCGACCGATGCGATGCACATACACCTCCGGGTCATCGGGCAGATCGTAATTGATCACATGGCTGATGTGCTCCACATCCAACCCGCGGGCCGCCAGGTCCGACGCCACCAGCACATCCAGCCGACCTTCACGCAGCGACGCCATCACCTTGTTGCGCCGATTCTGCGACAGGTCGCCATGAATCTCCCGGGCGTTGATGCCCTTGTCCTTCAAATAGGTCGTCACCTTGTGCACCGTCTGCTTGGTCCTGCAGAACACCACCGTCGTGTCCGGCTTCTCGTGCTTGAGCAGGTGATACAACAACGGCTTCTTGTCCCACGGTTCCACCGGCAGATGCTTCTGATCCACCAGCGATACCGTCAGTGCCCCCGACAAGGTCACAATCTTTTCCGCGTCCGGCTTCATGTACTTGCGCGCCAGCCCTTCAATCTCCCTGCTGATCGTGGCGGACACGAAAATCGTCTGATGAGCCTGACGAATCGTGCTCAATATTCTGCGGATGTCATCACGGAACCCGATGTCCAGCATCCGATCCACTTCATCCAGCACGACAAAACGAATGTTCTGAAAATGAATTTCGCCCCGCCCCTGCATGTCCATCACCCGACCGGGCGTGCCCACGAGCAGGTGTGCCCCCTTTTTCAAAGCCCGTGACTGATCACGAATCGACTCACCACCGATGACGCACACGGCGTGCAACGAGGTGTGCCGACCAAGCTCGTTGATTTCCCCCGCCACCTGCGACGCCAGTTCGCGCGTGGGCACCAGCACCAGCGCTTGAAACGAAACCTTGGGGTCCGCCAGATGCAGAATCGGCAAACCAAACGCAGCCGTCTTGCCGGTGCCGGTCTTCGCCTGACCGATCACATCCTTGCCCGCCAGTATGTGCGGTATCAGTTGTGCCTGAATGTGCGTGGGTCGGTCAAACCCGGCATCGAGAATGCCCTGCAAAACTTTGGGTTGCAGGCCGATGTTGGCAAAGGTCAGTTCGTTGTCAAAAATTTCATCACGGGAGTGAGGCATGAAAACTCGTTTCTGAGGTTGACTCAATCTTTCGGGCATAATGCCCATGCTACAAACAAAGAACAAAGACGCGATAAATCGCGGCGCTAACCGATACGATCCACTTGGCCACTTCCCTCTTCTCCGCCCCCTCTCCCTCCGGGAGAGGGTTGGGGTGAGGGCGTGCCTTTCACTCGGCCACTCGGCCACTCGGCCACTTCGTCTCACGGTATCACTTTTTTCAATGCATAACTGATGATGCCCGTCGCCCCGGCTCGTGACAACTGCGGCACCAGTTCACGCTCAACTTTTTCCTCCACGATCACCTCCACCGCCACCCACGCACTATCCGCCAGGCTGTTGACCGTCGGCGATTTCTCCGCCGGCAGCACCTTCAAAATCGTATCGAGTTTGTCTTTGGGCACGTTCATCTTCAACCCGACTTTTTCCCTGGCCGCGATCGCGCCTTTGAGCAGCAATGCCAAATCCTCAATCTTGCGCCGCTTGGCGTCGTTCTTCCATGTCTCCCTGTTGGCGATCAGGCGGGTGGTGCTGGAGAGCACGGTATCGACGATGCGCAGTTTGTTGGCCTTGATGGACGAGCCGGTCTCGGTGACATCCACAATCGCGTCCACCAGCCGGGCTTTGACTTCCGTCGCACCCCATGAAAACTCCACCTTTTTCAAGGCGATGTTCCGCTGGGCAAAGTAGCGCTTGGTCGTCTCCACCAGTTCCGTGGCGATGATCGCGCCCTGCAAATCCTCCGGCTTCTTCACGCTCGATTCCTCCGGCACACAGAGCACCCACCTTGCCGGCTTGCTCGTGGCCTTGGAATACGTCAGCTCACACACCTCATGCACATCCGCGTTATTTTCGATCACCCAGTCGTAACCGGTGATGCCCACATCCAGCACGCCATCCTCCACGTACCGCGCCATTTCCTGGGCACGAAACATGATCGCAAATATCGTCGGATCATCGATGCCCGGAAAGTACGACCGGTCTGAAATCGACAGGTGATACCCCGCCCTGCTGAACAGGTCCACCGTCGATTCCTGCAGCGACCCCTTGGGCACCCCGATGCGAAGCAGACTTTTATCCACATTTTCCAGCATGTATTTCTTCCTTCGATGCCTTGAGCCAGAGTTTGATGACGCCGTGCCCTTCAGGGCCGGATGGTTGCAGATGATGGATACAGGATAATGGATGATGGATAATGTTCAGAGAGAATGTACGACAGTCAATTTCAGGTTTGAACATTATCCATTATCCTTGATCAATCATCCATCCCATCCGTGGTGGTTCCGCTCGCCGACGCGCCTGACCCACCCTGACTGTGTCGGCCTCGTCCCTAGCTTGGTTCTTGCCCCCTCTCCCACCGGGAGAGTCGAAGACCTCGCCGTGGCGGGGGTGGGGGTGAATGCGTCTTCTTTATATACCAGACGCGATAAATCGCGGCGCTAACCAATACAAAAATTCCCAATATTCGAAATCCGAAATTCAAATTTCGAAATTCATTTCTTCCTCCCCGCCCCGGCATCCACCAGTGCCCGCAAATCCGCATGCACCTGCACCATTTCCGTCGCCTTGATGTTGCGTTCCAAAAAACCCGCGATCGTCGGCACATCCGCCTCGGCATCCACCACTTCCTCCATCACCAGCAGCCCGGCTGTCAAATCATCCACCGGCACCACATGCCCCTCGTAATTCAGCAAAAAAACCTGCTGCGCCACATACGGAACCATCCCCGGCAAGCCTTCCAGATAATCGCGCACTTCCTGTTTCTTGGCCGATTCCAGCGACTTGATCGTCATGCCATGTTCACGTTCGTAAATCGTCTGCAACACATCATGCAGCCGCATCGCCCGTTCCTGCACCAATGGGTAACGGTCGCCCAGCAGGGCCGTGATCTCACGCGGATGACTCACCCGCAGATCGTTGTGGTCCACCAAATGCGTCATCAGTTTGCTGTACGCACTGTCCGCTTGTTTGCGACCGGCGTTCCACTGCAAAAAACCGATGATGATCCGCGACACCGGGTCCAGTTCCGGGAAAGCCGGGGCCTCCTGCTTGCGCAACGTTTTGAGGAATGTGTTCAACCGTTTGACATATTGGCTGGCGTTTTTCACGACGATGCATTCTCCCCACGCGACTTTTCTTGTTGCTTGGAACCCCGGCCAGATCGTTTGCGTTCCTTGGTCAACCCGCGATGAATCGCTGCATCCACCACCGCCTGCTTTTTGAGCGAATCATCCAACCGAAAATCCAGATGCGGCACCTTCTTCAATGCCACCTCCGCCATCACCCGTGCGTGAATGTGCACCGCAGCATGTTGCAACCCATAAAGCGTCCGCGTCTGATGTTTGGTCGGCAACACCGTCACGTACACCTGCGCATCGTGCATGTCCGGGCTTACCGACACCCGCGTCACACTCACCAGCCCCTGAATCCGCGGGTCCGACAACTTCTGCGCCAGTATCGTGCTGATGGTGCGCTTCAGCGTGCTTTCAATTTGTGCTTTCCGATAACTCATAGTCGAAGGTGTTTAACTGGTTTGCATTTGGTCACTAACAGTGTGTGTACGACTGTTCACGATGGACCCATGGATGATGGATAATGGATGATGGATAATGTCAAGGCACTGCATCCGGGGGTCTGTTTCTGAACATTATCCTTTATCCATGTTCCGCCACTCAGCAACGATCAATGCCCGTCAATATTTCCAACCGATGATCCGTCAGCACGCAGTCGCGCTCATCCTCCAACTTTTGCAGAATGCGTTGCAATACGCTCTGCGCCACCTTCACATCACTGGCCGCCAGGGCGATGCCCAGCACCGCGGTGCCGTGGCTGTCCTGCATATCGACCTCGGCCACCGACACCTGATGCTCGCGGTGCAGTCGATCCTTCAAACTGGCGACCACCCGGCGTTTATCCTTGATCGACACCACGCCATCAATCGCCAACTCCACTTGCAGTATGCCCACAATCATGGTGATTTCGAATGTCGAATTTCTGTCACCTCTCCCCCCGGGAGAGTTGAAAACCTCGCCGTGGCGGGGGTAGGGTGAGGGCGGAACAACAAGGCGGGGCCGAATTCAAAGCTCGTGATGACTCGGCCCTCACCCGACCTCGGTCCCCCTCTCCCACGGGGAGAGGGGGTTCCAAATCCGAAATTGTCATCACCCCCCAAGTTTCCGTTTCACCGTCACGGTCTGGTAGCAGATGATCTTGTCGCCGGTTTTGAGGTCGTCAAACCCGACCACCTTGATCCCGCATTCCATGCCCGCACGCACTTCCTTGGCGTCTTCCTTGAACCGTTTCAAGCTGTCAATATCGCGGTTGTCGCCGATGACGATGTCCTGTCGCGCAATGCGCACCTTGGCGTTGCGCTGCATGTTGCCATCGGTCACCAGGCAACCGGCCACCGTGCCCACCTTGCTCACCTTGAACACCTCGCGCACCTCCGCCGTGCCCAGTATCTCTTCCTTGGTCTCCGGCGAAAGCATGCCTTCGAGCGACTTCTTCACATCCTCCGTAATGTCGTAAATGATGCGATAGTTGCGCACCTCGACATGTCGCTGTTCCGCCAAATCGCGGATCACCGCCGGGGCCACCACGTTGAACCCGATGATCACCGCATCCGAAGCATCGGCCAACAGCACATCGCTTTCTGTAATGCCGCCCACCGCCGCGTGCAGCACCTTGACCGACACCTCGGCATTGCCCAGCGATTCCAAACTCTTTTTGAGCACATCCGACGAACCCTGCACGTCAGCCTTGAGCACCACCCGCAATTCCTTGTCGCGTCCGCCTGCGTCCATCGCCGCGGCAAACGTCTCCAGCGTGACCTTGGTCTGGTTGGCCAGTTGCTTGAGCCGTTCCTTCTCACGGAACTGCACCGCAATTTCCTCCGCCCGTTGCAGACTGTCGGTGATGTAAAACTTGTCACCCGCATCGCACAACATATCAATGCCCGACAACTCCACCGGCGTCGCAGGACCGGCCACCTGCACCACCTTGCCCCGGTCATCGGTCATGTCACGCACCCTGCCAAACGCCCTGCCCACCACAATGAAATCGCCGATTTTCATCGTGCCCTGCTGCACCAGCACCCGGGCCACCGGCCCACGACCCGGCGCCATCATCGCTTCCACCACCGTCCCCCGCGATGCTCCGCCATGGTCCGCCTTTAAGTCCAGCAACTCCGCCTGGTAATCCAGCATTTCCACAATGTCGGACACACCACTGCGATTCGTGGCACTGACCTTGATCACTTCCGTCGTGCCGCCCCATTCGGTCGGGTTCAACCCGTGCTCGGCCAGTTGCCCGAAAATTTTGCGGATGTTGGCTTCGGTCGCTTCAGGTTTGTCAATCTTGTTCAGGGCCACGATGATCGGCACACCCGCAGCCTTGGCGTGATTGATCGACTCAAGCGTCTGCGGCATCACCCCGTCATCCGCAGCCACCACCAGCACCACAATGTCCGTCACCGCTGCACCACGCGCACGCAGCGTCGTAAACGCCTCATGACCGGGCGTATCCAAAAACACCACCGTCTTTTCTTTACCGTCGGACGCCTTGATCGTCACACGGTACGCACCGATATGCTGCGTGATGCCCCCGGCTTCGTGCGCAGCCACATCCGTCGAACGAATCGCGTCCAGCAGGCTCGTCTTGCCATGATCGACATGACCCATCACCGTCACGATCGGCGGACGTCGCTTCACATCCACCGCCTGCTGCGATTCCAGTTCGGTCACCAACACCTGTTCCAGCGTCCGCTTTTCCGTCACCTGCAAATCAATGTCATATTCCAGCGCCACTTCCATGGCCATGTCGTTGGCAATGGCGCTGTTGATGTTGGCCATGATGCCCTTCTGGAACAAATATTTAAGGATGTCCGAGCTTTTGATCCCCGTGGCCGACGAAAGGTTTTTAATGGTGACCGGTTCCTCCACCAGCACCTTGCCGCCGGTGACCGCCGCCGACTGCGCCACCATGTGCCCGCCCTCAGCCTTTTTCAAATCACGGCGACGCTGTTTGACGTACCCCGTGGCACGATTCAACTTCGCATCCAGTTCCGCCAGGTCCGCCTCCGTGAACTTGGTCGGGCCGATGGGCAGGTCCGCCGTGGCCGAACGACCACGCCGTGAGGTCAGCGAACGACGCTTGTTGGCGGCAGGTTTTTTGTCGGCATCTTCCTCCACCGTTCCGCCGCCCGCACCCCGACCACGCACCGGGCCGCGCGATTTCAAAATGCCCGGCAAATTGTCCCCGCCTTGATCACCACCACGATTGCCGCCGCCACCGGGGCCACGCGAACCACCGGGTCCACTGCGCCGCGGTGTGCGAATTTCATCCGGTTTTTCGATACGCACCACCTGCGGGCCTTTGAGTTGCACCTTCGTCGGCTGCGTCAGGCGCGGCCCGGCCGGGGTCACCACCGTGGGCCTCGTCGGCACGTTCTGCTGACCCGCCGGGGTGATCGGTGCCCGCGGTGGCTGATATTTCGGTGCTTGCCCCGTCGATCTGCCAGAGCCTTGCGTCCCCGTGCCGGCACCACCAGCCCCCCCGGTTGTCGGCCCCGTTGATGTCGGCGGTGCAGGGCGATGCGTTGCTTTATGCGCTGGGCCGGTGACCGTTGCCGTCGCACCGGTGATCGGTGTTGCCGTCGATGAAGGTGATGCCGGTGTCGAGGGTTTGCCGGTAACGGTACTGCTGGTGCTGGTCACCGCAGCCGATGTTGCACTTGGCGTGGCCGTACCCGCAATGTTCGTCGGGGTTGCAGTGGTTGAAGTCGTGCTGCTGGTCGTGGTAGTCGGCTGATCCGTCGGCGGAGTGATGCCGGTGACCGTGGTATCACTGACGGTTGAACTGGTCGAACCGGTCGCTTGATTCGCCGCCGCAGCCGAATCACTGCCAGCAGGGGTGATGGTTGATTCGTCGGACGGGGCATCAGATTTTTCCAAGGTTTGCACGGCTGTCTCCGTGCCGCCCTCGTCATGATCCGACCCATCCGCTGCGCCACCCATCGGCTTGGCCTTGCGCCGACGTGCGGTTTTCTTGGCCTTTTCAATATCCACATGCTCCGCGGTTTCCACCGCGGTGTGCGTGTTGGGCGCAGCACTGAACCATTCCTTGATGGTCAGTTCCAACCCCAGCTTCACCGGCGACATGTGATCCTTGATGCCGACGACACCCTCCGCCAGGCACTTGGCGACGATGGCCTTGGAATCCACTCCAAGTTCCTTGGCGATTTCATGAATGCGGCGAGTCTTGGCCAAAAGCGGTCTCCTTGCCGAAATCGAATCAGTCGGGGTTGGCGAACCTATGAGTCAGTGAATCGGTTACTCGGTTACTCGGTTACTCGGTTACTCGGTTACTCGGTTACTCGGTT
>CAZJMK010000076.1:0-14480 GCA_964547135.1 uncultured Phycisphaeraceae bacterium | reverse complement strand
TAACCAATTAACCAATTAACCAATTAACCAATTAACCAATTAACCAATTAACCGACTCACCGATGAACCATTCAGAATACCCAAGCCCTCGGCTTGCCAGCCTCGTTCTTGGCTTGCTATTTCACTCGACCACTTCTTCCTTCACCGGATCGTCGCCACTGACCAGGTGCCTTCCGCCGGCATCAGCACCTGCGTGCCTTTTTCATGACGACCCTGTTTCATCATCATCAACCCGACCGCCACGTTACCCAGCATCGGCGACACGGTTGAACTGGTCACCCCGCCGATCACGTCCCCCGGCGTCACCTTGTCGCCGTCCGGCAACTTCACCACTTCATGCACCGCACTACCCGCCAGGGGCAACCGATCATCATCACATACAAACCCCGCAATCACCCGTTTGGGCTGCCCCAGGTTTTCCATCCGCGCGACAATTTCCTGTCCGACATAGCAGCCTTTGGTGAAACTGATGGTCACCTTCAGCAACCCGGTTTCATGGGGCAAACAATCGGGACCAAAGTCCACATGAAACATCGGCTGCCCCGCTTCGATGCGAGCTGTGTTGTACGCCAACCAGCCCACGCCCCGCCCCATAATCGTCGGTCGCGGGTCATGCTGCGTTGGGTCATTCGGGTTGACAAATTCCGGCGCAATGCCCCCGACGATTTGTGTCAAGCGCTGATACACATCACCTGCGTGTTCCGTGGGCACCCACAATTGCAGCCCCAACGCCCCCACCTGATCGTGTTGATAAACGCTGACATGCGCTGCACCGATCGACACCACATGATGTGTACCCGGTTTTTCCAACAGCGCAGGCTTGTCGCCCCTGATCGCTTCACACAACAATTGCCACGAGGCCGGCCCATGCAATGCGATGTTCACCCATTGCCCGCTGATGTCCGTGATGCTGACATCTTCCGTAAACAGTTTGCCTTCCAACGCCGACTTCACCGCGGCAAGGTCCATGCGATCGGTTTCCAGCCAGGTGTCGATGTCGCCATGGTGAACCCAAAGGTCCGCCACGATGCGCCCTTTTTCATTGAGTAAAAAGGATCGCCGACTGTCGCCGCCCTTCATGCTGCGTATGTCCTGCGTCATCAGCCGATGCAGAAAATCTTTCACATCACTGCCCGTCAAACGCAGCAAGCCGCGCCAGGGCTGGTCCATGATGCCCACGCCCTTGCGCAGCATCGCGTACTCGGCTTCATAAAAACCAAACGTCTGCACCACTTCGAGTGCCTGTCCGTTGATCGGTTCGCCAAAGGGCAGAAATTCCCCTTCCGCCCGGCGCTGCTGCGTCGTGATGTCGTCACTGGTTTGCATGGGCCGAATTGTAGTACGACGTGGCTGGAAAGTGGTCGAGCGAAACGTATCGGTTAGCGCCGCGATTTATCGCGTCTGTTGTGGCCCAGCCGCCCACGGCTGGGCAAATCAACCTTGTCGATCACACCGCCGAGGGCAAGCCCCGGGGCGGTGTCACATTCACAGACGCGATAAATCGCGGCGCTAACTTACAAAGACTGTTCCGACACTTGACCACTTGGCCACTTGGCCACTCGGCCACTTCTGGCATCGCGATCAATCGCGGCGCCAACTACCGTTCTTGGCTTGGTTTTGTAAATCCGAAATCCGAAATTCGAAATCCGAAATTCGAAATCTATCTCTCCCGCACCCACTGTTGCCAATCCAAGCCGATGGCTTCACGATGCGGTTCTGCATCCAACAAAAAGCGTTTGCCGTCGGAGGCGTAACCAGCCGTGGGTTTGATACCCGGTATGCGCAGGGCAAACCACTGGTTGAACCGATGCATCAACAATTCACGGGCGTACTTGGCGATCATGCTCGCCACAGCCGTGGGCAGATGCACACCATCCGCTTCGACTTCAAAGCGCACCGTCATCCGGCGAGAACCCTGAGTCAAGCGATACCCGCTGAAGTTTTCGTTTTCCTCCAATACCGTCACCTGTGCCTGCGGGAAACAGAGTGACATCAGTTCACGGTAATGACTGCGCCCTGATTGCCGATCAACAATCACCAAGGGTGATTGCTCGCCGAAGCGTTGCCAGATGGCCAGCAAATGTTGGCTGACGAAAGTGAAACTCACCGCGGCCTTGGAGCGCGTGGCCGCAACCATGCGGTTGAACCGGTCCTCCGGCAAAACCGTCAGCCCCAGGTCCGCCACCTGCACGCCCTTTTTCGCCAGCTCATCACGCAACACGTTCCGTGCAATCAGCAAAGCTGACCGATCACACACCACCGGCAGCGCTGCCCACGGGCGATGCTCCTCCGCGTGATACCAGGGCAAGGTTGATTGATCACATAAGGTTGCACCCATTGCATTCAACCACGTTTCGAGGTTTGTTGGTGAAAGCCCAGCCAGTTCGCCCAGCACCAGTACGCCTTCCTCCAAATGGCGCAAACCTTGCAGCCCCTGGCCGGAGGCGTGCAGTTTTTTGGAGTCATTGAGTGCCACCCTGCCGTGCTTATGTGACGGTGATTGACATATCGCTTTTGACAAATGGTCCCACAAGTTCATCGGCTGGTCCGCCGGGGCATCGCGCACCAGCAACACACATCGCCCCAAAGTCATCGGCCCCAGCATCGGCCCGTACCCCGCCTCGTCAATGCCGCCGTAGATGAGCATGAAGGTACTTTACCGCAAGCCTGAAAAAGAAGTGGCCGAGTGGTCGTTTTTGACGCCGTGCCCTTCAGGGCCGGATGTTCATGGTCGCGTTGTGAAATCCGGGGCTAAAGCCCTCGGCGTCGGTTGTTATTGTTCGAAAACCAGCGTCAGCCGTGCTACCATGCGGGGCTGATAAAACTGATTGCATCACCCCACGATTTCATGAGGTTTTGACTATGACCCAAGGCAATGCCAACCCTGATCCGTTTCAAGCCCGCACCACGTTGAACACTCCGTTGGGCCGGCGCACGGTTTATTCGGTCGCGGCTCTGGTCAGGCAATACCCCAACATCGAATGTTTGCCGTTTTCGATTCGTGTGCTGCTCGAAGCGGTGTTGCGTCATGTCGATGGGTACGTTTACACAAGCGAGCATGTGCAGGCCCTGGCCAACTACAACGCCAGGGCTGTGGGCGAAACGGAAATACCCTTCATGCCCGGTCGCGTGGTGTTGCAGGATTTCACCGGCGTGCCCTGTGTGGTGGACCTGGCAGCCATGCGCAGTGCGATGGCGCGACTGGGTAAAAACCCCAAACAGGTCAACCCGCTGGTGCCCTGCGACCTGGTGATCGATCACTCGGTGCAGGTCGATGCGTTTGGTTCCGACAACGCCCTGACCATCAATTCACAACTGGAATTTGAACGCAACAGCGAGCGTTACAGCCTGCTCAAGTGGGCGCAGCAATCGCTGTCCAATTTCCGCGTGGTGCCCCCGGCCACGGGGATTGTGCATCAGGTGAACCTTGAATATCTGGCGAAGGTCGTCTGGGAACAATCATCGGTGCTTTACCCTGACAGTCTGGTGGGCACGGACAGTCATACGACGATGATCAACGGGCTGGGCGTGCTGGGTTGGGGCGTGGGGGGCATTGAAGCGGAAGCGGTGATGCTGGGTCAGCCGATTTACATGTTGATACCGGAAGTGGTCGGTTTCAAACTCACCGGCAAACTGCCTGAAGGTTCGACAGCCACGGATTTGGTTTTACGAGTGACGCAAATGCTGCGCGAGTTCGGGGTGGTCAACAAGTTCGTCGAGTTCTTCGGCCCAGGCATGGTCGATATGCCCGTGGCCAATCGCGCCACACTGGCCAACATGGCGCCGGAATACGGGGCCACCTGCGGTTACTTCCCGATTGACGAACAAACGCTTGCGTACCTGCGCCTCACCGGGCGTGATGAAAAGCTGGTGCAGACGGTTGAACAATACGCCAGGGCTACGGGTTTTTGGCGCGATGCGCAGAGCGAAGCGAAAATCAGTTACTCAGCGGTGCTCGAATTGGATTTGGCAACCATTGTGCCGGCGCTCGCCGGGCCGCGCAGGCCGCAGGATCGCATTGACCTGAGCGGCGTGCGTGCATCGTGGCAGAAGGAACTGCCCAAATTCATCACCGGCAGCGTCAAAAAACCGGCTGCAACCACGACAGGCGGTACAGCCGTGGCCACGGCAGCGGCGACCGTGACGGAAGAAGATTTACTCAAAGCAGTGCCGGTGGAAATGGACAGCCAATCGTTTGAATTGAAGCATGGCGCGGTGGTGATTGCAGCCATCACCAGTTGCACCAACACCAGCAACCCGGACGTGATGATCGCAGCCGGGCTGGTGGCGCAAAAAGCGGTGAAACATGGGTTAACCCGCAAGCCTTGGGTGAAAACGTCGCTGGCACCGGGGTCGAAAGTGGTGACGGAATACCTGCGTGAAGCGGCGCTGGACAAGGCCCTCGATCAGCTTGGTTTTCAAACCGTCGGTTACGGGTGCACCACCTGCATCGGCAACAGCGGCCCGTTACCCGAAGCAATTTCAAAAGCCATCGGCGCGGGCAATTTGGTGGTGGCTTCGGTGCTGTCGGGCAATCGTAATTTTGAAGGACGGGTACACGCGGAGGTCAAGGCCAATTACCTGGCCAGTCCGCCGCTGGTGGTGGCTTACGCATTGGCGGGCAATATGAATGTCGATTTGACCAAAGACCCGATCGGTGTTGCGACCATCGGGCCGAAAAAAGGTCAGCCGATTTATTTGAGCGACCTTTGGCCCACGCAGCAGGAAGTGGCGGAGGTGGTGGCCCGCAGTGTGCAGCGCAAGCAGTTTGAAACCGAGTACGCCGGCGTGTCGGCTGGTTCGAAGGAATGGCAGGCGATAGCCGTGAAACCCAGCGACCTGTTTGCGTGGGAAGCAAAATCGAGCTACGTGCAGGAGCCGCCTTATTTCATTGACTTGCCGACGACGCCTGCGCCGATCAAGCCGATCGTCGGGGCACGCTGTCTGGTCAAGGTGGCTGACAGTGTGACGACCGATCACATCAGCCCGGCTGGGTCGATCAAAAAAGATTCGCCCGCAGGCAAGTACCTCATCGAACAGGGCGTGCCCGTGTCGATGTTCAACAGCTATGGTTCGAGGCGCGGCAACGACCGGGTCATGACCCGTGGCACGTATGCCAACATCCGTGTGAAAAACCAGCTTGCACCGGGAACCGAAGGCGGCTGGACCACCGACTACATGGATGGCCAGGTCAAATCGATTTACGAAGCGAGCGTGAACTACCAGCAAAAGGGCTTGCCGCTGGTGGTACTGGCGGGCAAGGATTACGGCATGGGCAGTTCGCGTGACTGGGCTGCCAAGGGGGTGTTTCTGCTGGGGGTGCGGGCGGTGATTGCGGAAAGTTTTGAGCGCATTCATCGCAGCAACCTGGTGGGCATGGGCGTGCTGCCGTTGTGTTACCAAAGCGGACAGTCGGCTGCGACGCTGGGCTTGAAGGGTGATGAGGTTTTCGACATCGCGGTCGATGATGCGGTGAAACCCAAGCAGTTGATCAAGGTTACAGCGCGAAGGCCTGATGGGTCGGGTTCGCCGATGACGTTTGAAGTGATATGTCGGATTGATACGCCGGTGGAGGTGGACTATTACCGCAACGGGGGTATTTTGCAGACGGTGTTGCGCAAGATGGCGATGAGTTGAATGATGAGTCGAACATGAAAAAAATCATCATCATCGCCGGGCCCAATGGTGCGGGGAAGACGACCTTTGCCCATGAGTTTTTGATGCATGAAGCCGACTGCCCGCAGTTCATCAACGCGGACCTGATTGCACGGGGCTTGTCGCCGTTGGCGCCGGAAAAGGCGGCGGTACAAGCCGGCAAAATCATGCTGGCAATGATCGATGACAAGGTCCGACGCGGCGAAAGTTTTGCCTTTGAAACGACGCTGAGCGGAATGGCGTACGCTCGGCACATCCGTGCCTGGCGCAACAAGGGCTACCATGTGAAGTTGATCTTTCTGAGTTTGCCCAGTATTGAACTCGCCTTGGCGCGGGTGAAAATGCGGGTGGCACAAGGCGGCCATTCGATTGCGGACAGTGTGATTCGACGAAGGTATGAGGCAGGGCTGCGTAATTTTTATCAGGTGTATCGTGATGTGGTCGATCACTGGACGTTTTACGACAATGCAGGGGACAGGCCGGTGTTGTCGGCCAAAGGGAGTCATCGATGATCAAATTCACGAAAGATGACGATGCGGATATGCAAAGGTCGTTGCCCGCCCTGCGTCGCGCCGCCAGGCGTGCGTTGGAAATTGCCAAGCTCACCGGCACGCCCTGCTACGTGATGAAAGACGGCAAAATCGTCAACCTCAACCCCAAGGGTTCGTTGCGGCGCAAACGCCGAGTTTCATTGTTTTTCTGAATCAAACCATGAGCGTTGGTTGTGATTTGAAAAACCATCCTTAACTTCACGCGGAGGTGAAATTAAGGCGTGTACGAATTGCCGAATCACCAATACGTTCAATGACCAATAGCGCTGTGTTCACAGTCGTTCGGTTATGATGCCGACCTTGATGCGTAAGTTAACACCCATATTGCCGGGTCAAACGGTGGGCATCCTTGGCGGCGGACAACTGGGGCGCATGTTCGCCATTGCCGCCCGTCGCATGGGGTACCGTGTGCACGCACTGGACCCATTGCACGATTGCCCGACCGGCCAGGTGGCTGATGTCGAAGTGAACGCACCGTATGACGATGTGGACGCAGCGATTCGTTTTGCCCGTGCGGTCGATGTGGTGACATTTGAGTTTGAAAATGTGCCGGCGCAGACGCTGGCGGCGATTGCGCAAATCAAGCCGGTGCACCCATCGCCGATGGTGCTGGATACCTGTCGGCATCGGGTGCGTGAAAAAACCTTTTTACGCAAGCATGGGTTTCCGGTGGCGGAATTTCGCGTGGTGCAAAGCGCGCTTGAACTTGCACAGGCGGTGCGCGAAATCGGGGTGCCTTCGATTTTGAAGACGGCTGACTTCGGGTACGACGGCAAAGGTCAGGTGCGCATCAACGCTGCTGGTCAGGTGAGTGATGCGTGGTCGAGCATGGGGCGACCGACCGGGGTGCTCGAAGCGTTTGTCCCCTTCACGCGGGAAATTTCGGTCATCGTGGCGCGCACGATGGAGGGGCAGGTGAACTGGTTTGCGCCGGTGGAAAACGCGCACCATCGTCACATACTCGATATCACCCTCGCCCCGGCGGGCATTTCATCCACCTTGGCACAACAGGCCATCGACCTGACGGTGGGCGTGGCTGAGGCACTCGAGTTGGTGGGCGTATTGGCGGTGGAAATGTTCGTGGTCGATGACCGCACGATTTTGGTTAATGAGTTGGCCCCTCGGCCACATAATTCGGGGCATTTCAGTTTTGATGCCTGTGTGACCAGTCAGTTTGAACAGCAATTAAGGGCGGTGTGCGGGTTGCCCTTGGGTGACACGCGCTTACTAGCCCCGGCTGCGATGGCCAATTTATTGGGCGACCTATGGTTCGACGAGCAGGGTCGGTTGCGTGACCCCGACTGGGCGGCAGCGCTGGCGTACCCGGGGGTGAAACTACATTTGTATGGCAAGAGCGAGCCGAGGGTGGGTCGGAAGATGGGCCACCTCACCGCGCTGGCGGACAACACGGAATCGGCTCGACAGCAGGTGCTGGCGGCACGCACTGCGCTGATGAAAAATGGATGATGGATCATGGATAAAGGATAATGTTCGGAAACATTTGTCGATGAAATGGAATTGAATATGCAGGCATCAAGTAGCTGGGCGCTGGGCATAATTGATGGCGATGATTGTATTGCCAAGCTACCAGCTACAAGCACCTAGCTCCCTCCTGTGTCTCTGTGGTCATCAATTCCGTACTCAGCGCAGAAGATGCCAGGCCACCACGAACAGGTCGTACACCGCATGGCAGCCGGCGGCGATGCCGATGCCGCGCAGGACGAAAATGCAGGCCAGGTAAAACCCCGCCACGGTGTAAAACCCCAGCAAACTCCAACTGAACGGGTTGCCCGGTGCAAAGTGATAGAGCGCAAAAGCCAATGACGAAATCACCATTGCCAGCAGCGACCCCCAAACATCCGGCAGAGCCAACCAATCCACCAACAACGCATGAAGTAACGCAATCAATACCAATCGAAAAAGCAACTCTTCGTACAGGCCCGCACCGACGGAAAAAATCACTTCCGCCTGCCATGGTGTATTTGCAGCACTACCGAGCATGACCCCCGATGACGCACCAACCCCGGCGAGCAACCCCTGCACCACGCCGGCAGCGGCAGGGCGCGGGGCCATGACCAGGGCGAACATAAACAGCGGGATGGCTGCGAGCAATGATTCGACGGACATCAGGGCATAGGTTTTGGGTTGCCACTGCCAGGGGTCTTTGCGCACGATATGCCAGCCGAGCAGGGCGGCGACGACGATCAGACCGGGCAGTAAAAAGCCGGACAACCCGAACCATTCGAAGAAGCCCAGCAGCATCAGCCGGGCTTTGACGTGGAGGGTGACGCCCTGGGCGTAATCGGTGGCATAAATCAGCGAGCCTAATTCGTACATCAAAATCAAGGGTGCCAAAAAGAGCAAAGCCTGCAACGGCTGCTGGGAGCGACGATAGTAATCATCGGGCAACAGCGCGAGGGGGGAACGTGCGGGTTTACGGGAAGTTTTGGCCATGCAGATTTCATCATACTGATCGACGGGGTGATGTGTGACGCGAGGTGATGATGGTTGAGTGACCAAACCGTATTCGGATGTTAGCGCCGCGACTTGTCGCGTCGGTTTGGTGATCTGGCGATTTGGTGATTTGGCGATTTGGCGATTTGGCGATTTTCAGATTGAACAAACCAAGCCAAGGACGAATCGCCTTGGCGATGAGGACTTGGGTATTTCGGGAAGTGGTTGAGTGATTTTGCCTGATATGGTGAATGGATTGCATGGGTGATTTTGTGGCCCAGCCACTCCCGGCTGGGTCGGTTGACATGATGTGCCCGGTCACACCGCCGAGGGCGCCCCAGGGGGCGATGCCACATCAGACATGAAAGATCACGAAATCACCAAATCACCAAATCACCAAATCAACAAAATCGCAAAATCACCCGGCCATGTCACGCCACAGGCCATAGGCAAGGCGCAACACCAGCAGCAGGCTGATGGTAATCACCATGCCGCGTACCAACCCCGGCCCACGACGAATGGTGACATAAGCCCCGATCATTGCGCCGATACATTGACCGATGCCCATAGGTAGCGCGATCGGCCAGCGAATGCTACCCAGCAGGGCGAAAATGATCACGGCTGCGAGGTTGCTGCCGAAGTTGACCACCTTGGCGTTGGCGCTGGCGGCATCCATCGGGTCATGCCAGAGCAATAGGTAAGCGAGAATTAAAAACGTCCCCGTGCCCGGTCCCAGAAACCCATCGTAAAACGCAATTGCAAACGCCACCGCCGCCACCACCTTGTCACTGCGTTTGCGCGACGGACGGTTGGGCACATGGGCGGTGGGGTGAAACAATAAAAACAATGCCACCAGCATCAGCATCACCACGATGATGGGCAACAGCACCTTGGGGTTGAGCAGGTGGACCGTACCGACGCCCAGAGCGGAACCAATCAATGCCGGGACGAAGGCGGGTTTGATGCGCGATCGGTCCAACAGTGGTGATTGGGCATAACGCCAAAGCGCGGTGCCTGAACCGAACACAGCCTGACCCTTGCTGGTACCCAGGGCTTCGTGAGGGGGTAAACCCAGCAGCAGTAACACCGGCAAGGTGATCAGTCCGCCGCCCCCGGCAATCGAGTCGATGAACCCGGCCAGTAACCCCACCAGCAGACTCACCAGTAGCAACACCCACCATGATTGAATGATCAGGTCATCCATGTCGGCGGACAACATACCATGAGGCGGTATGCAGGTGACCTGAATGTTCACTTGACCCCCGGTCATTGATCGGGGGCTAAATGTCAACCGGCGGTCGTGACGCATTCATCGATTTCGCCCATAATGATGTCATGCCCACGCTCCAACTCAAAGACATCGCGGCCCACGTCGGCGGTGAACTCGTCGGCGACGGCTCACTCACCATCACCGGCGCACAAACCCTCGACCTGGCGCAACCCGGCGACATCACCTTCATCGGTGAAGCCAAGTACGTTGCCGGCTGGGCAGGCAGTCGCGCCTCGGCGGCACTGGTCGATCAAAAACTCACCGTCGAACCGAGCGAAGGTCGCGCCATCATCAAGGTGAAAAACGCGGACCTGGCGATGGCGCAGTTGCTTGATTTGCTTGCCCCGCCGGTCGTGAAACCTGGGCTGGGTGTGCATCCGACTGCGTTCATCGACCCCAGTGCGAAGGTTGGTGATAAGGTGCGCATCGGGCCGATGTGCGTGGTCGGTGCGAATGTCGTGTTGCAGGATGAAGTGACGTTGCACGCCCATGTGACGGTGCTGGATGAAAGTGTCATCGGTGCGGGTACGGAATTGTTTTCGGGAGTGGTGATTCGTGAGCGTTGCACGGTTGGTCGCCGATGTATTTTGCACCCCAACGTGGTGATCGGGGCGGACGGGTTTGGGTATCGGCCTGCTCCGGGGGGCAAGGGGTTGCTGAAAATCACGCACATCGGGTCGGTGACCCTCGGCGATGAGGTTGAAATTGGTGCGGGCACGTGCGTGGATCGGGGCAAGTTCGCAGCGACGGTGATCGGCGACGGCTGCAAAATCGACAACCAGTGTCAGATCGCCCACAACTGTCGGCTGGGGCGTTGCGTGCTGTTGGCGGGGCAGGTCGGCCTGGCGGGCAGCGTGACGGTGGGTGATGGCGTGATGATGGGCGGACGGGTCGGGGTGCGTGATCATGTCACGATTGGTGCGGGCGCGAAAATCATGGGCTATGCAGCGGTGATGAATGACATTCCAGCGGGTGAAACATGGGGCGGTTACCCGGCACAGGAAAAACGACTGGCTTTGCGGGAGCATCTGGCGGTTCGTAAACTGCCCGACGTGATGAAAAAGGTCGAGGCGATTTTGGGAGACAAGGTCGGTGATTTGTTCAAACCATCGGCTAAGGACCAACAATAATTTACACCACAGAGGCACAGAGACACAGAGCAGAACAAGAAAGCGATGACAAACAAATCAAAGCAAGGATTTCAACAAACAGACAAAATAACCTGTGAATCAGCCGCCTGACAGTTTTTGGTTTTTGAATAAGTTTTGTTTTTCTCTGTGCCTCTGTGTCTCTGTGGTGAATTGTCTGACGATTACAAGACGAAAACAGCATCATGACACAAACGACCCCCATGCAGCGCACGATCGGCAAACCGGTGAGTATGACCGGGCGCGGTTTGTTTTCCGGTCAGCCGGTGAATTTGCATTTCAAGCCCGCTGCTGATGATCAGGGCATTGTGTTTGTTCGCACGGACATCAATGGGGCGCGTTTGCCCGCGGTGGTGACCAACGTGGTACGCAGGCCGCGACGCAGTGCCTTGCGTGTGGGTGAAGCCACGGTGGAAATGATCGAACACTGCATGAGCGCCTTGGCGGGGCTGGGCATTGATAACGTGACGGTGGAGGTGGATGCGGTGGAGTTGCCGGGGGCGGATGGCTCGGCTGAGCCGTATGTCAAGGCCTTGCAACAGGCGGGCGTTGTCGAAGGGAAAACCGCACGACGGGTGCTGGTGTTGGAAGAGCCGATTGAGGTTCAGGTGGAGGACATGACCCTGGCGGCGTTGCCGACGACGCAGCCGGGCATGTCGATTTTGTATGAGCTGGATTACGCAGGTCACCCAGCCATCGGTCGGCAACTGGGGCAATTCACGCTGGGCAGTGGTGATTATGTGCGTGATATCGCCCCGGCTCGGACGTTCGTGTTGGAAGAGGAAGCGCTGGCACTGCGGGCAGCGGGCATCGGTACGCACCTGACCGCCGATGATGTGTTGGTATTGGGGCGTGATGGGCCGATGGGCGGCAACAAGTTGCGTTTTGTTGATGAGCCGGTGCGGCACAAAATGGTGGACCTGATTGGTGACCTGGCCTTGGTGGGTTGCCCGGTGCAGGCCCGCATCATTGCGGTGAAGTCGGGTCATGCGGTGAATCAGATGCTGGCCAGGTTGCTGTTTGAAAAGGCGCAAAAGCTGGCGCGGGAAGATAAAGCACTGCGACGGGGGGTGATGGATGTTCGTGAGGTGCTGGGGGTGCTGCCGCATCGCTATCCATTTTTGCTGGTGGACCGGGTGATTGAGTTGGACCCGGCACGGCGGGCGCTGGGGGTGAAAAACGTGACGATCAACGAGCCGTTTTTTCAAGGGCATTATCCGGGGGTGCCGGTGATGCCGGGGGTGATGATCGTGGAGGCGATGGCGCAACTGGCGGGTATTCTGGTGGGAGAAATGCCTGAAAACAAGGGCAAGGGGCGACTGGGCATTTTGCTTTCGCTGGACCGGGTGAAGTTACGTCGGCCGGTGGTGCCGGGTGATCAGTTGATTTTGGAGGCTGAAACGGTGCGGTTGCGCAGCAGTTTGGCGCACATGCGTTGCCGTGCGTATGTCGGACAGGAATTGTCCGCCGAGGCCGAGGTGAAGTTCATGTTGGTGGACAAGGACAAGGCGTGAAGGGGGATGAGGAAGTGGCAGAGTGAAGGATGTTTGTTAGCGCCGCTCGGCGATGGTTCATGATGGATAATGGATAAAGGATGATGGATAATGTTCAGAGAAGTTTTCCGTCAATCAACTCTGTGTTTGAACATTATCCATTATCCATGATACATCATCCATCACGTCATTGGTGGGTCCGCTCGCGGACGCGCTTGACCCGCCCTACATCACCACTCGACCACTTGCGTTTCAATTACAGCGCCGCGATGCGGGGGTACTCATCTTTCAACGCTGCGTACAAGCGCTGGTATTGCTCATGATATTTGCGATACAAAGTTGCAACCTTGGCCACGGGTTTGCGTTTTTCGATTTCACGGATCACCGCACCACAAGCCTGGGGCACATCGCGCCAGACGCCGGTACCCACGCCGGCCAGAATCGCCACCCCGTAGGCCGGGCCTTCCTGTGCGTTGATGACAGCCACGGGTTTGCCGTATATGTCGGCCTGCATCTGGCGCCAGAATGCACTGCGTGCCCCGCCGCCGGATAAACGCACGGTGCGTACGGTGATATTCATCGATTCCATGATGCGAAGTGCATCCGCCATGCCGAAGGTGACACCTTCCATCACCGAACGCACCAGGTGCGATCGGCCATGGCGAGCCGTCAAACCGACCCATCCGCCCCGGGCATGCGGGTCGGCATAGGGGCATCTTTCTCCCGTCAGATAGGGCAGAAAGAACAACCCTTCACACCCTGCCTGCGCCTGCTCCGCCAGCTTGGTCAGCAGCACATACGGGTCCACCTTTTTGCGTTTGGCCTCCGCCATTTCGGCTTGTGCCAGTTGGTTGCGAAACCATTGAAACGAGCCCCCAGCCGACAACATGCACCCGAACACGCACCACTTGCCCTCGACCGCAGCACACATCGTATGCACCCGGCCAAGGGGGTCATACGTCGGCTCATCCGCATGGGCAAACATCACGCCCGAAGTGCCCAGTGTCGCTGACACAATGCCGCTGTTCACAATACCGTTGCCCACCGCCCCCGCAGGTTGATCGCCACTGCCCCCGACCACCGGTATGCCTTCGACCAGCCCCAGTGCTTTCGCACCAGCTTTGTGCAACCTGCCCGTCACCCCATGCGATTCATAACAGGCAGGCAGCAGTGCCGAGTCAATCGACAACTTCGTCAACACCAGCTTGTTCCAGCTTCGTTTTTTGACATCCAGCAACAGCGTGCCCGAGGCATCGCCCACTTCCGTGGCATACTCGCCGGTCATGCAAAAACGAATGTAATCTTTGGGCAGCAGAATGTGCCTGGTTTGGTCGTACACCCTGGGTTCGTGTTTACGCACCCACAAAATTTTCGGGGCGGTGAAGCCGGTCAAGGCTGGGTTGCCCACCTGCTGGATTAATTTGCTGCGTCCGCCCAGTGCCTTTTCGATTTCAGCGCATTCGCTGCCGGTGCGCTGATCGTTCCAAAGCAGGGCCGGTCGCAAGGGTTTTGTTCCCTCACCCAGAAACACGGATCCGTGCATCTGCCCGGACAAGCCGATGGCCTTGATTTGATCGGGTTTGACCTTGGCTTTTTTGATTACAGCTTTGGTGGCACTGCACACCGCGGACCACCACTCGGTAGGTGACTGTTCCGACCAACCCGGTTTGGGGGATTGCAACGTGTGCTCGGCCATCGCCGTGGCGAGCACTTTGCCGCGCTGGTCACAAATGAGGGTTTTGGTGCCGCTGGTGCCGATGTCGATGCCGAGCAGGTAAGCCATGGGTGTTTGGTCCTTTGTAAACGTAACGATGAATATCAATCAAGTAGCTGGGGGCTGGTAGCTCGGGGCTGGTAGCTAGTGTTTCATTGCATCTATAAGGTAGCAATAGCCGATCCTCATGATATC
>CAZJMK010000075.1:0-14960 GCA_964547135.1 uncultured Phycisphaeraceae bacterium | reverse complement strand
GTGATATCATGAGGATCGGCTATTGCTACCTTATAGATGCAATGAAACACTAGGTCACTTGACCAATCGACCACTTCTTCAACCGATTAGCCGACTCACCGACCAACCGATCAACCACTTCGATCAGACGCGATCAATCGCGGCGATAACTGTGGTCAAAGTTGTATCATGCTGTCGTGAATCAGCGCGACACCACGCTCGACATCACCCCATCGACACCGGTCAAACAACTGCCCGGCATCGGCAGCAAACGCGCCGCAGCCCTGGCTCGACTCGATATTCACACCGTCGGCGACCTGCTCCGTCATCTGCCCATGCGCTACGAGCGCCACTTTGCCGAGGGCAACATTGCCGACCTGCCCGCACCGGGCAACATCGGCTCGGCCCGTGGCACCATCGTCGCCACCCGCTGGATGCCCTCCATGGGGCGCGGCAAAGCCCGCTTCGAAGCCACCCTGCAGGACCATTCCGACCGTGTGAAACTCGTCTGGTTCAACGGCAGCTACCTGCGCGACAAATTGCACGCCGGCATGTTGGTGCGCGTGCAGGGCAAAGTCGATTACTTTGCCGGCTATGCACAAATGGTCAACCCCAAATGGGAACTGTTGCAACTCGAAAAAGAACCCGCTGCCCATGTCGATCGGCTGCGACCGGTGTACCCGGCCAGCGAAGATTTACCCAGCACGATCATCGAAAAACTCGTGGCTGAGGTTTTGCCAGTGGTATTGCCCAAACTGACCGACCCCTTGCCGATCGAGTTGATGCGCGACCACGCCATGCCGGTGCTGGCCGATGCCTTTCGAGGCGCACACACACCGCTCAAAGATGCCGACGCTCAGGCAGCCCGGCGACGACTGGCATTCAACGAATTGCTGCTGTTGCAGATGGGCATGGCCCTGAAACGTCATCATAATCGCACCGCACTTCACTCCCCAGCCATGCGCTGGACCAGTGCCATCGACACGCATTTGCGCAGGCGTTTTCCCTTTGCCTTGACCGGTGCACAGAACCGCGTGATTGGTGAAATCAGCAGTGATCTGCAACAGACCGTGCCGATGAACCGGCTGCTGCAGGGCGATGTCGGTTCGGGAAAAACCGTGGTGGCGCTGTATGCCCTGCTCATGGCGGTCGCCAACCGTTTGCAAGGCGCGATCATGACGCCGACGGAGTTGCTGGCTGAGCAGCATTTTGCGTCGATCAGCCGAATGATGGAAGGCTCGAACGTGCGCATGGAACTGCTCACCGGGGGCAGGTACACCGCCAAAGAGCGAAATCAGGTGAACCAGCGCATTGCCGCGGGTGAGGTTGATTTGGTCATCGGCACACAGGCGTTGCTCACCGAGTCGGTGCGTTTTGCCAACCTGGCGGTGGTGGTGATCGATGAGCAGCATCGGTTTGGCGTGTTGCAGCGGGCAGCGTTCAAACAGAATGGGGGCATGACGCCGCATTATCTGGTGATGACGGCTACACCGATTCCGCGGACTTTGTCGCTGACGATTTTCGGGGATTTGGATGTGTCGGTGATCGATGAGCTTCCGCCGGGACGAAGTCCGATCATTACGAAAATCGTGGCCCCGGAGCAGTCGGACAAGGTGTACGACTATCTGGTGCAGCGGGTCACGGCTGGGGAACAGGCGTATGTGGTGGTGCCGACGATTGACGCCGCGGGCCATGAGTCGGCGGCACCGCTGAAGGATTTGCAGACGCATGTGAAGTGGCTGCGTGAAAAATACGGGGCATCGCTGAGCGTGGAAATGGTGCATGGCCGGCAGGAGCGCGACACCCGTGAAGCGATCATGCAGCGGTTTCGTGACGGGCAGGTGCAGGTGCTGGTGGCGACGACGGTGATCGAGGTCGGGGTCGATGTGCCCAATGCGACGATGATGGTGGTGGAACATGCCGAGCGCTTCGGGTTGGCACAGTTGCATCAGTTGCGCGGGCGTATCGGTCGGGGCACGCATGGTCGGCAGAGTGTGTGTGCGTTGATTGGTCAGCCGGTGACCCCGGAGGCGGATCAAAGGCTGGGTGTAATGCGCGAAACGACGGATGGTTTTCGCATTGCCCAGGCGGATTTGGACATCCGCGGCATGGGTGATTTTTTCGGGACAAGGCAGCATGGCCTGCCGCCGTTGCGTGTGGCCCGCATTCCGGAAGATATGGCCCTGCTCAATTTGGCTCAGCGCGATGCACAAAGCATTGTGACCAACGACCCGACACTGACCCAGCCGGAACATGCGCTGTTGCGTCAGGTGTTGTTGCAGCAATACGGTGATACGCTGGGGCTGATCGATGTGGGGTGAGTAGATTTTTCACCGCAGAGATCGCAGAGAACGCGGAGAAGAATACGGATGAGCGATCATCATCAACGCTATGTTTAGAGACTGTTTCATAACTCCTTCCGGACTCGGAGCCACGAGCGGAAGCGAGTGGTTCTTTGCAAAACCAAGAACCGATCACTACCGCCCCCGGGGGTCGCGGCTCTGAATCAAGCAAAGGACACATGCCCCACCCAAACCAGTGATGAAACAGTTTCTTAGCCTCGTCGCTTGTCGGCGAGGTCATACAACATGGCATCAGACCGGGCCGACACGGCCCGGCTCTACGCGGAACGAAAAAAGCTGTTGATCGAAAAGTCTGTACCTGCTCAGCTCATCAACCCGGCGAACAGGGCGGTGGACAGATACCGTTCACCAAAGCTGGCGAGTATCACCACGATGGTTTTGCCCTGGTTCTCCGGCTGACTGGCGACGCGATGAGCAGCACACAATGCCGCACCGGAACTGATGCCGCAGAGAATGCCCTCTTCTTTTGCTGCTCGGCGTGCCCATTCGAAGGCCTCGTCATTGGTGACACGTTCGACGCCATCGACGATGGACAGGTCGAGGTTACGGGGGACAAAGCCTGCACCGATGCCTTGAATTTTGTGCGGGCCGGGCTTGAGGGGTTGGCCGGCGCGGGTCTGGGTGATGACCGGTGAGTCCGCCGGTTCGACGGCAATGGCTTTGAAGGAGGGTTTACGCCCTTTGATGTAACGAGTCACGCCGGTGATCGTGCCACCGGTGCCGACGCCTGAAATCAGAATGTCAGCCTGGCCCTGGGTGTTGTCCCAAATTTCCGGGCCGGTGGTGCATTCGTGGATGGCCGGGTTGGCCGGGTTTTCAAATTGCTGGGGTATCCAGGCACCGGGGGTGTTCTGCACAATTTCTGTGGCCTTGGCGATGGCGCCGCGCATGCCGTCGGCTGCGGGGGTGAGCACCAATTCCGACCCCAACGCCCGCAAGAGCGCCCGACGTTCCAACGACATCGATTCGGGCATGGTGAGGGTCAGCTTGTAACCCTTGGCAGCACAGACAAAGGCTAGGGCAATGCCGGTGTTGCCGCTGGTGGGTTCGACGATGTGGGCACCGGGCTTGATCGTGCCGTTGCGTTCCGCGTCCTCGATCATCGCCCTGCCGATGCGGTCCTTCACGCTCGCCAACGGGTTGAAAAACTCCACCTTGGCCAGCACCCGGCTGCCCTGGGGCATGATTTTGCCGACCTTCACCAAGGGCGTGTTGTAGGTCGTGTCCACAATGCTGTTGTAAACCTGTTTGTGCAGCAGGGTCGAGGGCGCGGAAGCAGTAGCCGTGGCGGACATGGATTAACTCCTTGTTGGGTCGTGAATGCAAATATATACGACTTAAGCGAACGTGAGGATCATAGGCGTCAATCACAGCGGCGCCAACTGTTTTTCAACAGAATGTCTTGTCAACCGGACAAACAACCAAATATTTGCCCCGGCAGGCTTGGCTCCTATGATCCACCCACACAGCGGAAAACCCCGATGACCGTTCATCGGGTGATTGTTTTTTCAACCTCACACGGAAAGGATTGTGTCATGAGCGAGCGCGCAGGTTTGGTCACGTTGAAGGGCAACCCCATCAAAATCTCCGGCCCGGGCATCAAGGTCGGCGACAAGGCCCCTGATTTCAAAGTCACTGCTGCGGACCTGTCCAGCAAAACCCTCGCCGATTGTGCGGGCAAGGTGGTGATCATTTCCAGCGTGCCTTCGATCGACACGCCGGTGTGCGACACCAGCACGCGCAAGTTCAATGAACAGGCGAGCCAGGTGCCGGGCGTGGCGATTGTGACCATCAGCCGAGATTTACCGTTTGCCCAAAAGCGTTGGTGCGGGGCTGCGGGGATTGCCAACATCATGGTGTTGTCGGACTTCCGCGATCACAGCTTCGGCAAGGCCTACGGGTACGAAATCGTCGATGGGGCATTGGCCGGCATACTGGCCCGCGCCATTGTGGTGATCGACAAACAGGGCGTGGTGCGTTATGAGCAGATCGTGCCCGAAATCGCGCAGGAACCCGATTACGATAAGGCCCTGGCAGCCGCCAAGGCGGCATCGTGATTTCGAATTTGGAATTTCGAATTTGGAATTTCGAATTTAGCCCCCGGTCAATGATCGGGGGTTTATTTTTTTGGCAAGTGGCCGAGTGGTCGAGTGGTCAAGTACCGGAACCAAGCCAAGAACGAGGCTGGCAAGCCGAGGGCTTGGGTATGACATGATGGATAATGGATAATTGAGGGCTCTGAAAAATCCCTCTCCCCTGGGAGAGGGTGGCCGAGTGTCGCCGCGGCGACCGAGGTCGGGTGAGGGCGATGATTGAAATACAGCGTCATTCGATTGATTATCACCGCAGACGCCCTCACCCTAATGTGAGCGCAGCGAGCACTCCTACTCTCCCGGGGGGAGAGGGGATTGTTCCGAGGGATCATTCTCCATGATCCTTTATCCATCATCCATCATGTGATTGGTGGGTCCGCTCGCCGACGCGCTTGACCCCCCTTGCATCACTGCACTCGACTGCTTGCGCCACCGGGCCGGTTTACGCGGCTGCTGAGTTGTTCTGATCGGGAATGACCGGGTCGAGCATGCGTTCCATGGTGATCAGAAACACATCCAGCGCCATCTGCAATTGCTGGCGTGCCCAGCCTTCGCTGGCATCCGCCAGGGCGACGACGGCCAGCGGACAGACTTCCACTTCATGGCGTTGGGGATGATGCAGGTGATACGAGGCCTCGACTTCGAGCGGGCCGTGCAGGGTGAAAATGACATCCATATAGACCTGCGGCGAGGCAAAAAAGCGCGTGGCGAAAACCTCACGGCTGGTCTGCTCCAGCATTTGAGCCGTCAGCCCGCCGGTTTCCACATACCCGGCCATTTCCTTCACCGCCGGCCGAAGCTCGTTTTCAATGTGAGCAGCAAAGTCATGATTGGATTTTTCCCGGATCGCGTTCAGACGTTTGGCGAATCGATTTTGCCAGTCGTTCATACCCGGCCCCTGAATCAGTGGGTTCACCCGTTGCACACCCCACCCACGCATCCAACGATGCGCCCGACCTGCATACATCATCGAACATCCCGAATGCAAACTTGGGAACCTGATACAGAAATATGTTGATTTGGTGAGTGGGTTATATGACCCTGACGGGGGATCATGTTGGCGCCCCCGACGCCGTGCCCACCGGGGGCAGGGCCGGATGGTATGACATGATGGATAATGGATAATTGATGATGGATGATGTTCAGAGAGAGTGTACGTCAATCAACTCCGGGTTTGAACATTATCCATTACCCTTTATCCATCATCCATCATGTGATTGGTGGGGCCGTTCGCCGACTCGCTTGACCCACGCTACATCACTATGTGGCACCGTCGCCCTCGGCGGTGGGTTTACAACGCGGCGGATGGCATCCGCCGTGGGTGCCACCAGCAACTTGTCTGCCAGTACTTGGATAAGTCGATGACGAACCGCCGATGCCATCGGCGGCTTTGTTCGCCCAGCCGGGGGCGGCTGGGCTACAACCGATATGATCAATTGTGACACGAAACCCCAGCGCCGACGCCAAGCGTCCGCGCTAAACAAATACACTTACCCGGTCACTCAATCGTCACTTACTTTTGCATCACCGAGCGGTACCAATCCACCGTCACCTTCAACCCGTCCGCGAAATCGATCACCGGCACATACCCCAGCATCGCCCGTGCCTTGGCCAGGTCCGCCAGTGAATGTTTCACATCCCCCGCACGATCGGGCAGATGATTGGGTTTCATTTCCGCACGACCGGCCAACTGGGCCATCATCGTCGCAAGCTGATTCACGGTGATGCGTTTGCCCACCGCCACGTTACACACCTGGCCTTCGATTGCCTTGGTCGAACGCGCCGCCAACAGATTGGCGTGTACGGCATTGTCCACGTAAGTAAAATCGCGCGATTGCTCCCCGTCGCCGAAAATCGCAAACGGCCCATCTTGAAACAAGGCCTTGGCAAATGCTGCGATCACTGCGGCATAGGCGGAGTTGGCGTTCTGACGTGGGCCGAAGATGTTGAAGTAACGCAGGCAGGCGGTGTCCAGGCCGTATGAGCAGGCGTAGGCCATCATGAGGGCTTCGTCGGCGACCTTGTTGGCGGCATAGGGGCTGCGCGGCGAGGCGGCCATGGTTTCCACCTTGGGCAACGTCGGCGTGTCCCCATACGCACTGGAACTGGCGGCAAACATCACCCGTTGCACCTTCGCGGCACGAGCGGCTTCGAGCACGTTGAGGGTGCCGGTGACGTTGACTTCCTGATATTTGCGCGGCTGCTCGACACTGCGCGGCACCGAACCCAGGGCTGCCTGATGAAACACAAATCGACATCCGGTCATGGCATTGTTCACTGCGGCCTGGTCCAAAATCGACGCCTCGATGCAGGTCAATCGACCTGGTGCGTTGCATTGGGTTTCGAGGGGTTGGACGTTGGCCCAGTCGCCGCCGGACAGGTCATCGATGATGGTGACCTTGGCACCCAGTAACAACAGGGCTTCGGTGATGTGCGAGCCGATGAAGCCTGCGCCGCCGGTGATCAGACAGGGGGTATTTTCGAAGAACGAGCCGTGGTGTTTACGCCAATCGGTCAGTGACATAGGTCGGTTCCTGGAGGGTGAAACAATATGAAAGTTTATCGGTCATTGTGAGCGGAATGATGAGTGATTGGCTGGATTGACGCCGTGCCCTTCAGGTCCGGATGATTTGCGGTTGATCATGGATACGAAAATGCAGGAATCCGGGGCTAAAGCCCTCGGCGTCATCATGGTTGCGGTTATGCTTCTTCAGTTTGACCAAAGCGATCTTTCCAAGCCTGGGCGAACGTACCCACGGCTGCGTGCAGCCGGCTTTTCACCGTGCCCAGCGGAATGCCCAGTTCACGGGCGATGTCCTTGTAGGGTATTTGATGAAAATAGGCCAGCATCAGTATTTCACGCAGATGTTCGGGCAACTGGGCGACAATTTCCTGCACCCGCTGACGGGTTTCCTCCTGCGTGGCACGGGCATCGGGCAGGGGTATTTCACTGTCCATCAGGTCCAGCACACTGCGTCCCTGTTCCGAGCCGTCGTCGAGCGTGGTGGTGGTTTGTCCGCCCTTGCGCTGCACCCGGCGAAGGTGATCGCGGGCCTTGTTGGCGGCGATGGTGAAAAGCCAGGGTTTGAAAGGTCGCTCGCCGTCGAAGGAATCGATGGACAGGTGAATTTGCAGGAACGCTTCCTGAAAAATATCCTCCGCCGCGGCACGGTTGCCGACGAAGCGAATCAGAAAGTGAAACAGTTCGATTTTGTAACGGTCGATCAGGGCAACAAACGCCTCCTCCCGGCCGGCCTGGTAGGCTCGCGCCAGTTCCTGGTCCGTCATCTGGGCCAGCGATTTGGAAGAAGTATCACCCATGTCCGTCAACGATAAGTCGCATCGGTGCGCGCCGCGACTGGCCAGGTCTTCATCCGTTCATCATCACAGCAACGCCCAATCGTCAACCATCATCCATGCTAAGCCAGCGGATTGATCACCAGTCCTGTCGCCAGTTTGGGGTAAAAGAACGTACTTTTCTGCGGCATCAACTCGCCCGCCCGGCTCACCTCCATCACCGAACCCAGCGGCGTCGGCTGCACAATCACACCAAGCCTTGCCTCGCCCGGTTCCGCCGCCTCGGTCAGCGTTTTGAGCTTCACCAGTTCATGCGGAAATTTCCAACCCACCGTCACCCCCGGGGCACAGCAGGTCGGTTGCACGATTTGTTCCACCAGCAGGTGCTGCACGATCGCCACATCGAGCTTGCGCCAAGCTGCGTGACGATCCCCATGCGTGGCTGCAAGCGGGTCGTCGCTGAGGGTCGTTGCCACCCAAAGTTTGTTATGCGGATGACCGGGGGCGTACAAACCGATGGCATGATGCCCTTGCCGTGGCAGGCTCGCTTCCAACGTCGCCAGATCACCGCCCACAAAGGGTTTCAAGGCAAAGTGTTCACCCATGGCTCGTGCGAATAAATCCCATTGGAAACGATTCAGCCCGGTCAGCACGCGATGCGTCGGCAGCACGATCATGCCCGGGTCTTCCATCGCCACCAACACAAACATGCACCAACGCGCCCGCTCCGGCACATTCCCGCCTGCCGTTTTTTCCGCCAGGTAATTGATGGCGGTGTTGTAGCGATGATGCCCATCGGCAATGTACACATCCGAGGGTGCCAGTAACCCCACCAGTGACTGAATTAGTGAAGGGTCGCTCACTTCCCAGACGCTGTGCAACACGTTGTCGCCGGCGGTGGTGCCTGCGAACGTGGCGGGCTTTTGCGTGATGTTGCTTAAAAGTTGATGCACCTGTTTTTGCGGATCGCGGTACAAACCGAAAATCGGGGAAAGCTGTGCTTCACAGGCGCGCATGAGTTTGAGGCGGTCTTCCTTGCCGGAGGCGAACGTGGCTTCGTGTGCCCAAATGCCGCCCAGGCCGGGGGTGGGGCATGGGCCGAAGGGTTGCACTTTCACATTGGCGATGATGCCGCGACGGTGAAAGGTTTGATTCTGATGCGTGAATGATTGTTGATAGACATAGAGCGAGGGCGTGGTGCGATGTTGCAATACGCCTTGGGCCAACCATTGACGATATTGTTCGCCGGCCTGGGTGTAAACGGCATCGGGGCCGACGACTTTGGGGGGCGTGAAGGGCAGGTCGATGGCGACGATGTTGTGGGCATCGCGGGCCAGTAGTTCGCGTTTGGGGCCTTCGTCCAGTACGTCATAGGGCGGGGCGATCAGTGCCGAAACGTCGGCTGGCGCACCGGTGGGGTGGCCGGTGATAGCGCGACTGAAAACACAAGCCGGGATGGGTTGAATGTCTGGCATGGTGGGCACAGGTTACCCGTTACCAGCGTGTTTGAGAAATGGCCCTGGCGATTCCCTGTTTACTACCAGGGTAGCCACATTCTGCCCTCAACGATCCCGACAGGAATGAAAATCATCACGCCAAGAAGTAATGATTCAGAGCCGCGAACGGTAGTGAGCGGTTCTTGGTTTTTCAAAGTACCACGCGCTTCCGCTCGTGGCTCTGAGTTACACCGATGTCTGCTGGTTGACTGACGATTGGACGAACGCAAGTGAGTGTGTATCCTGTAGTCAACCTTATTTTTTCACCCTGCTTTTCGAAAGGAACATCACATGCGTACGACTCTGTTTCTGCTCATAACTGGTTCATTGATGATGCTGACCGCCTGTGCCGATGCCACCAAAACCGACGGCAAAGCCGCTGTGAAACCAGTCCTGCCCGGCAGTGTCATGGCCATTCGCGTCAACGCCGGGGCGGATAAGGATTTCACCGACAAGGCCAATCTCAAGTGGATGAAGGATCAGGAATACAAGGTCGGTGCATGGGGTCGCGTCGGCGGTGATACCGTAGGTCGCCCTGCTTCGCTCGAAATCAAGAAAACCTACGCCCCCGAACTCTATCGTGATGAAGCCTACGGCATGAAGGCCTATCGCTTCACCCTGCCCAACGGCATGTACACCGTGCAACTGCACTTTGCCGAAACCTTTGAAGGCATCACTGCCGCCGGCCAGCGCGTGTTCAGTGTCAGCATCGAAGGCAAACCCGTGCTCACCGACCTGGACCTTTTCAAGGCCGTCGGCCCCAACACCGCCATGATCAAAGCTTATGACGTGAAACTGGTCGATGGCGTGCTGGATATCGAGTTCACCGCCAAGGAACAAGCCCCGCTCATCAACGGTATTGAAATTCTGCAACCTTGAATTCTTGCTATACCGATTGACAACCCAAGCCCCCAAGTGGCACCGCCGCCCCCGGCGGTGTCTTTTTTTACATGAGACGGCGCTCTATTGACGCCGAGGGCTTCAGAGCGAATTCAATTCATACGTAGCGGATCGATTTCTGTCCCCTCTCCCTCCGGGAGAGGGTGAGGGTGAGGGCGTCTGCGGTGATAATCTATCGAATAACTCTGTATTTCAATCATCGCCCCCGCCACGGCGAGGTTTTCAACTCTCCCAAGGGGAGAGGGATTTTTCAGAGCCCTCATTATTCATACAAGAATCCGGCCCTGAAGGGCACGGCGTCAAAATCACTCGACCACTCGACCACTTCCGCGTTTTTTTCACTTGACGTGGCGAACCCTTTCGTTACACTTTTAAGCCCTCAAGAGGGGACACTCCCATGAACGACGACGATGACGACTACGACAACTTCCCCCAAGGCGTCTGAATCGCCAACCCCGGATCGACCTTCGCCCTGATTTACAGGCCGTCGATTCGGACCTCGGCCCCGCAGAACCTAGCAAGTTCCCGCCCCGAGCCTGATTCCCCGACATCACCCCCCTGACGACCGTTTTTCTTCCATCAACATCAAACCGCTTATTAACCGCAAAGGCATCGCCTTTACTGGAGATTCACCATGGCAGTTCTGGATTCCACCCGCAACTTCGGCATCTGCGCCCACATCGACGCAGGCAAAACCACCGTCTCCGAACGCATCCTCTACTACACCGGCAAAATCCACAAAATGGGCGAAGTCCACGAAGGCACCGCCACCATGGACTTCCTCGAAGAGGAACAGCAGCGCGGCATCACCATTCAATCCGCTGCCACCACCTGCCCCTGGGTCCGCAATGACAAGGAATACACCCTCAACCTCATCGACACCCCCGGCCACGTTGACTTCACCATCGAAGTCGAACGCTCCATGCGCGTGCTCGACGGCGCGGTCGTCGTGTTCGACGGCAAAGAGGGCGTCGAAGCCCAATCGGAAACCGTCTGGCGACAGGCGGAGCGCTACGAAGTGCCCCGCCTCTGCTTCATCAACAAAATGGACAAAATGGGCGCTGACTTTTTCTTTTCGTATGGCTCGGTGCTCGAACGCCTGGGTGCCCCGGCCATCCCGGTGCAACTGCCCATCGGTGCGTCCAACACCTTTCAGGGCATCATCGATCTGGTCGGCTTGAAAGCCTACTACTTCAGCCCCGAAGAACTGGGGTCCAAGGTCGAAGAACGCCCCATCCCCGACGACATGATGGACCTGGTCAAGGAATGGCGACACAAGCTCGAAGAAAAAGCCGCTGAGTTCGACGACAAACTCACCGAAAAGTTTTTGATGGAAGAACCGCTCACCGCGGATGAAATTCGTGCTGCCCTGCGCAAGGGCACCATCGAACGCAGGGTACACCCGGTGTTCTGCGGCTCCGCCCTCAAGTACATCGGCGTGCAGCGCCTGCTCGACGGCGTGATCGACTATCTGCCCGCCCCGCACGAAGTGCCCGAAGTCAAAGGCACCGACCCCAACGACAAAACCAAGGAACTCACCCGCCCCCACAATGCCGAGGCTCCCTTCTCCGGCCTGGTGTTCAAGGTCGTGGCGGATCAGCACGGCGACCTCACCTACACCCGCATTTATTCGGGCCGCATCAACAAGGGCGATCGCGCCTTGAACAGCAACAACGGCAAGCGGGAAATCGTCAGCCGCATTTATGAAATGCACGCCAACCACCGCATCGCCCGTGACTTTGCCGAGGCCGGGGACATCGTGGCCCTGGTGGGTTTGAAAAACAGCATCACGGGTGAAACGCTCTGTGATCAGGACAACCCGATCGTGCTGGAACGCATGGAGTTTCCCGAACCGGTGATTTCCATGTCGATCGAGCCGCAAAGCCAGGGTGACAAGGAAAAATTGGCCAACGCCCTGGGCACGATTCGTCGTGAAGACCCCAGTTTTCAAAGCTGGTTCGATGAGGAAACCGGGCAGACCATCATCGCGGGCATGGGCGAATTGCACCTGGAAATCATTCATCACAAGATTGTGCGGGACATGAAAGTGCCGGTGAGCGTCGGTCGGCCGCGCGTGAGCTACCGTGAAACCATCGTGGGCACAGCCGAGGCCCGTGGGTTGCACAAAAAGCAATCGGGTGGTCGCGGTCAGTATGGTGACTGTACGATTCGTGTCGAACCGACCACGGCTGCGGAGGCCGAGGCAGCGGAACTGGATTACGAAAACCTGATCGCCTTCGACAATCAGATCACGCAGGGTCGCATTCCGCGTGAATACATTCCGTCGGTGGAAGTGGGTGTGCGTAATGCTGCCAAGAGCGGCGTGCTGGCCGGGTATCAGCTCATCAACGTGAAAATCACGCTGCTGGACGGTTCGTACCATGATGTGGACTCCTCGCAGATCGCGTTCGAGCTGGCCGGTTCGCTGGCATTGAAGGAAGCGATCCGCAAGGCATCACCGCAGATTTTGGAACCGGTGATGAAGGTGGTGGTGACGGTGCCCGATGAGTTTTTGGGCGCGATCACCGGCGACCTGAACCGTCGGCGAGCGATCATCACGGAACAGGAACAGCGCGGCAACACCCGCATCGTCACCGCTGAGGCTCCGTTGTCGGAAATGTTCGGGTATTCGACGACGATTCGCGGGCTGACTCAGGGTCGCGCCTCGTATGCGATGGAACCCTTGACCTACCGGGCCGTGCCCAACAATATTGCCCAGCAGATCATCGAAGGCAAGGCTGAAAAGGCCGGCGCGAAATGATGTGACGGGTGTGATGATTGCATGACGCCGAGGGCTTCAGCCCCGGATCGTTTGCATCATACAAGTGCAACAATCCGGCCCTGAAGGGCACGGCGTCATTTGCATTGCGATGGTTTGTATTGATTGATGTGGCCCCCGCCTACAGCAATTAACCAAACTTCACCGGGTCGTTACAATTCGACGACCATGCGTTACTACGTCACCACGCCGATTTACTACGTCAACGACAAGCCGCACATCGGGCACGTGTATTCAACCACCGTTGCTGATGTGCTGGCGCGCTATCACCGGCTCAAGGGCGATGAGGTTTTTTTTCTGACCGGGGTGGATGAACATGCCGCCAAGGTGTCGGACGCTGCTGCCCAGCGCGGGCTGACGCCGCAAGAATGGGCCGATCAGAACGCAGCCGTGTTCAGTGACACGTTCACCCGGCTGGGCATGACCCATGGCGATTTCGTGCGCACCAGTTCCGACCATCACAAAAAGAAAGTCACCGAGTATGTATCGGCGTTGCTCAAGTCGGGGGACATTTATGCGGGTGATTATGAAGGGTGGTACGACGCCGGACAGGAGGAATATGTACCGGCCAACAAGGCGGAGGAATACGGGTTCAAATCGCCCATCAACGGCAAACCGCTGGTCCGTAAAAAAGAAAAAAATTACTTTTTCAAATTGAAGTCGTACCGACAGGAACTGCTTGCTCACTTTGATGCCAACCCCGATTTTGTGCAGCCGGATGCCAGGCGGAATGAAATCAAAAACCGGATTACGGAAATGGAGGATGTGCCCATTTCCCGTTCGGGGACCGGTGGCTGGGGCATACCCGTGCCGGGCGATCCGACGCAGACGATTTACGTTTGGATTGATGCGCTGTTCAATTATCTGACCTACGTGGACACGGATGAGCGGCGGAAGTTTTGGGAGAGCGGAGCGACGCACATCATCGCCAAGGACATTTTGTGGTTTCATGCCGCGATCTGGCCGGCGTTGTTACTCGCGCTGCGCAAGTGCGATGGGTATGGGTGGGTGCGTCTGCCCCAACAGGTTTACGCGCACAGTTTTTGGATCAGCGAAGGTCAGAAGATGAGCAAAAGTCTGGGCAACTTCATCGACCTGGAAAAACTGGATCACTATGTGAACACCTTCAGCCTCGATGCCCTGCGTTACTACCTTGCCACCAGCGGCCCGCTGGGCACCAACGACAGCGACTTTGCCGAGGCCAAGTTCATCGAAGTTTACAACACCGACCTGGCCAACACGCTGGGCAACTGTTTCAGCCGTGTCGCCAACATGACGCAGAAATATTTTGCCGGCAAAGTGCCTGCGGTTGGTGCGCCGGTGACGGAAAGTCAAAGTTACGATCAATCAGCCACGACGGCGTTGCGTGATGCGATGGCTTCACTGGAACGCAGTGATTTGGCGGGGGGCGCCAATGCGGGATTGGCGCTGGTGCGGGCGGTGGATGGGTACATTGAGGCGACGCAGCCGTTCAAACGCGCCAAGGACCCGGCGAAGCTGGGTGAAGTGGCGACGATTTTGTATCACTGTGCCGAGGCGTTGCGGATTGCCTCGGTGCTGCTCTGGCCGATGATCCCGCAGCGTTGTGAAATGATCTGGCAGCGGCTGGGGCTGGATTACGCAGCACAGATGCAGGCAAACCAGGGACGCGGGCAGTTGGAGGCTTGGGCGCAATGGGGCGGCTTGCAGCCGGGCACAGCCTTGCAGACCGGCGGGGCATTGTTCATGCGCCACGAAGCGGGGAAGTAAAGTAGTGGCCAAGTCCATTGTATCGGTTAGCGCCGCGATTTATCGCGTCTGGTCGGTGTGGTTCATCGGTTGGCCGGTGAGTCGGTTAATCGGTAAGAGCAAAGGCAGTTTTGCCCAAGTAACCGATTAACCGACCCACCGATCAACCAAACCATTGACGCCGAGGGCTTCAGCCCCGGATGGTTCACAAAAACCATACCCAAGCCCTCGGCCTATCGGCCTCGTTCTTGGCTTGGTTTGGCAAATCCAAAATTCGAAATCCGAAATCAGTAGTGTCCGGTTAAGGAACGACAGTAAGTTGGCT
>CAZJMK010000074.1:0-15055 GCA_964547135.1 uncultured Phycisphaeraceae bacterium | reverse complement strand
GACCGAATACGGTTCCGTCACTTGGCCACTCGGCCACTTGACCACTCGACCACTTTTAACAGCGCGATACATCGCGGCGCTAACACCCGAATACGGTTCCGTCACTTGGCCACTCGGCCACTTGACCACTCGACCACTTTTAACAGCGCGATACATCGCGGCGCTAACACCCGAAAACGGTTCCGTCACTTGGTCACTCGACCACTTGACCACTTCTAACAGCGCGATACAGCGCGGCGCTAACGACCGAATACGGTTCCGTCACTTGGCCACTCGGCCACTTGACCACTCGACCACTTCTTTTCCACTTGACTCAGATCAATGTCATGGCGTCGAGCATCGCCATGATAGGGCGAACGGTCCGCGTGTGTCGTGCCATGGTGATGCACCACACCGGCCAACCACAAGGAGCAGGTTTCCATGTTCTGCAATCAATGTGAACAAGCGTTTCGCGGGGTCGGATGCAGCAATGAGGTCGGCGTGTGCGGTAAAAATGAAGACGTGCAGGCGGTGCAGGAATTGATTCTGTACGGCCTCAAGGGCATGGCTGCCTACGCCAATCACGCCCGACGACTGGGCAAAAGCGACCCGGACGTGGCAGCATTTATCGAAGAAGCGCTTTTCGCCACGATGACCAATGTCAATTTCGACCTGGGTTCATTGCTCGAAATGGCGTTGGAGTTGGGGCAGAAAAACCTGCGCGTGATGGAATTGCTGGATCAGGGCCACGTGGAAAAATTCGGCAAGCCTGCACCCGCACGGGTACCCGAAGGCACGCAAAACGGCCCGGGCATTTTGATCACCGGTCATGATTTGGTGGACCTGGCGGACCTGTTGCAGCAACTCGAAGGCACGGACATCAAGGTTTATACGCATGGGGAAATGCTGCCTGCGCACATGTACCCGAAACTGCACAATCACCCCAACCTGGCGGGGCACTTTGGTACCGCATGGCAGAATCAAAAAACGGAATTCGAAGCATTTCCCGGACCGATCGTGGCAACGACCAATTGCATTTTGATACCCAAAGCCAGTTACAGCAACCGCGTGTTCACCACCCGCTGCACGGCTGTGCCCGGGGGAACACGCCTTGCTGGTAACGATTTTTCACCGGTCATCGCCGCAGCGCGCCAGTGCCCTCGGCTGGTTGAAAATATCGAACGCATCAGTACCGTCGGGTTTCATCATTCGGTGTTGCTCGACGCGGCCCCGGCCATCATCGAAGGCGTGCAGGCGGGCAAAATCAGCCGATTTTTCCTCATCGGCGGATGCGATGGCGCTGAACCCGGTCGCAACGCCTACAGCGAGTTTGCCAAGGCTGCCCCGGCGGATTCGTTCATACTCACCCTGGGCTGCGGCAAATACCGCATTCGTGAACATGACTACGGCACACTGCTGGGCCTGCCTCGCTTGCTGGATATGGGCCAGTGCAACGATGCCTACGGCGCGATCAACGTGGCGGTGCAACTGGCCAAGGCATTCAAATGCGGCGTGAATGATCTGCCTTTGACGCTGATGATCAGTTGGTTTGAACAAAAAGCGGTGGCAGTGCTGCTGACGCTGCTGTCGCTGAATGTGCGCGGCATCACCATCGGCCCGAACCCGCCTGCGTTTTTAACCCCCAATGTGCTCAAACTGCTGGCGGAAAAATATGACCTGCGCCTGGCGGACAACGACATCACCCCGGTCACAGTCAGTTGCAACTGATGGACGCTGGTTTATAGGTGGTGACACACTCAGGCATGGCTGACGAAGGCTGTGCCTGTTTTTTTATGTCGGGGATTGGCGGAGTTGTTGTCAGCCGGGGGTTCGGTTACAAACTGAACGCTATGAGTCAGAAAATCAATCAACTGGGTATCACCTGTCCGCGTGGTTTTCGGGCGGCCGGCGGGGCGTTTGGCATCAAGGTGGCGGGCAAGCCGGACATGACACTGATCGTGGCGGATGTGCCTTGCAACGCCGCTGGGCTGTTTACGACCAACCGCATGACAAGTGCGCCGGTGCTGATCGACCAGCGTCACCTGAAGGTGAGCAAGGGCAAAGCACAGGCAGTGATCGTCAATGCGGGCAATGCCAATGCCTCGACGGGCAAACCGGGCGAGCGCGATGCGATTGCGATGTGCAAGCGTGTGGCGGAACATTTGCAGATGGAACCCAGTCAGGTATTGGTGAGTTCGACGGGCGTGATCGGTCGTGCGCTGCCGATGGACAAAATCATGCGGGGCATCGACACGCTGGTGACGCAATTGGGCACGGGTGAAAACGCGGATGCAGCGGCGGCACGGGGTATCATGACCACGGACCTGGTGCCCAAGTCGGCTGGGGTGACCTTGAAACTGGGCGGCAAGACGGTGACGCTGGCGGGCATCGCCAAGGGCAGCGGCATGATCGCACCGAACCTGGCGACGATGCTGGTGTATGTCACCAGCGACGTGGCCATCACCACCGGCATATTGCAAAAGGCTTTGAAATCGGCAACACGTGCGAGTTTCAATCGCATCAGTGTCGATCAGCACACCAGCCCCAGTGACACGCTGATCACCCTGGCATCAGGTTTGGCGGGCAACCCGGTGATACGCACCGTCGATGCAAGTTATGCCAAGTTCACCGCAGCGCTCACGGCCTTGTGTCAGAACCTGGCGTACCAAATCGTCAAAGATGGCGAAGGGGCGACCAAGGTGTTTCGTGTGCAGATCACCGGGGCACGCGATGAAATACAAGCCGACCGGGTGGGTCGTGCGGTGGTGAACAGTCCCTTGGTGAAATGCGCGGTGCATGGGGCGGACCCCAACTGGGGGCGGATCACCACGGCTGCGGGGTATGCAGGGGTGAATGTCATCGCGGAAAAAATGTCGCTGTTCATCGGCCCGAAAAAACAGGTGTGCGTTTTTCGCAAAGGTCAGCCCACAACCGTCGGCAAAGCCCCCGATGCGACGCTCAAAGCCCTGATGAAGGAAAAAGAAATACTTTTCACCCTTGACCTGGGCATGGGCAAAGCGCGCGTCGAATGGCTGGGTTGTGACCTGTCGCGCGAGTACATCGCCATCAACGCGGATTACACGACGTAAACGTAGTTGATCGGTGAGTCGGTTGATTGGTTGATCGGACGGAAATGATTCGAACCGTCATGGGTCAACATGCGTGAATCAACCCATTCACCGATTAACCGATGCACCGATTAACCACTCACGATGCCTCGGCAAACCCTTCAATTACCCGTAACGTTACCCAGCGAAGAATCGCGGCGCAGGTTTTGTGCGCGCTGTATCGAAGAAAGATTGCACGACCGACCGGGCGTGTTTGCGGTGCGGGTGATCGAATCGGTTGGCGCGCAGTCAAGCGACGGGCAGGCGATCATTGAGTTGGATTACGACGCGGATTTATTGAGTTTGCATCAGGTCAATGCGTACCTGCGGGAAGCGGGGGGCTGTTTGCATGAGTCGCTGGCGCAGGTGGTGCTGCCGGTGGTGGGCATTGTTTCATCACGACAGGAAGCAGTCATTGCCGACCGGCTGCAACAATTACCCGGGCTGCGGGCGACTGCGTCGTATGCAGCACGCACGATTCGTATTGAGTTTGATCGCAGGCAATGCGCTTTGCCGGAAATCGTGCGGTTGCTGGCGGAACTGGGTGTTGAAATACGTCAGCCGGAAACCACGCCGGCGACATCGGCAACTTCGGCAGCGTCACGTGAGGCGTTGTTACCCAGTGTTGTCAGGCTGCCGGGCAAGTCATGGGTGCGGTCGATCGTGACGCAGCCGGAAATGCTCATGGCGATACTGGCAGGTGTTTTTCTGCTCGTCGGCGCGATCGTGCATTGGACCGGGGGAAACGAGCCATTGCGCATCGCGCTGCTTTTGGTCAGTTACGTTTGCGGCGGCTTTTTCCCGGCACAGGAAATGGTGCGCACGCTGGCACGGTTGCGCCTTGATATTGATTTATTGATGTTCGCAGCGGCGTTTGGGGCAGCGGCATTGGGGCATTATGAAGAAGGCGCGATGCTGCTGTTTTTGTTTTCGCTGGGCGGTGCGGGGGAAGAATTGGCCATGAGCCGGGCACGTAATGCCATCGAAGCCCTGACCAAATTGTCGCCCAAAACAGCGGTGCGTTTGGGGCGTGAAGGGGCGCATGAAGAGGTGTTGGTGGAGGATTTGCGGATCGATGACTGGGTGTTCGTGGCACCGGGGCAACTGGTGCCAGCCGATGGAGCGATCATCGCGGGGCGGTCGGCCATCAATCAGGCGGCCATCACGGGTGAGTCGATGCCGGTTGAAAAAACGACCGGTGATTCGGTGTTTGCCGGCACACTCAACGGCGATGGGGCGCTCACGGTACAGGTGCAAAAACTCGCGTCGGACAACACACTGGCGAAGGTGATTCGACTGGTGCATGAAGCTCAGACGACCAAATCGCCGACGCAGCTTTTCACGGACAAGGTGGAAGCGGTGTATGTGCCGATGGTGATCGTGGCGACGGTGCTGGTGATGACGGTTCCGCCGACGGTGGCGGGGTTGATGCCGGCGTGGGCGGAGGTGTTGCGACCCAACTGGTTTACCGAATCGCCCTGGAAAGGCTGGTTTTACCAGTCGATGGCGTTTTTGACGGCTGCGTCACCCTGTGCTCTGGCCATCGGCACCCCGGCGGCCATTTTGTCGGGTATCGGTCGGGCGGCCCGCGGCGGCGTGCTGATCAAGGGCGGCATTCATTTGGAAAACCTGGGGCAGGTGCGCGCCATCGCCTTTGACAAAACCGGCACACTCACCGTCGGTCGCCCGATGGTGACGCATATCGAAACGATGAGCGAGTCGATGTCAGCGGACCAGTTGCTGACCCAGGCGGCGGCGATTGAACGCGGCAGCAAACACCCGCTGGCCTCAGCCATCGTCGATGAAGCCAAACGTCGTGGGTTGGCTTCGCTATCGGCAACGAATGTGCAGCAGACCCCCGGCGTGGGTATTCGCGGGTGGGTCGATGGTGAGCCGATCAACATCACCCGCCCCAGCGCGATTGATTCGAGTTTGATGGGGGCCGTTGATGCACAAACACGCTGTGCTGCTTTGGAAGAGCAAGGCTGTACGGTGGTGTTGTTGTCAGATGAAAAAAAGGTGTTGGGGTTGATTGCGTTGATGGATCAGCCACGGGACGGGGCACGCGAGGCACTTTCGCAACTCAAACGACTGGGCATTCGTTACAACATCATGCTCACGGGGGACAACGCCCGCACGGCTGCGGCGATCGGTTCGGTCGTCGGAGTGGATGAGCATTTGGCGGAACTTTTACCGGAGGACAAACTGACGCGCATGGGCGAGTTGAGTGCCCACTACGGTAAGGTGGCGATGGTTGGTGATGGTGTCAACGATGCCCCTGCATTGGCCAAGGCGACGGTGGGGATCGCCATCGGCGGAGCGAGCGGTGCCAGTGATGTGGCATTGGAAACCGCGGATGTGGCGCTGTTGTCAAGTGATTTGCGCAAGCTGCCGGAGGCGGTGGGCATTTCACGTTTCACCCGACGCATCATTCAGCAAAATTTGATATTGGCACTGGGCGTGATCGCCATCGTGTCGCCGCTGGCGGCATTGGGGTTTACCAACATCGCCCTGGCGGTGATGCTGCATGAAGGTTCGACGGTGCTGGTGGTGCTCAACGCGCTGCGCATTTTGCGGTACCGCCGTGAGTCATGATATGACGCCGAGGGCTTTAGCCCCGGATTTCATCATCAACCATCCGGCCCTGCCCCCGGTGGGCACGGCGTCAAAACGTTTGTGCCTACTGAGCAGTATCATCATGAAAGGTGAAAAATCGCCTTGTACCCATGGTGTTGTTGTTACTGCTGGGGTTGCTGACCTGGTTGGCAATTGGGCAGGGTATTCAACTGCGCCAAAACCTTTGGCAGAGCAGTGAGTCGATTCGATTTCAAGGCGATGTGCGCAATGCGATTCACTGGGGGTCGCAGGCGCAACGCGAAGGCATCGGGCTGATGTATGACCGATTGGTGCGTGAGCAGCGCCATCAGAAAAACCCCAATTACGGATTGGATTACGCGCCGATTCGTTTGTGGATTGCCAAACAGTGGGCGGGGTATGCGCAAAAGCGTTACCCGGAGAATTCGGGGTGGCAGAACACGTATGAGTACCATCAGCCGATGTTGCGGTTGAATACGGGGTGTGAACTACTGGCGGCACTGTTTGCGTTTTTACTGGTGCGCGATGTGCGACGAGCGTCATTGACGGGTGAAGTTTCACGTTGGCAGCGGTATTGGAATGGGTGGGCGTTGCCTTGGTTGGCGGCGATGCTGCTGTGGTTCAACCCGGCGGTGTTTTGGAATGCGCACGCCTGGCCGCAGTGGGATGTGTGGGTATTGCCGGTGTTTTTGGGCGGGCTGTGGCTGCTTTGGCGCAACCTGCCGTTGGCGGCGGGCATTTTGATCGGGGTGGGTTGTCTGGCCAAGGGGCAGGTGTTGATGATGGTTCCGTTGATGGTGCTGGTCTGCGTGTTACGCGGCCATGTGCTCGATGCGGTTCGACTGATGGTTGGGTTATTACTTGGTATGGCTGTGGTGACCAGTCCGTTTTTGTTGCGCAGTATATCGGGGTGGTATTGGTTGCTGTTGATGATGGGCGTGGCGGGGGTCAGTGCGGTTTTGTTTTATGGGGGGCGGTCAGCACGCTGGTTGGCGTGGGTTGTGGGCAGTGTTGTGGTGATCACGCCGATGGTGCTGCTTGCGGTATTGATGAAGGGCTGGGTGAACAGTTGGTGGATGTGGTCGCTGTGGTTGACGGTGGCCGGGGGGTTGGCAGGGTGGCTATGGTGGCGACGAGCCGGGGTCACGTGGTTGGCGTTATGGCTGATGATGGGCTTGTTCAGTGCGGGGGCCTTGCATGGGGGCAGTTTCGCGTGGGCGAAAATCGGCTTGGGGTACGGCACGCACAATTATCAGGCGATGACCATGGGGCCGGCGGCGAATTTGGCGAGCCTGCTGGCCGAGCGCCCGTTTCGCTGGCAGTTGCATGATGTGATGTTCGCCTTGAAAACCCCGCAAGCGATCACGGCATGGTGGCCGACGGCTGATTTCACAATCACGCTGACCACACGACAGGTGTTGATCGGATTGTTCGTGATCACGGTGCTCATTTGCGCCATCGTTGCGGCGCGGTGTCGCAAGCGGCAGCCGGTCGGCTGGTTGCTGGCGATGACCGCCCCTTGGTTGAGCATGTTTGCACTGATGCCGCAGATGCACGAGCGCTATTTGCTTTGGGCGGCTGGGGTGTCGGCGCTGTGGGTGGCGGCGGGGGTGAGTGGGTTGTTGCTGCACGCAGCGATCAGTTTGATTGCGTGGGGTTGCATGGCTCATGCGATGTTGGGGTTTGATCAAAACTGGTCGCCGGGGTTGTTGAAAGTGGTGCGGGGTTGTTGGCCGGATATTGCGTGGGCGACGGTGACATTGACGGGGGTGGTGATGGTGTGGGTGATGCAGAAGTGGCCAAGGGGTCAAGGGATCGAGCGAGTGTGATTTCGAATTTCGGATTTCGAATTTCGGATTTGCCGAATCAAGCCAAGAACGAGGCCGTTACAGCGACCGAGGACTTGGGTATTCTGCGTCGTTAATCGGTGAGTAGTTTGATCGGTTACTCGGCCAGAACTGCCTTTGTTCTTACCGATTAACCGACTCACCGACCAACCGATCAACCACTGTGGCCAGAAGCGACAAGTCGCGGCGCTAACCGGAATGCCGACGCCGAACGTCAGCGGTGTTGTCTTTTTTCATTTATCATCACGGTGATACGAGTGCGGTTGGCACGAGGCTGTCGAAAACAACGAAAGAAGCATCACCATGGACATACCTTCGGATCGTCGTTACAAGGACACGCACGAATGGCACAAGCTCGATGCGGGCAGCGGCCTGGTGAGCATCGGCATCAGTCGCGTGGCAGTCGATCAGCTCACGGACATCACGTTTGTGGAAGTGAAAACCAAAACCGGCGTGATCGCAGCCGGGGCGGTGTTTGGGGAAATTGAATCGGTCAAGGCGACCAGTGATTTGTACGTCGGCGTGGCGGGTGAAGTGGTCGAGGTCAATGCCGCGGTGATCGACAACCCGGCCCTGATCAACGAAGACCCGTACGACAAGGGTTGGATCATCAAACTCAAACCGACGGATGCGGGGCAGTTGAATCAGTTGATGAGTGCGGAGGCATACCAGAAGACCGTCGGTCACTAACCCTTGCAGTTTGATGACGATGGCAATTGAGGCATGACGATGCAGATGAACCCCGGTTTAGGCGTTCGATGGTTGGCAGTGGTGTTGCTGAGCGTGTGCGCTTCGGCCTGCACGGGGGTGGTGCCGATTGGAGGCGATTTGTCCCTGCGCAGTCGCAGCAACGATGGCGTGCGTTTGGACGGGGCATTTGCGACGGCGTACTACAGTGTTGATGACGAGCAGCGTTTGACATTGGTGCTGGTAGATGGGCCGGAGCGGAACCCGAATCGTGCGGTGACGTTGCGGATGCAGTGGCGACCACGTGCGGGGAAAACGCCGGTGGACAGCAACGCGATCAACGCCACGATTCACTATGCGATTTTCAGCGGGGTCGGCGGCGATGAGGTGGGCATTTACAGCGGCGCAGGGTTCGTGTTCCCGCGAGGCAGTTTGGGCGATGATACGTTGCGATTATCGTTGTGGGATTCAACCCTTCGCCTGCTGGATCGCACGCCCGATTTCAAAGACCTGTTGGGGCAGGCAGTGCTGACCGGTGAGTTTCGCGTGGAGCAGAACGCAAGCAAAACGCGACGGCTGATTGCGCAGTTGGATCAGGTGCTGACGGATAAACTGGGGTACCCGAGGGTGGTGGAGGGAAGATAATTTCGAATTTCGAATTTCGAATTTCGAATTTTGGATTTTGGATGGATTTGGCGAGTCGCCCCGCTGTTGAAGTCGTTGGATTTTGGATTGATCAAGCCAAGGACGAGTCGGCGGCGACGAGGACTTGGGTATCTGCCAAAGCGGTCAAGTGGTCGAATGGTCGAATAATGAACTGTGAAAAACTGAACATCGCGCATTGATTTCTTTGGATCATCGGATAGGATTGGTTCTAAATAGCACCGAGCGGTATTTGTTGGAGCAGTCAACGTGATTGCGAGGAAGTGGCCGGCGGATGAGCCGACGGCTGCGGGTGCACATGTAGGATCGCGTGGGTGAGTCATCGCTGAGGCAAACCAACAGTTTGTGTTTCCGAGGTGGGCCAACTACCTGTTACCCGCACTGCTGATTTTGGCGGTGGGCGGGGCGACGTATGTGCCGGTGTTGGTGACGTATGGCTTTTCACCGACCACCTGGGCGGTGGGTTACATGCCGACGCAGCCGGTGCCGTTCAGTCATGCGCTGCACGCGGGGGAGCTGGGCATGGATTGCCTTTACTGTCACACCACGGTGGACAAGGCAGCGTTTGCAGCGGTGCCCTCGACACAGACCTGCATGAACTGTCACACCGCCATCAAACCCGACAGCCCGAAGCTGGCCGCGGTGCGGGAGAGTTATGCGACGGGCCAGCCGATTGCGTGGAAGAAGGTGCATGACCTGCCGGATTATGCGTACTTCAATCACGCGATTCATGTGAACAAGGGGGTCGGTTGCGTCAGTTGCCACGGGCGGGTGGACAAAATGGAAGTGGTGTATCAATCCAAGCCGCTGACCATGGCCTGGTGTTTGGAATGTCACCGTGCCCCGGAACAACACCTGCGCCCACGCGAGGAAGTGACCAACATGGCATGGGTGCCGGAGGTGATCGGAAAAACGCAATATGAGTTGGGGACGGAACTGAAACAGAAATACAACGTGCATGATTCGGCTTACATGACCAGTTGCTACACCTGCCATCGTTAATTCAATATGCCAACGCTGGACCCACAACTTCGCGGACGGGAATACTGGCTGGGGCTGGAACACCTGGCCAATTCGCCGGACTTTGCGGCACGCTTTGAAAGTGAGTTTTCGGGCTACAACCCGGACGCCATGCGCGATGGTGTTTCAAGGCGCTCGTTTTTGAAATTGATGGGGGCGGCGATGGCGCTGGCGGGGTTGACGGCCAGTGGTTGTCGGCGCTGGCCGGAGGAACAGATCAGGCCCTTTGCGCATCAGCCCGATGGGTTTAAGCCCGGCGTGGCAGTGCATTACGCGACCATGGCGGAACTGGGCGGCGTGGCCACGGGGCTGCTGGTGAAAAGTTACGACGGGCGACCGATCAAGGTCGAAGGCAACCCGTTGCACCCGGCCTCGGGCGGCGCCACCGAACCCTGGCAGCAGGCCAGTGTGCTGGATATTTACGACCCGCAACGCAGTCGCGTGGCCTTGGAAAAAGTCAGCGGGCAAACCCGCCAACGGTCGTGGGATGATTTTTCCCTGTACCTGCGGACACGGTTGGAAGTATTGCGCAGTAAACAGGGTGAAGGGTTGGCGGTGCTTGCGGAGGCGATGGGTGGGCCTACGGCTGGGCGCTTGCGTGAGGCATTCCGCAAAGCGTACCCCAAGGCGACATGGACCACCTGGGAACCGCTGCACCGTGATGCCGAGTTGGAAGGTTCACGACTGGCCTTTGGTAAAACATTGAGGCCGATTTATCACCTGGACAAGGCGCAGGTGATCGTCAGTGTTGAAGATGACTTTTTGGGTCAACACCCCAATCGATTGCAATATGCCCGTGACTGGTCGGCTGGGCGGCGCAGTGCGGATCAGGGTCGCATGAACCGGTTGTATGTGATCGAAGGCAACCTGAGCACCACCGGCAGCGTCGCGGACCATCGACTGGCCTTGAAACCGTCGCAGCAAGCCCTGCTGGTGCAACAACTGGCAGCGGAACTGGGCGTCATCACGGCGGGGGAGAAAAAGGCACAACTCAGCGAATCACAACAAAAAGCGTTTGCAGCACTGTTGAAGGATTTGCAAGCGCATCAGGGACAGGCTTTGGTGACGGTGGGGTTGACGCTGCCCGCTGAGTATCACGCACTGGCTCATGCGATCAACCAGAAATTGGGGGCGATTGGCAACACCCTCACGCTGAATACCGAAACGCAAACCCCCGGTCAGGTGGCTGCCCTGCGCAGGCTGACCCGTGCGATGGATCAGGGGCAGGTTGATACGCTGATCGTGCTGGGGGGCAACCCGGTGTATGACGCCCCGGTGAACCTGAACTTTGCCTCGGCTTACCAAAAGGTGACGCACACGATTCACCTTTCGCATGAGGTGAATGAAACCTCGGCTTCAAGTCAATGGCATTTGCCCCGGGCGCATGCGCTGGAATGTTGGGGCGATGGCAGGTCGTGGGACGGAACGTTGGCGATTCAGCAGCCGCTGATATTGCCGTTGTTTGAAGGTCGGAGCGCGATTGAGTTGTTGGCGATGGTGCTGGGTCAGCCGACGTGGGCGGGGATGCACTTGGTGCGCGAAACCTGGCGGGGCATTGTCACCAGTTCGCCGGCGGTGGCGGAACAAAACTGGCGGAAGGTGTTGCACGATGGGGTGCACCCGGGCAGTGCTTGGAAGCCGGCGAACATTGGCGCCGTGAAGGTTCCCGAAAAACTGCCGGAAATTGCCCGTGGTGGTGATGATCAATTCGAAGCGCTGTTCGTAACTGATGCGTCGGTGTATGACGGGCGGTTTGCCAACAACGGCTGGTTGCAGGAAATGCCCGACCCGTTGTCGAAGCTGACGTGGGACAACTGTGCGTACATCAGCAAAGCCGACGCGGACCGACTGGGCATTAAGCAGGGCATGATGCTGCAACTGGACCTGCCCGATCAGGGGCGGAGCAGCAACCTGCTGCCGATGGAAGTGGCTGCGTTTATTCAGCCGGGGATTGCGCCGGGGTGTGTGGTGTTGCCGATGGGGTATGGGCGCAAGGTGTGCGGATCGATTGGTCAGAACGTCGGCTTTGACACGTATGCGATGCGTGCCGACGGAGCGTACCTGCAAAGCCGAATGCGCATCACCCGGCTGGGCAAGTCGTACCAACTGGTCACCACGCAGGAACATCACCTGATCGACGCCATCGGGGTGTACGGGCGCGACAAGCGCAGCGGCAAACCGGGGAAATCAGGCTACCTGATTCGTGAAGCGTCGCTGGAAGATTACAAGGCGGATCAAAAAGTATTTCATCGTGATGTGCATGGGGTGGTGCATTTGCAGTTGTTCGACCCGCCGCACCAGTTCAATGACCCTCATGCCTGGGGCATGGCGATCGACATGACAGCCTGCATCGGGTGCAATGCGTGTGTGATTGCGTGCCAGGCGGAAAACAATGTGCCGATCGTGGGCAAGGTGGAAGTGGCGATGAACCGCGAGATGCACTGGCTGCGCATCGACCGGTACTTCAAGGGCGATGCCGAGTTTTTGCAGGATGTGCAGACGGTTTATTCGCCGATGATGTGCGTGCATTGCGAGAATGCGCCGTGCGAGCAGGTGTGCCCGGTGGCAGCGACGGTGCACGACACCGAAGGGTTGAACACGATGGTGTACAACCGCTGCATCGGCACGCGCTATTGCTCCAACAATTGCCCGTACAAGGTGCGCCGGTTCAATTATTTTGACTGGCACGCGCGTGACCCGAAACTGCCGGGCAATGATACGCCCCCGTATTTGAATATCCCGGATCAGCAACTGAGCACGGTGGATCAGATCAAGCGCATGGTGTTCAACCCGGAAGTGACGGTGCGGATGCGCGGGGTGATGGAAAAGTGTACCTACTGCACACAGCGCATCTCGGCTGCGAAAATCGAAGCCAAGGTGGAGCACGCCAAGGGCAATCGGACGACCGACCTGGTGCAGGACGGGGAAATCACCACGGCTTGTGAACAGGCCTGCCCGACGCAGGCGATCGTGTTCGGCAATTTGAACGATGCGAACAGCCGGGTGGCACAGATACACAAACAGCATCGCAGTTACGCCATGCTGGAGGAATTGAATGTGAAACCAAGGACCAAGTACTTGGCAATGGTGCGCAACCCGGCGGTGAAGGGATGACGATTTCGAATTTCAAATTTCAAATTTCGAATTTCAAAATGTCAGAGCCGCGAACGGAAGTGAGCGGTTGTTTCAAGGTTCATTAAAGAAATACTACGCGCTTCCGCTGGTGGCTCTGATGAACTTAACGATGATTTCGGGTGGAATTACGGATTTTCACCGCAGAGAACGCAGAGATCGCAGAGAAAACAGGGAATTAATTTCGGGTAGGGAAAGAATAAATACCAAGGGACTTGAACGGATCGAATCGTGAGAGAAAACATGCGTTGACAGAAGGGATCACAGAACATTGCTTGATCCACCACGCGAACCATGAATCGACATACTTGGAAACTTGGCGTGTTGGCGAATGCATCAGGTTTTGTGGTATGGATGCATCGCGTCTGAACTCTGCGTTCTCTGCGTTCTCTGCGGTGAAATCAAAGGCATCGACAACCAGCGACGGGCAATATCAGAGTGACGAGTAATACGAATCGGTTTTGGCGGTGGAAATTGATTTGAGATAACAAGCGGCAACATGACCACAATCAGTTCACAAAACGACCTGCTGCATCCGCCTCATGGGGCGGCCCCGGCGAGCAACCTTGGCGACGACCCGCGTCAGCGTGAGGAACTGGTGCTCGGCGGCAACACCTTCACCACCATCACCGACAAAGTGACCACGCTGGCCCTGCGCAAAACCCCCTGGCAGTGGTACGTGGGCATGTTCTTTGCGCTCAACCTGCTGGGGTTGTTGGGGCTGACCATCGGGTACCTGGTCACGACGGGCGTCGGGGTGTGGGGCAATAACAACCCGGTGGCCTGGGCCTTTGACATCACCAACTTCGTGTTCTGGGTCGGTATCGGTCACGCTGGCACGCTGATTTCCGCCATTTTATTTTTGCTGCGTCAGAACTGGCGCACCAGCATCAACCGGTTTGCCGAGGCGATGACGATTTTCGCGGTGATGTGTGCGGGCATATTCCCGGCCATTCACATCGGTCGGCCCTGGCTGGCGTATTGGCTCGGCCCGTTGCCCAATCAGATGGCCATGTGGCCGCAGGCACGCAGTCCGCTGTTGTGGGACGTGTTTGCCGTGTCAACCTATGCCACGGTGTCGGCTGTGTTCTGGTACGTGGGCATGATCCCCGATCTGGCAACGCTGCGGGACAAAGCCACGAGCAAAACCAAACAGTTTTTGTACGGGCTTTTTGCCCTGGGTTGGACGGGCAGCAATCGTCACTGGCATCGCTTTGAACGGGCGTACCTGTTGTTGGCAGCGCTGGCGACGCCGCTGGTGCTTTCGGTGCATAGCGTGGTGAGTTTTGATTTTGCGACCAGTCAGTTGCCCGGCTGGCACACGACGATTTTTCCGCCTTACTTCGTGGCCGGGGCCGTGTTCGGCGGGTTTGCCATGGTGCTGACCCTGGCGATTCCCGCAAGGCAATGGTTTGGTTTAAAAGACATCATCACCCCCCGCCACTTGGACAACATGGCCAAGGTGATGCTGGGCACCGGGCTGATCGTGGCGTATGCCTACACGGTGGAATTTTTCACCGCCTGGTACAGCGGCCATCACTATGAACAGTTTGTGTTCATGAACCGCCCGCTGGGGCCCTATTGGTGGGCTTTCTGGGTGATGTTCACCTGCAACGTGGCTGCCCCGCAGTTGCTCTGGTTCAAACCGCTGCGACAGAATTTGTGGGTGCTTTTCATCGTCGCCAACTTTGTCAACGTGGGCATGTGGTTCGAGCGGTTTGTGATCATCGTGACCAGCCTGCACCGCGATTTTCTGCCCTCGTCATGGGCGATGTTCACGCCCACGTGGGTGGACATCGGCATGTTCGCCGGCAGCTTCGGGTTGTTTTTCACAATGTTCCTTCTGTTCTGCCGGTTTCTGCCCATGGTGGCCATGGCCGAGGTGAAAACCATCATGCCCGCGGCCCACGCCAGGCACGGCCCGGAACGATTCGATTACCAACCCGACCCGGAGGGAGGGGCTAGGCACTAGGAGCTTGGAGCTTGGAGCTTGGAGCTTGGAGCTTGGAGCTTGGAGCTTGGAGC
>CAZJMK010000073.1:0-15575 GCA_964547135.1 uncultured Phycisphaeraceae bacterium | reverse complement strand
AACCAATTAACCAATTAACCAATTAACCAATTAACCAATTAACCAATTAACCAACCGATGTTCACCGGACTGATACAAGCCAAGGGTCGCATCACGGTCATGCAGCCGACGGGCGGCAACATGCAATTGCGCATCGACCGGCAGGGTTGGCAGCCGGCGGTGCAACTGGCGCATGGCGACTCGGTCTGCGTCAGCGGTACATGTCTGACACTGGTTGATTTCACGCAACGTGAACTGGTGTTCGATGTCATCGCTCAGACCATGCGACTGACCAAGCTCGGTCGGCTGCGGGTCGGGTCGATGGTCAACCTCGAATCGTGCCTCACGCCGACGTCGCAGTTGGGCGGCCACTTTGTGCAGGGCCACGTCGATGGTGTGGGCACGGTGCGTCGTGTGCAAAACGATGCCAGTGAATGGCGCTTGACGGTGATGCCGCCGACGGAACTGATGGATTACATCACACCGCAGGGTTCGGTGGCGATCGATGGCGTGTCCCTCACCCTGGCCCGCGTGGGCAATGATGATTTCGACGTGGCATTGATACCCACGACGTTGAACCTCACGACGCTCGCGGATTTACAGGTGGGTGACCCGGTGAACCTGGAAAGCGACATCATCGCCAAAACGATCGTACATTGGTTGCGACGACAGCAGCAGGGGGCTGGCGGTGAAAGTGCGGGCAAGTTGACGCTGGATATGTTGCACCGCGCGGGGTATTGAAGAAATAGAAGTGGTCAAGTGGTCGAGTGCGGAAAGAAGTGGTCGAGTGGCCCAGTGGCCAAGTGGCCAAGTGGCCAAGTGGTCAAGTGACGGAACCGTATTCGATGGTTAGCGCCTCGATTGATCGCGTCTGTTGGCGTAGTTAATCGGTGAGTCAGTGAATCGGTTACTCGGATTGAATGGTCTTTGCTCTGGCCGATTAACCGACTCACCGACCAACTGATCAACCTTTCAGATCAAACGCGTTCAATCGCGGCGCTAACCGGTGTGCGTTTATTTCGAAATTCGAAATCCGCAATTCGAAATGTCTTTGTTTCACCCGGCGGCGCGCAGAGCAGGGTTGGGTTCGATGTGACCCGCCGTGTCAGGGTTGACGCCCAGGCAGACCATGGTCAGATCGTCCACCTGATTGAGCGAACCGATCTGCTGATCGAGTTTCAAGGCAAACTGGTTGACCGCATCTTCCAATTTCCCTGAAGCAAGGCCCATCAATTCCGCCAGGTACTGGTTGTTGGCCAAACCCTCGGCACTGGTGCGGGCCTTGCCCGAAGTGATTTGAAAGGCGGTTTCAAACCCGTCGCTGTAAAAGAGCAGCCGGTCGCCGGGGGCGAATTTCACCACGCGCTGTTCGAAGGGTTCATCGGGGAACACGCCCAGCAGGGGGCCTTCGCTTTCGAGCAGTTCGCTTGTGCCGTCGGCGTGAAGCAGCAGGGGCAAGGGGTGACCGGCTCGTGAGTAGGTGAACTCACGGGTACGGAAGTTGAACATGCCATAAAGCGCGGTGGCGGTGCGCACGCTGCCGGCCTGCAGGTTGATCATTTCACGATTGAGCACCGCCAATATTTCCGAGGGCGAAATCAAACGGTAATTTTTGGGCAGGTGGCGACCAATTTCCTTCACCTTGAGCGATTGCTTGATGTGTACGGTAATGAGGGCTGCGGGCACACCATGGCCCACGGCATCGGCGATGAACAGGCCCACATGGTCTTCATCAAGGCGAACGACATCGAAAATATCACCGCTGACGTACGTGGCGGGACGATATAAAAAGCTGATTTCAAGGCCTTCGACCTTGGGCATTTTGACCGGTAAAAATTCACGTTGCAGACGGGCGGCAAGGCGCAGTTCTTCGTCCATGCGGTCGATCTGACCGGCCATGCTGGCGTGCTCGGCCCGCAGAATGTTCACTTCCGTCACCAGTTCACGAATCGTTTCCGACTGGCCCCAAAGCGTTCGCAGCACGGCTGACGCGGCAGCCGGGGCAGCCTCAGGCGGAAGTACAATCACATCCTGCTGAATGTTTTCACCCAGCGGCGATGTCTCGCCCGGCTTGGTGAGCATCACGGGAAGACGTTTTTCCTGCAAATGACCAATCACTTCGAACAACCCGCGCGGTGCTTCTTCGTGACAAAGTATCCAGGCGACTTCGACCCGGGTCAGTGATTTGGGGTCCGCCAATACCTGGGCGAAGGTTTTGCCCATGCGCCGGGGACGCTCTTCTTCGGGCCAATCCGCGAGCACCGCTTCAACCAGAGGCGACGCCAGTGCCTGTTCGTTGGAACCGATCAGTAGCAGACTTCCTTGCTGCATGAATGCACCTTCAATCGGAACAGGGCATCAGGGCTTACCGTTCCGCAAGGCCTGAATGTGTCACACCCCATGATTCCGCGATCAGCTTGATATCAAAAAATACCGGGCACGGGTGATGACGACGAAATGGAGGAACACACCTCCGCCGACGACATCGGTGAACGCATCAGGCTTACACCTTGTGTCATCGGTTTATTGCGCCAACTGCTTGAGTTCATCGAGCGGTAATTGAATCAATTGACCGGTTTTTAATGAAAGTTGATCGATCATGCCGGCTTGCAATTCGATGGCGAACTGGGCCGGCCAACCACTGCGATATTTTTTCAGCTCAGCATCGGAGCGGTCGTAAGGTTCGACGGTCATGGCGTGCAGGGCGACGATGCGTCCGGTTGGGTCCAAATAAATCAAATCAATCGGCACCAGACAGCGACGCATGACAAACGCCAGTTCACGGGCCGAGGGAAACACGAACAACATGCCCCCGTCGTCAGCGATGTGCTCACGGTCGGACAACCCCTGATAGCGTGAAGCGTCGTCGGTGGCCAGTTCGAGGTGAAAGGTGCGACCGCTGATGGTGACGGTTTGCGTGCCGGTGGGGGGCGGCGATTGCTGACAACCGGCGATGAGGAACAGGCAGATAAACAGGGCATGAATCGGACGCATGATTATTTTCACTGTAAGTTGGTTTGAGTTTGTTTTTTTGCATGGTCCGGGGCTGAAGCCCTCGGCGTCATTTTGTTGATCAATCAAGGTGCAAGCCCTCAGCGTCATGATGGGGTTTGTGGTTCATGGTTGAATCAACCATTGGTGATCGTCGCGGGTGAATACCACCGGGTTGCGGGGTAATTTTTGCATGTCGAAGCAGGGCAGCAGTTCACGTAACGATAGGGGTTGAAGTTGGGGCAATAACCCGGACCAGTATGCGAGTAACCCGATGATTCTTTCAGCCGGCACACCTTGCTCACGGTAACTGGCAAGGCGTGAATCACCATGTCGCTTGGCCAGTCGCCGACCATCGTGACCCAGCACCAGCGGCACATGCCAATAGGTGGGGGTGGGTGACAGGTTGAGGTATTGATACAACACCTGTTGCCGGGCGGTGGAACCGAGCAGGTCATCACCGCGCACGATGTCGGTGACGCCCTGACGCGCATCATCAACGACGACCGCCAATTGATAGGCTGGGTATCCGAGTTTGGATAGCACGACAAAATCGCCGACTTGTTGTTGAACGTTGCAGGTGACTTGGCCGTGAATCTGGTCGGTGAAAGTGATGGGTTGATCGGGTGCGATGAGTCGCAGTGCGGTGGGGCGCGGGTGACCCAGTTGCAGTAAGTCATCGGTGGTGATGGTGGTCGATGGGGGGGGTGATGATACGTGGGGTAGGTTCATCGGTCGGCAGGTGCCGGGGTAGCGCAATTCATGTTCATCGGCGTGCGGGGCGGAGAGCGCATTTTCAATTTGCGCCCGGGTGCAGGTGCAGGGGTAAATCAGTTGCTGATCATGCAGGCGTGCGAGGGCCTGCTGATAGGGTGACAGGTCGGCTCGCTGGGTGTAAGCGATGTTGGGGGGTGCAGGCTCGTTCCAGTCGATGCCCAGCCAGCGCAGGTCGTCGATGGCCTGCTGGTCGGCCCCGGTTTTCAAACGCGGGCTGTCAAGGTCTTCGATGCGCAACACGATCTGCCAACCTTTTTGGCGGGCCAGTAACCAGTTGAGCATGAAGGTGCGGGCGTTACCCAGGTGCAACGCCCCGGTGGGTGAGGGGGCCAGACGGGTTTTGCGCTGCGTGGTTGGCACAGGCAAAGTCTGTGCGATGCGGGGGGTTGATGCAAGTGATGTTGAGTTTGACAAACCGGCGTAGTGACCACCTCATGACTTGAATGTTACCGACCCAGCGACGACACTGTGAACATGAACCAACCTTTGCGCTTGGCGGTGCTGCTTTCGGGTGGGGGTCGTACGCTGCAAAACCTGGCGGATACGATCGTGCGTGGTGAATTGAATGCGCAGGTTGTCACCGTCATCAGTTCACGACCCGATGCTTACGGATTGGTGCGTGCCCAAAAAATGAATATGCCGACGCATGTGGTGCATCGCAAAGCATTGCCGAACGGGGATGCGTTTGCACAGGCGATTTGGCGGATCATTGCGGACAGTGGGGCTGAGTTGGTCGTGCTGGCCGGGTTCATGAGTCTGCTTTCAATCCCCAATGATTGGGTGGGCAAGGTCATCAACATTCACCCAGCGTTGCTGCCCTCCTTCGGCGGCAAGGGCATGTACGGCCATCATGTACACGAGGCAGTGATCAAGGCTGGCTGCAAGGTGTCGGGTTGCACGGTGCATTTTTGTGATCCGACGTATGACACCGGGGCGATCATCGTGCAGCGCTGTTGCCCGGTTTTGGAAGGTGACACAGCCGACACACTGGCCCAGCGCGTGTTTGCGCAGGAGTGCATTGCCTACCCGCAGGCGATATCGCTTATCGGGGCGGGGCGTGTGCAATTGGATGGGTCACGGGCGAAGGTGCTGGCGGAGTGAAGTGGTCAAGTGGTCAAGTGCGACGAAAATTTCGAATTTCGAATTTAGCGGAAAATCCCGCTGTTGAAGCCGTCGGATTTCGAATATACATAAGCAAGCCGAGTACGAGCGGCTTTGCCGCGAGGGCTCGGGTATTTTTTGATTGAAAATTTTACGGTTTATGAATTGGACGATCAATCAACATCAAAATGTAAAATTACTCGGCCACTTTCGCCACGTCGGCCACTTCATCCACTTCGTCCAATACCCAAGCCCTCGGCCTGTCGGCCTCGTTCTTGGCTTGATAACTTTCATTTGACCACTGCTCAGCGAACGGTTTCTGAAAAGCGCTGGCGGTAGGTCGTGCTGTTGTAGTAATCGCGCACGAATCGCCCTGACTGGATTTGACGGTCGATGATGTAAGTCACTTCACGTTCGTACACCGGGCTTTGCACCCCTGCAATCGTACTGCGACGGTTGTCGTTGCGTGATTCGTACCACTGCACACTGCGCCCTTCACGGGCTTCAATGTTCATCGCCAGGGCGTCGGGTGCAAGCACCTGTGACGGGTGACGATCAAGCAGGGTCGGGCAAGGGCGTGTATCGCTGCCAGCCGCCCAGTAAGGGGTCTGACAACCCGACAGAGCGATCAGCAGCAGGCAGCCAACCAAGCAAGCGCGAAGTGAATTGCATCGCCGCAGGCGGTAACGAGCGGGTGTTGCGTGGGGGAAACAGGTTGAGCGCCAAGGGCGGGTCATGTTGAACCTGTCACAATCAGCGTACCAGCGATTGATTGTTTGGCATCATGCGTCCACTTACATGCTCACCCCATGATTACAATGGTTTTTCGTCAACCGGACTTGATTCGCACCTATCACAGCAAGTTCGGTTTATGACGTTTGTTGTCTGTACACCACAGGGTTGTTCGACTTTCGACGCCCGCGTCAACCCGCCAACAGAGTCAGTGAAAATGATATGCTTGCGGGTTCGTTGTTCGCAGCCCGAAGCACTGAACCTTCAATGAGGGATGAACCGATGACGATTGCGACCACTGCTTTACCCACCGGTGATTTACTGGCCAACTTGCAACCGACGCTGCTGATGGGGCCGGGGCCGTCATGCGTGTCGCCCGCAGTTTACCAGGCCATTGCCCGTCCGACGCTGGGGCACCTGGACCCGCGGTTCATTCAACTGATGGACGAAATCAAAACCATGTTGCGCTCGGTCATGGGTACGCAAAACCCGATGACCTATGCCGTGTCGGGCACCGGGTCCGCCGGCATGGAAACCTGTTTTGTCAACCTCATCGAGCCGGGCGATCGCGTGCTGGTGCTGGTCAACGGAGTGTTTGGCACACGCATGACCGATGTGGCGGGGCGATTGGGCGCGACGGTCGATGCCCTGAACTTTGACTGGGGCACGGCTGTCGATGTCGATGCTGTCGCCCAAAAATTGCGCTTGCAAAAATATCAACTCGTGGCGGTCGTTCACGCCGAAACATCGACCGGCGTGCGCAACGATGTGGCTGCCATCGGCCAACTGGTGAAGGAAAACGGCGCGATGTACCTGGTCGATGGGGTGACCAGTCTGGGCGGTTTGCCGGTGACATTGGATGCGTGGGGGGTTGATGCGTTTTACAGCGGGACGCAAAAATGTTTGTCGTGTCCGCCGGGGTTGTCGCCTGCTTCGTTTTCACAACGGGCGATTGAGCGCATCACGCAGCGGAAAACCAAGGTGCCGAATTGGTATTTGGACGTGTCGATGCTGGCCAACTACTGGGCGGGTGCCAAGCGAGCCTATCACCACACGGCTCCGATTAATATGGCTTACGCCCTGCACGCCGCCTTACGCGACATTCTGACCGAGGGGTTGGACAATGTGTTTGCCCGTCATCGTGCAATGCACCTGCATTTGGTGCAGGGGTTGGAGGCGATGGGGTTGAGTCTGCCGGTGAAGGAGGAGCATCGTTTGCCGATGTTGAATTTGGTGAGCGTGCCTGCGGGGGTGGATGAGGCCATGGTGCGTTCGAAAATGCTCAGTGAGCATGACATCGAAATCGGCGCAGGGCTTGGGCCGCTGGCGGGGAAGGTTTGGCGCTTCGGTTTGATGGGGCACACGGCACACGCCGAAAATATTGATCGATGTTTGACCGCACTCAAACAAGTATTGGGGCGGTGAGGGGAAGGTTGTTTTTCGAGCTACAAAACAGACCCACCACAGAGACACAGAGACACAGAGGCACAGAGAAAAGATGAATTGAACGGTCGTTTCACTCCGACAAGCCGGGGACGAGTCTGCGAGGACCCGGGTATTCTTACCGGTTTAAGGTGATTGATTGAAACTGAGTTCAACCTTTCGATTGCGCATGAAACGAATACCCGAGCCCTCGACGCCGCTGCGCGTCGTCTCGTACTCGGCTTGTTTCGTTGAATTTCATTGAGGTTGGCACTGTCGAGTTGTTGATACGGCGCGATTGGGGCTAAACTATCGCACTCGCACCCAGAGACTTGTGATAACCGTTTATGGACGCACAACTTTTCATCAGCCTGCTGACGGTGCTCGTGGTTGCCAACATTTTATTGGGTGCCACGGCTTACCTGGTGATGCTCGAACGCAAAATCGCCTCGTGGGTGCAGGATCGCGTCGGCCCCAATCGCACCGGTTTCGGCTTCGGTTTCGGCCTGTTCAAGGACTTTCATTTTTGGGGACTGGGCCAGCCCGCAGCCGACGGCATCAAACTGGTGATGAAGGAGGACTACACGCCTCCGTTTGTGGAACGCAACCTGTTTGTGTTGGCACCGATTTTCGGGGTGATACCGGCACTGATCGCCTGGGCGGTGATACCCTGGGGCGGGGTGTGGGATTTTCCGGGTATTCATGTCGCGGGGACGCAATGGGTGGCGGCTGGGCCGGTGGTGGTCAGTGCGCTCAATGTGGACATCGGCGTGATTTACGTATTGGCAGTCGGTTCATTGGCGGTGTACGGGGTGGTACTGGCGGGGTATGCGTCGAACAACAAATACGCCTTTTTAGGCGGATTGCGGGCCACGGCTCAAATGCTCAGTTACGAAATACCATTGGGGCTGGGGGTGTTGATCGTATTGCTGATGAGCGGGTCGCTTCGGCCTGACATCATTGTGGGTTTGCAGGCCCAGGGTTTTTGGAACATTTTTTATCAGCCGATGCTGGCGGTGATCGCGTTTGCCTGCATGTTGGCCGAGGCCAATCGCGCCCCGTTTGACCTGGCGGAAGCCGAGCAGGAACTGGTGGCCGGGTTTCACACCGAATACAGCTCGATGAAATTCGCGCTCTTCTTTTTGGGCGAATACATTCACGTGGTGGCGGGGGCAGCCTTTTTTACTTTGATGTTTTTGGGTGGGTACGACATTCCCTTTTGGTCGGGGGCGCAGACCGGCGGGCCGATGTGGGGTTTGCTCTGGGTATTGGTGAACATGGGCATTTTCTTTGGCAAAGTGTTTGCGGTGATCTGTCTGGTGATGCTCATTCGCTGGACGCTGCCGAGGTTTCGGTTTGATCAGTTGATGCGACTTGCTTGGCGCGGTTTGATTCCGATGGCACTATCCTTGTTGCTGATGACCGGGGTATTGCAATTTTTGATGGTGCAAGGCACCATCAGCCGTGAGGTTTCACACCTGCTGATGTTGGTAGGCAACCTCAGCCTGATGATCGTGGCGGCACTGCTGAGTCGTTACCTGCCCGATGCCCCGGGTAATCGAAAAGTGGGGCTGCCCGGTTCACGTTTCAGCCCTGTGGTTGAGCCATAAATCACACACGGAAATTCGTTGCTCGTCGGGTACAATACCTTCACGAGGCAATATTCAGTCATTCAGATCGTTAAATCGTGATACGAACGTTTGAGGCTGATTTGGCGTAAATCCAGGTATGGCTGACCCTGCGCCGCAATTCGAAATCAAACGCGAAACATCGGCTGTCAAGCCGTTGTTACCTGCACAACCGGTGCGGGTTGATGCACTGCTGCCGCTGACAACCCAACCACCCAGTCAGTCGACTGCCCCGGCCAACGCCGATTCAGGCACGATGCCCGCGGTGACAATGGTGATTCGTTTTGTCTGTCTGCACTGCGGAGTGCAGTTGTCGGTGCCTGAAAGCAAAGTCGGCAAATGGGTGCGCTGCAAGGCTTGTGAACATCGGGTCAAGGTGCCCCATCAAACCCCGGTGCCCGGTCAGCCGCGCATGACCGAACGCCGGGTCGATCAGCACCTGCGCAGGCGACGGCGCAAAGCCCGACCTGAACAACCAACTCGCTTCAATACACATCAAACGCAGCCACCAACACAACCACCACAGCATTCAACATCAAATCATTCACCGCATACGGCACAGCAACCTTCGCCACAGCCTTCACCGACGCCGCGCTACAAACTCAAATCATTGTCACCCGACAATTGGGGCACTGCACCGACACCAGCACCAGTGCAGTCAATCAACGCCAATGCGCAGGCCGAGTCGATTTTGGTCGTCGAAGCACCGGTTCAGGTGCGTCAACCGTCATCGCGTTTTGCACTGGCACAACGCGTTACGGATGTACTCACGTACTGGGTTGATCGACTCAGCCGATCACGCCCCGCGACATTACCGGCATCGACAACAACGACCATGGCGGTGATGCTGTTGTACGGCGACTTGATGGTGACAGCACTGTTGGCAGGGGTTTTATGGTGGGCGCTGGTTTGGTTCACGGGGTTGGAATTGACTTGGCTTGCGCTGTTACCGGGAGTCGCGTTGGGGATGATGATGACATTGCACATGAAGCAACGGGTGCATGACCGTTTGCGACCGGCTTTGGCAATCACGGGGGTGACATTGCTGCTGGTTCACCTGCTGATACTGGGTACGACGCAGACGAATCATGAGGCCCGGTTACTGGCCGACGATGTGCACTCGGTGCGTCGTGCGGTGATATTGAACCTGATCGATCAACAGCAAGTCCCCGGCGACCTGCAACAGACCATTGCCCAAAATGGTTGGTACAACCCGCAAAGCCCCGATGATTTTTTTGATCGGGTTACGCCCTCGGTGTATTCCCAGTTGGAAACCATTGCCCAGCCGCAGATCGCCAACATGAGCAGGGGGCAGGTGCATCGTACACTCGCTGGGTATTTGCGCAACAACCCTGAATTTTCAATCGTTTGGTCTCGGCGAATCGAGCGATTGAACTGGGTCGATGGTGTGCTGGGTTTACTGAGCATGTCTTTCGCAGCAGGCTTGCCGATGGTGATGATGAAATGGGGCAGTCGCCCAAGTGGTTAATCGGTGAGTCGGTAAATCGGTGAATCGGCCAGAAAACGCAAATACAATATTTGTTCGAGTTATCGAATAACCGTATCACCGATTAACCGACTCACAGACCAACCGATTAACCTATTATCCATACCGATGAACATCGGCTCGCTCCAACTTCGCAGCAACCTGTTACTGGCCCCCCTGGCCGGTTACACCGATCAGGCTTTTCGTCTGGTCGTGCGAACCTGTGACAACCTTGAACTTGAAAACTTCGCCAACCCTGCTGCTCACTACGGCGTGGGGCTTGCCTTTACCGAACTCATTTGTTCCGATGCTGTGCTCGCTCAAACCCACAAAACCATGACCTTGGCCGCCACCAGCGTCGCCGACCAACCTCTTGGTATGCAGCTTTACGGACGCGACCCGAACATTTTGTGTGAAGCTGCCCGTTGGGCGCAGGCACATGGGGCCACCACCATTGACATCAACATGGGCTGCCCTGTTGACAAGGTCACCAAGCGTCACGGCGGATCAAAGCTGCTCTGCGAACCCGATCACGCGGTGCAATTGGCCGCAGCCGTGGTGAAAAGTGTGAGGTTGCCGGTCACCTGCAAAATCAGGCTCGGCTGGGACGACACCTGCATCGTCGGCCCAACCCTTGCACCCCGACTTGCCGATGTGGGTGTCGCAGCCGTGACCGTGCATGGGCGAACCACCGCACAAATGTTTCGTGATCAGGTGCGCCTCGATGGCATTGCACAGGTGGTCGAGGCGATGAAAAAGCATCACCCGACCGTACCGGTGATCGGCAACGGCGACGTAAAAACCCCGGCTGATGTCAAACGCATGATCGGCGTCACCGGGTGCGACGGCGTGATGATCGGTCGTGGTGCCCTGGGCCAACCCTGGTTGTTCCGTGACGCAGCCTATTACCTACAACATGGCCAACTACCACCACCCTTATCACGAGCGCAACGCATTGGTTTGGTGTTGCAGCATTTTGAAAACCTGCTGCGCCTGCGTGATGAAAAAACCGCGCTCAATCAAATCAAACAGCGCATGAGTTGGTACTCGGCTTATTTGCAACCCTGGCCGGGGCTTCGCCGTGAGGTGCAAACCATCGCCGATGCCGATGCGATGCGTGTGTTTTTACAGTCCGGCGTTGAAGAAGAAATGTTTAGCGCGGACGCTTTGCGTCGGCGTTCCGGTTAACGCCGCGCTTGATCGCGCCTGATTTGAATAACAACAACGCATCACCATCAAGCACATCATCATCGTCACAATCATCATCACCCAACTCAATGCCGAAAATGCCGACGACCGGTCATCATCAGCGTCACACCAGCCTCGTTGCACGCAGTGATGGTGTCGGCGTCTTTCACCGACCCGCCTGGTTGCACGATGCCCTTGACGCCCGCAGCAATCAAAATATCAGGCCCATCACGGAACGGGAAAAACGCATCCGACGCCGCCACGGCATTCTGTGCGCGTGCCTCGGCCTTGCTCACTGCAATTCGGCAGCAGGCCAATCGGTCCATCTGGCCCGCACCCGCCCCCACCAGCATCGCCTGTTTCACCAGGCACACCGCATTGGACTTCAAATGTTTCACCGCCATCATCGCTGTCTGCATATCGAGCAACATCGCACCCGTCGGCATCGGCCCGGCCACATGCTTCCACGTCGCAGGGTCAAACGATGCAAGGTCGCGTTCCTGCACCAGTAGTCCGCCGGTGATTTGTTTGATCGCCAGGTCTTTGCAGCGCTCGGCAGGGTGGGGCAGTTTGCCCACTTCCAACAGCCGGGTGTTTTTCCAACGTTCGATCATCAATTGCAATGCCGCAGGCTCATACGACGGTGCGAGTATCACATCGAGTTTGTGTTTCACGCTGGTGATGCGTTGGGCTGTGGCGACATCGACCGGTCGATTCAAAGCGATGATGCCCCCGAACGCTGCCACCGGGTCGCCCTCATACGCAAGTTCAAAAGCTGTGGGCAGATCATCCGCCACCGCAAAACCGCAGGGGTTGGCGTGTTTGATCACCGCAGCCGCAGCGTGTTTTTCCGCATCAACTTCCTTCACCAATTCCAGCGCCCCATCCGCGTCGTACAAATTGCAAAATGACAGGCCGATGCCGTGCAGTTGTCTGGCGTGCAATACACTGGCTTCACGTGACGGCCCGATGGCGTACACCGCGCCTTGTTGATGCGGGTTTTCACCATAGCGCAATTCCATCGGCTGCTTTCGACAGGCCAGCGTCATCGTCGGTGCAAATAAAGTGTCACGTTGCATCCAGCCGGCAATCGCTGCATCGTACGCAGCGGTACGGGCAAACGCCGCCGCCGCCAGTTCACGCCGCAAGGCAAAACTCGTCGCTCCTTGATTGGCATCGAGTTCCGCCATGAGTTTTTCGTACTGCGATGGGTCGGTCAGTACGGCCACGAACGGGTGATTTTTCGAAGCCGATCGAATCATGCTCGGCCCACCGATGTCGATATTTTCAATCGCATCGTGATCGCTCACGTTGGGTTTGGCCACCGTCGCTTCAAACGGGTACAGGTTTACACAGACCAAATCGATCGGCTCGATGTCGTGTGCCTGCATCGCAGCGACATGTTCGGGTTCATCGCGCAGTGCCAGTAATCCGCCATGCACTTTGGGGTGCAGGGTTTTGACGCGACCGTCCATCATTTCCGGGAAGCCGGTGACTTCTTCAATGGGCGTGACGGACAAGCCTGCATCGCGCAAAGCCCTGGCTGTGCCGCCGGTGGAAATGAGCGTCACCTTTAAGGCTGACAATTTTTTGGCCAGCGGAATCAGGCCGGTTTTATCGGAAACCGAAAGCAATGCCCGTCGCACGGGAATGAGGTCCGTCATGAGTGGTTACCACCCTTGCAGTTGAGGGTTTGATGGTTGATATCAAACGAATGAAGTATTTGGGGCTATATCGAATGAATAAGCAGCACGTGATCCGTCCCCTCTCCCTCCGGGAGAGTTGAAAACCTCGCCGTGGCGGGGGTTAGGGTGAGGGCGTGTCTGCCATGCTTATCGATTCGCTTAAATACTACGAAAGCACTTACCTTGCCGGTTGCAACCGCACAATACGCCCATCCGCTCCGACGATGATGAACCCGCCATCATTGGTTGCCAGCAGTTTGAACGTCGGGTGGCTGATCATTTGCGAAATCACCGAACCGCTGCTGCCGTCCACCAGCAACAATCGCTCTTTCCCTGCAAACAGCAGCCCCTGACGAATCGGTTGCACACTATGAAACGGTCCCTGCACCGACCACTGTTCCTGTCCACTGCTCGCATCAATACTCACCCACGTTCCGTCGGCAAAACTTTGCAGCACCTGTTGAGCCAGCACCACGGGTGTGCCGGTCATGCGTTCCTGTGAACGATAAATCCAGCGATCGCGCCCGTTGGAACGGTCAATCGCATGCAGTTTGTTTTCGATGGTCGGTACATACAACGTGTCGCCGCTGACCATCGGCTGAGCCGTGACCGCGTCCGTCGGCTGCCTTCGCCAGATCACCATGCCGCCGCTGCCCACCAGTGCCGCCAGCACACCGCGACGATCCGCCACGTAAATCGTTCCGCCCTGTTGCACCGGCTGATACGGAATGAAGTCGGTCATCTGATACGACCAGCGCGTCAGTCCGTTGTTCACATCCTGCGCTGACACCAATCCGCTGATGCCGCCGGTGACCGCGAATCGATCGATCAGCACCGGCCCTTGTACCACCGCCTGCGCCAGACTCACCGATGCGGTCGTTTTTCCACTCTGACTGTCCAGTTGATACAGCATCGTTTCCGTCGTGATCAAAATGTTGTTGCCGATGGCCCCGACGGACACGATCGTGTCACGGCCCCTTGGCAGGGCGCTGCGCCAATGCACAATGCCGTCGCGTAACCGCACAGCCGTGATCAGGTTGGTCCGATGTTCCACCATCACCAAAAGGTCACCCACCGTTTCGGCGAGTTTCAGGCGTTTGTCGGTGGGCAGCGCAATATCGCTGGTCCATGCAAAACTGTAACCCAGGTTTTCCGCGTCCAGCGCATCGACCACATGCAACGGCCCGCTCGGTCCGGTTGCCTTGCACCCGCCGATGATGAACAACCCCACACACAGCAGCCAGAACGGAAAACGCTTCATTGGGGGAACTCCTGTGCTTGACCTGACCGTGACAGACGTTCAGTGTAATCGCACGGCTGAACTTGGCAAATGATCGTAAACCGCAGACAGCGTCATTCGTGACAATTCGGTTCGTGCCTAACATGATGCATTGATGTCATGTGCTGACGTTTCTCAACATGGAGTTGTGTCATGAAAGCCATCAACATCGCATTCGGATTGATTTGCCTGCTGCTGGTTGGCTGTGGTGATGCGGCCACCGGAACCTACCGTGCGCAGGTGGAACAGGTCGGCTCGACCACCCGTGACGACAAGGGTTACTCCTTGGCGGATTATCAGCAGAAGCTCATCGATCAACCGCGTGTCATTGAATTGCTGGGCCAGGGCCGGTTTGTCACCCGTGAAGGTGATCGGATCGTCTGGGAAGGCGTTTGGCGCCGCGAAACCGATGCCTTGATTCTGCGTGCCCAGACGGTCAACGGCGTGCAGGTGACCGAACAATTGCAGGATGATGTTCGTTTTGGATTTCGTGATGGCCGTATTTATGATGAACGCATGGTCAACACCTATGGCTTGCGTCTGGTTTACATCAAACCATAAGCGTTGCTCGATGACATTCCACCCCATTCTGCAACCCATTCAATTGTTGTAGGGTGTCGGGTTGAATATAAACGAGGCTTCACGCCAGTATAGAAAGGCTCACCATGCTCAAAGGCATTTCACCGCTGCTTTCGCCCGACCTGCTTTACACCCTGACGAAAATGGGGCACGGCGACGAAATCATACTGGCCGATGCACACTTTCCCGGCCACAGCATGAGCGTGCCGGTGTTGCGATGTGATGGGTTGATGGTCGATGCACTGCTCGACGCGATATTGCCTTTATTTCCGTTGGACACTTACGTCGATCACCCGTTGGTGATGATGTCCGTCGTCCCCGGCGACACGCTCGACCCGGCGGTGGAACGTGCCTACCGCAAACCGATCGATCAACATGCCCCTGGTTCGCCAGCCATCGCCCGCATTGATCGCTTTGCGTTTTACGATCGCGCCCGCAAAGCCTTTGCCCTGGTCATGACCGGCGAAACCCGCAAGTATGGCAACATCCTTCTGAAAAAAGGCGTCGTCCCGGTGTGATGATGTGATGAATGTGGCACAGCATCTGAATGTGGCACCGCCGCCCTCGGCGGTGTGATCATAATTGGTTATTCACCCAGCCGGGGGCGGCTGGGCTACTTCGAAATACCCAAGCCCTCGGCCTGTCGGCCTCGTTCTTGGCTTGGTTTTTTCATTTCGAAATCCGAAATCAGTAGTGTCCGGTTAAGGAACGACAGTAAGTTGGCTTGA
>CAZJMK010000072.1:0-16165 GCA_964547135.1 uncultured Phycisphaeraceae bacterium | reverse complement strand
ACACGCCCCGGCTCTGACGGCGACACGCCCCGGCTCTGACGGCGACACGCCCCGGGTGATTGCATCGTTATTTTTACGTCTGGAATTGCAGTTGGACACGCCGTTGACCGACATAATTAGAATACAATCACACCTCGCAATATGGGGTGCGATGAACTGGCACGACGGTGCGCCAAACTGTATTTACCATCGAAGACGGGTGGCTAGGAGCTAGGAACTAGGGGCTGGGCAGAATCGATGACCATGATTTTTATAACAAGCTCCAAGCAACTAGCCCCTAGCTCCTTTTCTCTGTGTCTTTGTGGTGAATCTTTTCCGCGTTTGAGTGTCAAACGGATGTTTGGCGTATCATGATTCGCTTGTTTTCAGAAACACACCAAGGGACACTGGCTTATGCGTATCACGATGGTTGGCACGGGTTACGTGGGTTTGGTCACCGGCACCTGCTTTGCCAACACGGGCAATCAGGTCACCTGTCTGGATGTGGACCCCAAAAAAATCGACATGCTCAACGCCGGCAAGTCGCCCATTTACGAACCCGGCCTCGACGAACTGATCGCCCGCAACGCCAAGGCTGGTCGCTTGAAATTCACCGTCGATAAAAAAACCGCGTACCAGTCGGCTGAAATCATTTTCGTCTGCGTGGGTACACCCAGCGATGACATGGGCAGGGCCGACCTCAAATACGTGATCGCAGCAGCCACGGACATCGGCAAAGCCATCGAGCAAGGCCCCGGCCCGACCGGCGGCGGTGATGATGAACGTCGCGCCAAAATCGTCATCGTCAAATCGACCGTCCCCGTGGGCACCAATGCCAAGGTGCGCGCTGCCATCGCAGCCCAAACGCAAAAACCCTTCCGCATGGCTTCGAACCCTGAATTTTTGAAGGAAGGCGCAGCGATCAACGATTTCAACAAACCCGATCGCGTAGTGATTGGTGTTGATGACAAGGGCACAGCCGACCGTTTGCGCGATTTGTATGAGCCGTTTGTCCGCAACGGCAATCCGATTTTCGTGATGGACATACCCAGCGCGGAAATGGTCAAGTACGCTTCCAACGCCATGCTGGCGACGAAAATTTCCTTCATCAATGAAATCGCCAACCTCTGCGAAAATTACGGGGCTGACATCGATGAAGTGCGTCGCGGCATGTGTGCTGACAAACGCATCGGCAACCAATTTTTATACCCCGGCCTGGGCTACGGCGGATCATGCTTCCCCAAAGACGTACTTGCTGTGATTTCGATGGGCGTGGAAGTCAACAACCCCGCCAACCTGCTCACCAGTGTGCATGCGGTCAATCAGGCCCAGCGGCAGGCCTTCTGGCAGAAAATCGTCAAACACTTCGGCGGCGAACCAGGCTTGCAGGGCAAACAGATCGCTGTGTGGGGCATCGCTTTCAAACCCGGCACCGATGATGTGCGTGAAGCCCCCTCCATCACGCTGATGAAAAAATTACTCGATGCCGGCGCCAAGGTCACGGCTTACGACCCCGTGGCGGAAGAAACCACGCGGGTGATTCGTGGTGTGGGTGATCGTATTACGTACACGGAAGATGCCATGAGCGCCCTGCCGCAGGCTGATGCCCTGATCATTTGCACCGACTGGGACGAGTTCCGTCACCCTGAATTTGAAGACATGAAAAAGGCGATGAAGTCGCCGGTGATTTTCGATGGTCGCAATCTGTATCGCCTCGATGTCATGGCTGAGCACGGTTTCAAGTATTACTCGGTCGGACGATCGACGGTGGGTTGAGTTTCGGGTACCAAATTCATGTCGGGTGGGTCAAGTGAGTCTTCGAACGGACCCACCACGAACAAGTGGTCAAGTGTTACCAATTTCGAATTTGGAATTTAGCGGGAGGACCCGCTGTTGAAGCCGTCGGATTTCGAATTTGTTTGGCGCGGTCGCTTTGCGTCAGCGTTGAGACGGGCATCAACCCGCGAGGTGCCACACGGCGCTCCGCTTGCGGGCGCTGGGTGTGAACAATGGTTAGGTTACACCACCCTGTCAAAGCCGCCGATGGCATCGGCGGTCAGTGATCGAATGATCATGAATGCACTGGCAGGCAAGCTGCCAGTGGCACCTACAGCGTCTTCATCTGTGTGGCCCAGGCCCCGGGTCGCTCCGAGTGCGGTGTCATCAATCACACTTGACCACTTCATTGGCGTGTCCGCTCATGGACTGGCTTTACCCGCCTGACAATGTGGGCATGAACGGAAAGCTGTGGCTTAATTCCCAGAGCAAAGAAAATTCGTCCAGCCACATCGAAGGTGCAATTGGAATTGCTGTGAATGATGCGGTGGATGAAGGCTGGTTTCATGCCACATGCCTCGGCGAGTTGCTTCTGGTTCCATCCACGTCGGTCCATCTCCTCAAGCACGATTTCCGCCAGGTTCAGGCGCAGTTGCATACCGATGCGGGCGGGGTCCCTGCTTCGGACTTGGGCAATTTCTTGTAGTGTTTTCATGATGATCTCCTGACGCGTTTCCATTGGCCAGCGGTTCTGATCTGTGCCGCCTGATCGATTTTTTTGCGCTCGGGTGCGCTTAATTTCTGTCCATGCTTCAAAAATGCATCCACCGCCACGAACTCATTCTTCTGGTTGTTGGAGAAAAACCCAATGATGCGGAACAAGGAGCGGTCGGTGCCGATTCGGTAAATGCCATCCCATTCATGGCGTATCGGTCGTTTATCGCCAATCCATTTTTCAAAGCCTGTCTCGGCAAAATAAACCAGCTTGTCGAGGAAGGCATTTTTCGGATTGTCTTTGGTTTGCGAAAACTCAATCAGGGCTTCTTCCACCGCCCGTGTTGCCAGCAACACCGTTGACCAATTTAAATCCGGGTACGCCGAACTGAGAATATCATCGACTTCAATCATAGCAGAATTAACTTAAAAGTAAATAATAAAAAGATCGCTTTGTGAACGACCGAATTGCCGACGAATCGGCTTCTGATTTACCGATTCATCGCTTCACCGATTCACCGATTCACCACTCCAAGCAGACGTGATCAATTGCGGCGCTAACTCACGATTACAACTCCGTCACTTGACCACTCGACCACTTCGTCATTTCACCGCTGCATCGATCCAGCCGCCGCCGAGCACGACATCGCCGTCGTAGGCCACCACCGCCTGCCCCGGCGTGACCGCCGGTTGCGGTTCATCGAAATGTACCTGCCAGGTGCTTGTGTTCATCGCCTGCACCACGGCCCCGACCGGTTTGCTGTTGTAACGAATTTTGACATGGCAACGCACCGGTTCACCCACAGCCGGGGCATCGATCAGCCAATGCGTTTGACCCGCCATCAACCCCCGTGCCAGTAACTGTTCACGCGGCCCCAAGGTCACCCGATTATTCATCACATCCTTGTCCACCACGTACATCGGCTGCCCCATCGCCACGCCCACCCCACGCCGCTGACCAATCGTGAAATGTTGTTGCCCTGCGTGTTTACCGATCACCTTGCCGGTCGTATCAACGATATCACCTTCACTAACCAGTTGCGGGGTTCGCCGTTCAATCAACCCCGCATAGTCGTTGTCCGGCACAAAACAAATTTCCTGGCTGTCGGGCTTGTCGAACACCGGCAAATCAAACTGTCTGGCCAAGGCCCGAACTTCACTTTTACGCATGTCGCCAATCGGCAGAAGCATCGACCGCAATCGTTCCCGTTGCGTGCCGAACAATACGTAGCTTTGATCCTTGTCCGTATCCAGCCCCCGGGTCAAACGCGGCTGCCCGGCTGCATCAGGCACAATGCGGGCATAATGACCAGTGGCGATGTAATCGGCTTCGATGGACTGGGCATAGGTGAACAATTTGCCGAACTTCAGCCAATCGTTGCAGCGCACGCACGGATTGGGGGTTCGCCCGGCGTTGTATTCGCTGACAAAGTAATCAATCACCCGGTCAAAATCGTTGCGGAAGTTGAGCACATAAAGCGGTATGTTGAGTTTTGCAGCCACCAGCCGTGCATCAGCGGCATCGTTGAGTGAGCAGCACCCCTGATGGTGCATTTTCAGCGACAAAGTGCGCGGCTGATCCGGGCGGGTGTGAAACAAATCACCGCTGGTTGACGTATGGTTGGCAGGTTCATCAGGCGAACCGAGGCGCATGAAACAGCCGACGACCTGGTAGCCGCGTTGTTGCAAAAGTGCAGCCGCGACGGAACTATCGACACCGCCTGACATGGCGACGAGCACTTTGCGACCTTTGATTGAATCGTGTTGCATCATGGACCGATGATTGTATTGCATTACCGGGGGGTGGAATCTAAGCTTATGCAATGTTTTTATGCTTCCGCAATGCCGGGAGCAATCGGTCAAGTCACTTGCGCAATATCAGGGATTTGGTGATTACAAAAAGGAGTTGATCATGGGGTCGATCAAAGGTTCACGTTTGTTGTCGATCATGGTGCTCATGCTGCTGGTCATCCTGTTCGGTGTCAAGCCGAGTTTTGCGAGCAAAGCCGAGTTGGTGGCTGCCCTGGACAACCTGCCGGAGAAGGCACCGTTTGCCTTGGTTGTACCCAACATGAAATCCTTTTCCGACAAGGTTGCCAACCTCGCCAAGGCCTTGGGCGTGCCCAGTGGGGAAATGAACAACCTGCTGGCGACGATGAAAGACGAAACCGGCTTTGCCAGCGGGCTGCGTGAAGACGGAGCCTTGATTTTGACACTGGCCGACACAAGCTGGTTTGAAAAGCAGGCGGAGGCACTGAAAAACCAGCAGCAACCCAGCCACGATGAGCCGCCCATGATCGGCCTGGTGCCGGTGACCGATGCCGATGCGTTCATGAAAAACATGACCAACCTGCGTACCGAAGACGGCCTGACGATCGGCGCTGACAAGGATGGTGACGATCACTACATGAAAGCTGTGGGGAAGTTTGTGGCGATTGCCGATGACAAGGCTGCGCTGCAATCGTTCACTGCTGCCAACCAGGGGGCGATGTGGTTGAAGGATGCCGGTGACATTTCGCAGAAGACTTTCGAGCAGGCGGACATCGTGGTGCTGGCCGACATGCGCAAGCTCGCGCCCAGCCTGCTTCCGATGATCGAGCAAGGTATGAAAGAGTTCAGCAAAATGCAGAATGACATGGCCGGTCAACCCGGTATGGCCGGCGGCCCCGACATGGCCATGGTGCAAACCATCATGAGCATGTACGCCCAGGCGGGCACCACGCTGGTGCGCGATACGCATGTGGTCATGCTCGCGGGCAACCTGTCCGACAAGGGGCTGGGCCTGTCGATGGGCGCCCAATTCAAGCCCGACAGTTTTCTGGGCAAGGCTCTGAAAAATGGTTCACCGGCGGCGGGGCTGCTTGCCAAGGTGGTCAACCAGAATTACCTGGTCGCCGGGGCGATGAACGCCCAGGGCATCGACCTCAAGGCCTTGCTCGGTGAAGTGCAAAAACAGTTGGACGCCGTCAGCAAGGACGCCAAGGGCGGACAGATGGATTGGGTGGTCACGCTGATCAAGGACATGATTCCGGTCTATCAGAACATGCGGGGCATGGCTCAGGTGATGTACATTCCCGCGCAGGTGCAGATGGGCATGCCGATGTTCAACGTGGTCACGCTGGTTGATTCGGCTGACGCCCCCGGGTTTGTCGAAGGCATGAAAAAAATCATGGCTTCGATGAACAACCTCAAATTACCGGCAGCGCCCGGCATGGGGGATGAGCAAGGCAGTATCAGCTACACCACTTCATACACCGCCAATGCGATGCAGATCGAAGGCGTGAGTGTTGATCAGTTCACCTGGCAGATGCAGATGCCGCCGGAACTGATGCAGAACAACCCGGCCATGCCGTTCATGATGATGATGGGTGCCACCGGGCAGACCGGCTACATCGCACGGGTGGGGGACCATGTGGTGTCCACCTCATCGACCGATGCGCAGTTGCTGGGTGCGACGATCAAAATGCTCAAAGCAGGCAACGGGCTGGGGTCGGACAAGTTGATTGTCGATGCTCGTAACAACGCACTGCCTGAAAAGCCGATGGCGGAAAGTTATGTGAGTTTTGGGGGCATTGCGAGTCTGGCGAACATGTTCATTCCGATGATGGGGGTTCCGCCGATTCAGGTGCCCGCCGACCTGCCCCCGGTGTCGATGGGCGTGAGCTTGCAGGACAGCGCCATGGTCGGCACGACGCACGTGCCCATGTCGGTGATGACGTTTGTGCGCGACACGGTGCAGAAGTTGCAGGCCGGCCCGCCTCAACAACAGCAACAACAAGGCGGCGGCTCGGCTCCGCGTCGTCGGCAAAGCCCCGACAACGCCCCGGCGTTTTGATGCTTGTTGTGGCACCGCACCGGGGGCGCCCTCGGCGGTGAGTTTGTTCATGTGGCACCGCACCGGGGGCGCCCTCGGCGGTGTGATCGGGCGCAGCATGTGAACCGACCCAGCCGGGGGCGGCTGGGCTACAACACTGCCCCCACGGGTGGCCAAATATTCACAATATTGACGCCGTGCCCTTCAGGGCCGGATTGATTTGCGAATACTTCAACAAATGCGGGGCTGAAGCCCACGGCGTCATCATTACCTGGTCACTTCAACCCGCATTGAACCGCGTCATGGCATTGGCCAAACCGTCGGTGATCCAACTGTGAATGCAATCGACGGCTCGGTCCAGCGCGGGGTCGAGTATCGCCCACTGTTCGGTCGTGAACCTGCCCAGCACGTAGTCGACCTGCGGGATGCGACCGGGCGGGTCGATGCCGATGCGCAGGCGACGGTAATTGGTGGTGCCCAGGGCGCGCTCTATGTCGGACAAACCATTGTGCCCGCCGGCTGAGCCTTCGCCGCGCAAACGCAACTGACCCGTGGGCAACGCCACATCATCAACGATTACCAGCACATCGACCGGTTCGATTTTGTAAAACGTCGCAGCTTCGCCCACGGCCAGTCCGCTGCGGTTCATGTAGGTGATGGGCTTCATGAGCAGACACTTTTCACCGGCAACCGTCGCGTCCAGCAGCAGACTGTGAAACTTGGTTTTGCTCTGGTTGGCAAAGTCGAGGCGAAGTCGCTGCGCAAGACGATCCAGCGCCATGAAACCGGCGTTGTGTCGGGTGCGGTCGTATTCGATGCCCGGGTTGCCCAGGCCGACGATCAGGCGCATGGTGATATTGGAGCTGGTGGCTAGGGGCTAGGGCTGGGAACCATCCATTCGCGGGCACGGCAGGGTTTTGTCTTGCCCAGCTCCCAGCTCCAAGCACCCAGCCCCACATCGAATGACCGATGGCTCGCAACACGCTGAAACCGTGACCCATCCGATTATTTTTTCTCCGCCTTCTTCTCACCGGCGGGGGACTTTTTGTCACCCTCGGCAGCCGGGGCGCCATCCTCCGCCTTGCGACCGATGACTTCCGGTTCCGTGCCCGCAGCACCTTCCACAGCCGTGGTTTCGATGACCACTTCCTTGACCTTGGACACGCTGGCGACGACGGTTTCCTCGTCCAGCGTGGTCTTCACACCGGCGGGCAGTTTCAAGTCGCGCACCAAGAGGGTATCGCCCACCGCCAGGTTGCTGACATCGACCTTGATGTCGTCGGGGATTTGCGTCACCAGGCACTGAATTTCGATCGACGAAAGCGGATGTTCCAGAATCGCGCCGCCTTCCTTCAAACCGATGGCTTCGCCGACCAGTTTCAGATCGACTTCCAGTGTGACGGTTTCATTCAGGTCCACGCGCTCCAGGTCCACATGCACGATGTGGCTGCCCAGGTGGTCCCACTGCACTTCTTTCACCAGGCAGGGTTCGGTTTTGTCATCGACCTTGACTTCGATGACGTGGGCACGGCTGTGCAGCACATTGAGCATTTCCCTGGCGTCGGCGGACACGTGCAACGGGTCCTGATGGTGACCATACACCACGGCAGGCAGTCGACCGGCGGTGCGCAGTCGTGCAGCATATCGGCTGCCCAGCTTTTCACGCTTGGCGACGGCGACCTGAGGGATTTGTTTCGTGCTCATGATTGACTCCGATCTGAAAAAAGGGTGTTCATTAGGTTCGTGGATCAACGCGCAACGATCACTTGCCGTTGCGACGGAACAAGCTCGACACGGACTGGTTGTGGTGAATGCGGTGAATGGCTTCGCCCAAAAGCTCCGCCACGGAAAGTTCGATGAGTTTGTTTTCGATCGGCCGGCAGCGCGGGCCGCTGGGGATCGTGTCGGTGACGATGACTTTGCTGATCGGAGCCTCTGACAATCGTTCCATCGCCAGGCCCACCAGCACCGGGTGCGAGCAGGCGGCGATGACATCACGGGCACCGTGGGCGATGACCATTTTGGCGGCTTCGCAGATGGTTCCGCCGGTGGAAATCATGTCGTCGATCATCAAAACGGTTTTGTCCTTGACATCGCCGATGATGTTGGCGCTGACGACTTCGGTGCCGGATTTACGACGTTTGTCGATAATGGCCATTTCCGCATCCAGCCAGTTGGCGTAACGGTTGGCACGTTTGACGTTGCCCACATCGGGGCTGACCAGCACCAGTGGGCCGAGTTGTTTGCGAATGGTTTCGATGTATTTGACGATCACCGGTGCGGCGTGCAGGTGGTCCAGCGGTATGTCAAAAAAGCCCTGAATCTGCTCGGCGTGCAGGTCGAGGGTGATGACGCGGTCGGCGCCGGCGGTGGTGATCAGGTTGGCGACCAGCTTGGCGGTGATGGGGGTTCGGCCTTCGTCCTTGCGGTCCTGCCGGGCGTAACCGAAGTAGGGAATCACCACGGTGACACGACGGGCACTGGCGCGACGCAGACAGTCGATCCAAATCAGCAGTTCCATCAGGTGCGCATTGACCGGGTGGTAGGTCGATTGAATGACATAACAATCTCGGCCGCGCACATCTTCGTCCACCTTCACCAGCAGTTCGCCATCGGGGAACATGTCGGTGTGGCCCTGGCCCTGGGGGATGTCCAGGTATTTGCAGATGCGTTCGGTCAGTTCCTTGCTGGCGCGACCACAAAATATTTTCAGATCATCGCGGTCATCACGGCTCATGGTGGAACCTCGGCGCGGTTAATCGGTGAGTCGGTTGATTGGTTAACCGGTTCATTGGTGAGTCGGTGAGTCAGTTAATCGGGTGATCGGAAGGAAACATGATTTCATCAACCGGCAATGCAGTCCGGTTCATGAAACAGCACACCGATTCACCGATAAACCGACCAACCGATCAACCAGTTAACCAATCAACCCATATTCAGTCGCTTCCGCAGTATGCCATCGACCAGCGCCAGGTCGGCGGGGGTGTTGATGCCCAGCACATCCTCCGGCGGCACAGCCTCGACCACCGTGACACGATCACCGGCAGCCTGTAAAAGCCCGGGCACATCGGTCAGGTAATATTCGCCCTGCTTGTTGCTGTTTTTCACCTGCCCCAGCATCGCAAACAAACGGTCAGATCGGAAACAGTAATAACTGGGGTTGACCTCGCTGATTTTTACCTGATCGGGTGTGCAATCTTTTTGTTCGACGATGGCCTGGAATTGTCGGTCGGCATCACGCACAATGCGGCCATATCCGGTCGGGTCGTCGAGCAACGCGGTGGCGAGCGTGGCACTGCTTTGCGTGGCGCGATGGGTTTGCAACAGTTTGCGCAAGGTGTCGGCGCGAATCAGCGGACCATCGCCGGCGAGGACGAACGTGTCGCAGGGGGGCAGTGAATCGAACACCGGTTGAGCCATGCGAGCAGCATGACCGGTGCCCAGTTGTTCATGTTGATGCACGAATTCGAGGGTGCCTTGGGGGAAGTCGGTGAGCGTGGCTTGCACCAGTTCGGCTTTGAATCCGACAACGACAATGCACTTGGTGGCACCGGCTTGGAGGCAGGCACGCACCACCCAGCGCACCATCGGCTCATCGGCCACGGGGTACACGACCTTGGGTTTGGTTTGCGATGGGTCGGCATTCGGCCCGGCCATGCGCGTACCCTTACCCGCCGCGAGAATGATGGCGGTGAGCATTTCGGATTTCGGATTCATGTCGGCCATGGGTGATTGATCCATCGGGCATCACAGCTGGTTTAAGCGTTTTTTCACCGCAGAGATCGCTTAGCAGATATGGATAATGGATGATGGATACAGGATCATGTTCAGAAATAGGCCGTCGGCAACAGTGGTTTGAACATTATCCATCATCCTTTATCCATTATCCTTTTCTTCACGGCAAAGATAGCCCCAATTGTTTTACTGGACACAAAATAAAAAAAGCTGGCCCATCTGGATTTGAACCAGAACTACCAGGACCAAAACCTGGGGTGCTACCGTTACACCATGGGCCAATATTTTGCTGGAAAAAGCAAGCGCGACGGGCGCTCGGCACCTCCGGGAGGCTCGGACCATCGCATCGCCGGCGGTGATGCAACCGTCCCTGTCCGCGCCCGGCTGATGTGCGTCTGCGAACGTCGCAAACCATGCACAACCCTACCAGTCACGGTCGGCCTCGAGTCAGAGATGAATAAGTGTATCGCCCCCCGGCAATATCAGCAAGTTGCATCAGCAGTAGAAAAAACCAGCAATCATCAATGCCAAGTCGCCAAGAGGCCGAGGCGCCAAGAAAACAGATTCGGAAAATCTGCCACGAAGACCCGAAGGATACGAAGAAGAGTCAAACATGCATAGCACCGTTTAAGAGTTCACCGCAGAGGGCGCAGAGAACGCAGAGAAAATCGAAAAAAAGAACAAACGTGATTTTTTTTATGCTTCGAGTTCCTCTCTGCGATCTTCGCGCTCCCTGCGGTGAATTCTTTTCGGCCCTGAGTGAGGTATTGCCGAACTCGGCTGTGGTGCGATGTGGGCAATGGACTTACAATGCCCCATCGCGGCGGGCGTGGCGGAATTGGTAGACGCGCCAGACTTAGGATCTGGTGGGGAAACCCATGCTGGTTCGAGTCCAGTCGCCCGCATTGGTTATCACAAGTGTCATCACAAACCTGTTCAATCGATCATTCAGTGGAACCCTGGACCTTTGGCGATTCGCACCGGTGGGTTTATGATGGCAACCTTCAAGAGAACGAACTTGCAATCGATTGGGCGCGGGCAAGGAGAAAGACGTTGAGCAAAAGCAGACTGTTGATTGCGGTCAGTTCCCCCTGGGCCAGTGAAAAGCTCACTGCACCCCTGGCGGACTTCGCCAAGCGGCTGGGGGCGGAGGTGCTGGTGGCGCACGTGGCGGAGGTGAAGGATCAGGACGAAAGCGAAGCCGACGCCAGTGCCCGGGGCGAGCAAACTTTGAAGTTGCTGATTGAAGGGCTTAAGGGGGCGGGGGTGCCTGCGGAGGGGGTGATGTTGTTTTCGGATGACGTTTCCAAGGCCATCCTCAACACGGCTCACGCCCGTGAATGCACCATGATCGTCATTGGTTTGACCAGCAAGGGTGCTTTTAAACGACTGATTGCCGGCGATGTACCGACAGCCATCATTCGCGCTGCCGACCTGCCCGTACTCATGTGCCCGGCCAACTGGTCCGGGTCGCTGTAACAACGTATCTGGCTTTCACTTTTTTTACATCGCTCCTATTTCATGATGCATTCACCCTCGCTCGCCCATGGAAAGTAGAGGGGGAACGCTTTTTCATACGTGTCGCACCTTTGGCAATTGACTTTGTTATTGACGTGTCTATTATTTTACCAAATGGTTAAATACAAGGATTCATGCACATGGCCCCGATGACCGCTGATGACCCGTTGAGCACCGTTTTTGCCGCGCTGGCGGACCCGACCCGTCGGTCGATTCTCGATCGGTTGGCGCAGGGGGAGCGGTCGGTCACTGAATTGGCGGAGCCGTTCGACATGACGCTGCCTGCGGTGTCCAAGCATTTGAAAGTGCTTGAGCGTGCCGGGCTGGTCGAGCGCAGTCGATCAGCCCAGTGGCGGCCATGTCGGCTGCGGGCCTTGCCGTTGCGCGATGCCTCCGATTGGCTCGCCGAGTACCGGCGATTCTGGGAACAGAGCTTTGATCGACTGGACGAATACCTCCGTGAAATTCAACGAAAGGAAGAACATGGTCGCAATAAACCTAAAACCAGAAGCGGTCGATAAATCGTGGACCCTTTCGTTATCACGCACCTTCGACGCGCCACGCCGGCTGGTGTGGGACGCATGGACCACCCGTGAGCACCTCTTGCGCTGGTTCTGCCCCAGGGACTTCAGCGTGTTGTCGTTCGAATCGGACCTGCGCGAAGGGGGCAAGTGGCGCTCGGTTATGCGTGGTCCCGACGGCAGCCAATACATTCATTTTGGCACCTACCGCCGAATCGACGCCCCCAATCAACTGGTGTTTACTCACGCCTGGGAACAGAACCATCAGGAACCGTCAGCCGACACGACCATCACCGTAACCTTCAAGGAACACGCGGGCCGAACCACGATGACCTTCGAGCAGGTCGGCCTGGCGACCGAGGCGTCGCGCGACTCGCATGGTGGTGGCTGGAGCGAAGCGTTCGACAACCTGGCCACCCACGTACAGACCGGGGGCGATGATGCCGACCGCACACTGGTAATTACCCGCATTTTCCACGCACCCCGTAAGCGGGTGTGGGATGCCTATACGCAAAGCGAACAACTGGCCCAGTGGTACGGCCCACGCAGATGCTCCGCTCGCATCGAAAAGAATGACCTGCGCCCCGGCGGCCAGTGGCGCTACATCATGATCGACGCCGACGGCACCGAGTACCCCTCCGAAGGCGTCTTCCGCGAAGTCGTGCCCATGCAACGCATCGTCACCACCGACGGCTTTGGCGATGACTATCACAACGACCAACTCGGCGACCTTCCCCAAGGCATGATCGTCACGATTACCTTTGCGGACCTCGATTACGAACCGGTCAACCCCGGACAACACGAGGCCCTGGGCGACGCGGCGGCGAAAACCCGGCTGACCGTGCGCATCGCACACCCCACTGCGGATGAACGCCGAAAGCACGAGGCGCTGGGTGTCGTGGCCGGGTTTCACTCGATGCTCGACTGCCTCGACGATCACTTGCTCGCGCAGGACGACGCAAGGCAGATCGTGGTCAGCCGTGTGTTCGATGCCCCGGCCCATGTGGTATTCGATGCCTGGTCCAAGCCGGAGGCGATCACGCACTGGTGGGGGCCGCGCGGATTCACCACCACCACCCACCACATGGACTTTCGCACCGGTGGTTCATGGCACTTCACCATGCACGGCCCGGACGGCACCGACTACCCCAACCGCATCGACTACGAACAAGTGCATCGCCCCTTGCGCATCACTTACCGTCACAGCGGTGAAGGTGAGCATGATGCGGTGCGGTTTCACACCACCGTCACCTTCGTCGGCAAAGAGGGCAAAACACATCTGACCTTGCGTATGGTGTTCCCTACTGCGGCGCTGCGCGATGAAGTGGCAACGAAGTACGGTGCGGTGGAAGGTGCTCATGCCACGCTCGCACGACTTGCGGAGCATCTGGCGCAAGCCAAAGCACCTTGATGACCATAAACCCTTCCGTGGAAAGTGAGTACGCCCATGCCCCGATACCTGATTGCGATTCATCGCCCTGATGACTACGACCCTGCTGTTGCGGAGGATGCGGCGATGGGCCGAGATATTGACGCCCTCAACGATCAGATGGTGGCGGCGGGAGTTCGGTTGTTCGTCGGCGGACTGCACCCGGCTCGTAACGCAAAGTCGATCCGCATCGAGCATGGGGGTGAACTGGGCACGACCGACGGGCCGTATTTGAAAACCAGTGAGCACGTCGGCGGATTTTGGGTGTTGCAGTTAGCGGATATGAATGAAGCAGTGGCGTGGGGACGCAAGGCAGCCGTGGCCTGTCGTGCCCCGGTCGAAGTGCGTCAGTTTCACGGATGAGCGATTTTTTAACTTATGACCTCAGACATTTAACCCTCAACGGAGTAACCGTATGCAGCAGTACATTGATGCGTTTGTCGTGCCCGTGCCCAAGGAAAATGTTGAGAAGTATCGCCGAATCGCTCGCGCCGCCGGCAAGGTATGGATGGACCACGGCGCATTGGAATACCGCGAGTGCGTCGGCGATGACCTCGAACCGGCTTTCGGCATGCCCTTCCCCAAAGGCGTCAAACTCAAGCCCGGCGAGACGGTGATGTTCTCGTGGATCGTATATCGTTCCAAGGCCCAGCGTGACCGTGTCAACGCCAAGGTGATGAAAGACCCGCGCATGGCCGGACTTGACCCCAAGTCCATGCCCTTCGACTGCAAGCGGATGATCTTCGGCGGGTTCAAGTCGATCGTGTTGTTATAAGCCTATCGCTTGCCCCCTTCTTATCGTTTGGGCAGAAAAAAAGGGGATAAGCACATTGATGACGTGTTCCTGTTGTTTGTCGCCAAGGAGTTTTGACATGATGAAGCCTGCGAAAAATACGATCTGTCTTTGGTACAACGGCGGTGCGGAGGAGGCGGCGCGGTTTTATGCCGCGACGTTTCCGAACTCCTCCGTGGGCGAGGTGCACCGAGCGCCAGGAGACTACCCCTCCGGGAAAAAGGGTGACGTGCTGACCGTCCTTTTCACCGTGATGGGCATTCCCTGCCTGGGTCTCAACGGAGGCCCGGCATTCAAGCACAGTGAAGCGTTCTCGTTTCAAGTCGCCACGACCGATCAGCAAGAAACGGATCGCTACTGGAACGCGATTGTCGGTAATGGTGGTGAGGAAAGCCGATGCGGCTGGTGCAAGGACAAATGGGGCGTGTCGTGGCAGATCACGCCGACGGCACTGACTAGGGCCATGGCCGACCCCGATCGGGCCGTTGCCAAGCGCGTGTTCGATGCCATGATGAAGATGGGCAAGATCGACATCGCCCTGATCGAAGCTGCCCGACATGGATGATGGATGGGCGATGGGTGGACAAACCTGACTCAAGTTAGACAGGGCATTACGAAGGAGGCAAACGTGAATGGTGAACCGCTCCACATTCTGATGGAGTATGACCACTGGGCGAATCAGATCGTGTTCGGCTTGTGTCGTTCACGGGCGGAAGCGGAACTGGACCGAAGGTTCGATATCGGTTTAGGCTCACTGCGGCGCACGCTGATTCATGTCGTCGCCAACATGGAGCATTGGTTTGACCGGGCGTCGTGTCAGGACCCACCGAGGTTTCATTCGCCCGGAACGCAGCCGCTTGACGACATCATCGAGCGTTACAACCGGGTCTTCGAGCAGATACGAGTCATGGTGACGGAGTCGGATTCGGCTTTCCTGCAAGGTGAAGTGGTGAGCGTGTTCCGCGAACCTACGGAAATATTCGTCGTTCGTTTCCCCCGCTTGGGAGCTTTGTTGCAACTGCTGGACCACGGGACGCATCACCGGGCACAGTGCCTGAACATGCTGCGACTACTGGGCGTCGAATCGCTTCCGGAACTCTCTCTGATCGACTCCTGTCAGGAACTCGTCGAGCGGCACACGATCTCGAATACGCCCAAATCGCAAAAATAAAGGTTCATGATAATAGGTGTCAGTAGTGTTTCGTTACAAATATTGGGACCAAGCCAAGAACGAGGCCGTCAGGCCGAGGGCTTGGGTATTCGAAGATGTGGCAACGCCCCACGGAAGATATTGGGCGTGTGATGACCAAAGCGGCGGAAGGCATCGGCGGCTTTACACCTTTTTTTCACGCCATCAGTTCCGTAAAAAGTTCACGCACCTTTTGCCGGGCGTCTTTGAGCATACGTCGGCCCAGGGGCGTGGCGCGATACACCCGACGCACCCGGCCAGCGACCTGCTTTTTGCGTGAAGTCAGCAGACCGCGTGACTGCATGCGATGCAGAATCGGGTAGAGCGTGCCGGGGCTAAGTTCGTACCCATGGCGACGCAGTTCAGCGATCATGCCGAAGCCGAATAAATCGCCCTCGGCTGCGTGATGCAGAATGTGCAACCGTATCAACCCCAGGTAAATATCGGTGTCTTTGTTCATGGTGGAGCCATGGGTGTCAGGCTTGAATGTACCACGTCACAATGACTTCCAACAGAACACGCGCAGAATTCACCACAGAGGCAAAGAGACTCAGAGAAGAAAAAAACGCGATTCGAATGAATCCTTGAATCGGAAGCATAATAGAGCGAGTCCTCTGAACAATCCCCTCTCCCCCCGGGAGAGGCAGGAGACCTGCTTCGCAGTAGGAGACCCGCTATGCGGGTAGAGTGAGGGCGG
>CAZJMK010000071.1:0-16310 GCA_964547135.1 uncultured Phycisphaeraceae bacterium | reverse complement strand
TTGGTTAATTGGTTAATTGGTTAATTGGTTAATTGGTTAATTGGTTAATTGGACAGAATTGTATTTTTCTTCCCGATTAACCGACTCACCGACCAACCGATTAACCACACAGAATACCCAAGTGCTCGGCTTGCCAGCCTCGTCCTTGGCTTGGTAAATCCGAAATTCACACCGGGCTGGGCACGGTTTCGAGCACCTGTTGCATGATGCGTTGACCGGCCACGCCGTCGGCATCGTGCGTGGCGCTTTTGGGGATTACCCGATGAGCGCACACGGGGATGACATTGGAAATGATGTCATCGGGCACCACGTAATCGCGCCGGTGCAGCAAAGCCGTGGCCTTGGCACACAATGACAACGCCAAAGCTCCGCGTGACGACACACCGATCTGCAACTGATCGTTGGTGCGGGTGGCGTTGGCGATGCGCACAATGTAATCCAATAGCGACGGATCGGTCTGCACTTTGTGTACCTGGGCCTGCAATTCGAGCAATTCCGCGCCGGTCATGACGGGCTTGAGTTCCGAAAGTGCGGTGCGCGAGGGTTCGATTTCCAGAATGCGCACCTCATCCTCCGGGCTGGGGTAGCCCAGGTGAATGCGCATCAGAAAACGATCAAGCTGACTTTCGGGCAGAAAATAGGTGCCCTCGAATTCAAATGGGTTTTGCGTGGCCACCACCAGAAACGGCTGAACCAGTTTGTGCGTTTTACCATCAATCGAAACCTGACCCTCATTCATCGCTTCCAGCAACGCTGATTGGGTGCGCGGCGTGGTGCGATTGATTTCATCCGCCAAAACAATATTGGCAAAAATCGGCCCGGGCTTAAAGGCAAATTCACTGCGCTGCTGATCCCACACCGTCACGCCCAGTATGTCCGCCGGGAGCATGTCGGGGGTGAGCTGAATGCGTGTCAAAGAAAGGTCCAAACTGCGCGCCAGTGAATTGGCCAATACCGTTTTACCTACCCCCGGCACGTCCTCAATCAGCACGTGACCACGCGCCAGCAGACAAATGACCAGTTTGTCCACCGCAGCGTGATTACCCAAAAACACACGCTCTACGTTGGCGCGAAGTCGTTCCAGTACCGCTGAAGGATTGTCTATCACGGCGGAAAGTATAACTCACCCCACGCCCACTCGACAATGGGTAATGGTTGATTGAATTGCCTTTGTTTGGCGCGGACGCTTTGCGTCGGCGTATTTGACGCCGTGCCCTTTAGGGCCGGATGGTTTGATTCATCATTACGGGAAACTATCCGGGGCTAAAGCCCTCGGCGTCACTAAAATGTGAAAATCACGCAATCGCCAAATCACTCAATCAAAGTATACCCAAGTCCTCGGCTTGCCAGCCTCGTTCTTGGCTTGGCAAATCCGAAATTCGATATTCGAAATTGTCTAGCCACTTGACCACTTCATCCTCACACATCCAAATTTTTCACTTCCAGCGCGTGGTCTTCAATGTACCTTCGTCGCGGTTCCACTTCCTCGCCCATCAAAATCGTAAACAACCGTTCCGACTGGCTGGCCGCGTCCCAGCTCACCTTCAGCAGTGTGCGATTCTCCGGGTTCATGGTCGTTTCCCACAACTGTTCCGCGTCCATCTCGCCCAGCCCTTTGAACCGTTTGATTTCAATGCCCTGTTTGCCCGCATCCAGAATCGCAGGCACAACGCCCGGCAAATTCGGTATCGCCGTCACCTGCCTGTGCCCCTTGCTGTCCAAGGCGTGCAACTCATAGCGCGTGGGCAATCGCTGCCCCTCGGCTGATTCCTCAAACACCAATCCATAAGTATCAAGCTGCAAGCCGAACTCCGTCAGCCGGGTGAATACACGCTCCAGCTCGCGCACTTCGTGCATCTCATACCGCCGGGGTTGACGCTGCCCATGACCTTTTTCCGCCTTGCCGTTTTCACCCTTGCCATTGCTCGCCACACCATTGCCATTGCCTGCAACGCCATTGCCTGACGCACCATTGGTTCCGGGTTGCGTTTCCCCGATCACCGCATCCAAATCGGGGTCGATGCCGCCGAGTTTGTGTTCAGCCAAAAACTTTTCTTCCTGCGCCTCGTTCCAAAAATAATGTTCACCATCCGCCTCACCGGGTTTGCCCGGCAGCACCAACCGCACATGCGGCAAACGCCCCTGCCCGCTGGGGTCACTCTTGCGCATCGCCAGAAAGTCGCTGAAGCGAATGCCCCGGCGTTCGATGATGCTCACCAGTTCCTGCATCTGATCGAGCGTTTCAAACGCTGCCTTCAATTCATCGCCCGTCAGCTTGCGCACCACCTGATGCCCGGCATCGAAAATCACCAGCTCAGCGCCATCCATCCCCAAATCACCCAGCAACCGGCGCATACGCTTTTCATTCAAAACATATTCGCTCTTTTTCCCGCGCTGCACCAGATACAACGGCGGCTGGGCAATATAAACCCTGCCCTGCCGAATCAATTCGGGCATCTGTCTGAAAAAGAACGTCAATAGCAACGTGCGAATATGTGACCCGTCCACATCCGCGTCGGTCATGATGACAATCTTTCCGTAACGCAGTTTGCTGATGTCAAAATCATCCGCCCCGATGCCGCACGACAAGGCTTGAATGATGACGCGAATTTCTTCAAAGCCCAAAATTTTATCCAGCCGGGCTTTTTCCACGTTGAGTATTTTCCCGCGCAGAGGCAGAATCGCCTGATAACGATGATCGCGCCCGCCCTTGGCAGAACCACCCGCTGAGTCACCTTCGACCAGGTAAATCTCCGAGTGTTCCACGTCCCTGCTGGTGCAGTCGTACAACTTGCCCGGCAGGCCGCCTGAATCAAGTGCCCCTTTGCGCCGGGTCAGTTCACGAGCCTTGCGTGCTGCTTCACGGGCCTGGGCTGCGTTAATGCCCTTCATGCACAACCGCTTGGCGTCGGCGGGGTGTTCCTCCAACCACGTTCCCAGCAACTGGTTCACGTTGGAACTGACAAATGATTCAACCTCACTGTTGCCCAGTTTGGTTTTGGTCTGCCCTTCAAACTGCGGGTCCGACACCTTGACGGATATGACTGCCGCCAACCCTTCGCGTAAATCTTCGCCGACGGGGGCCGGGTCGCTTTCCTTCAAAATGTTGGCTGAGCGTGCGTAATTGTTCAGCGTCCGCGTCAGTGCGGTTTTGAAGCCCGACAGGTGCGTGCCGCCTTCGATGGTGTTGATGTTGTTGGCAAACGAAAACAGCGTTTCGTTGTAACCATCGTTGTACTGCATCGCCACTTCGATCACCAGCCCGCTGTTGTCCGCAGCCACAGCCTTGAAATACACCGGTTCATGCACCACCTGCCGACTGTCGTTGAGGTGCCGAACGAACGCGACAATGCCGTCGGGGTAGTGATAGGTTTCGCTTTTCCCGCTGCTTTCGCCTTCCAGCTTGATCGTCAGCCCGGGGTTGAGGTACGCGATTTCCCGCAATCGGCCTGACAGGGTGTCAAAGCGAAATTCGGTTTCCGGGAAAATTTGCGGATCGGGTTTGAAGGTGACCTTGGTGCCGGTCTTGGTGCGCTGGCCGATTTCCTTGAGCGGGTCAGACGTGATGCCGCGCTCAAAATTGATCACATGCAACTTGCCCGCGCGGGCCACTTCCACTTCCATCCATTCTGACAGCGCATTGACCACCGAAGCGCCGACACCGTGCAACCCGCCTGAGGTTTTATAAGCGTTGTGATCGAACTTGCCCCCCGCGTGCAGCACCGTCAGCACCACTTCGACCGTCGGTTTGCCGTTGATCGCCGGGTTATCGTGTTTATAAGGCCCGACCGGAATGCCCGACCCGTCATCGATCACCGAACACGAACCATCGCTGTTGAGTTTGACCGCGATGTTGGAGCAGCGACCAGCCATGTGTTCATCGACGGCGTTATCGACGATTTCATAAACCAGGTGATGCAACCCGCGCTGCGTGGTGTCGCCGATGTACATGCCCGGGCGTTTGCGCACCGCCTCCAACCCTTCCAACACCTTGATGTTTTCTTCCGTGTAAGCGGTGGCAGCAGTTGGGTCCGTCGCGTGAACCACCACGGGTGAAACCATCATGTCGCCGGTTGCCGGTTGGGTGTCAGCCATGCAGTGAACCTTCCATGTCAATGTCAAACAGCACGTCGATCCGTCACCTTCGCACAAGCTCAATATCATATCCGTTTACACGCAACACCGCCAATGCAGGTCGTTTTAGTGTTGATTTGCAAATGCTTTGTTTTCAATAACTTGTATCACATCAAATATTCCGTCGATTTCGCTGACTGGGGCCGCGTTATTGCCTGTGCGTTCCGCAAAATCAACCGTCCCATAACGCATAAAACTTCACGAAAAAACCGCGTTTGAGCCGATGCTTGAAAGCAGAAGACTTTACCCAAGCGGGGGTCGCTTTGGGAGACGCACCATGACGCTGCACCTGCACGAAACAACCCGTGATGAACTGGCGCTGCTCACGACCGCGCCCATGCGCCACTCGTCCCTGCGTGCAATCGAGCGTCACCCGACGATGCGCTTTGTTCCGTCGATGAAAGACGAACCCACCATCAATGAATGGTCACTGGTCGAAGTGCTCCGTTCACAATACGACGGCCCGGACCGCGCCGCGTGATTGTTATTGATATTTGAAAATGTCTTTTCTTATACGAGCCGCGACCGGAAGGGAGCGGTTCTTTTTTTGATCATGTCAATGCAAAACACCGCTCCCTGTCGGTCGCGGCTCGTTTTACGCATGAACACAACCCTCACGGTGCCAAGCGCACAATGCCCCACGAACCATCGCCGCGTTTCTGATACACCAACCGGTCATGCAATCGGCTGCGTCGCCCCTGCCAAAACTCAATCACCTCCGGCAACACCCGATACCCGCCCCACCATGGCGGACAGGTCACCTCTTTCCCTTCAAACCGTTTTTCAACCTCCACCATCGCCCGTTCCAATACCGCGCGATTTTCCACTTCACTGCTCTGCTGCGACACCCATGCAGCCAGTTGACTCTTGCGCGGGCGCACCCGGAAATAATCTTCCGACTCCTCCCTGCTCACCTGTTCCACCTTCCCGGTAATTCGCACCTGACGCTCCAGCTTGTCCCAGTAAAAAACCAAGGCTGCATGAGCCTTGTTGGCAAGTTGCTGCCCTTTATGACTCTGGTAGTTGGTGAAAAAAACAAACCCGCGCTCGTCCGCCCCTTTGAGCAGCACCACCCGTGCCTGCGGTGCCCCGGTCGTATCACTGGTCGCCAGCGTCATCGCATTGGGTTCGATCAGACCAGCCGCCTGCGCTTCCTTGAACCAGCGTTCAAACTGCACCAAGGGGTCGCGGTCCACCTGACCGCGGTCCAGTTCCCCCCGCTCGTAATCTTTGCGCATGTCCCGCATGTTCATCTATTTTAGTCAACAAACTGGTTCATGACTGGTCGGTGATGCCCATTGGAAGTTAACCGCCAATCCGTGGTTCGTCTTTAACAGCGCCTTGCCCTACCATTGCTGCCGATGATCCAGTTGGAAAACGTTTACAAATCGTATCGTCAGGGTGGTCACACAGTGACTGCCCTGCGCGGTGTCAACCTGAACATCGAAGGCACGGGTTACTTTGCCATCATGGGCAGGTCGGGCAGTGGTAAATCGACCCTGCTGCATCTGCTGGCTGGGCTGGACCAGGCGGACCAGGGCACGGTGATCGTCGATGGGCAGAACCTGGGTCAACTGCCCGAAAAAGCACTCACCCTGTTTCGTCGCCGGCGCATCGGCATGGTGTTTCAAAGTTTCAACCTGATACCCACACTCACCGCAGCACAAAACATCGCACTGCCGGGGGTGATTGATGGAAAGGCTCGCCGATGGATTGATGATCGCGCTCACGAACTATTGGCTGCACTGGGTTTGTCGCAGCGAGCGACGCATCGCCCCGATGCCCTGTCGGGTGGTGAACAGCAGCGTGTCGCCATTGCACGGGCATTGCTTTTTGCCCCGCCGGTGTTACTGGCCGACGAACCGACGGGCAACCTCGACAGCACCAGCAGTGAACTGCTCTGGCGGCAACTGGGTGAACTTGCCCGAAAGCAGCAAATGACGGTGGTACTGGTGACGCATGAGCCGGCGGCTGCGGTGCACTGCGAAAAAGTGTTCGTGCTGGGCGATGGCGTTTGCAAAGGCGTGATACCCACGGAAACCTTGGATGCGAGCAGTCTGGCACATCGCTGTGAGCAACTTAGCCGGTAGGCGTGGGCGCACCACGCTGCTCATACTGGCAGTGGCACTGGGCACCATGCTCACCGTGGGCGTGGCGGCGCTCATGGGTACGTTCAACCACGCCCTGCAACAAGCGGTCGGCCGCATTGCCGGATTGGCGGATGTTCGCCTGCATCATCAATACTCGGCACGACTCGATGCAGCATTACTCGACAGCGTGCGCACCTGGCCCGAAGTGGACCTTGCCACGGCTCGTGTCGAAACCAGCCTGATGCTGCGTCACCCCGAATCAGGTCGTTTTTTATGGGCGCTGGCAGCAGGGGTCGAACCTGAGTATTTGCAACAACTGCACCCGGTGACCCTGGCACAGGGCCGAATGGTGCAAAGCGATGATGAGGTGGTGGTTGACCAAACCGGGTTCGAGGCAATGGGCGCCAAACTCGGCGATACGGTCACGGTGATTCGCTTGGGCAGGCCGGGGCAATTGACGTTGGTGGGTGCCATCGAACGCCCCAAAATCGACCTTTTGCAACGACGCAAAGCGATCATCACCCTGTCAGCAGCGCAAACGCTCGGTGATTTACCGAGGCAGATCGACACCGTTGAAGTGAAATTGAAACCGGATGTGTTGCCGGAAACACTTGAAAAAAAATATGCCGCCACGGTACCGGTTGAAGTGGCGTTTCACACCTCGGCCATGGTACGTGGTCGGATCAAACAGGTGCTCGACACCGCACGACTCACGCTCATGATCACCATGGTCATCGTCGGGCTGTGTGCCGGGTTTATCGTGCTGACCAGTCTGACCACCGCAGTGACCCAGCGGCAACGCGAATTGGCAATGATTCGCTGCATCGGGGGCAGTCGATGTCAGGTCAGCAGTGCGCAAATCATGTCGGGGTTGTTCATCGCGGTGATGGGCGTGGTGATCGGCGTACCGTTGGGGCTTTCAGCAGCACGCCTTGCGGTGTGGTGGTACCGCGATGAATTTGCGGCTGCGTTCCAACCCGATGTGCAGGCGGTAAGCATGGCGGCACTGGCCATGATCGTTGCAGGTTTGGCAGGTTCGATTTACCCGGCAATACTGGCGGCACGGGTGCAACCGATGCAGGCCCTGGCCGGTCGCGCTCATGCACCCACACCACGCGGCATCGGCTGGTGCATCGGGCTGGGTTTGCCTTTGGTATTACTGATGCCCTCGGCGGCGATGCTGATCGATGATACGCAGACAATTTTTTGGTTTTACGCCTACATCGGATTGGCGGCTACGTTCATCGGCTATTTTTTACTGAGTGTGCCGATGCTGGCGATATTGGTTCGACTCGTATCACCGCTGGTCGCGAAAACACTGGCTGTGCCCGGCGAACTGCTCCAACAATCAATGCGATCAACCCCGATGCGCCTGGGGCTGACTTCCGGCGCGCTCATGGTCGGTTTGGCGATGCTGCTTGCCTTGTGGACCGGCGGACGCAGCATCACCGGCAACTGGCTCGATCACCTCAAACTGCCCGATGTGTTCATTCACAGTTACTGGGGGCTGACACCCGCGCAATGGCAGGCCTTGCAACAGCGCACCGACCTGGCGGGCATCACCCCCACCACCGCATTCCCTGTGCAAACCCGGGGCGCACGTTTTGGCGTTGCCGAGTTGTCACCCCGCAACACATTGTTTGTCAGTTTCGAGCCTGAAAGTTTTTTCCCTTTGATGTCGCTGGAGTGGGACGAGGGCGACCCCGCCTCAGCCCTGACCCGTTTGCAGCAAGGCGGAGCCGTGCTGGTGAGTCGTGAATATCGCCTTGCTCACGGGCTGGGGGTTGGTGATCGGTTATCGCTGCACACGCTGACCGGGGTGAAAGACTTTGAAATTGCGGGGGTCATCGGCTCGGCTGGGCTTGATCTGGCGGTACAGGTGTTCGGCATTCATCGTGCCTACGCCGACGCTGCGCTCAATTCCGTGTTCGGTACACGCAGCGACGCAGCCCAATATTTCGGGGTCACCAACATCAACCTGGCATTGGCCAAGGTGCCCGAAGGTCGTGATGCGCAGGCGATCATGTCCGACATTCGTCGCCAAGTACCCGGCACGATCGTCGGTTCCAGTCAGGTCGTTCGCCGCATGATGACCGACAGCACACAACGCTTTTTACTGGTGGCCAGCATGATCGCCATGTCAGCCCTGGGCATTGCGTGCCTGGGGGTGAGCAACCTGATCGTGGCGGAGGTTGCCAGCAGGCGCTTTGAATTCGGCGTGATGCGGGCCATGGGTGCAACGCGCGGCTTACTGGCACGCTTTGTCGTCAGTCAGGTGGTATTGATGGCGCTGGCAGGCTGTGTCACCGGGGCTTTGATGGGTTTGCAACTGGCACTGGTTGGTCGCATGTTTCACCAGCGTTTGTTGGGGCTTCGATATCAGCTCGATTGGCCGTGGGACATCATGCTCGGCGGAGCCTTGGCGTTGGTATTCGCAGCGATACTGGCCGCACTGCCAACCCTTTGGAAATTGATGCGCACCAGCCCGCGCTCACTACTGGCGGTCGGTCGGGGTGGGTGAAACCAATCAACTGTTTCATTGAATGCTTGAAGTTAACGCCGCGACTTGTCGCGTCCGCATTGGAACATCATGCGCGATCAATCGTGGCGCGAACCATCATGTCATGTCGTACACTGTGCCTGTGAATCAAGGCATGTACAACCTGGCGATGGAAACCTCCAGCCGGGTGGGGTCGGTGACCCTGGGTCGGGGCGATGTGTTGTTGGCAACCAAAGTGTTACCGCCGCAGGAGCGACATCGCGTTGATTTGCTGCCCATGATGGACGGGTTGTGTCGTGAGCATGGCGTGAAACCAACGGACATTGGCGAGTTGTATGTATCGCATGGGCCGGGGTCGTTCACAGGTTTGCGTATCGGCATCACCAGCGCGAAAACCTTGGCGCTGATCACCGGGGCAAAACTCGTGGCGGTGCCGACGCTGGACGTGGTCGCAATGAATGTACCCGTGCAAACGGGTGTGACACTCATCGTGGCCCTCAACATGAAAAAGGAAACGGTGTACGCCGGGGTGTATGGTGCAAGCGATGATGGTACTTGCTGGCAATTGACCCGACCGGCTGGTTTGACAACCTTGACTGAACTGCTGGCAACGATCACCGGGCCGGTGATGATGGTTGGTACGACCATGCCGGCGATACAAACACCGTTGAACGAGTGTCATACAACATGTCAGAGCAATCAAACGAATTCAGTTCCTCAATTCGAAATTCGAAATTCGAAATTCGAAATGCAGTATGCACAACCGCGCAGTGAAAACGTTTGGCGGTTGGGTCGGCAACTTGCCAAACAAAACCAGTTCACCCCGACTCATGATTTACTGCCGCTGTATGTACGCATCCCCGAAGCGGTCGAGTTGTGGGAAAAGCGACATGGTGCCGGTCGTTAGGGCTGAGGCTGCCACGAGCCGCGACCGCTGTGTGTATTCATTTTTGTGGCCCAGCCGCCCCCGGCTGGGTGAATAAAGCCGCTGATGACATCGGCGGTCTGTCGTTTTTGCTGATCGTTGACGTAATTCATGAAACACAGCGGATACCATCCGCCGCTTTGGTGCCACATGAATTAAGCACACACCGCGATCGGATCAAGTTACAATTGACTTTTTCCGCCATGCATCATGATGCCGTTTCGAGTGATGGTTGATCGCCAATGGCTTGGCGTCTTGGCAACTTGGCGTCTTGGCGATGAAAGGTCGAAATGCTCCCCAAAGTTGTCATCGTCGGTCGGCCCAACGTCGGCAAGTCCAGTCTGCTCAACCTGCTGGCCGGTCGCGTCGTCAGCATCGTGGACCCGACCCCCGGCGTCACCCGTGATCGTGTCACCACTTACGCCCGCATTCCCGTTTCCGCCGAACTGATGGACCGCGAACCCGATCGCTGGATCGAAATCATCGACACCGGCGGCTACGGCATCGAAGATTCGCAAAACCTCACCGCGGATGTCGAAAAACAAATCACCGTCGGCATGAACGAAGCCGACCTGATCGTGTTCGTCGTCGATGCCCAATCAGGCCTTGTGCCGTTGGACGAGGAAGTCGCCCGCCTTTTGCGTCGTCATGGCGTCGGTGGTGTGGTCAAAAAGACCGGCAAAGGTTCACGTAAAAAGAAAACCAAAGCCGTGCTGCTGGTCGCCAACAAGGTTGATAGTGCCCGCTACGAAGCCGGGGCCGCCGAGGCTGGTGGTTTGGGGTTGGGTGAACCGGTGCTCATGTCCGCCAAAACCGGCTTCAACAAACAGGCGTTTTTCGATGCGGTGCGTGAGCATATCGATTGGAACCGATTCCCGGAGTCAGGCGATGAACCCGACATGGGCGTGAAACTGGCGATCGTCGGCAAGCGCAACGCCGGCAAAAGCACACTGGTCAACGCCCTGGCCGGGGGCGAGCGTTGCATTGTCAGTGAAATCGAAGGCACGACGCGCGATTCGATTGATGTGCGTTTTGTGATGGGGGGTCGTGTGTTCACCGCCATCGACACCGCCGGGGTGCGTCGGGGCAAGGCGATTCAGGGCAAAGACATTGAGTACTACAGTCAGCACCGCGCTCTGCGCAGTGTGCGTCGTGCTGATGTGGTGCTTTTTCTGGTCGATGCGACGGTGCCGATCAGTCATGTCGATGCCCAGTTATCGATGGAAATTTTGCGTCATTACAAGCCGACGGTGGTGGTGGTGAACAAGTGGGACCTGGCGCAGGGCAAGGCCACGGAAGAACAGTACAGCGAATACCTCACCAAGGAATTGCGCGGCCTTGATTTCGCTCCGATCGTATTCACCAGCGCGAACACTGCCGAGGGCATTGATGACCTGGTGGCCATGGCTTTCAACCTGTTTCAACAGGCCGGGCATCATGTGCCGACGTCGGAACTCAATCGCGTGCTGGAGGAAATCATGGCTGAGCGTCCGCCCACTTCGGGCATCGGGCGGCAGGCGAAAATTTATTACCTGACCCAGGCCGATGTGCATCCGCCGACGATCACGATGTTCGTCAATGACCCGACCATGTTCGATGCGATGTACGAGCGATACCTGATGGGGCAATTGCGGGAGAAGCTGCCGTTTGCCGAGGTGCCGATCAAACTGATCATTCGCGGACGCAAACGCATGCCCAAAGACGCACAGTCCAAGCAGAATGATCGTGATGAGTCATCGAGCTAAAATCGGTCAAAGCATTTGCCGCAGAGAACGCAGAGGTCGCCGAGAAAACCAGACATCGGAAATGGGCCACGATGTCACGAATGTACGGAAGTGGTCGAGTGAATGTACATTATGCAGTTGATTGGTCGCATGGGTGTCTTTGTGGCCCAGCCGCCCCCGGCTGGGTGAATCACCATGGTCTATGACACCGCCGAGGGCGCCCCCGGGGGCGGTGCCACATTTACCGACACGTTCAATCGCGGCGCTAAATTCCGAAATCAATTCCTGCACTTGACTACTGGGCGTGTGTCAAATTAGCCTGACATGCTTCACGCCAGCCTGGTGAAGTTTTCCAAAATCTTCAAGCCGACCTTCTGCGATTTTTCCGGGTGAAACTGCGTGGCCCAAAGGTTGTCGCGCCAGACCGTGGCGGTGAAGGGTTTGCCATAGTCCGCCGAGGCACTGGTGATCGGCACGTCATCACTTTCCCTGGGCTGCGGGTAAAAGCTATGCACAAAATAAACCGCACACCCCTGCGTCAGCCCGTCGAGTAGCGGGTCATTCCGCGACCATTGCAGCGAATTCCAACCCATGTGCGGCACCTTCAATCGCGCCCCGTCCGTTCCATCGGTTTCACGAAAACGCACAACCCTGCCGGGCAGCAAACCCAAACCGGGCACTGGTGCATCCGGGCCGGGGGCGTCTTCCTCCGATGATTCAAACAACAATTGCATCCCCAGACAGATGCCCAGCAGTGGTTTGCCCGCACGCACCCATTGCACAATCGGGGCAACCCATTGACGATCGCGCAGAAAATCCATGCCGTCGGCAAACGCACCGACTCCGGGCAAAATCAAACGGTCAACGTGGTTGAGCGCCGCAGCAACGCCTTGGTTTATTTGCGGGTGGGGCAATATCACCGCCTGTGCCCCCAGTGATTCCAAGGCCTTTTGCACACTGCGCAGATTGCCGACGCCGTAGTCGATGATGCCGATCATGGGTCTGTCATTTCTATGAAGTTACAAACGCCTATTTCATAAAACCCAAGCCGGGTACGAGGGCGCCGCTCGGGGCGACCGAGGCCCCGGGTATGTTTGACGATCAATACCCAGGCCCTCGTCCGCTGAAGCGGACTCGTTCCTGGCTTGAATTAGTACTCAACTATTCGCGTTGCACGACGACGATTTCCACCCGCCGACTTTTAGCCTTGGTGTCACGCGGATGATGTTCGCCAAAACCGGAGGCGTACATCAGCTTGGGGTCCATGCCCTGGGTTTGCAGATGACGGAACACCGCAGCCGCCCGCTGCAATGACAATTCGAGGTTGTCCGCCCAACTGCTGCGCCGAATCGGGTCGGTGTCGGTGTAACCTTCAATCCGTAATTTTTTCCCGGCATGTTCGCGCTGAATCACCGCACCGATTTGATTGAGCGTTCGCCTTGCGGAATCTTTCAGCACTGCGCGGCCCGAATCAAAGAGCACATCACCGGGAATGCGCAGATAAATATCGCCGTTGCGAACCTCGGTTTCGACATCCGCGATGCCTTCAAACCCCTGGGCACCGGCAGCAGTGTTGGCGGCAGCCGGGGCCTGCACCACCGCACTTTGCGCCGCTGCCAATTGCTGTTGCAGACTGCGCACTTCATTGGCCAATCGATTGCGCTCGTTTTCAGCCTGATCACGGGTGGCAATGGCGCGATCCAGTTCAGTGCGCAGTTCACGATTTTCCGACCAGAGCCGATCGTGCTGTGCCTTGTTGGTCTGGCAGCCGACCATCGGTAATAGGGCGATCAACATGAGCGGCAAAGCGAACAGGTTGGTTTTCATGACGTACTCCTTCATGGCTTGTATGACCACGAGCATGATAGGTCGAAGTTCAAAAGTTGAAAAATGTCACTGAGTCAAGGGGCTGGGGGCTGGGGGTTGGGGGTTGGGGGTTGGGGGTTGGGGGTTGGGGGTTGGGGGTTGGGGGTTGAAAATCATATTGCTGTATTTGCTCTTCCCAGCACCAAGCTCCAAGCTACCAGCTCCATGCTTCTCTGTGTCTCTGTGGTGAAATGTATTTCCTGCCAAGCCCTCACAAACCCAAAAAGCCAAGCTTATCGCGCACGAGCATGAGTACGACCGTGGCCAGCGCCAGGTATGGGCCGTAGGGTATCGCCCGCACTTCACCCTTGACCATTCGGCTGACCCCCACCGACACCAGTATGCACACCAGCCCCAACACCGGTGCCAAAAAGAAGACGATGACAGCATCGACCGGGCCGAGCACCGCACCGATGCAGGCCAGTAAATGCACATCGCCCAGCCCCATCGCCTCCTTGCCGAAGGCCAATGTGCCCAAAATGCGTGTGCCCCAAATCAGCGCTCCGCCGACGAGGTACCCCATGACCACGCCGCCCAGTACGTAAGGCGCGGGGGTTTGCGGTTGCCAGTGTTGCATCCAGCCACGGGGTAAAAAATAGTGCGCCAAAATCGCGCCGATCATCGGCAGCAAAACGAAGAGCACTTCCTTGAAAATTTCACGACGCGGGTGCGGGTGCGCCAGCCAGATTTCCGGCGATCCGTGAATATCACTGGGTTGAGTTGTATGGGCGTCATCGGAAACCGTCGCTGATTCACGCAAGGCAATCACCATCGCCGCCAACCACAACAGCACCATGGCCGTCAACATGCCCCAACCCCCGGACAACCAACCAAATAACGCGGGCACGGCCAGCACCGCACCAATCAGTGACATCGCCCAGGGCAGCGACATCGGCGAAGTCTGTGTGACATCGGGCGAGGTTGATGATATTGCGTCATTGGCAGCATCAACGTGTTGATCAACTATTTTTGCCCCGTCATCGGTTGCAGTGTTCGATGTCGATTCCACCATCGACGGAAACGGAAAACTACGCGGCAGCCAACCCATTAACAACAACACGTTGGCAATCAACAATCCGACCAGGGCGCCGATTTGCGCGTTCCAAAAACGCATCGAGGTCGCAGGGACGATGGCTGGGTCACGCAGATAAGTTTGCGGTGCAAAATCGACCACCAAAAACAACTCCGGCTTGTACCAAACCGCCAATGGCAACCCCACTGCGGCAATCAGCGCGATGAACCAGGTGATCGAAAGCGGAATGATGAAGTATCGGGCATCGATGATCGTCACCGCCAATAACCCGGCCAATAACACCAAATGCACGACGAGCACCGGCCAGGTGTGCGACATACCCAGTTCGTGAAAGGTGACGCGAAAGTCGGCGAGGTAGTAGGCAGCCGGGAGCAGGCCGAAAAGGGCAAGGGTGATGGTTTCGACCAGGGGGTATTGCACGTTGATGGGCAGGGCGCAGTAACGACATCGGCCGCGGAGCAGCAGCCAGCCGACGATGGGCAGGTTGTCATACCAGGCGAGTTTGTGGGCGCAGCGCGGACAGTGTGAGCCGGGGTGCCAGAGGGAAAGGTCACGGGGCATGCGGTAAACGACGACGTTCAGAAAACTGCCCACACAGGCACCGTAAATGACGATCAGAAAAAAAAGGGGCCAAATCATGCGGGCGACATTCCGTGGCGGGGGTAGGGGTGAGGGCGTTTTTTTAAACCATGCCCGATTCATTTTCATCGGCTGTATCGTCGGCCAGTCTGCCGTTTTCATGCGCCGAAAGTTCGGTGATTTTCTGCTCGGCGGCAGCCAGTATCGACCGGCAATGCGTAATGAGTTTCATGCCCTGCTCGTAAGCAACCAAACTTTCCTCCAAGCCGACCTGCCCGGACTCGATGCGTTCGATCAGGTCCTCCAGCTGCGCCAGGGCTTCTTCATACTTGAGCGGTTTGTCTTTGGGCTTACTCATGGCAACAGTTTACTGATTGTTTCATGACGGGTCTGGTGGGGCAACCGCTGGCCGATCAATGAGCCAACGGTTCATGTCAGGGCAGAAGCATGTACCAGCCGCAACGCCCGGGGGTATTCATCGCTCTTTCCATCCGCCATCGACCTGTACCGACTTGCTGTGGTAGTCCAAATCGACGAAACACGCTAGGCTGTTGATACCGTTGCTTTTGGAGGCGAGTTCGTTGTTCGAACACCTTGGTTATTATCCGGGACAACGGTTTATCATCCCTGCTCTCCCGGAGGCAGATGCGACAGGCAATTGATCGAGTGATGAGGAAGCAACTGGTATGACGGGTATCGCAACCGACATTGCGCCGCTGTTGTCGTGCAGTCAACTGCACAAGTACTATCGCATGGGGGGCGACAACCTGCATATTTTGCGCGGGGTGGACATACAGGTGGGCAAGGGCGAATGGGTGGCGGTGATCGGGGCTTCGGGGTCGGGCAAAAGCACACTGCTGCACATACTGGGCGGACTGGATCGACCCGATGAAGGAAGTGTGAGCTTTGCGGGGGCCGATGTGTTTGGGCAGAAGAGCGGCGCGATTGATCGGTATCGGAATCGGAGCGTGGGGTTTGTGTTTCAGTTTTACCATTTGCTGCCGGAGTTCGGGGCACTGGATAACGTGCTGATGAACGCGATGGTCAGTCGTTCCGTGACCGGTTGGCTGAGTGAGCGACGGGCGCTGCGGGACCGTGCGGTGAACTTACTCAAGCAAATGGGCTTAGGCGAGCGGTTGAAACATCGGCCCAGCAAGTTGTCAGGCGGTGAACGCCAGCGGGTGGCGATTGCCAGGGCGCTAATCAATCAACCAGCAGTGCTGCTGGCGGATGAACCCACCGGCAACCTCGACGCGGAAACCGGTGCGCCCATTCTGGAAATATTGAAATCACTGCAAGCACAGGGACAGACCATTGTCATGGTAACGCACGACCCGCAGGTGGCAGCCCTGGCCGATCGGCAGGTGCGGCTGGTGAGCGGGAGGTTGGTGATGGGAGCTGGGAGCTAGTGTTTCATTGCATCTCGATTGATGGATATAGTTTTTTGAGCTTGACCCGG
>CAZJMK010000070.1:0-16719 GCA_964547135.1 uncultured Phycisphaeraceae bacterium | reverse complement strand
TGGTGATATCATGAGGATCGGCTATTGCTACCTTATAGATGCAATGAAACACTAGAGCGGATTCAATGCAGACGTAGCGGAACAATTTCTGTCCCCCCGCCACGGCGAGGTCTGCGACTCTCCCTCCGGGAGAGTAGGAGTGCTCGCTGCAATCACATTAGGGTGAGGGCGTCTGCGGTGATAATCTATCGAATGCGCTGTATTTCAATCAGCGCCCTCACCCGGCCTCGGTCGCCGCGGCGACACTCGGCCACCCCCGCCACGGCGAGGTTTTCAACTCTCCCGGAGGGAGAGGGGGCGCAAGACGCTACACTTGAACTGAAACCGCTCAAATGATTATGAGAAAGCGGCATCGTACCCAGCCGGGGGCGGCTGGGCTACAACATTTGAATCGACCGCCGATGCCCTCGACGGCTTTGCTCAACCAATCGCGGCGCTAACTTTCGTATGCGGTTCCGTCACTTGACCACTTGACCACTTCATTGGTGGGTCCGCTCGCCGACTCGTTTGACCCACCCTACTCGTCATCGGCTGAGCACAAAAATGGCGGTGTCGGCCCAATAGTTGGGGTCGTCGGTCACGCGCTTGCCCGTTTCGCTGTCCAGGTAAAGTTCGCGGTGAATGGTGATGCCCTTGGCTTGGCAAAAGTCCTGAAAATCGCTGATCGACGGAAAGCGCCGATTCGGCGTGTTGTACCATTCATAGGTATAAACGCCCCCGGCTTTGGGGCTGCGTCCCTCCTCGTACATCATTTTGCGCAGCTTGTGATAGGCGAAGTTGGGGAAGCTCACAATCACCCGTCTGCCCACGCGCAGCACCTCAGCCATGGTGCGCTGGGTGTCGATGATCGACTGCAAGGTCTGCGACAGCACCACGATATCGAATTGCTGATCGCCGAAGCCGTAAAACCCCTGATTCAGGTCCATTTGCACCACTTCGATACCGCGCGATGCACAGCCGAGTATTTCCAATTCGTCCAGTTCGACGCCTACCAGGCGCGGATGCCCCCGGTCGCGCAGCATGGCGAGCAAGCGACCATCCCCGCAACCCACATCCAGCACCCGTGCCCAGGGCGGAATCAGTTCGAGCATCAGTTCATGATCGAGTCGATTGCCATGAAAAATGCTGGTCGGGTCCGTGGCTGTTGAATCAGTCGTATCGGTTGCTGTCGTCGTCGGCTGGTGTCCGGTTTTGCCGCCGGTGAGAAAATCACCCAGCAATGACCCGTACACCGGCAAATTATCTTCGAGTAAAAACGCATCGTGGCCGCAGGTGCTTTGCACGTTGGCGTAGGTGACAGGCTTGTCTTCCGCGAGCAAGGCCCCGACGATCTGCCGACTTTGGAACGGGGGAAACAGCCAATCACTGGTGAACGACATCACCAGCCAGCGACAGGTGGTGGGTCGTAACGCCTCGCGCAACTTCACCTCGTTTTCACCCAGGTCGAACAGGTCCATGGCCATGCTGATGGTCACGTAACTGTTGGCATCAAAGCGTTCGACGAATTTGTGTCCCTGATACGCCAGGTACGACCCGACGGAAAACTTTTTTTCAAATTCGGTGGCGATGTCGCGCGGGTTGTGACGGGTGACCTCAAACTTTTCCGTCATCGCTTCGCGTGAAAGATAAGTGATGTGGGCCATCATGCGTGCCAAGGCCAGACCGACGGAGGGGCCTTGCGGCTGATCGTAGTATTGCCCGCCATGAAAATGCGGGTCGCGCAAAATGCAATTGCGACCGACGACATCGAACGCCAGGGCCTGACTGGTGAGCCGGGGGGACGTGGCGATGGCGGCACAGGCTTTGACACGATCAGGGAATCGCGTGGCCCAGGTGAGGGCTTGATGACCGCCCAGTGACCCGCCGACGACAGCGTGAAGTTGGTTGATACCCAGGTGATCGATGAGCCGACGTTGAACTTCGACCATATCACCGACGGTGATGACAGGGAAGTCAGCTCCGTAAGATTTGCCTGTGGCGGGGTTGAGGCTGATCGGCCCGGTGGTGCCGCGGCAACCGCCCAAAATATTGGGGCAGATGACAAAAAAACGGTTGGTGTCGATGGCATGTTTGGGGGTGTGGCCGACGACCACGTCCCACCAGCCGGGGGCGTCGTTTTCATGGTGACGGGCGACATGTGAATCACCGGAAAGGGCGTGACAGATCAGCACGGCATTGTCGCGTGCGGCATTGAGGGAGCCATAGGTTTCAAAGCAGACGGTGACCGAGGGCAGCAGGCCGCCTTTTTCCAGTGGCAACGGGTCGGGCAGGGTGACGTATTGCGCATGCGCGAGGGTGGTTGCGCCACGGGCGGAGTCACTGCTGTTGAACAGAGGGTCGGACATAGAACCGGGCAGTTTAGCATGAGGTCCGAAATCGGGGGTCAGGCAGCACGGTAAGGGCGCACATGCTGTCGGATGGTTTGTCCCTGCTGATCAATGGCACAATCCAGGTCATAGCGGGCTTGCAGGTTCATCCAGAATTCGGGGGAGGTGCCCAGGTATCGAGCCAGTCGCAAGGCGGTATCGGCGGTGAAGGCGCGCGTGCCTTTGATCAACCTTGTGACACGATCAGCAGGCATGCCGGTTTCCAGCGCCAGACGACGTTTGTGAATGCCCATCGGTTGCAGGAATTCCAGCCAAAGGATTTCACCTGGATGTACGGGAGCGTGTTTACGCGGCATGATGCTCTCCAATCTATCAATCAGTGGTAGTCAACCAAGGCAACCTGATGCGCCCCGCCTTGATGCCAAATAAAGACAATTCGCCATTGGTCATTGACGCGGATGCTGTGCTGACCCAAACGATCGCCCTTGAGTGCTTCGAGTCGATTCCCCGGTGGAAATCGCAAATCATCCAGCGACGTTGCGGCATCCAACATCAGCAATTTACGTAAAGCAGCGCGTTGCAAATGCGTATCCAACCGCTTGACGTGCTCGCGCTCAAAAAGCAATTGCGTTTGCCGATCCGCAAATGAAACGATCATTGATTCAATTTAACGTGTGGCGTTAAAATCGTCAAGGGGTTGGTGAATCACCGTCGGGCTTCAATTATGTTGATGCCGCCGGTTCTCCCCAACGGGCCGACAGGGTGTGTTTGATGCGGAATTGATCCAGCGTGCGCGCCACCACAAAATCGATGATGTCATCGAGGCTGCGGGGCAGAAAGTACCAACCCGGATTGGACGGACAAATGATCGCCCCGGCTTCGCTGGCGGCAGCCATGTTGCGAATGTCCACCAGTGACAAGGGCATTTCACGATGCACCAGCACCAACGGCCTGCGTTCCTTGAGTGTGACATGTGCCGCCCGGTGCATCAGGTTTTGCTGATTCCCCGTGGCCACCGCTGCCAATGAATTGGACGAACAGGGAATGATGGCCATGCCCTCGTGCTGGAACGAACCACTGGCGATTTTCGCGCCCATATCCCGATAGTTGTGAAATACCAAACCGGGCACTTTGCCCTCGATCATCGCCCGTCCCGACAACGCGCCCAGGTCCAACCCTTCCATGCCCAGTTCATCGTGCAGCAAACGCTGCCCCAAGGGTGATACCACCAAATGCGTTTCGATGCCCTGTTGCAGCAGGGTTTGAATGAAGCGCTGGGCGTACACCGCGCCACTGGCACCACTAATGCCGACGACAATGCGCTGCGTCATGGGGTTGTACTCCAAGGGCAAAGGGATCGTCGTGCAATTGTAGGGGCAAATGATCAGAGCCGGGGCGTATCGCCCCGGTTGTTTCGTTTGTCGTCAGTGAGTGAACCGGGCCGACACGGCCCGGCTCCATACCGCATGTTTGTATATCGGTCATGAAAACAATCCGGGGCTGAAGCCCTCGGCGTCAGACCGTTTTTTTCAAGCCAACCCAGCCGGGGGCTTCTGGGCTACAGCGCAAAGAATTACTTCACATTCAGCAACTCCAGCACTTCACGCCGTAACGTCGCATCGGTCTTGAATTGGCCGCGCAAGGTGGACGTGACCATCGTCGCCCCCTGTTTTTGAATGCCGCGCATCTTCATGCAAAAGTGTTCGCTTTCAATCACCACCGCAACGCCGGCGGGGCTTAAGTATTCGACCAGGGCATCGGCAATTTGATTGGTCAGCCGTTCCTGCACCTGTGGCCGACGGGCGAACACTTCGACGGTGCGTGCCAGTTTGGATAAGCCGACCACCTTGCCGCCGCTGGGCAGGTATGCCACGTGGGCACGACCGACAAAGGGCAGCAGGTGATGCTCGCACATGCTGTGAAACTCGATGTCCCGCAGCACGACCACGCCTGACGATTCCTCATCGAACACCCGTGCCAGGTGTCGGGCGGGGTCATCCCGCAACCCGGCAAACAACTCGGCATAAGCCTTGGCAACGCGCTTGGGTGTGTCCAGCAACCCATCACGGTCCGGGTCTTCGCCCACAGCGATCAATATGTCACGCACCGCTCGTTCGATGCGTGCCAGGTCCACCGTGCTGCGTGGTGGGCTTTGCGTGTGCATCGGGGCTGTGGGGCTTGCCGCCGGCTTGTAGCCGTTCCCCAACGCCTGTGCAAACTCGGCTGACGTTTCGTCCGCAGTGATCGTGTGCTTGGCAATCATCTCGTATTCCCTTTCAAATACCCAACCGGATCAAGGACTCGAAATCGTTCAATTCGTTCAAGCCGTTCACCCGGAACGGTAGCCGTGTGTTTGCCAAAGTCAAACCGGATCGTTATAAATAATGTGCAAGTCAGTACTATTCCCCCATTTTTTCAATTTTCGACACATTCAGTCGCTTTTACCACCGATGCTATAAAACGTGCCTACAATCGTTCAAAGCGTTCAAAACATGAACGAGTAACTCATTATGATGGTTTCCATGTCCAACAAATCATTGCTGTCGCCCAAGGAATTGGCCTTGGCGATCGGCGTCAGCGAATCGACGCTCAAACGCTGGGCGGACGAGGGGTTGGTGCAGGTCAGTCGCACGGCTGGGGGGCACCGTCGCATTCCCTTACCCGAAGCCCTGCGCTTTGTCCGTGAAACCAAAGCCACCATCGTGCGACCCGATTTGCTGGATTTACCCGAACTGGCAGCCGCACAAACCGAAGCCTGGTCCGGGCGCAACCCGGACGACGCCATATTCGAAGCCTTGAAGGAAGGCGACAGTGTCAAAGCACGTGGGTTGATTTTGTCGGGCTATCTGTCGGGTCGTAGTCTGGCAGCCCTGTGCGATGGGCCGATCAAGGAATCGATGCATCGGTTGGGGGATTTATGGAAGCACGATGAACTGGGCATTTTGATCGAACATCGTGCCACGGACATCATCATTCAAGCCCTGAACCAGTTGCGTTCGATCATCAAACCTGCCACCGTCACCACGACATCGGGGGCAAGCGCAGCCGCGTCGATTGCCCTGGGCGGTGCTGCGGAACATGACCCGTACATTTTGCCTTCACTGATGTGTGCGACGCTGCTTTCCGAAGCCGGTTACCGTGACATCAACTTCGGCCCGCACACGCCGGTGGACGTGCTGATTCGTGCCAGTCGGCAGTACCAACCCCGTTTGGTCTGGTACACCTGTTCGGTGAACGAACCGCAAAAAATCGTCCCGGCTCAGATGATCGACCTGGCGGACACGTTGCTCGCGATGAAAGGCTCACTGATCATTGGTGGCCGAGGGATCGAATCCGTCCCCCTGCCCGATCGCCCCAACGTGTATCGTGCACCGAGCATGGGTGAACTGGTCGCCTTCGCCCGCGGCAAACTCGCAGCGATGAATACCAGTGCGACCTGACAGCGACATCATCGGCACCGAATCAAAGCAAAGACACATTTCACCACAGAGACACAGAGGCACAGAGAAGAAAACGAATCAACCCACCTTCACATGGTAGCCGCATTCGAATGTTAGCGCCGCGATTCATCGCGTCTGTTGTGGCCCAGCCGCCCCCGGCTGGGCGAATCATCATGAACATACCCACCGCCGGGGCACCCTTGGCGCTGTTTTTGTGATCAAAGGCATGTTGTGATGTCCCCGATGGCAAAGACCCAGCCGAGGGCGGCTGGGCCACAAAGACAACCATTCAATTGACTGACCACAAATGTACAATCACTCAATCACGCGACCACTTCTTACTTCGTGTCTTCGTGTCATCGTGGCCCATTTCCGATGTGTGATTTTTGCTGCTCTGTGTCTCTTTGGTAAATTCGATTCTGGGTTTTACACCACCCAATCGCCCAATCGCCAAATCACTCAATCATCCCGTTCATCGGGTTGCAGCGCCCGGCTGCCCGGTAGCGTGTTACTGTCTTCCACCGGAACGATAAACGCAGGCGTGTCGGGGGCTTCAGTCCAATCTTCCGCATTCGACAGGTTCAACGTGCTGGCGGCAGTCTTGCGATAGCCCAGTTTGCGAATCACTTCCAGCACCTGCGTCCAGGTCGGATAGGGCACCTGATTCACGCGCTTGTAAGCATCAATCGCAGCCACGAACAAAAATTGTTCGGGGGTCATCTGTCCTTCTTCCGCACTGCGTACAAAATCAGTGCGTCGTCGTCCCGGTCCCCGCCGACGTTCCAGGCCCGTGCCATTGGCCTGATTGCGACGATCCAGCACATCGCGCCGGTCCACGCCGCTGCGTCTTTCGACGATGGGTTGGCCATTGGCACCCTGCGGCGGCGCTGCCACCTGCGTCGTTGCAGCGGTCGTCAGGGTCGATTCATTTCCAGCGGCGGGCTTACTCATACACCGGCTCCTGCAAGGGGTGACGCAACACATCCTGCGCCACCAAGCCGGGGTCAACCGCGGGGGCCGGTTGCTTCCAGGGGCCGGGGGCGCTCAGCGCTCGGGTTCATCTTCGACGACCTCATCGTCCTCGTCATCGCCCAAGGCGTCGTCGTCGAGGTCATCGTCCTCGAACTCTTCGTCCTCTTCATCGTCGAAGAGTTCTTCGTCCTCGTCCCACTCCTCGTCGTCATCGTCATCCTCTTCATCGTCAAAAAAGTCATCGTCCTCCAATTCCTCGTCGCGGGCTGCCGCCTGGAAGTTCAGCCAGGTCGGCTCATCTTCCGTCACAACCGTTGCCGTCGTTACCATCGTCATCATCGCCATGGCTGGGTCTCCCAATCTTGATCCTGTTTACCATTACCCCAAACGATCATTGATGCTTACGTCAAACATCCTCTTTCGGCTCATCCGCCTTCCCATAAACAAATTCCGTGGCCCAAAGCAATCCGAGCGGTTACACTATCGACCGAACGTCGTTTGTCAATGCCGATTTTGGGGTTTATCAAAAAAGTTTTGGAGTCGCCCGCCGATGCCACCGACCTTGGCTGTCCCACAACCGCAATGGAACCCGTTGGAAGCCCTCGCCGCTTGGGCGCTTCCGGGGCTGGGTCACCTGCTTTTGGGTCAGAAAAAACGCGGCCTGATCATCGGGCTGACCATTCTAGGCCTTTGGCTGTCGGGCTTACTCGTCGGCGGCATTTACGTTGTGGACCGACGTGCCCCGATGGACCCGTTGGACCATAACGCCCGTGCAGGGCTAAACCTCTGGTTTTTAGGGCAAGCCATGCTCGGACCATCGCTGGTCGTGGAATGGGGTCGTTCCAAGCTGCCCATCGCCGGCATCACCGATAGCAACCCACCCCTGGCTTACGCCCCCAGTTTCGGCCGAGCGCATGAACAAGGCACATTATTCACCGCCCTGGCCGGCCTCTTGAACCTGCTGGCCGTGCTCGATGTGGTCTATTGCGACCGCAAAGCCCGCAAGGAGAGTCGGTGAAGAAAGTGGTCGAGGGGGCTAGTGATACATAATTTCGAATTTCGTATTTCGGATTTCGAATTTAGCGGGAGGACCCGCTGTTGAAACCTTCGGATTTGCCAAGCCAAGTACGAGGCTGACAGGCCGAGGGCTTGGGTAACGGAAGAATGTGGTCAAGTGTTCGAAAATCAAAGTTGCAATTTCAATTTGGACATTCGAATGAATATGCTCTGCCTAGCCCTCAGTCCCCAGCCGCTAGCTCCCATTCCCCCCACGGAACAACATCAATGTCTTTGAACCCGTTCATACTCGCCCTGCGGCCGTTTTTGGAACCCTTGCCCATCGATACCTATTGGTTGCTGCTGATGCTGCCTTTGTCGGCTGCGGTGGCCATCGTTTACAAAGCCATCAAACTCGATGACCTTCAGCAACTGCCTCGTGCCGCGACGATACTGACCGCACAGATCATTTTTTTCATGGCCCTGGCAGCCGGGGCCTTGTGGGTGATCACCGAATTCGCGTGAACCGATTTTGCACCATCGAGCATGAAATTCACCACAGAGACACAGAGGCACAGAGAAGAAAGGAGCTAGGGGCTGGTAGCTAGGGAAAACAACCATTGCCATCGATACTTCTGCCCAGCACCCAGCCACTAGCCCCCAGCCACTTGTTACATCGTTGCGAAACTTTCCAATATTTCGAAAATCTGACGGCTTAAGCAGCAGGGCCTCCCGCCAAATTCGAAATCCAAAATTCCATATTCGAAATTCCCTAACCCATGAAACACCTGCTCGCACCACTGATAAGCGGCCAGACCCTTACGCAAGCCCAGGCGGAGGAAGCCTTCGAACTCATCATGACCGGGCAGGCAACCCCGGCTCAGGTCGGGGCCTTGCTCGCCATATTGTCCGCCCGTGGCCCGACGGAAGATGAACTGGTCGGCGCGGCATTGGTGATGCGGCACAAAGTCGTGCCTGTTCAAGTGCCCGAAGGCTTAACCGCCATCGACACCTGTGGCACCGGGGGCACGCACTCGCCCACCTTCAATATTTCCACCACCGCGGGCATCATCGCAGCCGCAGCCGGTCGTAAGCGAGGCCTGTGCGTCGCCAAGCATGGCAATCGCTCGGTCACCAGCGTCACCGGGTCCAGTCAGGTACTCGAAACCCTGGGCGTGAAACTGATGGTCGCTCCGCAAGTGTTGACCCGTTGTTTGGACGAAGCTGGTTTTTGTTTTTGCTTTGCCCCTGCGCATCACCCCGCCATGAAACACGCCGGGCCGATTCGCGCTGAATTGGGGTTTCGCACGCTGTTCAACCTCGTCGGGCCATTGACCAACCCGGCCTCGGTGAGTTGTCAGATGATGGGGGTTTACTCAGCTTCACTCACCGAACTGATCGCACGGGTGTTGCAACGTTTGGGGACGCAGCGAGCCATGGTGCTGCACAGCACGTTACCGGCCGACGTCGGCAGTGGGGCATTGGGTGAACTGACGCCGATCAGTGTGACTCAATACAGCGCCTTTGGACCTGGTATGCCACTACAGACGCAAACCCTGCAACCTCAACCAGGCGTTGATACGCAGGCTTGGTTGCAGGCGGTAAAGGTCGATTCCCCGCAGGCCAGTGCGCAAAAGGTGATGTCGATTCTGCAAGGCGAACCGGGCTTGGCACGACACACGGCTGAACTCAACGCGGCGGCAGCACTCATGGTCGGCGGCGTGGCGGAAAGCATCGAAGCCGGTTTACCCCTGGCACGTGAAGCCATCGACAACGGTGAGGCAGAAAAAGTGCTGGAAAAGGTGATCGCAATCAGTAATAGTTGAAGTGGCCAAGTGATTCAAAACGTTTAGCGCGGACGCTTGGCGTCGGCGGTAATGATGCCGTGCCCTTTAGGGCCGGATGATTCAATTCTTCATCCAAGCAAAACCATCCGGGGCTAAAGCCCTCGGCGTCAGTTGTTACAGCGCCGCGATTGATCGCGTCCGTCGGCGTCGTTAATCGGTGAGTCAGTGAATCGGTTGCTCGGATAGAGATGGTCTTTGCACTGGCCGATTAACCGACTCACCGACCAACTGATCAACCTTTCAGATCAAACGCGATCAATCGCGGCGCTAACCCTGTACAATTGACTCGACCGCTCGACCACTTTTCTACTTCAGGAGTTTTGCCTTGACTCAGCCCTACTGCCCGGTGACGCATCAACGTTGTGCCGACCCTCGGCAAGCCTGTCACATGACGGGGGTGATTCTCTGTGCGGGATTGGTACTGCCTGCGACCAGTACGGCTGGCGAAACGATCACTGCGCCAACCAACAACCCTGTGCCGATGGTGGCGACGCATGTCGAGGGAGTGGAACCATGTGCGATGACCTTTCCGCATGTGACATTGACGAGTAAGCAGTTGTCTGCGCTGGTTTACTTGCCGGATGAAAAGCATGGGTACAACCGGGGCACGCGCTTTGATTGGTCGGGCATCGTGGCTCAGGTGGGTCACAAGGGGCACACATACCTTGGCCCGTTGCACCATGAGTTCAAGCCGGGGCTGCACGACAACGTGGCGGGCCTGGCGGAAGAGTTCAGCATGTTCGATCCGCTGGGTTACGACGAAGTGCCCCAAGGCGGGTCATTTATCAAAATCGGCATTGGTGAACTGCATCGGCCCGGCAGTGACAAATATCAGTTTCACAAAAAGTATCGCATCACGCGGGCGGGGGAATGGAAAGTGCAGGTCACCGCCCAAAGCATTCGTTTTGAACAGCGCTTTGAGGGGCTGCGCGGCTGGGGATATGCGTATGTCAAAACCATCACGCTCAGCGACGATGCCCCGGTGCTGACCATCGAGCGCGAACTGCGCAACATCGGCGAAAAACCGATTCGTACCACGCACTACAACCACAATTTTTACACCTTCGACGGGCGCAAAACCGTCGGCCCGAATTACCGCATGGAATTCGGCTGGCCGCTGCGGGCGGTGGAATGGCGCGACAATGGGCCGATGCGGATCGACGGTTCCACCCTGCACATCGACCGCGAATTAAACAAGGGTGAATCGTTGTGGGCGGTGTTGGAAGGTTATGGTGCATCCGCGCAGGACAACCGTGTGCGGGTGTTTGATCCGCAAACGCAGATGGGGGTGGAAATGACCGGCGATCAACCGCTGACCCGTGCGGTGGTGTGGGGTTTTGACCGGGTGGTCTGCCCGGAATTGTTTGTGAAGGTGGAAGTCGAACCGGGCCAGACCATGCGCTGGAGCCATCGGTACACATTCAAACCGGCACGGTGAAGAAAGAATTGGTCGAGTGGCCGAGTGGTCAAGTGCGAAGAAAATTTCGGATTTCGGATTTCGAATTTCGAATATACAGAAACAAGCCGGGTACGAATCGCCGCAGGCAATGAGGGCCCGGGTATTTTGCATGAAACGACATGGTGATTGTTTTGTGATTGGTCGTTGAATTAACTGCAACATGTACCATCACTCGACCACTTCTTCCAATACCCAAGCCCTCGGCTTGCCAGCCTCGTTCTTGGCTTGGCTCGGCAAATTCGAAATTCCAAATTCCAAATTCGAAATTTGTTATGCTAACCCGCTTCCTTCATGCACCCGTTAACCGACATCCTCGCTGACATCAAACAGGGCAAGCCCATTGTGCTGCTGGATGATGAACGGCGGGAAAACGAGGGCGACCTGGTCGTGCCCGCCCAGTTCATCACGCCCGCACTGGTCACCTTCATGCTCCGCGAAGCCTGCGGCATGATGTGCGTCGCTTTGTCTGCTGAAATTTGCGATCGACTCGAACTTGAACCCCTGTCACGTATCAACACCACCCAGCGCGGCACGGGCTACACCGTCACCGTCGATGCCCACGAAAAGTTCGGCATCACCACCGGCGTGTCCGCTTCCGATCGTGCCATCACCATTGCCGCCCTGGCTAATCCGCAAACCACCCCTGCCGACCTGGCGCGACCGGGGCATGTGCAACCCCTGCGAGCCCGTGACGGGGGCGTACTGGTACGGGCGGGGCAGACCGAAGGGTCGGTCGATTTGTGCAAACTGGCTGGGCTTACTCCTGCAGCGGTGATCATCGAAGTGATGAAGGCCGACGGCACCATGGCCCGCAAACCCGACCTGGAAATATTCTGCCAAAAGCATCAACTGAAAATGTGCAGCGTGGCCGACGTGATTCACGCCCGCATGGAAAGTGAAACCCTGGTGCAGCGCCTCGGTCAGGCCTCGGTGCAAACCGCACAGGGCAATTGGCAGATGATCGCTTATCGCAGCATGGTGGACCCGTTGCCCCATGTGGCGCTGGTGTGCGGGGATGTGCGGTCACAGTCGGAACAAGGCAAGCCCGTGCTGGTGCGCATGCACAGTCAAAACCTGCTGGGCGATGTATTTGAGGACCTGGCGCAACCTTCGGGGCATGCGCTGCGTTGTGCGATGAAACAGATTCAACAAGCCGGTTGCGGCGCGGTGGTGTACCTGCGTCATGAGGGCATGGGGCAGGGCTTGCTGCGCACGTTGCAAAGTGTGCATCTGCCTGAAACCCTGGCGCCGCAAAACGCGGAGCGATTGCGTTTGGGTGATGGACAGACTTCACCGGGCATCGCGCCCCCGGCTGACAAGCGCTCGTATGGCATTGGTTGCCAGATTTTGCGCGACCTGGGCATTCGCCAATTACGCCTGCTCACCAACCATCCCTTCATGCCCACCGCCTTGGCGGGCTTTGGTTTGTCGATCGAATCGTTCGAGCCGTTGCAGGATTGAAGGGTTCGTCAGAGCCGTGAACGGCAGTGAGCGGTGGCCGACCAACAGATCGCTCCGTACCAGGGCACAACCACCTGAGCCGTCTGCCCATGGCGATTCGACAGAGTGAAGTGCTTGTGATCTCTGTCGTCGTTTTTTTGAAGTGATCTATATTTTCAACCCACTGCCGGTTTGGGGTTCGAGCAGTTCACGCGCCAACAGCACACTGCGACCGATGCAAAGCGTCAGCACGAAGAGCAGCACGACGGCAGCGGTTTGCCCATACAGCCCCGCACCGATCAGCCAACCGGCATCGTACAGCATCAGCCAGATCAAACCCCATCGCCCGTAACTGCGCCCCACGCTGCGCTTTTCCCGCATCGGCCGCACTTGCCTGACCCATTTGAAAGTGATCAGCACGAACAAGGCGATGAACAACGTGGGCCAAAGCCAAAGGTTGTAGTCAGCGACGAGGGTGCGTACCTCATGCCAGCGCATCCAGCCGATCATGAGCAGGCTGATGAACAGCCAACCGACGGTGATGACCCACCAGTGCCCGCCTTCGAGTCGGGGGCGTTTGCCTTCCAATCGATGCGCGATCGAGGTGGTGACAAGCAGGTGAGTCAGTGCCAGCCAGATCGGCCAAAGGTAAATCGCCTGCGGATGAGCCAGCAGCATCATCGCCACGCGCACCAGCCCGAGCGTCAGCACGCCCACCCCCGGCAGATACTTGCCCATCGCACTGTAAAACACCAACCCGAAGGCTGCCAGTAAACACAATACCGCCGGCAACAAACCCAACAACACCGACCCCAGTAAAGCAACCAACAAACCGATCACCGCCAGGCTCACCGCACCCCGCAGGCTGACCCGACCGGCAGCCACGGGGCGTTGCGGGCTGAACACGCGATCGTGGCGCACATCCAGCGCATCGTTGATGGCCATGCCGTAAACATGCAGCCCGCCGGACGCCAGACTGGCAAATAGCAATGTCAACGGAAGCGACCAGCCAAACATCGGCCCGAGTTCGGGGCGTAACGGCAACTCCAACCCGTGACCTAAAAACACCATCACCCATGTGCCGGTGAGCGTCGGAAACAACAACTCCAACCGGACCAGTTGAATCAGGTCGATGAGTTTGCGCACCCGCTGAGTCATGCTGCTGATATTAACCAGAAAGTGGGAAAGTGGCCGGGTGGCCGAGTGATTTTACATTTTGCTGTTGATTGAACGACCAATCACAAATAAATCACCAAATCGCCAGATCGCTCAATATTTTTTCAAAGAATACCCGGACCCTCACCACTCGCTGCACTCGTGGTTCGTTCCCGGCTTGGTTATGCAAATTCGAAATTCGAAATTCGAAATTCAAAATTCAATGCCACTTGACCACTTCTGGCAGCGCGATACGTCGCAAGCTTAACACCCCGACCTGATCGCTACTAACATGTTCTACATTACATCGCTCTTACGCCCTCACCCTGACCCTCTCCCGGAGGGAGAGGGGATGCAAGGACCCCGGCTCATGGCGCTCATTCGTCACTTTCTCTTTGTTTGCCTTGCCGCGTTGCTCTCCCTGCGCTACCGCATTCGTGTGCAGGGCCTTGATCAACTGCAAGGTTTGAAGGGTGTGCTTATCATCCCCCAGCACCCAGCCTACATCGACCCCGCCATCGCTCTGCGTACGGTTTACAACACGCTCGCCCCCCGCCCGATGCTCTTTGCCCGGGTGTTTCGCAATCCGCTTTTATTCTGGCTGCCCCGCGCCCTGAGCGCCCTGGAAATACCCGACCTCGATGCGCACAGCACCCAGGCCCGGGCACAAACACAACAATCGATCACCGCAGTGATCGAGGGCCTCAAGCGTGGTGAAAACTTCATTCTTTGGCCGTCGGGTCGCGTGCAACGGCAGGCCTATGAATCACTGGGGGCTGCCCGCAGTTTGAGTGACATCGTGCAGGCGGTGCCCACCGTGCAACTCGTGGCCGTGCGCACCCGCGGCCTGTGGGGCAGTACCTTCAGCTTCGCCTACACCGGCTGCCAACCCAACCTCGTCAAAACACTGCTGCGCGGCATCGGGGTGCTCATCGCCAACCTGATTTTTTTCGCGCCCCGCCGACCGGTTGAACTGACCCTCGAACGTTTTAATGTCAGTGATTTGCCGGGGACGCAACGTGAACAGATCAACCCCTTTTTCGAACGCTGGTACAACGCAACGGGGCCTGAAAAACCTCAGTTTGTACCCTATCACTTTGCATTGGGGCCGCGTGAACGTGCATTCCCCGCATTGCCGCAAAGTGCGCCGGTGAACCTCAAACAGGTGAAAGTCGAAACCAAACAAGCGGTCAATCAAATGCTGGCCGAGCAGTTGAAGCGCGAGCTTGCACCCGATGAATTGCAACCCGATACCACGCTCGACAAGCTCGGCCTGGACAGCCTTGACCGCATGGAACTTTCACTGGCCATCGAGCAGCGTTTCGGGTTTCACAGTGACACGGTGCCGACGGTGCTGGGTGATTTTTGGGCCTTGGCCGGCGGGCTGGTTGAAAACACGCCCCCCAAACCCCCGGCGCCGACGTGGTTCGAACAACCTGCACAAGCATCACTTGAAATACTGGGCGACACCATTCCGCAGGCGGTGGTACGCAGGGCACTGGCCAATCGCAAGCAGGTGATCGTGGCCGACGATTTGTCGGGCGTACTCACCTATGAACGCCTGCTCACCGGCGCGCTCCTGCTTGGTAAGCGATTCAAAAAGCATGTGCCCGACAACCCGCATATTGGTTTGATGTTGCCTGCTTCCGTCGGCAGTGATGTCGCACTGCTGGGTGCATACCTGGCCGGCAAACGCCCGATCGTGCTTAACTGGACCACCGGCCCCGGCAACCTTGCTCACGCTGCACAGCTCACCCAGCTCACGCACATCATCACCAGCAAAAAGTTCATCGACCGCACGGGCATCAGCGTGGCCGGCACGCAATACCTGTTCATGGAAGACCTGCGTCAAAGTGTGAGCAAGGTTGAAGCCTTGTTGACGCTGATGAAAGTGCGTTACCTGCCGGGGATGGTGCAGCGAGCGACGCCGACACCTGATGCGGATTCACCAGCGGTGGTGCTGTTTACTTCCGGTTCGGAAAAAGCGCCCAAAGCGGTGCCGCTGTCGCATCGCAACATCATCAGCAATATACAAAGTGCGCTCACGGCGTTTGCGATCAATCGTGATGCGGTGATGCTGGGTTTTCTGCCGGTGTTTCACAGTTTCGGGTTGTCGGTGACGACGCTTTTGCCGCTGCTTGCCGGGCTTCGTTGTGTGCATCACCCCGACCCGACCGATGCCGGGGGTTTGGTACGTAAAATCGCGTTGTACAAGCCGACGCTGCTTTGCGGCACGCCGACGTTTGTGTCGTACATCCTCGACCGTGGCAGCAGTGAACAGTTGGCATCGTTGAAGTTGATCGTGGTCGGTGCGGAGAAGTGTCCGCAAGCGTTGTTCGATCGCGTGGCCAAAATGCTGCCCGGTGCACGGGTACACGAAGGTTACGGGATCACCGAGTGTTCGCCCCTCGTGAGCGTCAATACCCCCACGCAATACAAACTCGGTTCGATTGGTGTGCCCTTGCCGGGCATCGCGGTGCAGGTGGTGGACCCGGACACGTTCATACCTTTGCCCGTCAACCAGCGCGGCTTGTTGCTGGTCAGTGGCCCCAACGTTTTTCAAGGCTACTGGGGCGATGAAAAAACCAACCCGTTTCACCAGGCCGAGGGCCAACGCTGGTACATCACCGGTGACCTGGCATCGCTGGATGATGAAGGCTTCATTCACTTTGCAGGACGACTTAAACGGTTCATCAAGGCGGGGGGCGAAATGGTGTCACTGCCTGCGCTGGAAGAACCGTTTGCCCTGAAGTACCCGCCGACCGAAGACGGCCCGCAGGTGGCGGTGGAGGGGGTTGAAACGCTGGATGCCGACGGGTCAGCCGGTCGAAAAATCGTGTTGTTTGCGACCGAGCCGATGGTTTTGCGTGATGCCAATGCGCTGTTGGCTGAGCATGGTTTCCGTGGTGTGATGCGGCTGGATGAGGTACGTCAGGTCGAACGCATTCCGGTACTGGGTACGGGCAAAACCGATTACAAGGTGCTGCGCCAGTGGGTGATGGGGGGGTGATTTCGAATTTCGAATATTCAGAACCAAGCCGAGTACGAGGTCGCCGCGGCGACCGAGGGCTCGGGTATTCGAA
>CAZJMK010000069.1:0-16829 GCA_964547135.1 uncultured Phycisphaeraceae bacterium | reverse complement strand
ATCTTGCTTCCAACGCCTCCAACTACCTGCACGGAACCACCATCCCTGTCGATGGAGGTTGGCTGGCACGATGAGGGCATGTCAATCGACGCAAAATTTTTTTCAACACGATGAACATGAAGTCATACCAGACAAGAAGACGAGAAGTGGCCGAGTGGTCAAATGCAGTAATCGTGTTCGGATGTTAGCGCCGCGATTTATCGCGTCTGATCGCAAAGGTGAGTCGGTTGATCGGTGAGTCGGTTGAAGAAGTGGCCGAGTGATTCACTTTTTGTGGTGAATTGATCGCATGGATGTCTTTGTGGCCCAGCCCCCCGGGAGCGCCCCCGGCTGGGTGAACCACCGTGGTCAAACACACCGCTGAGGGCGGCGGTGCCACATTCATAGACGCGATAAATCGCGGCGCTAACCTCCGAATACTACGGTTTTCTTCTTGGTGTCATCGCGGCCCATTTCATATTGTACAACGGGGCATTGGTGCGACCTTGATCGGTGATGGCAGAATGCGGCTACCCTGCCTTTTTTGTCATTCCACAGAATATTTCTTGACAAACCAACTTTCCGCGTTATGCTTAACAATGTTCATATCAATCCGAGGTTGTATTGCCCGTGGGTGGCAGTCACGACTCGGAAGTCATTCCAGTGGAGGAGGTTTTTATGCGTTCTTTGCTGACAGGTCTTTTCGCTTCATCATTGGTTGCGGTAGGGGGGATGAGTATCGTTACATCGACTGCGGACGCTGCCTTGATTACTCAAGCATCCACTGTTCGCATGACAGTCAGTGATGCAGCGGCGTTTGATAGCTTGGGTGACTTGGCCCAATTGAATCCCGGTTCGTTTTCCATCGGTGAAACCGAAGGTTCACCCGATCGATTGAACAAGGGCATTTTGAAATTTGAGCTGCCCACGATTCCCTTGGGCGAGTTCATCACCAGTGTCACCCTCAAAGTCTGGACCCGCGGGCCGGCCATCGGCACCGGGCAAACCATTGGCAATGCCTCACTCTTTCACAGTGTGACGGATAACAGTCTTGATACAGATGTGACAACGGCAGCCAATAAGGCCATGTTTGAAAGTACCGCGTACAACGATACTGGTCTGAACGTTGATGGCGGGATACTTACAAACGCTGCTGCCGCCCGATTGGTAAGTGTTGATGTCACCAATTTCATCTTGGCGGACTACGCCAGCGATGGTGTCTCGGCTGTGGCATCGTTTCGTATTGAGGCCGACAACGCCTTGGTAAATTATGTGAATAATGGTGCTGCCAACCGGTTTCTGATCGTCGCCAATGGGGAAGCCAACACGGCCTTAGGCTTTCCTCCGGTGCTGGAAATCGTCACTGCCGTTCCCGAACCCGGTGCCGCATCGATTCTGCTGGCCATGAGCGCTGCCGGCATGCTGGCTCGCCGTCGTCGGGCATGATCGTTGAATTCAACCTGCTTTGCCGACACCGGCACAACCGTTTCACCGTGGTTCGTGCCGGTTTTTTCTGTGTTCGTATCGTGATGACTGCATCTGTCATTTAGCCCCCGGTCATTGACCGGGGGCTAAGTGATGTGCATCGTTACTTGAAATGACAACTTTTCGTAGCTTATGAGAGCCGGGCCGTGCCGGCCCGGTCCGGTCGATTACCATGTGTTATTCATATCGGGGCGACACGCCCCGGCTCTGTCGGCGTCACGCCCCCCGACTCTGAGCTTCAATGAATGATGCAAATTGCCTTATCGTCGCTTCAACAGCAACGTCATCCCGAACATCAGCAGCACAGCCGTCGCCGGCTCGGGGATGTTGGTCAATTGAATGCTCGTCGGCGTGTAAACCAGGTGATAGCCGGCGGGGGCGAGGGTTGAACCATTAAAGGTGACCGTGCCAAATCGGCCGAAGTCGTTCCCCGAATCCATAAAACGAAAGAGCGTGTACGTACCGGCTAGTTGACCGGGTGCATATACCAATGCCAACGTGTCATTGATCGAAGTCAGATCGAGTTGACCGGCGAGCAGGTCCACCAAATCACTGACGCCACCGGCTGCGAGGTTGAGGGTGAAAGTGCTGCCCTCTGCCGGTCGCAGGTCATAGGCTTGAATGGCGAGTGTGCCCAGGTTATTGCCCGCCGGGTTCCACTGGCCGTGCAGTTGCAGGGTGTTGTCATCGGCTATTTTGGGCAGCAGTTTGACCGGGCCGACTTCCTGCACCACGCGCGACGGAATATTTTTACCCTGCAAAACGTTGACGACGTTGTCACGCACGGTGTAGTTGCCGGAGGTGGGTAACAGGCGACCGGGCCAGGTGGTGTCGAGTTCCTGCTGCGTGGTGTTTTTCATGCGCAGCAAGCCTTCGCCGACGTTGCCGGTGACGATGTTGTCGTACACATGAATGTTGTCAAAGTGGTAGGGGACGGTGGGGTTCTGTACCGCCACGCGCGGGTCGATGCCGACGAGTCGGTTGATGTCGCCGTTGACAAGGTTGCCTGTGGCCAGCACATTTTCGCCGGTGATTTGGATGACATTGGACAGTCGGCCATCCACGGTGTTGCCCTGGGTGACGATGTACTTGGCGTTGCGTTCTTCGGCGCGGTCGAGCCTGCCGTTTTCGTTGACATCTTCGGAAAAGTCATCGTTGGTAAGGAAGAGAAAGCCGCCTGCTGCGTAATTCGGGCCGACGACGGTGTTGTTGATCATGCCCGAAGCGTGGGCGCCGTCGAGGTACGTGGCATACACCGCGCCGCCCTTGAACGTGCTGTTGCGTACCCAGATGTTGTTCAGGCCCATGTGACCTTCGATGTTGCCCGCGTGGCCGGAGGTGGGCTTGAAATAGTTTTGAAAAGTGCAATCGTCAAACACCACATCGTAAACGCGCTTGAGCTGAATGGCCGTGGCATTGGTGCCCTGATTCAGGCCGTCGAAAGTCAGCCCTTTGAAATAAAAATTGCGGGTCGGGTTTTTGTACGCTTCCCACTGCACCGGGTCGCGCGGCTGCCCTTTACCGCTGATCGCCCGATCAAAGTCGCCATAGTTGAGCGCCAGTGAGGTGACGGAAACATATGACTTGCCGGTGATCGTGGCACCCTGATCGGCAATGATGTGTACGTTGTTGCGCCCGACAATTTGAAACGAACTGTAGGTCCCCGGGGCGAGTTTGATCGTGCCGCCCGCGGAGGGCAGGTTGTTGATGGCATTTTGAATGCTTTGCCCAGCGGTGAGGTGAACCGTGTGCGTCGGTGATGCGATCTGCGGAGCGTAATTGGCGGAAGCAGGGTTGAATGGGTGAACCGCCCACCAATCGCGGACATCCGCTTCATAATCCGGCAGCAGCGCGGGCACAGCCTGCACCAACGTCGGCAATGCCAATAAGGGCAACCCCATCAGTGCGGATCGTAACAGGGAATTGGCGCCAATCATCGTCTGCCTCCTTCTGCTCAAACCGGGCGAAACCGCTGGAAAACCAATGCAATACACCCAATATACCCCCGATTCAAACAATGTTCAATTTGTTAATAAAAAAAGTAGGGGCCGCGACCGTGAGGCGTACATCGGTGCAGTTCAGAGCCACGAGCGGAAGCGAGTGGTGGTTCTTTGATCAACCAAGCACCGCTCACTGCCGTTCGCGGCTCTGAGTCCATGCCGGCAATTCCAAATCCGACATCCATGGTTCAACGCGCAATCGCCTGCTTATGGCTGAAAATCATCACCAATCGCCACTTGCGTCAAGGGTCAATAGGTTGATACAGTCGTCGCAAACGCTCCATCGTTCGTGCGTTGGTTTCAACAACTTTGGCCGGCGTTCCAGCCTGATGCCAATCGTGAATTTGCTCAATCAGCCAAAGATCGCGCAGCGCCAATTCCAATTCCGTGTGCAGTTCAGGTCGTTCCATGCCCGCCAGGGTGATTTGTGCCATCAGCATTGCCAACTCGCGCTGTTGCACATTGATGCGATAGGTCATCAGCTTCGTCGGCTCACGCACCGCTGGCTCAGTTTGCTGCTCACCATGCGTTGATGTTTGATCTCGTAAGGGTGGTTGATCATGCTTGGGTCGCTCATTACCCGATGACGTTTTATCATCGGTCGGATTGAGCAATACATTTTCGATCACCGCGCCGCTGCCGCCATCGGTGTTGGGGGGCGTGAATTTCATCAGTCGGGCGATCGTCGGCACAATGTCGATATGTTCAGCATGATCAATCACGCGACCACGTGCCACGTTTGGGCCGACGAATATCAACGGTGTGCTCCAGCCGTCTTCGTGCAGGGCTGGGTGAGCACCGGTGACGGTCTGACCATGATCGGATGTGACCACCAGCAGCGTGTCCAGCCAGTGATTTTGTTTTTGCAGTTCGCTGACCAATCGCCCCAACAGTTCATCAGCCTTGAGCAGCGATTCGACATAAGGTGAACCATCGCCCCAAATGTTGCGTCGCCAGGGTACATCGCGCCCTTCACGATGACAGCGCCATCCGTTGCGCCCGGTGTCCTGCCAGTGCATGCGCAGGTAACGCACATCGTTTTCGCGCAACACCGCAAGCGCCTGTTCCAACACCGTTTCATCGCTTGCCCCATGCGAAAGCCGATTCAACGTGTGCCCGCGGTTGAGTGATTCATACGCACGATCATTGGCGATGTGCGCAGTGAAATGCGGGGCAAAGGCGTGTTGCAACATCGGCTGATCGGGGCGAATGAAAAACGTGCCCGCCAGCATCACCGGGTTGGGCAGTGATGTCGTGTGCATGTCCGCCCAGGCACCGCTGCGCGGATGAGCCGGGGCGATCAACCAGGCTTGACGCACATACGTGCCGATTTCGGTCAGTTGCCTGAAGTTGGTCAGAGGCAGACGCGCAGGGGCCGACCAGTGCATGCCATCGATCACCAGCAGTATCACCCGTTGTGGTTGACTGTCGGGGGCAGTGTTACGGGTACCATTGATAGTTTGTGCCCATGCACCATGCGTCAGCAACCCCAGGGCCAGCAGCAACCAACCGTACCGACACATCAACCTTGAGTGACTTGCATGCTTTTTTGTAGAAGGGCGTGCCTTGTTCTGTCCCCTCTCCCTCCGGAAGAGGAAGGAGACCCGCTCCGCGGGTAGAGTGAGGGCGAGGGCGTCAGCGATTTTCATAGATGGGCACATAACGCATATTGGTGACACGCCCTCACCCGACCTTGGTCTCCGTGGCGACCAAGGTCACCCTCTCCCGGAGGCAGAGGGGGTTAAAGCAGTCGAACGATTGACGCAAATTGTTCCAGCCTTCATACGGACCATGACACCTGTTTCACGAATTCATTCCGATATTACGTTCCAGGCAGGGCAGTCGATTTTGCACCCGCCCATGCTGCATATTTTTTTCTTCGGCACGCGAGGCTTCCATCAATACATCAAACCCCAGCCGACCGATGCGTTGGGCATCCTGCATCACATTCAAAAAGCGCTGGCCGCCCAGGTCCATGCTTGGGTCGGCATCAAACAACACCACCTCGACATCCCGCCGATTAACCAGGTTCAGTTGATCCAGCGTCTGCACCAGCGTCGGCAAAAACGTTGCACACCAGAGCATCGCGGTGGGGCGGTGGGGTGATGTGAAATACCTGCGTATCTGTGCCGGCACTTCCTCCGGCGGATTGGGGTGAATCTTCAAAACCCATGTCGGGTCCGGTTCCAATCCCGCTTCGCGTAATCCGCCGAGGTATCCCAGGTGTCGCTCATCGTTGACCGAATAAATCAGGTCTGTGTAAACCATGCCGATGCGCCGGTGGCCCATTTCCACCAGTCGCCGGGTGTACTCGTGCGCTGCCGACTGATTGTCACTGCCCACAAAATCGCCCGGCACGTTGGGCAGGTATCGCTCCACCTGCACCACCGGCGTGCCCGATTCGATGATCCGCCGAACCATCGTCATGTTGGCATGACCCGGGGCAGCCGCCAGAATCAAACCATCGACGTGCAGTTGCAACAGCAGTTTCATGGCGCGGGCTTCGATGGTCGGGTTGTCCTGACTGTAGCTGACGAAAATCGGTTGATGGTTGTCTTCCGCTGCCGCGTTGATGCCCGTGACCAGTTGCGGAAACGGATAGTCGCCCGCCACCGGAACCACCACACCCACCACGCCGCATTTTTTATGATTGATCGCCTTGCCCAGCACACTGGGGATGTAACCCAGTTCATCAATCGCCGCCAGCACCCGCTTGCGTGTGTCCGCGCTCACCCCCGGCCGATTGTTGAGCGCCAGCGAAACCGTGCCCAGCGAATAACCGGTGATCCGCGCCACGTCCCGCATGTTCACTTTCAGATTCGTCATGCTGCACCTGCCTTTGCACCGATTCCCTGAGTTCTGAAAACGCCCCCTCACCCCCATTCATCGTATCATGCCCGTCACTTGAACAGGGCGTGCATGCCACCATCTCAGCAGTCGCACAACCTTTCATTTTCCGCTTGCATCGGCGGCCTTGTCCACCGAGCCGACGATCACCTTCAACGGTTCTGCATACTGTGCCACGTTCTCCGCCAGTTTTTGGAAGGCAGCAAAATCACCCGTGATGCCACCTCGCCCCCAAGCCCCAAAGGCGCGAAACTCGATGGTGTATTTCTGATCATATTGCAGTTCATCGCTCATCAGCAGCAGCCGATTCACGCCATCGTCCACCACTTTGCTTTGCTTTGGTTCTTTCATGAGCAGCCCCAACCCCACCGGGCCGATGTCGTCGCCTTGATTGTGCCATTGCAGTAATCGACCGGGCGCTTGCGCCGCTTCAGTCTGCATGCCCGCCACCTTCAGCAAACCGATGCCCAACTGCCCCGGTGCGTCGAGCTTGGCGACATGAAACTCATCACGCACAATTGTCTCCGGTCGAAACGCATGAATGCTCGCGGTGCGCATCATCAATATCCGACAAAACGGCCCTTCCCACGGCTCCAGCGTCATACGCACCACCGAACGCACCGGCCCGGATGCCACCACCACACTTTCAAACTTCAACCCCGTCGGCTGAATGGTTTTATCGTGTTGACGCAACACCGGCCCACCCAGCCCAGCCGTCGCCCCGATGTGCAGTATGTCCATCACCAGTGAGTTATCACGGTGGTAATTGAAAATCTGCCGACCGCGATGATCGTAAATCGTGCGCAGTGCCAGCGTCCGCCCCGTCGCCGGTTTGTCGAACATATCCAACACCATCGGCCCGTAACTGCGAAATGCCGCCACCTGCGATTCCCACGCCGGCTTGTCCGTCGCATCCGTGTATCGCAAAAGCTGCGGCCAGGCGCGACCGCTCTGTGTGTAATACACCGTGTATTGCCCCACACTCTTTGCCGGTACACTCACCAATACCAACAACTCGTCCGCCTGCCCGTCGCCGTCCAGGTCATCCACCTGAAACAACACCGGCTCACCCATTTGATTGGTCACATAAAAATTGCCCGGCTCGGTCCGCGTCAAGGGCAAATTCAACGCCGACGTCGGCACAATGATCGTGTCATTGCTCCTTTCAACAGCAGCGATGTTCTCAACACGCAAACTCACCTTCGCTGTCCAACTTTTCACCTCCGCCAAACTCGGCCAGTCGGCTGCCTCTGCCTGCAACTCCGGTACTTGCAGCAAGCCCATGATGACCAACACCATGATCGCTGGCGATGATCGAAAAGTTTGACGAAGTTTCATGTTATTTCTCTCTATGCCTCTGTGTCTCTGTGGTAAAAAAACTCAAGGGGCTGAAAAAGTTCAACGACTCACGAAGCCGACATACGCTGCGCCACGTCCGCGGTCACCGGGTTTTGCAGCGGTTCACCCTGCAAAAAGCGGCGCAGTTCCTCGACCACGAATGTCCAACGGTTGATGTCCATTTCCATGGTGCTGTTGGCCGAGTGAGCGGTGTGCACCACATTGGGCAGCTCACGCAGCGGGCTGTCGCCTGCCAATGGTTCCTCTTCGAATACATCCAGCGCGGCATGAAGCCGACCGCTTTGCAATTCCTTCACCAACGCTTTTTCATCGATGATTTTTCCCCGCGAGGTATTCACGATCAGTCCCCCATCGGGCATCATCGCCAATTCTTTGACACCGATCATGTGTACCATTTGATCGGTCAACCCCGTGAGCACCACGACCACTTCACTCCGTTTGAGCAGTTCATGCAGCGGCAGGTTCACCGCCCCCAGTGGGCGGGCCTGCTCCGCGTTCAAATGTCGGCTGCACACCGCCAATTCCACCTCAAACGGCTCAAGCAGTGTGATCAGGTCGCGTGCGATGTGCCCCACGCCGATGATGCCCACCTTGCGCCCGCTCAGTTGCCTGGTGTACCCGAAGCGCGGAAAGTTGCGCTCCGTGCGCATGGTGTGATGAATGCGACACACATGCAGCAACGATGCCATGATCAGTGCTAACGTGAACTCAGCCACACTGCGTGCCCTGGCCGGTCCGGTGCATGAAAGCAATACCCCGCGTGCCAATGCCGCATCGACATCGACATTCTGCCGCAGTCCGCCGTAGGTCGCTGCAATCAGTTTCAACCGCTCAGCCTTATTCAGCACCGCCCGTGTCACCAGCGGCGCTCTGGTATGCGGCACGATCAAAGCCGTGGCATCACCAACCACCGCGAGCAGTGCCTCTTCCGTGGGGGCGGCACTCACCACCACATCCCCCAAGCTGTCCAGTTGCTCCGCCGTGGGTTTGAGTTCCGCGATCTGTGCCACGGGGATTGGTGTTGCCAGTACGATTTTGGGTCGATTCTCTTTCATGTTTTGCTTCACCCATGGTTCATGTCCGACCATCACGAATCATTCAATACACAATTCATCAAACACATTGCCTGATGCGTGAAACCAAATCATCTCTGATCATCGCACCAATCCATCGGCCATCCTGTTTTCATCTCTGCGTTCTCCGCGTCCTCTGCGGTGAATGTTCTTAGTTCTGTATCCGTGCAAATTGTTCATTGCATCGTTTGGCAAACGCACTGAGCACCGTTTGCGGATCGGCTTTGGCATCGGTCAGCACCGCCTGCACCGGGTCCTGCAAACCGCGTTTCACAAAGTTCCACTGCGGCGGGTTGGGTTCCAATCGTGCTGATTCAATCGCCTGTTCGATCCCTGAAAACACCGGAATCGGCACATGGTCCGCCGGTGAAACGTCCTTGTAAATCGAAGCCGCCAGAGGCAACGGCAACTGTGCCTCATGACGCAGTTTCCATTCCTGAATCTGCCACTTGGGGTCCGCTGTGAATGCGATGTATTTCCATGCCGCCTGCGTTCGCGCTGGGTCTTTCTTTTCCAGCACCACCGACACGCCTGCGGTCATCTGTGTCGTGCGCAACCCACCCGGCCCTGTCGGCAACGGTCCGATGCCCACCTGGTTCAAATCAAATTCGGGGAACTGCCGTAAGGCTCGCGCCAGGGCTGAGGGCGTCATCTGTGCCATGGCAATCTGACCAGCCACGAACAAACGCATCAAGTCCTCCCGGTTGGCCAGTACATCCGGTTGCAGCACATTGTGTTCCCAGCGCAGGCTGCGCAGAAATTCCAGCGCTTTCACCCCAGCCGATTCATCGAACGTCGCCACCCAGCGTCCGTCGCGCTGTTCCACCACATCGCCCCCAGCCCGCCAGACAAAATCAATGTACGCCCAACCCGCTCCCCAACCGCCCAGGTACCCAAACCCGAATCGACTGTTGGCTCGATCCGTCAGCTTCACCGCATACTGCACCAGTTCGTCCCAGTTGGCGGGGGGTGTATCCGGGTCCAGTCCGACTTCCTTGAAGCGATCCTTGCGCCACAAAAAGCAAACCGGGCTGACCGCTGACGGTACCCCATATCGCTGACCATTGACACGCACCAATTCCCACAAGTTGGGGCGCACCCGTTGATCATGTTCCCACTGCTTGATATACGGTTCCAAATTCGCCAGAAACCCTTTGCTCGCCAATGTGTTGATATCCACCCCATACACACTGGGCACCACATCCGGCCCGCTCCCGCCGGTCACCTGGGCCACGAATCGATCCGGTTCATAATTTTCCTCGATGCCATGCACCACGATGTCCGGGTGTGCCTGTTCGAACTGGCGCACCATTTCCAGCCAGATGGCCGCTTCACGGGTGTCACGAGCCGACGGCTTGCCCCACACCACCAAACGCAATTTGCCCGCTGAGTTAGCCGACCCGCCGCCGCGATCGCACCCGACCATGGTCATCATCAGCAGCATTGCTGACAGCAACACACTGATCGACAAAATCAGCCAGGTGACGGTGCGTCGACGCTCGACATGCGTGGTTGGCATTGCTTTCATCCTTTGATTCCCGTGAACGTCACGCCCTGCACGATGTGGCGTTGCATCAGCAAAAACAGCAAAATCATCGGCACCACCGCCATGGTGGACATGGCCATCTGCACGTTGTACGGTGCAAACCTTGCCGCCTGATAAATGCCCACCATCAGGGTGTAATTCTGCGGGTCGCTCAGCACGATCAGCGGAAACAAAAACGCATTCCATGTACCCATGAACGCAAATATCGCCACCACCGCGATCACCGGTTTGGACAGCGGCATCACAATGCGAAAAAAAATACCCAGGTTCGAACACCCGTCGATCCGTGCCGCTTCGATCAGTTCATCCGGCAGGTTGTCGAAAAATCCCTTGAACAGCAAAATCGAAAAACCGCTGGCCACGCTCGCCAGCACCAGCCCGAACAGCACCACATCCGGGTGCAGCAAACTCACCGTCGGCAGGTCGATGCCGACAAACGGAATGTTGGGGAACGGAAATTGTCGAAACGCCATGAAAAGCGGAATGATCAGCACCGCACCCGGTATCATCATCGTGCTCAGAAACATCACCAGCAGCACCCGCCAACCGCGCGGACGCAGTTTCGATATCACAAACGCAGCCATGGCGCTGACCAGCACTTCGCACACCACCGCCCCCGCTGCGACCATCAAACTATTCACAAAATACCGCCCCAATGCCGCCACTTCCCACGCCCTCACGTACGCATCGAACGTGAAAGGGTCCGGCCAAAAGCGCGGCGGTGATTCAATGATCTGCAATGGGTTTTTGAACGATGACAGCACCATCCATACAAACGGCATCAACTGCACCAATGCCCCGATGCACAACAAAAGCACCATCATCAGGTACATCGCCCTGACCCCCGGCCTACGCAGATCGCTGTCACTCAAAAGCATGTCGTTCCCTAACGCGACTTTTTCAATCGCAATTGCACATACGTCACCACCATCAGCACGATAAACAAAATCACCGACAACGCAGCCGCGTAACTGATGTCCCACTGACGAAACGCGGTGAAGTAAATGTAAAGTGCCAGCGTCAGACTCGCGTTGTTCGGCCCGCCTTCGGTCATCACCATCGGTTCCACAATCAACTGCGATGCTGCGATCACCGACATGATCAACACCACCAGCATGATCGGTCGCAACTGTGGCAGTGTGATGTGCCAGATTTTCCGCCACAACGACGCCCCGTCCACCGAAGCCGACTCATACAACTCGCGGGGTATGCCCTGCAATGCCGCTAGGTAAATCAAAATCCAATAACCAAGCCCGTGCCAGATAGCCACCATCGCCAGCGACGGCAACACCAGTTTGTCGCTCTGCAACCATTGCAGCCGGGGCAGCCCCATCTGATCCAGCAACATGTTCATCGCCCCGAATTCCGGGTTGAACACCCACTTCCACACAATCGCCACCAGCACCAATGATGTCACCGTCGGAATGTAGTACGCCAATCGCATCAGCGATTTGCCCCGCCGCAGTTCATTGATCGCAATCGCCAGGGCAATCGGCAGCACAAAACCCATCACCAGCCGCAGCGTCAAATACACCAGCGTGTTGCGTGCAGCCTGTCGAAAATAGGGGTCGCCCAGCGCTGTTTCGTATTGACTCAATCCGACAAAATGCTGCGTCGCGTCGATGCCGTGCTGATAATCCTGCAAACTCAGTTCGACGGCTTTGACCAGCGGGTACCAACTGAACACCATAAAAAACGCAATCGCCGGGGCCACCAGCACCCATGGGTTGTCGGAAAGCCAACTGACACATCGACGCCACAGGTTGGGCCGTGCTTGGTCAGCCGTGATGGCACTCACCATACCCGGCTGATTCATGACAACCTCAACGTCAAAATCTTTTTCGCAGGCAATTCGTGCTGTATGTCAACCGATGACGTGACAACCGCTTCATTCAACAATCGGCCTTCCAAATCAACGGCCTGCATCCGTGTCGGCGTGCGCTGTCCGTCCAACAAGCCGCCGGGGTTTATTTGCACCTGACTGCTCGCCTGCATCGGGTTGAACAACCGAGCTTCAACCTCACCATTGACCCGGCGCAAACTCGTCAGCACCGCATCGCCCGACAGCGCCAGCATCGACGCTTCCAGCGGCAGCGCAGTGCTGCGCCGATGTTGACGAATTTCCGCTTCCGTCAGTGCAACCGCTCGGCAACCGGCTGCCAGTTGCTGCCCCATTTCCGTCAGCCTTGCCGGGTTGAAAGTGCCCGCCTTGATCGGCTGCACCTGATATTTGAAACGCAATTCGCCCTGCACCTGACCGCCCGGTTCACCATCGGTCATCACTGTGCGCTCCGTGGCACGAAGCAATGTCAGCGCAATCGGTCGATCACTGCGATCACACACCGATGCCTCCATCAACCCGTCCGCGATCACCGCCAGACCACGCTGCTGGTCGAACACTGCCGACCAGCTTTGTTGCGGTCGGGTTTCGACTTCCAGTTCACGGTAAAGGTGATTGTCCTTGCGCAGCGCAATCGGTCGCTCGACCGCATCAAACGGCGTGTCCGACCAAACTGTGTCCGCATCAGCACCACTGGGGAACAACACCCGCAAACGGTGATCGCTTGCGTGGTTGTGTACGGTGCTTTCAATTTCAAGGGCACGACTGTCACGACGCAAAGTCAACTTGCTGATGATGCGTAGTTCAACCATGTCATCACTGCGCCGCATCTGTTTGCGGTCAAAATCAGCGGGTACCTTCATCCGCCGATCCAATTGCAGCGTCGCAAGCATCGGCCCATCGTGTACCCACGACAGCGTTACATCACCCGGCGGCGCGATATGCACCTGATCGTTCACTGCCTGACCGTGGTACCACCCATCACCGATGTCGGCTGCGTCTTCCATCGTCAACAAACCGGTGTACGTCTGCCCGTCGGCGTGATGGGTCAGCGTTACCGAACCATCGCCCTCGACGGTCACGGTCAAATGTTCGTTGCTCATGCTGCGGGCTGAGGTTTGCAGCGACGGTGTCATCGGGTGACGTGTCGGCAAGCCCGATTTTTCCGCACGCACGGTCAACGTGGTGTAACCCATCGGCGGAATTGTCACATCCACCGACACCGTCACCTGATTCACCTTGACCGTTTTGGGGAACTGGTGATCAAACAGCCGGGCGTGCGTGCAATTGGGCTTTTGCGTCAGTCGCTGGTACATCAGTTCCGTATCATCAGCGGCAAACAGGCGGAACGCCGGCTTGGCTTCAAACCCGAAAAACTCGTTGAAGCTCGGCCAGGTTTGCGGAATCGGCAGCGTCACCGGTAATACGCCCGACCAGGCCCGCGGCAACGGGTTGAACAACACCACCCGCAGTTCATCGCCACTGATCGGCTGCGATACGCTGGCGGCGATCGCGGTCAGTGCTTCATCGGTCAGCTTTCGGCTGATTTGCTGCGTCTGACGGAAGCGATATTCCGCATCGTCATGCACCGCATCGATACTGCAACCGCAAATCGTGTCATGGGCGTGGTTCTGCAACAGGTAACGCCACGCCAGGTCCAGGTACGCTTGCGGATACGCTTCCCCCAGTTGGGCTGCGGCAAAGGTGCACCAGGGTTCCGCCCAGTGACACAGTTCGGTCTGACAACTCGCGTTCTGCTGTTTGAGTTGTACGCGACTCGATAGCACTCCAGGTATGACAAATTGCTGATCGATGTTGGTGGGGTTTTTGCCAGGGTCGCGCAGTTCGCCGACCATGACATGACTGATGCCGCCCACATGCTGTTGCAGGTCGTCGAGGTACGCATCAAGGTTTGAGTGCAGGTAATTCAGTGGCGCAGCAGGGTCATCGCTGACCTTGAGTTTTTCCACGATGACCTGATAAGCCGACTCGTCCCACGCCTGATGGTCTGCTCCGTCAAACAACAGCACCGGCCCATCACCGCTGACCTGTGCTTCACGGGCCACCAAATGTTCGAGGGCTTCCCGCCGTTGCTGCATTGATTTGGGTAACTGGTCGTGATGGTCCACGTCACGCACCGCACCGGCATAAGTGCAGTACCCACGCCAGGCAAACACATGACAGGGCAGCGTCGTGCCATCCGCTCCGCACCAAAGCGCATGACGCAACTGCGGCAGGTTCACGCCCCGCCAAAGCAGCGCCCCCTTGATGCCAAAGCCCGCGAAAATCTGCGGCATCTGACTGTTGTGGCCGAACAGGTCCGCCAGAAAACCGGCATTCGAAGGTTGCCCACCGAGTTGTCGCGCGATCTTTCGACCCAATTCCAAATTGCGAATCAGCGACTCACCACTGACCAGAAACTCATCCGCCAGGGCATACCAAGGCCCGACTACCAGTTGCCCCTTGCCCACCCGCTGTTCAATTTCAGCCCGTCGCTCCGGGCGTACTTCCAAATAATCTTCCAGCATCACCGCCTGCCCGTCACACACAAACGGCCCATGCAATCGACCATCTCGCAAACCATCCAACACCCGGTCCAACACCTTCACCAACTGATGGCGAAATTGTTGAAACGTTTGATGCCATTCACGGTCCCAGTGCGTGCTCAGTACGTAATGCACCTTGCGCGTCTGAGCCTGCGGGGACGTGTCAGTGGCGGAACGGGTTGATTGCGTTTGCGTGCTCATAGGTTTGGCAACTTTCAGGGTCTTTCGATGGTGTTGTCCTCCACGACAAACGGCCCATGAATTTCACCCGATTCGTGTGACACTATTTTAGGGGCCTGCCCGATGCGATTGCCGCGAATAACGTATTGCCCCAAAATCGGCATCGCCCGCTTGGCAGGCAGCTTTTCCGCTTCAATGTTTTTGTACGCAACCAGGGCATTCAAACAACGATTGACCTCATTGTTCAGCGTCTGTGAACGACCAAACTTGTATGCCCAGCCCAGGTGTTGATCCGAATAACGAAAATCCAGCCAAAGCAATTGGTCGAGTACGCCCGTCGCACGGTTGTTCATCACCAGCACTTCTTCCCCGGCAATCTGCACCGCTGAAAGCAACCGACCGCTGAATGTGTTGCCCACGACCACGACGTACTTGGCGTTGCGCTCTTCATCGCGGTCAATTTTTCCGTTGCCGTTGACGTCTTCGGTGTAATCATCGTTGGTGAGGAACAAAAACCCGAACGAGTTGAACCGATCACCATCGACGATGCAGTCGATCATCCCCGAACCATGCGCCCCATCGAGGTACGTCGCCGCCACGCTGTCGCCCTTGAAGTGGCAGTTGCGAAACCAGATGTTGTTCAGGCCCATGTGTCCCTCGGCACAGGCCGGGTGCCCGCGTCCGGGGTTGACAAAGCCTTGAAACACGCAGTTGTCGAACACCACATCCCACACCCGCTGCAGGCGGATCGAAGTGCGTTCCTTGCCTTCGCCGTCGAAGGTGATGTTTTTGAAGTAAAAGTTTTTTGTCGGGTTGGCAAAATCGTGGAACGCAGCCTTGTCAACGGGTTGCCCTTTGCCGCTGATGGCTCGGTCAAAGGCACCATAGTCCAGCGCCAAGGGTGACACCGCAATGCGGCTATGCCCGGTGATGAACGCGCCCCCGTCGGAAATGATGTGTACGTTGTTGCGGGCGACGATTTTGAACGGCCCATAGCGTCCGGGTGCCAGGTGAATCGTTCCGCCGGTGGTCGGCAGATTGTCGATCGCCTGTTGAATGCTCTGCCCATCCGTGAGTTGGACGATCGGCTGAGGCGAGGTGATGTCTTTCACATGCACCGGTGCCTGCGGATTGAACGGATGCGTCGCCCAAAAGTGTAAAACGTCTTTTTCATAGTCCGGGTCCACCCGAGGCACGCCCTCGATCACCACCGCAGGGGCATTGCCCGCCGGCTGGGCTGAACTGGTTTGAACATTCACGCAACCGAGGCAAATCATTGCCAAAGTAAACGATATCAACGCTTGCCACATCAGAGAAATCTCCTTAAATGATAAAACAATGTTCATTTTACTGTTTATCCCGTGAAAGTCAAGGCAAGGGACTTGAACATCGGGGCAAACACCACCGCGCTGAGCATGCGCACCTACCTCAGTTTGTGATTTTTAATTTGATTCATAGCTCCGACTGGCAGTCGAGTTACCCTGCATTTTTTTTGTTTTTCGCTCAACACCCCTTGACAACCACCCGATGATCCAGTAATATTAACAATGTTCAATTTGTGGAGTTTATCCGATTCGTCGGATGCAGTGTGTCGGTTCTGTGGCGATTCTTGTTGGTGATGATCAGGGCCTGTCGATGATGAAACTCAAAGCGATACCATCTTCCCAAAATCAGAGCCGGCGTATCGCCGACAGGGCTGGCGTGTCGCTGGCAGCCGGGGCGTGTCGCCGACAGAGCCGGGGCGTGTCGCCGACAGAGCCGGGGCGTGTCGCCCCGGTATGAATAATCCATGGTAGTCGTCCGGACCGGGCCGACACGGCCCGGCTGATCCAGAATGGCTCTCATCCGGTTGTCGGAAGGGTTCGAGCAGGTCACAATCACTTCATTACGAGGTGTTTCATGTTCAACCATCGTCGCGTCGGTTTCAGCTATGTAGCGACCTGTCAACCCGGGTCGGGTTGTTCATCGTTGATC
>CAZJMK010000068.1:0-19314 GCA_964547135.1 uncultured Phycisphaeraceae bacterium | reverse complement strand
TTCATCGGCCCTCACCCGGCCTCGGTCGCCGCGGCGACACTCGGCCACCCTCTCCCATGGGGAGAGGGATTTTTCAGAGCCCTCATATATAATTTTCCCAGCTCCCAGCTCCAAATTCCTAATTACTTCAACATCGTTTTGTGCATTTGCTGCCGCTGCTGATTCAGCCAGACCCAGGCAGCAGGCTCCGCTTTCAAAAATTTGAGCAGCTGTGAAGGCGTGCAACCCAGTAACCCCGCCGCTTTGGGTAAATCACAGCGCAGGGTGGCAAGCACATCCATCGCCTCGGCCAGCATCGCCGGGTAGTCGGCATGACGCACGCTGATCGACAATCGTCCCGCGCGATCGCAACGACTTTGCCAAAGCTCACTGGGCACTTCACGCAACGAAAAATAACCGCGCTGCGTGAGGGCCAATTGTACCCGCAAACGACGCAACGCCACATGACGATTTTCCGCCTGACTGCGCCGTTCCCCTGCTGCTCCGATGATGCCGCTGGGTAAATGCGTGATCTGTGCCCCGGTGGCCACCTTATTGCGATGTTGACCGCCCGGCCCGCCGTGCCTGCCGAAGGTCACCCGGCAAACCTTCATCAACTCCTCCTCCAACATGACCGCTGGGTGTGTCATCGTTCCCCACAGATTACGCCAAACCAACGCCTTCGCCAATGACGGAAAGTCTGCGAAGTGTTCGGGAATTAGCGATGTGGTGATTTTACGTGCCTGATGTGGCCCAGCCGCCCCCGGCTGGGTGAATTACTGTGGTCAACCACACCGCCGAGGGCGGCGGTGCTACATTAACAGACGCGATCAATCGCGGCGCCAACCGGAACGCCGACGCCAAGCGTCCGCACTAAACATTTCATGGCACTTGACCTTCACATGCGGTTGCCCTGAACTTTATTGCAGGTTGCCTGCCGATGCCGATAATGAGGGTGATGTTGCGGAGTGGTCAAGTTTTACAGTTGGTCGTGCTGGCCCTGTTGGGGTTGGCGGTGGTGATGGTGCAGTCGGCTGCCATGACTGTGGGGCAGGGGCCGCTCACCTGGCAGGCCATGCTCACCAATCGCACCACGCTTTACGCCCTGGCAGCGGTGCTGGCGATGCTGTTTGCTGCGCAGTTGGACGTTCGCAAACTGCTGCATTGGCACGGGTGGCACAACCCCTTGTTCTGGTTGCTGGCTGTTTCGTTGGCGTTGGTCATCGCGGCCATGATTCCCGGCATCGGCGTCACCATCAACGGGGCCAACCGCTGGCTGCGCCTCGGCCCGGCTGGTTGGGGTTTGACCTTTCAACCCAGTGAAATGGTCAAATGGTCGCTGATACTGGCGGTGGCGCTTTGGTGCTATCACCGAGCCGACCGCATGCGTTCGTTCAAGGACGGGTTGCTTCCGCCGATGTTGGGGCTGGGGCTGTCGTGCCTGCTCATCGTCAAGGAAGATTTGGGCACCGCTGCCCTGGTCGGGTTGGTGTCGGTGATACTGCTTTTAGCCGGGGGCGTGCGCTGGTGGCACCTGCTCACCATCGTTCCGCCCGCAGCGATCGGCCTGGTGATTGCCATTGTGCAAAGCCCGTATCGCAAAGCTCGCCTGGTTTCGTTCCTTGACCCGTTTGCCGACGCACAGGGGGCGGGGTACCAAGCCATTCAGTCGATGCTGGCCATCGCCCAGGGCGGTTTGTTTGGTCGTGGGCTGGGTAATGGGGTGCAAAAGTTCGGGTACCTGCCTGCGGACACAACCGACTTTATTTACGCGACGATCTGTGAAGAACTGGGGCTGATCGGTGCGGCTGCGGTGCCGCTGCTTTATCTGGTGCTGCTCTGGTTTGGCTTGGGCATCGTCAAAAATTGTCGTGATCTGTTCGGCAAGCTGGTGGTGCTGGGCGTGATACTGACGATTGGTTTTCAAGCCCTGATCAACATTGCCGTGGTAACGGTGGTGGTGCCGACCAAGGGCATCGCCCTGCCGTTTTTGTCCTCCGGCGGCACCGGCTGGATCATGACCGCGTTCATGGTCGGCCTGGTGGCGGGGATTGATAAAACCGATTCCGAAGAGATCGAATTGCCACCACTGCCAACCCCAGCGACGGATGGAACCCATGGATAATGGATAAAGGATAATGGATAATGTTCAAACCAAAGGCAGGTGTTTTAATGCCTATTCTGTACATTATCCTTCATCCATCATCCATTATCCATCAACAAAAAGTTTCATCTCCAAAAGCACCTTGATCCAACTGACTTTTTGCCGCTCATGAGTTCATCCCCCAAAACCATTTTGTTCGCCGGCGGAGGCACCGGCGGGCACATTTTCCCCAGCCTGGCCATCTGGGAACGTCTGCGTGAAACCGCACCTGCTTTGCAATCACTCTTTGTCGTGTCACAACGACCCCTCGATGCACAGGTGCTCGCCAAACACCCGGTGCATTATGCTGCGATCAGCGCCCAACCCTTTTCCATCAAACCCTGGCATTGGCCGAACTTTATTCAAAGCTGGACGCAGAGCGTGTCCGCGGTGCAGGCTTTGATTCAACAGCGACAGGTGTCCGCCGTGGTGGCGATGGGGGGGTTTGTATCAGGCCCAGCCGTGGCCGCGGCACGATCCATGAAAATCCCCGTGGCCCTGGTGAACCTTGATGCCGTGCCGGGCAAAGCCAATCGGTTTCTGGCGCGCAAGGCTGACCATCTTTTCACCGTGTACCCCACGCCCCATTGGCCCAAGGCAACCACCCTTGGTTTACCCTTGCGTCGCACTGCGGTGAGTACCCTGGCGCCGGCACAAGCACGCACACAAATGGGCCTTGACCCGAACCGCGAATTGCTTTTCATCACGGCTGGTTCGCAGGGGGCCACATCGATCAATCGCATGATGATCGAGCTGTCGCGCAGCAACCAGTTTCAACGGGCCATGAACGACGCGACCAACGGCTGGCAACTGCTGCACCTGACCGGTGACAAGGACCGAGCCGAGGTCGAGGCTGCATACAAGGCTGCGAACCTCACGGCGAAAGTGCTGCCCTTTTGCGAAACCATGGGCCTGGCCTGGGCGAGTAGTTCACTGGCCTTGAGTCGAGCCGGTGCCAACAGCGTGGCTGAGGTGTGGGCCAATGCGGTGCCGACGATTTTCTTTCCGTACCCGTATCACAAGGATCAGCATCAGAAGTTCAATGCGGAGCCGTTGACCCGTGCGGGCATGGGTTTATTGATGCAGGATCAAATCGAACCTGCGGGTAACGCAAGGCAACTGCTGCCGCGTTTATTGGCACTCATGTCCAACGCCACGCAACGAAGACAAATGCGCGAACAACTGCGCAACACCACCCCGTCCGATGGCGCCGCGGTGCTGGCCAGGTGGGTGATGGGCCGGTGAAGAAGAAGTGGCCAAGTGACGTAAACAATTTCGAATTTGGGATTTCGGATTTCGAAATTGTAAAACCAAGCCAAGAACGAGGCTGGCAAGCCGAGGGCTTGGGTATTCTGCGCGGTGAATCGGAGAGTCGGTTGATCGGTTACTCGGACGGAAACACCTTTGCTCTTCCTGATTAACCGACTCGCCGACTCACCGATTAACCACTCCGACCAGACGCGATAAATCGCGGCGCTAACATCCGAACACGATTCCTGCACTCGACCACTTGACCACTTCAAACAACGCGATAAATCGCGGCGCTAACATCCGACAGGGCCTCTGCCCCAGGGCACGCCCGCATTCGCAAGAAAGGGACCACGCATGACCGTCGCACGCATCCCCGATTCGCTGCTGATCGGTATCGATGTCGCCAAAGACACGCTGGATGTCGCACGCATCGTGGCCAAACATTTCTTTCGGACGCAACTGAATGGCGCTATAATCGAACGCTAACACGCGGAGAATTGATCATGCGCACGCTGATTGCCATTCCGGTTTACAACGAACAGAAGTACGTCACCCGGGTGCTGACGGAAGTACGTCGGTACGCCAGTGACATTTTGGTGATTGACGATGGCTCGACGGATGACACGCCGTTGTTGCTTGCCAGGCAGCCGGTGGAGGTGGTGCGTCATGCCCGCAACCGTGGGTATGGTCGTTCGCTCAGGGATGCGTTCCGCTGGGCAGCCTGCTACGGGTACGATTGGCTGATCACCATGGACTGCGATGAGCAGCATGAGCCGGCCAGCCTGCCTGACTTTTTCAAGGCGATCCAAAAAGACGATGCGGACCTGGTCAGCGGTTCACGTTACATGAATCAGAACGCGCTGCCCCCAGCCGACCTGCCGCCTGCGGATCGTCGCAACATCAATCACAAAATCACCACGATGATCAATCAGCGCCTGGGGCTTTCCATCACCGATGCGTTTTGCGGTTACAAGGCGATGCGCGTCAGCAGTTTGAAAAAGTTGCAGTTGGATGAACCGGGTTACGCATTCCCGTTGCAATTATGGGTGCAGGTGGTGGCCCAGGGTTTGCGTGTGACCGAGGTGCCGGTGCGTCTGATTTACAACGACCCCAACCGCAGCTTCGGCGGCATCCTCGACAACCCCGAACTGCGCCTGCGTCACTATCAGCATGTGTTTGAACGCGAGCTGGCCAAGTACCCGGAAAAGTTCAGCGAACCGGTGGGGACCTGCGGCTGCGGCGGACACAAGTGAACGGGGCAAGTGTGATGAAATGTTTGGTGACGCCGAGGGCTTCAGCCCCGGATGGGTCATATGAAAGACGCGATGATCCGGCCCTGAAGGGCACGGCGTCATTCATACAACCCAAATAACCAGCCGATAAAATGAGATGATGAATCGTTATGACTTCAAAATCATGCTGGCGATCACCATGGCAACGTGGTGTACGGGGATGATTTCATCGAACCAGGCCGGTCCGATGTCGGTGGTGGACCAGGCGGTGGCCGATCAGGACGCACTGGGCGTCAGTTTGCGCCGACTGGAATCGGGTTTGGGCACCACGGGTCAGCAAGCCGGGCTGTACCAGTTGTCACCGATGCAACTGCCCGCCCCCATCATCACCCCCGGCACGGGCAGTGCTCACAACCTCGGCCAACCCCTGTTGCAAGACCCGGTTACATCATTACTCAACCCGCTGCCGCGTTACCTGCGGGTTGATTCAGGCGTGCGTGCGGTGTTGGATCGCATCGATTATGTGGTGCGCAGCAGCGAAGGTCGTGGGTATCGACTCAACCAGGCACCGGTGATCGATGGTGACTTCATCGAATACCCCGGCCCAAACACCGTCTTCCAACTCCAACCGGTTTTACCCGGCGCACCCTACGGAACGATGCCGACGACCTTGCATCCCGATCAGCGTATCGACGGTCGCATTGATGGGCGCATCAACGGCCGGGTCGGGCCGTGATGAAGTAATGAAGTGGCCAAGTGATTCGAAAAGTTTAGCGCGGACGCTTTGCGTCGGAGTTCTGGTTAGCCCCGTGATTCATCGCGTTTGTAAATGTGGCACCGCCGCCCCCGGCGGTGTGATCATGATCGGTTCTTTACCCAGCCGAGGGCGGCTGGGCCACATCAGAATCAGACGCCATCAATCGCGGCGCTAACCGCCGAGCCTGACGTGATATCCGAAATCCGAAATTCAATATTCGAAATTCTCTTCGTACTCAGCCGCTTCCTCTCAATCCACATCCAGCGCTCGCACGCCCTTGGCCTGTCGCACCTGTTCCACACGTGAACGAATCAACTCGCGCACCTGCCTTGGCCAGCGGACCGCACGCAACTGCACCTGAGGCGAACTCAAATCGCTGCTCATCAATATCACATGACCGCAGCCGACCAGGCGCAACCAGATCGGCTCCGCCACCGCTGAGTCCTTGACGCGATACAACTCAAGCTCATCAACATGGCGCACCAGAATGCCCCGATAGCAACGCAGCCGTTCCTGCGTCAGTTCGTACGACACCGTTTTCAACCCCGCCCATACGACAACGATCGGAATCAGCAGCACCGCCATCGCCGCGATCGTCCAACTCATCGGCCAGGCACGCAGGTAGTAGTGCAACACGCCGACCCCGACGATCAGCAACGTCATCAACAGATACCAGCCGATGCCCAGCCAGGTGGTTGGTGAACCACGCCAGAGCACCGCGTCGTCAGCAGGGTTGGGTGTTGGGTTGTTCATCAGTCAAATACAAAAATACGCATTGCTGACGCCGAGGGCTTTAGCCCCGGGTAGCTCACGAAAAACATCCGGCCCTCAAGGGCACGGCGTCAATCACGCCGAGGCAACTGTTCGCGCGAAACATTTCATATCACTCGGCCACTTCTTGGAATACCCGAGCCCTCGGTCGCCGCGGCGACCTCGTACTCGGCTTGTTTCTGAAAATTCGAAATCCGAAATTCGAAATCACCTTGCCTCCTCCGCAGGCAGCACTTCCGCGCGTGCCAGTTCCATCAAGCGCTGTTGCGAGCCGCGGGCCTGTTCCGTTTGCGGATTAGCGGGAATGCGTTGCACATACGACCCGTCGGCGTGCATGTCCCACGCCTGGCGCTGGTCCTCGCGCATGAGGTCCAATATCTGACGCAGCCGAACTTGCAGGCATGCGTCCCTGATCGGCGTGATGCACTCCACCCGGTAATACAAATTGCGGTACATCCAGTCCGCACTGCCGATGTAGTACTCGCCCTGTCCGTCGTGGTGAAAATAAAAAATCCGCGAGTGTTCCAAAAATCGGCCGATGACGCTGGTCACCGTGATGTTTTCCGACATGCCCGGCACACCCGGTCGCAAACAACAAAAACCACGCACCAATAGTTCAATCCGCACCCCTGCCTGCGAAGCTTCGTACAACTTTCGACAGACGTGCACATCCTCCAGGCTGTTCATTTTCGCCACGATGTGCGGGCGTTGGGGGTCGTTGACATCACCACCACGTTTTTTCCATGCGTCGCACAAAGCGATTTCCCGGTCGATCATTTCATGAAACCGTTTGCGCATGTTGGTGGGTGCGATCAGCAACGTGCGAAACTCATGTTTGAGCGATCGCCCGGTGAGGTAATGGAACAGGTCCACCAGGTCGGAGGTGATCTGCGGGTTGCTGGTGAACAGCCCAAGGTCGGTATAAACCTGCGCGGTTTTGGGGTTGTAGTTGCCCGTGCCGATGTGCCCGTACACGCGCATCCCGTCGGCTTCGTGACGCACCACGATGGCGGTTTTGGTGTGCGTTTTCAAACCGACGATGCCGTACACCACGTGTACGCCTGATTTTTCCAGCCGCTGGGCGATGCGCAGGTTCAGTTCCTCGTCGAAACGGGCCTTGATTTCGACCAGGGCCACGACCTGTTTGCCGCTCTCGGCGGCGTGAATCAAATCGACCATGAACGGCGAATCGGGTGTCGTTCGATACAACGTCGCCTTGATCGCCACCACCTTCGGGTCGCGGGCTGCCCCGGAAATGAACCGCTCCACACTGGCTTTGAACGACTCATACGGATGATGCACCAATATGTCGCCCTGACGAATCAGACTGAACATGTCCGCTTCATCATCCAGCAACCGAGCCGGAATGATCGGCGTCCAACTGTCATGCTTGAGTTCCGGTAAATTCAAATCCGCAATCGCAAACAGACTCGTGTAATCCAACTCCGCAGGCATTGCGTAAACGTCCGCATCCTCCAGTTCCAACTGCTCCATCACAAAACGTTTGACTTCCTGATTGGGGTGCGCATCCATCTGCAACCGCACCACCTTGGCAAAACGACGATCTCGCAATTCCTGTTCAATCAATTCCAACAGGTCTTCCGCGTCTTCCTCGTCACGGTCCACCTCGGCGTTGCGGGTGATGCGGAACGGCTCAACATCCACAATTTCCATGCCCTCGAACAGGTCCGCCAGGTTGTGACGAATGATGTGTTCCAGGCTGACAAAACGGTAGGGGGCCGGGGCGGTGTGGTCGCCGCCGATGCGTATCCAACGCGGAAACATCGTCGGCACCTTCACCCGGGCAAATTGCAACCCTGGTTCGCCGTTGTCGGCATCATGCGACAAATGCGGCACGTGCCCCGGGGCCTTGAGCATCACCCCCAGTGACAAACTCAGATTGCTGATGAACGGAAACGGATGCCCCGGGTCCACCGCCAGGGGCGTGAGCACCGGGAACAGGTTGGCACGAAAATAATCACGCGCCCACTGCTTTTCCTCCTCGCTGATCTGATTCCAATGCAAGAGGTGAATGCCCTTTCCCGCCAAGGCAGGCAGTATGACCTTCGTGTAACAGTCAGCCTGAAGCTGCTGCATTTGAATGATGCGTTCACGAATGGCCAGCAACAGTTCACGCGGGGTCAGTCCATCCTGCGTGCGCGAACTCACACCTGCTGCCAATTGCCGTTTGATGCCGCCCACGCGCTTCTGTACGAACTCATCGAGGTTGGAATTGAAAATCGCCAGAAAGCGGACACGCTCAAGCAAGGGTGTGCGCTCGTCCAACGCTTCGTGCAGCACCCGTTCGTTGAACGACAGCCACGATAAATCACGGTTGAGGAATTCACGCGGATGAGCCGGGTCGTCCACCCCGTGCAGGGTGGACTGCGTGATGTAGGGTCTGGTTGTTTCGAAAGCGGAAGCGTTCATGATGAAACATCCTGCAAAGCCAAGTGCGACCGCAGCAAGTTCAATAAATCAGCGGATGAAATGGTAGCCTTGACCCCGGTGCAACGCGAATAGTTAATTGTTCGGTTGTAGCACCGCCGCCCTCGGCGGTGAGCTCGCTACAAGGATGTGGTACCGCCCCCGGCGGCGAATGGTGTTGCAACTTACAAGCCCCAGCCGAGGGCGGCCCCGGGGGCTGGGCCACAAAATCATTGGTCAAACAAAGCCCAGGCATGGCCATGCCTGGGCGTTATGCCCTCCGCTGATTTTGTTTATGCTGTTACCGTGTCCCTCACCCAATCACCCCCGACGCTTTTGTTCACTGCCTTTGAACGCAGCGGCGATGAACACGCTGCGCCGGTGATCGCCCGATTACGACAATTAAACCCAGCCATCACCATTTACGCTTTGGGTGGACCGCGCATGAAGGCAGCCGGGGCACAATTGCTGGACCTGTCCCCCACCCATGGCACGATGCTGCTGGATGCCCTGGGGCAGGTTCGCGTACACCTGCAACGCTTGTCACGCCTCAAAGCCTGGTTGCGTGAACATCGGATTGATGCCCTGATCCCCGTCGATAGCCCAGCCGCCAACTGGTCGATTTGCAGCCTGGTTCGCAAGCACCAGTCACAGGCGAAAATCATTCACCTGGTGGCCCCGCAGTTGTGGGCATGGGCGCCCTGGCGGGTGCGCAAAATGCGCCGCTTGTCGGATCATGCCTTGTGTCTGCTGCCCTTTGAGCCGGCCTGGTTTGCGCAGCACGGCATCGCCGCCACTTTCGTCGGTCACCCGGTGTTTGATCCAGCCTGTGATACGCAACGACAACAAGCCGTCGGGCAAACGCAACTTCCGGGGGCAGCGATGAAACTGGCGTTGTTGCCCGGTTCACGCATTTCAGAAATCAAAAGCAATTGGCCGACGATGCTGATGGTGTTGCGTCAATTGGAGCAGCAATTGCCGGGGTTGCGGGCAGCGGTGGGTGCAGCCGACCCGCGCATTGCCGCGATGATTCAAAGCACCTTGCCGGGCGATTCATCAACCACCACATCATCATCCGCCAACCCGCTGGTGATGGTGGATGCGACCGACGCGGTATTGGCCTGGGCGGACGTGGCGCTGATGACTTCGGGCACGGTGACATTGCATGGGGCAGTGCATCACAAGCCGATGGTGGTGATGTACAACATCAATCGCTGGACGTGGGTGCTAATCGGCAAGCATTTGATGCGGACCAAAACTTTCACGCTGCCGAACTTGATTTCGGAGGCACAGGGCATGGGCCGGGTGGTGCGCGAGTTTGTGCCTCACTTTGGCCAAGTCGAACCGGTGCGGGCAGCGGTGCATGAACTACTGACTCAGCCCACGGTTCGACAAACCCAGCAGCATCGCATCACACAGGCGATGCGGGTGTTCGCCGGGCAGGCTTTTGCGGATCAGTCGGCGGTGAAAATCATCTCCTTGCTCGACGAGTCGAAGGTGTGACCAGACAAGCGAAGCATCAAGCATCAGATTTTGCCGCAGAGAACGCAGAGTCAAGGCAATTGCGCCAAGCCGCCAATGCGTCAAGAAGGAGAAAAAAGGGGATGAGAAACTGTTTCATAACTGGTTTGAGTGGGGCATGTGTCCTTTACTTGATTCAGAGCCGCGAACGGTAGTGAGCGGTCGAAGAACCACGCGCTTCCGCTCGTGGCTCTGAGCAACACCAGTGTCCGCTCGTGGCTCCGAGTCCGGATGGAGCATTAAAATGGATTTGCGCCCATGGGCAGGCGGGACGCCACCCCACCGTGTACTGAGTTCTGAAACAGTTTCTAAGTACATTTTTGAAATTAGACCCTGCAAACCCGGGTCAACTCAGGTCAAACACTCCCACATCAATTCCCAAAGCCTTGGCGATTTTTTCCAAGGTCATATGCGAGGGACTATGTTCACCATTTTCAAGTCGGCTGATGTGGCTTTGGGGCAATCCGGAGCGCTGAGCCAACTGAGTTTGGGTGAAGCCTTTCTTTTGACGTTCGTCGCGCAACTTGCTGCTGATCCACGCGGTCCATTTTCGATAGTGTTCGGGCGTCGATGACGGCGCTTGTTCATGTCCATGGTCAATGACGTAGCTGCCGGGTTTGTCTTCAAGGATTTCCATGAAGGCGCGCAGAACGGCGTTTGAGTCCTCCGTGGTTTGACACGAACCCAGGGCTTTGACCAATTCGAACAAATCCCGCTTGTCTTCCTCGGACAGGCGTTTGATCCGTTCCGCCAAGACACTCATCGCCAGCACGATTTGTGCCTGATCCTGCGGGATATGAATGCCGTCAATATTGATGCCATCCATGCTCAACTGCATGACTTGACTCCTCCCCGGTTTGAATCCGGGAAGATGGGTTATGATGAAATAACATTTCCGCTGCGCTTACCCAGCGCCTGTTTTTATGAAGCATTGCCGTCGGCGACCTCGTATTCGCCATGGCGATATTTCCGCCACCTTCTTTGCATCCGTATTCGATCACCCAGGGGCGTGGCCCCGTTGTTTTCCTTTTTGATACAACCCAATACAACAATCGTGTGTTCAGGTTGTTTTTTGATTCCAAAAAAAACACGAACGTTTATTTTTCCCAGCAGCCCGCCTTTATCACGCAGTTCGAAATAATCATCAATGGCATCAATCGAACAAGTCTGTGAATGCGTCGGGTCCGTCTCGCGTGCCAATTGCTTGATCTGGTCCACAATGTGCTGATATTGTGGTTCGCTCAGAAACTCCATCGCCTCCCGGCGTGCCCAGTTCAAATAATGAATGGTCCATTGATAGCCGGGCTTGACGCCTGCGCCTTTGCGTACCCCGGTTTTGACTTGCCTGCCCATGAAGCACGTCCTTGTGCATCAAAATTCTTCTCAAATCGGCGTTTTCCGAACCTAAATATACAACATGGCGCTGCATATTTCAATTCATATAAAAAAACGACAAAAATCAATCAATTAATGTTTAGGTAATGCTTGGCTTCACATGCTCGCCATGCGCTCGGCAGGCTCACGGATGAACGGCGCCGGGCCGAATACTTCCACCGTAGCGCCCCCGGCGTCGATCGAACCCTTACGCCGATACACTTCCATCAACATCTGCTTCTTCAAATGCGTGGCCGGTTCCAAATGCTTTTCTTCGCCCACCGGCAAACCCCAAACCACCTGCCCCAATTCCGTACGCAGACTCAAACGCAATCGACCCAACGCATCCCGCTGTGACACATCCACCGCCTTGACCTGACGAAAATAAGGCTCATGCTGCAACGTGCTGATGAGTGACAAGGCGGCGGGAACCCCCGGCCCCTGCCATTGCATGCCCTGTTGTTTGGGTCCATACCCCGCACCGACGATCACCGGCAGTTTGAGCATCGGTAAATGCTCCGCTTTGTAAACACCGGGCAGACGCACCGATTGGCCGTCGATGAGTTGATAGTAATCAGCAGTGCGGACAAAGGCGACGGGCTTTCGATAGTGGGCACGCACTTTCACGCCCCCGGCCACGCGCTGCACGGAATCGACCTGCTCCACCCAGCCGGATTCGTACAACGCACGCACGGCCAGCAACGGGCCGCGACGATCCATCGGGTCACGGTCGAACTGCCCAGCCACCAGTTGCTGCAATCGATAACGAAAACCAGCGGGCATCCAATCCGGGGCATCGACCAAACGCACGTTGTCAGCCGTGATGACGACGGCTTTCTTTTCCGAAACGTAATGCTGCAACTGGCGCGACAACGGGCGATAACCGGCGATGATCACCGCGGTGAACACCACGATCACCAATATTTTCAAACCCCATAAGGTACGCTGCGGGTCCCACGGCTTATCCAGCGCAGGCTTTCGCCCGGCCCACTTCATCCATGGCGATTGCGACCATTTTTGCTGTATATCATGCCAACCGAGCATACAAGTTCCCTCATCGCGCAACGACAACCACCCGCATCGGGCTACCTCACCATTATCGGCTAAGTGAACTCTTTGAGGCCAAACATCATAGCCGGTGAATGGAAGTGAACCAGGGCAACCGCAATCTCCCCGTACCGTCGATAGCGCATCGCCGAGAACATAAGGCTCGACTTTTACGCCAAGTCGCCAAGGAGCCAAGCCGCCAAGAAAACCAGACATCGGAAATTGGCCACTTCTTCAACCGATTAACCGACTCACCGACCAACCGATTAACCACTCCGATCAGACGCGATCAATCGCGGCGCTAACAGCCGAACACGATTTCGTCACTTGACTGCTTCTCGTCTGTTGCCTTGGAATGCGGTCACATCGACGTATCCATTTTCAGGGGCACGCCACTTTGGTTACACTGACAACGCGACCCTGGTGATTTCAACGATCAAACCCTTTTGCTCAAGGGGGTCGCTTTGACCATTCGCGCACTGGTGCTGGGGCTGCTGCTGGCAGCGGGGTTGACGCTGTTTTCCTATCACCTGTTGCTGGACCTTGGGCAGACGCCGCTGATCGGTCATTACCTGCCGGTGGGCGTGTTCGGGGTGTTGTTGCTGCTGGTGCTGACGATCAACCCCTTGTTGCACAAGCTGGGTTTGGGCGGGCCGCTCACATTGGCGGAACTGGCCCTGGCGGCAGCGATTGCCCTGTCGGTGTGTACCTGGCCGCTCAAGGGATTGCTCACCCGGTTCACGCCGATCGTCGCCTGGCCGATGCACAGTTATCGTTCGCACACCGGTTGGCAGGGGGCGGACCTGCTCAGTTACGTGCCCGGCGGATCACCCCTGCTGGCCGAGGGTCATGTGCGTGATTGGCCGGTGTTGGTGCAGCGACTGCATGATGCACGGCATGTGCCCGACGATCAACCCTTGGGGCGGTTGTGGGCCAGCTTACCCACCACCACCCAATTTCGATTGAACCAAAGCGTTCACGAGGTCACCCTTCCGCGCGATCAACGGCGAGCCATTTTGCACGGGTTGAACACCGCCATGGGGGTGCGTGTCTGGGACCAGCCGATCCCCGATCAAACCCATGCGCAAGTCAATCGTCGCATGCTCGAACGACTCTGGCCGGAGTTGATCGTGCCTCAGCCACGTGGCAGCGGGGTGATGGTGTCCCCGGCGGACCCGGCACGCGCCCAGTTGGACACGCTGGTCTCCGGGAGGGGGGCGGAGGCTTGGGGAATCACCGAATTACCCTGGCGCGGCTGGTGGCCGACGTTGCGCTTGTGGGGATTGGTGGTCGTCGGCGTGGCATTGGCGTGTGTGTGCATGAGTCTGATCGTGCATCGACAGTGGGCGGTTCATGAAGTGTTGGCTTTTCCGATCACCCAATTTTTTCAGGAAGCCACCCGCAGCAAACCCGCCAGCCCCTGGCCGAGCGTGGCCACGAAAACATCCTTCTGGGTCAGCATGGGGGCGATCGTCGCCGTTCACTTGTACAAAGGTTTGGGGGTATGGGGCAGCGGTATGCCGACGTTATCGCTGCGCCTGCCTTTCACGCCGTTGCGTGAACTGTTTCCCGATGCGGCACGGGCACCGGGCAGTTTTGGTGTATTTGAACCCCTGGTGATACCGACAGTGATCGCGTTTGCTTATTTTCTGCCGATGCAGATCGGTTTCACGCTGGGTATTTCCGTCGTGCTTTGGTTGGCGCTGGCGGCTTACATGATCAAGCTGGGCGTGCCGGTGAGTTACGCGGGGGTGGACCCGGAGCCGCTCACGATGGTGACGGTCGGGGCGTGGTTGGCGGCGGTGGGCATGATTGCCTACCTGGGGCGAAGGTACTACACGCAGGTGTTGCGAGCAGCAGTGGGCGTGCCCGCCAATGGTGAATCACAACCGGTGGCACGCAGTGCGGTGTGGGGGTTGCGTTTGCTGCCGTTTTGTCTGGGCGTGGCCGGGTATGCGTTGTGTACCTGGGGCGGGTTGGACTGGGTGATTGTGACGATGCTGCTGGGGCTGGTGGTGGTGAATCACCTGGTGTGTGCCCGCATGGTGGCGGAGGCGGGGGTGTTTGTGATCAGTTGCGGTTGGCTGCCGATTGCGGCGATGACGGGGTGGTTGGGGGCGGCTGCGGTCGGGCCGACGGTGGCACTGGTGGTGGGCATGGCCGGGCAGTTGCTGGTACGTGGTGACACCCCCATGCCGTTTATGTTGCAGGCCATCGACCTGGGCAAACGATTGGGCGGGGTGCGCCGCGGTCGATTGGCGATGGGTTTGTCCCTGGTGTGCGTATTGGGGTTGGCGGCTGCGATGGCGGTGACGCTGATGCTGCAATACAACCGGGGCATGGGCAACTATCGGGCACCGGGCGTGGGGCACTGGGCGGGGTCGATGATGGACCGAGCCATGCGCGTCACGTCGGAATTGGCAGCCACGGATCAACTGGTCGAATCGGTGACGGTGCAGGGCGTTGATCGTTTGCTGGCCGTCAACCCAAGTTCGGGGGCGATCACCTGGACGCTGACCGGTATCGGGGCGTATCTGTTGCTGTCGTTTTTACGTTTACGTTTGCCCTGGTGGCCGTTGCATCCGCTGGTGCTGCTCTACTTCGGCCAGTATTTGGGGCACGTCGTCAGTTTTTCATTTTTACTGGGGTGGCTGGTCAAGGCCTGTGTGGTCAACATCGGCGGAACCCGCGGCTACGAAGCCGGTAAACCAGCCATGGTCGGCATCATCGTCGGTGAGTTTGTCGCCAGCCTTGGTTGGATCGCCGTCGGCGTCGGTTACTCGCTGTTCACCGGTCGTCTGGCACCGGCTTACAATGTGGTGCCGATGTGACTATCGGGTGTGAAGTGCAGGCCGGGTTCCTTCACAACAAAATGACACTCAGGGCAGTGTTGCCACATTCACAGACGCGATCAATCGCGGCGCTAACTTCACCGCTGGGTGCCTGTGGCACGCTTTGGTGCCACAGCCGATTCACCGTGGGCATCCCTGTTACAACAAATTGACGCCGAGGGCTTTAGCCCCGGTTTGTATTGTCGTCGTCTTACATACATCCGGCCCTGAAGGGCACGGCGTCAATACCATGTGTGCTTTGTGGCTCGGCCGCTTCATTTTCACCGCCGACGCATCAGCAACATACTGCCTCCGAGCATCGCCAAACCCAGTGTTGCCGGTTCGGGAATGCTCGTCGCAAGAAACTCCGGCATGATCGGAGCGAGCGCGGCGGTACTTTCATCCTCAACACTGTCACTGCTCAGGCCGAGGCTGCCCGATGGAATGTCGATCGACAAGTACCCGCCGCTCTTGGTCAGCAGCAGGGTGACATCATCGCCAAGTGCAGCGTCGTCTTCGAAAGGCACTTCACTGTCCAGCGCATGAATCGCGGAAACGATGATCTGGCCAGCGAGTCGATCAAACACGATGCGGTACAACCGACCATTTTGCGAATACAACAACTCGTGGCCGACCAAATCGCCCGCAGAACCGGTGGCCCGCGTGAGGGCGTCACTGAGCAGGTTCCAAGGCGTCAGGCTGCCATCGATTTTTTGATTGCTTAAGTATTGATCCCCGCCGGCGGTCGATGCAATGTCCACCATCGCGGCGCCGGCATGATTCACAGTGAACAATAGCGGTAAGGCCAACACTGCGGCCCGAACCGATGACATGACGTTGAATGATTGAACGCCCCCAACCGATTGCTCCCCTATCGTCCCCATACCGCTTCCTCCTCAATCCGCATGAGTTGTTCAAAGATCAACTGCCCGCACAATCGTTACAGACGTTACAAACGTTACGAACCTCCCGCTCACCCAAACGTCCGATTGTAGGCGTTCCAAGTTATAAGTCGATCTTTTGCGCATAAAAAAACCACTTTGGGGCAAGTGGTCGAGTGTCAGAACCACGATTGATGTGGCACCGCCGCCCTCGGCGGTGTGTTTGTTCATGTTGGTTCACCCAGCCGGGGGCGCCACCGGGGCTGGGCTACTGACAGACTCGAACAATCGCAACGCTAACCAATGCGCCGACGCAAAGCGTCCGCGCTAAACAATGGCAGTCAACTCGAACCACTTTACCGTCGTCGTTTGACCAGCAGCATCGCTCCCCCGGCTGCGACCAGCGCCAGCGTTGCCGGTTCGGGAATCGGAGTCGGAGGTGGAATAATGATACCGCCGCCACTGGTGCCATCGCGCACCGCACCGCCCTGAGGCAGTACCACGGGGATGAAACCCGCCGAGGCCGCGGGCAAAGTGCTGCCGGTGTCGCTGCTTTCGGAGGGGTCCAGGTAAAGCAATTGCGCGACAGGGACCCAGGCCAGTACGTCCATAATAACACGGGTGGTGCGTCCGCCGACGCTGCGATAGTTGAGCACCTGCCCGCGTGCCTGACCGATGGCGTTGCCCATGCCCGGTTCACTGAAGGCGTAACCAATGCCGGTTGGGGCGCTGGCAGCCATGGGTTGGCTGAACAATTCCCAAGGCGTCGGCATGTCGGCCACGAGGTTCGACCCCGGCGTCGCTCCGCCTCCACCCGTGCGTGAAAAATCAATCGCACCCGCCCATACGGAACCCGATGCCAATAGCAAACCCAATCCTGCGGACATGATGCCCAAACTTGCACGCGCCATGGCGAAACACTCCTCTGCCATCCTTGGCGTGAACCGCATTCAGGCCCCTTAACACTGACAAAATTATACTGTCAACTCACGGAAAAACCATGGTTTAAACGGCCTTCCCGTACCAGTTACATCGGTCAGACCGGTTATACCACCGACCAAAATTCACCCGTTTGCCAGCTTTGACTATTTTGATGCTGGGCCGATCATCAGGCAAAAAGGTGGTTAAATGCGGAAAGAAGTGGCCAAGTGGCCAAGTGGTCAAGTGGTCGAGTGACAGAACGGTATTCGAAAGTTAGCGCCGCGATTGATCGCGTCTGATCTGAAAGGTTGATCAATTGGTCGGTGATTCGGTTATTCGGCCAGAGTAAAGACAATTCTGTCCGAGTAACCGAGTAACTGACTCACCGATTAACAACGCCGACAGACGTGATCAATCGCGGCGCTAACCACCGAATGTTGCTCCGGCACTTGGCCACTTGGCCACTCGGCCACTTGACCACTTCATCATGGTGGGGCCGCTCGCGGACTCGCTTGACCCACCCTACAACACCACTCGCCCACTTGCCATCAACTCCCCAAATACGCTTCACGCACCTTTTCATTTTTCACCAGGTTCTCGGCTCGGTCGTGCAGGGTCAATCGTCCGACTTCCAATACGTAACCCTCCGACGCCACCGACAAAGCCATGCGGGCGTTTTGTTCCACCAGCAGTATCGTCGTCCCTTCGCTGTTGATCTGACGAATGATCTGAAAAATCAGGGCCACCAGTTGCGGTGCCAGCCCCAACGAAGGCTCATCGAGCAACAGCAGCCGAGGGCGAGCGATCACCGCCCTTGCCATCGCCAGCATTTGCTGTTCACCGCCCGAAAGCGTGCCCGCATTTTGTTTGAGTCGTTCCCGCAAACGTGGAAACAGCGCAAGCACATGATCGTGATCGCTTTTCCAGTGACGATGATGCCCCCGTAAAAACGCACCCAAACGCAGGTTTTCCTCCACCGTCAGGTTGGCGAAAATGCCCCGACCTTCAGGCACATGCGCAATCCCCGCCGCAGCGATTTTCTCCGCCGGCCAACCTTTGATCGACCGCCCTTCAAAAAACACCTCGCCTCGCGTCGGCGCAAGCAACCCGCTGATGGTGCGCAGGGTGGTCGATTTCCCCGCACCATTGGCGCCCAGCAAAGCCACCACCTGCCCTGCTGCCACCGACAGACTCACTCCGTGCAGCGCCTCAATCGCTCCGTAATGCACCCCCAGTTCGCGGACTTCCAACATCGGCACACTCATGTCTGTGCCTCCGCCTGCGTCTTTTGCCCCAGGTACGCTTCGATCACCTTGGCATCACAACACACCGCTTTAGGCTCGCCCCGTGCAATGATCTGACCATGATCCAGCACCGTGATTTCCTCCGCCAGGCGGCGCACCATGTCAATGTCATGCTCGATCAGCAGCAGGGTCAGTTTGCATTGTTCCCGCAACTTGAGCAGCAAATGTAAAAGGTCGCTTTTTTCACGCGGGTTCATGCCTGCCGCCGGTTCATCCAACAACAGTACTTTGGGCTTTGTCGCCAAGGCCCGGGCAATTTCCAAGCGTCGTTGATCGCCATAGGGCAAGTGTTTGGCCAGTTCATTGGCCCGGTTGTCCAGCCCCAGTGTTGTCAGCAATTCGTCAGCCTGTGCGCGGATTGATTTTTCATCGCGCAAATGGGCTGGGGTGCGTAACAAGGCCTGCCACAGCCCATGGTGCTTGCGCACGTGGCCACCAATGCGCACGTTGTCGAGCACCGTCAGTTCGCCGAACAGACGAATGTTTTGAAACGTGCGTGCGATGCCCGCCTGGGCAATGCGATACGGGGGCAAACCATTGAGCAGCCGATCCCCCAAATACATTTTTCCCTCATCGGGTTGATACACCCCGGTGATGATGTTGAAGAGGGTGGTTTTACCCGCACCGTTGGGGCCGATGATGCCGTGAATCGCGCCCGGCTCCAGTGCCAGGTCAAAATCACCAAGGGCACACAACCCGCCAAAAGATAGCGTGATGCGGCGCAGTTCGAGTATGGGTTGGGTTGAAGGTGCGGTCATGATGGATCGGGTAGCTAGGTGCTGGGTGCTGGGTGCTGGGTGCTGGGTGCTGGGTGCTGGGTGCTGGGTGCTAGGTGCTAGGTGCTAGGTGCTAGGTGCTAGGTGCTAGGTGCTAGG
>CAZJMK010000067.1:0-20044 GCA_964547135.1 uncultured Phycisphaeraceae bacterium | reverse complement strand
GATTTGGTGATTTGGTGATTTGGTGATTTGGTGATTTGGTGATTTGGTGATTTGGCGAGCCGGCGTAACTCATTTCAAACTGGTGAGAATGTCATCGATTTTGGCGGTTGCCAGGCAAATGCTGGTGTCACAAGCCCCGTAGTAGAGATAGAGCGTGTCGCCGACGAGCACGTTGGAATTGGGGAAAATGCAGTTGGGCAGAATCAGCCCGAAGCGTTCGTAATAGGTTTGCGGGAGCATGATCGGCTGACGGGTGCGTGCCAGCACACGGGTCGGGTCGTGCAGGTCCAGCAGCATCGCGCCCATGCAGTAGCGCGATTGGCTGTCAACGCCATGGTAGGTGACCAGCCAACCTTGTGACGTGGCGATGGGCTGGGTGGAGCCGCCGATTTTTTGCCCTTCCCATTCGTGCTGCGGCGAAGCGATGAGCGTGGGTTGCGACCAGTTGACAAGGTCATCGGAAAAACTGAGCCAGATGGAGGGGGCGGTGGTGCCGTATTGCGGGCCGACGAATTCGAGGGGTCGGCGGAGCAGTGCATATCGTCCGTTGATTTTGGCAGGGAACAAAATGTTGTCACGATCGTCCAGCGGATCGGGCGTGATGTAGGTCAGATGTTGCCACTGGCGCATGTCGTTGGACACAGCGATGCCGGAACGTGAATTGTTGGGCGCACCGGGGGCTTTGTCAGCATATTTGACGGGCACGTAATCGGGCACGCCGGTGCCGGTGGGCAGGCAATCGTTGCACCATTTGCGGAGCACGTAAACGAGAATGAACTGGTTGTCGATTTTGACGACGCGCGGGTCTTGAATGCCTCCGTGCGGGTAGCCGAGCATGTCGGAGGTGAACACCGGCTGATCGGTGACATGTTGAAAATGTACCCCATCACGACTGGAGAGCAGACCCAGTTGACTGCGGAAGGGGCGTAGTCGGCCCACGGCTCGTTCGAGCATGTAGAAGGTGCCATCGTCATCGCGGACGACGCCGGGGTTGAAGACCACGACCAGCCGCCAGGGAAGCCCGCCGGGCACGATGATGGGGTTATCCGGGTGACGTGTGAACAGGTCGTGGGTGGTTGGTTGCATGGCGCACTCCTTGAGTGAGCCATGGTGTAACGAATTGTCGAGATGGTCAAGTCGATACGACGTGCATTAAAACGTCAAGTTCTGCGCGATGGTCAGCAGACGTTCGCCGGTGGTTTGCCCCATCAGGCAGACAAAACGACCCTGTTCCTCAAACATCACCATGTGCAGATCGCCGGCTTGATGCAGATTGAAAACACGTCCGTTGTTTGTGATCTGGGTACCGGGAGCGGGCTGGAATGTTTTGGCGTGGCCGACGACCAGGGTGAGTTTGGTGGAGCCGTCCATCAGGAAAACGCAGACAACCTTGCTGTCTAAAAAATCGTGAACGCAGCAGGCGTGCAGTTGCATGTCATTGGGCATGGGGATGTCGGGCATATCAACCCATTTGCCGGCGAGCACCGCACGTGCCTGATCGATGCTGGTGACCGGAGTGACCTTGGCGTGACCGGTGGTATTTTCCTTGTGCAGTTGCGCCAGGTCTGCTGGTGCTGCAATGGTGGGTGATTGCCCCAGCGACATCACCAGTAACCCCAGCAGGCCCGCCAGCAGAAGCGCTGCTGCGAGAGCGGAAACCGGTCGCAACCAGGCGGCACGGTTGAAGCGAAACGATTGTTGCACGGGTGAATCCGTTTCCTGCGCCACTGCGGCACGCAGGCGTCGTTCCAGTTCGTGCGTTTCCACCGGTACCGTGGCCAGCTTCGCCAGGCGATTTCGGGTGGCCTGATCCAGCATTTCAAGGTTGGTCTTGTCGAGCATGACGCGACTCCTGTATCCCTGCCCAGCCTTGTTTGTGTGCCCATTCCAACAGACGATCCCGCAGCAGCGCCCGACCCCGATGCAATCGACTTTTCACCGTTCCGATCGGCACTTCCAATATCGTTGCCGCCTGAGTCAGTTCCAGTTGTTCCACATCCACCAGAAGCAGACACCAGCGCATTTCCATCGGCAGCGCTTTGAGCGCCGCAATCACGTCACGGTCGGCAAATTGTTCCATCATCGCAGCCGGTGAGTTCCATTGGGCGTCGTGCGCCCCTGTCTGCGCGGTGGTGGCCGCTGGTTCCTGTTCCAATGATTCCATCGAAACCGTTCCGGCTCGTCGGGTTTGTTGTCGAATCAGATCAATGTGCGTGTGCCGGAGAATTGTGAGCAGCCAGGCTTTGATGTCCGTCCCTTCATGAAACGAGTCCATGTTGCGCAGTGCCTTGATCATGGTTTCCTGCACCAGGTCCTCCGCCGCCTGCGTGTGCCGTGCCAGGTATTGGGCAGTGCGCAGCAGCAATGCCAGATGCGGCAGAGCCAGTTGCTCAAAACGTTCAGCTTGCGCAGCAGTGGTTGGTTTCACTTCACAGTCCCTGCACCCATGAACGTACCAGCCCGGCGCAAAGGTTCAATCCCCGGTCAAACATTTTTTTGCAGCGTAACGAAAAATCGTTGAACCCCCGGCTTGTCATTTCTCGTTGTGTAAGGGCAGTGGTCCACCTCCGCGTGCCTCAACGGAGTATGGGTTCCAAACAACGAGGCGTTTTTTCAGGAAAGGATCGAATCATGAAACGCACCTCATCCATGCTTGCGGCACTCACGCTGTTGGTAACCGGGGCGACTGTGCCAATCACCCAGGCGGCGGCACCGGCTGTTCAGGCGGTGAATATCGCCGGACGAACGCACATCGTCGCGCAACCTGTCAAAGCCGGTTCGATGGTGACCGGCGTGGCCACGGAGAGGGAATTGGAACGTTACTTCATCGCAGGCCGGGCGTACTGGGGTTACCGCGTGGATGATGCGGAGGATTGATGCCAGTTGAGCCATACATTCAATGATCGTCCCTGTCGGAGGCGTGGCATGGCGCAGCTTGCGGCGACAGCCACCCTCCGACTCTAAAATTGAATCAGGTACGAGTGTGTTGCAGGACGGACGTGCCGGACTGGAATCGGTCGGATCGTGGTACTAGCATGATGAGCGTGAACATGAGCGTTGCCATCACGTGGTTAATGACATTGGTGTTCGGGCTGGGCATGCCCGCGTGGTGTTGCTGTCGCTCGATCGTGACAGGTTCGATGACGCAGAACGGGTTGACAAGTGAAGTTTTTGGTGAGTCGGCAACCGGTGGTGAACATGCGTGTTGCGGTGGGGCGATGGCGGATGCAGACGAGGGTCAGTCGAAAACACCCGCGTCGTCGCTGCCGATGAATAAGTCGTGCCCGATGGACCAGTGCCCTAGTTTGCAGGGCGTGTCATACAACCTTGCCAAAACCAACTGGTCGCTGCCCCCAGCGGTGGAGTTGCCGACTTTTGCAGTGATGCCGGTGATTTCGGGGCATCAACTGCTGATCGTTTCAACGCAGATCACTATGCCGCGTTCGTTTGACAGGCCCCCGCCTTTGATATTGGCCCAATCCCCCGTGGCCAGTCACCGCTTGATGACCATTTAAAGCAGCGTTGTGTTGATCAACAGGATGGCATGTTGATGATTTTGCTGCGCTGTTATTTCTTGGATCGACCCAATCACATTCAAATGAACTGTGGGTGTTTGCCCACCGCATGCACAAACCTTTTCAAGGAGACGCATCATGCTTTCGAAGATCACGATTCGTTTTTCAACGCTTTGTCTGTTTGTGTCGTTGGCAGTGTTGCTGACTGCGATATCAACCTCGCAGGCGGAAACGACGCCTGCTCATGCGGGTGACCCGTACCTGCTGGACACCTGCCCGGTGAGCGGTGCCAAGCTCGGGTCGATGGGTAAGCCGGTTGTCGTTGAACATGAAGGGCGCGAGATGCGCTTTTGCTGCAATGGTTGTCCGTCCAAGTTCAAGGCTGACCCGGCCAAGTATCTGGCCAAGGTCGATGAACAACTGACTGCGATGCAGAAGCCTTATTACCCGGTAACGACCTGTCCGATTTCGGGGCAGAAACTGGGGGCGATGGGCAAGCCGGTGGAAAAAATCGTGCGCAATCGGCTGGTGATGCTCTGCTGCGCCGGGTGTGAAAAACAGTTGAACGAAAACCCCGATGCGGCGCTTGCCAAACTCGATACGGCGGTGATCGAAGCACAGAAGGCCGATTACCCGCTGACCACCTGTGTTGTCAGTGGCGACAAGCTCGGCAGCGATGAAGAAGTGACCAACATGGTCATCGGCAATCGGCTGGTGCGATTGTGCTGCGATGGTTGCATCAAATCGCTGCGTGCTGAGCCGGTGAAGTATTGGGGCAAACTCGATGGCGCGGTGAAGGAAGCCAAAGGACACGAACGTAAGCACTGAGGTGCATGGTTCGTTGCACACGATTGTTGATTTGGAGCGATTTGTGTCAATTACTGGAACGCGTGCAACCCCTCTCCCTCCGGGAGAGGGTGGCCGAGTCTGCGAGGCCGGGTGAGGGCGTGTTTATAAAAGATTCAAATGGGCATGAATACAAGAGTCTCGGACGCCCTCACCCTAACCCTCTCCCGGAGGGAGAGGGGACAGAATTCAAAAATTCGAAATGAACTTCACTCGACCACTTTTTTAATGAGTGACACATGCAACGATGGCGGACACCAATTTGTTTGATGCTGCTGACCGTGGTGGTGCTGCTGTTGACTGGTTGCGCGAGCACCAGTGAACAGCAGGCGTTTCGTGAATGGGTGGTGATGTTGGAACAGCATCACCCCGATGAGCAGCGTTTGCCAGCGTACACGACGACCCCGATGTCGCTCGATGCGCAGGCAACAAACGGGGGCGAATGGTCGGCGGATGCGGGGTTGGAAGCCGTGCTTGCGGAGGCGATGCAGCACAACCCGGGGGTCAAGGCGGCAGTGCGCAACTGGCAGATGATGTTGTGGCAGTTGCCGCAGAGCCGAGCGTGGCCGGACCCGAGGCTGATGTTCAAGTACCGCGATATGGCAGAGGAATTCGGCTACTCGGTCGGGCAGATGATACCGGGTGTGGGCAAACTCGAAGCAGCGGTGAAGGTGGATGAAGCCAAGGCCGATGCCGCCCGGCAGCAATATTTGTTGCAACGACGCACGGCCGTGCGCGAGGTGCGCAAACTGTGGGCGGAACTATCGTACCTGCAAGCGGCGGAAACAACCCTTGCACATCAAGTAAGTTTGCTGAAGGAAGAGTCGGAGGCACTGCTGATTGGGTTACGCACCGGGACGGTGACGCAGGCTCAGCATTTGCGGGCCTTGGCGGAAATCGACCGCATGAAGAATGAACTGGCGGACTTGCGCGATATGCAGCCGATGTTGGCGGCACGGTTGAATGCGCTATTGGATCGACCGGCACAGATGCCGCTGCCGATGCAGTTTGATTTACCGGAGGTGGCGTTGCCTGTAAATTTGACTGATGCGGCCGAAACGGGTGTGCAGACAGGTCACCCGGAATTGGCGATGTCGAGTGCGGAACTGGCGGCAGCCGGAGCGATGGTGCGACAGGCGAACAAGGCCCGCAACCCTGATTTTGAACTCGAAGCAGGGTACGAACATGACGACATGAAAGATGGCGCGATGGTGGCGGTGGGGGTGACTTTGCCGTTGAACCCCGAACCGTATGAAGCGAAAAAGAATCAGGCCCTGGCCGGGTTCGCTGCGGCACAACAGCAATATCAACAACGTGAGCGCAGCCTGCAAAGTGAACTGGCGATGACGCAGTATCAGTTGAAACAGGCCCATCGACAGGTGGTGTTGTTGCGTGATGTGCTGTTGCCCCGTGCCCGACAAACCCTCGAAGCACAGTCAGCCTTGTACCGCAGCGGGCAGGGGGCATTGGTTGAATTGGTGATGGCACGACGTGAAGTGGTGACGCTGGCACTGGCGCTGCAACGGGCCCAGGCCAACCTGTTTGCCCAGTGGGCTGACTGGCAATGGTTCACGGCGGAGGGTGGTGGGAGCTAGGTGCTGGGAAAATCATACATACAAGCATTTTCTGCCAAGCCCCTAGCTATCAGCCCTCAGCCCCCAGCTACCAAGCAACTATTTCCAGAAACGCTGTATTGAAAATTGAAAGCATCGTTCGCGGATGACTTATTGAACGGAGCAACATCATGCAGATTGATAAACATGAAACACCGCCGACCGCAACCCCACCGGCACCGGCGACGAGGCCGGCGCAGGGGCCGAGGTTGCGTGTATTGGTGATAGGGGCGGTGGTGATCGTGTTGGCGATGATGGTCGGCGTCATCGCGGCACCGATATTGCGCCCCATGACGGTAAAGGCGTGGCAGGGGCTGATATCGTGGGTGTCAACGGAAGCAAGCGACGATGCGAACACCGCCGACGCTGCCGGCAGTGAATCGGGTGAGGGCACGACCTGGTACATCAGCGGCATGCATCCGTGGGTGATTCAACCCAAACCGGGCAACTGTCCGATTTGCGGCATGAAACTCACCCCATTGGACCCGGCGGCCATGACGGGCAAACTGGCCATCGACCCGGTGGTGGTGCAGAACATCGGCGTACGCATCGCCCCGGTGACACGCGCTCGCATGGAACAAACCATCATCGCGCCCGGCATCGTCGCCAAGGATGAGTCACGCATTCGGGATGTCATTGTGCGCGTGCCCGGTCAGATTGAAGTGTTGCACGCCAACACGCTGAGCATGCCGATTCAACAAGGGCAGGCACTGGCGGAGTTTTACAGCCCGGAAGTGTTGGCAGCAGGGTATGAGCTTTCGGCGGCACGGGAACTGCGACAACCCGAAGCGTTGGCAGCAGCGCAAAGCAAACTGACGGTGATGGGGGTGCCCGATGATTTTGTGCAAGGCGTGATTGCAAGCGGCAAGGTGCCAAACACGTTTGCCCTGCGCAGCCCGATCGACGGCATATTGATGAGCAAGGGCGGCGATCAGGGGCATTGGCTGGAACGCGGCAGCCACCTGGCGGAAATCGTGGACCTGTCCAACGTTTGGGTGATGGTGACGTTGTACGAACATCAAATGGGTTGGGTGAAAGTGGGGCAGAAGGCGACGATTGATTTGCCGTATCAACCCGGGGTGTCGTTTGAAGGCCTAGTCACGACGATTTACCCGACGCTGGATGCTGAATTACGGCAGGTGACGGTGCGTTTGGAAGCGACCAACCCCAGTGCCAGTGAACCGGTGCTCAAACCGGGCATGTTCACACAGGTGCATTTGCAGCGCATCAGCAAAGATGAGGTTTTACTCGTACCCCGTGAAGCGGTGCTGGACAGTGGGCGGCAACAGACGGTGCTGGTGAGTGTGGGGGAGGGGCGGTTTGAAACGCGCAGTGTGCAACTGGGTGAGCCGGCGCAGAATGGTTTGGTGGAAGTACGTGAGGGGTTGCAGGTGGGTGAGAATGTGGTGGTGAGCGGGCAATTTTTACTGGACAGCGAAGCACGCAAGCGCGAAGCCTTGCTGAAAATGATCAAGGGCACGCCTGCGGTGGCGACCCCGGAACCAATGCGACCTGTTGAGCAGGGTGAAATGCAAAAAATGTCAAGCCCGGCGGCACAGGCGCTGACGGTGATGCTGCGACATTACCTTGCGATCACGGCAGCGCTGGCGGCGGATGATGACAAGCCCATCATCACCACGGCTTGCAGTTTGGCGGATGCCACCCGCGCATGGGTGAATCAAATGCAGGCGAGCGATGAACACTTTCAACATCGCTTCCCGCAGGTGGAACGACTCATCAAAACCGCAACGGAACTGGGGGCGGCGACGACCATCGCGCAGCAACGTGAACAGTTGGCGCACACCAGTGCGGCATTGGCTGCGGTGTTGAAAAGTTTTGGTGTGCCGGGTGAGTTGGGTCAACCGCTGGAAATGGTGCGCTGCCCGATGGTGACGTTGAAAACACCGGTGATGAACCCGCCGATACCAGGGGCGGGCGCCAGTTGGATTCAACCGGCGGGTGTGGTGCGCAATCCGTATTTCGGAGCAGCGATGCTGAGTTGTTTTGATCAACGGCAGCCGTTGCCGATGGCGCGATTCTGAAAACGAGCCGCGACCGTCAGGGAGCGGTGATATGAATCGTCGTACAGCGAGAAAAACCGCTCCCTCACGGTCGCGGCTCGTGACGAAAAAGACATTTGCAGACAGAGCCTCGCTATTTTTTGCGTGAAAAGGTACCCCATGATCAGCAAACTGATTGAAGCCTGTGTGCAACATCGCCTGATTGTGCTGCTGTTGGCGGCGTTTTTAGTAGCAGCGGGGTTGTGGTCGGCGCAGAACATCAAGGTGGATGCGATACCGGATTTGTCGGATGTGCAGGTGATTTTGCGCAGTGATTTTGCGGGGCAGTCGCCGCGCATCATTGAGGACCAGGTGACTTACCCGCTGGCGACGGCCATGCTTTCGGTGCCCAAGGCCAGGGTGGTGCGCGGGTACAGCATGGTGGGCGTCAGTTTTGTTTACATACTTTTTGACGACGGCACCGACCCGTACTGGGCGCGCAGCAGGGTGTTGGAACGATTAAGTTTTATGCAGGGTAAATTGCCTGCGGGGGTTGAGCCGCAATTGGGGCCGGACGCGACGAGTGTTGGATGGGTGTATCAGTATGTGCTGACCACCGGCCCGTATTCTGCGAAATACCCGCAGGGTTTGTGGCACGATGTTGAAAAAGATCAATGGTACGACAGCCCCGAGAAGGTCCCGGTTGAGCGACGAAAACAGTTGCAACATCAGCGCACGTTTGCGGGGCGGACGACATGCCCGTTGACGGGTGAGCCGCTGGTGCAGCCGAGTCTTGATTTATCACGCCTGCGCGGTTTGCAGGATTGGTACCTGCGTTACGGGCTGACGGCCCTGGACAACGTCAGTGAAGTGGCCGGCGTGGGCGGGTTTGAAAAGCAGTACCAAATCGTCATCGACCCATTGAAGTTGCAGGCCGTGGGTAAAACGCTGGCCGACGTCACCATGGCGGTGGAACGATCCAACAGCGACATCGGGGCACGGCTGATTGAACTTTCGGAAACCGAATACATGGTGCGCGGACTGGGGTATTTGGGTCGGTTGTCGGAAGATGAAATTGCGCAGGCACAGGTCAGCGGAAAAGACCTGTTCGAATTGCGTACGCAAAAGGTGATCGACGACCTGCGTCAGGTTTCACTGGGCAGCACGATCGACGGCAAGCCGATTTATTTGGACAGCGTGGCACGCATTCAAATCGGCCCGGAGATGCGTCGCGGCATCATCGACTGGAACGGTGAGGGCGAAGCGGTCGGCGGCATCGTACTCATGCGTCATGGCGAAAACGCGCGCATCACCATCGAACAAGTCAAAGCCAAACTGACGGAATTGGCAAAGGCTTTGCCCCCGGGTGTCGCTATTGAAACAGCCTATGACCGGTCGGATTTGATCGACCGCGCGGTGGGCACATTGACGCATGCGCTGCTGATGGAAATTACCGTCGTGGCTTTGGTGTGCATTTTGTTTTTGCTGCACGCCCGCAGTGAACTGGTGGCGGTGTGTGTGGTGCCGATGGGCGTGCTCACCGCGATATTGCTGATGTACTTACTGGGCATCAACGCCAACATCATGAGTCTGGGCGGCATCGCCATCGCCATCGGGGTGATGGTCGATTCATCCATCATCATGGTGGAAAACGCTCATAAGCACATCGACCGTGCCGAAGACCGGTTACGCAGCGAAGCAGTCGCAGCCGGTGAACCGCATCGGGCAATCGAATTGAGCATTGCCCAACGTCACGAGGCGATACTCACCGCAGCACGCGAAGTGGGGCCGAGTTTGTTTTTTGCGTTGCTGATTTTGACCGTGAGTTTTTTGCCGGTGTTTGTGCTGGGCGAGCAATCAGGGCGATTGTTCAAACCCCTGGCATACACCAAAACCTTTGCCATGGCTGCGTCATCGTTTTTAGCAGTGACGGTGATACCGGTGCTGATGACCTATCTGATCACCAATCGAATGCTGCCGCGAGCATCGCATCGATTGGGTTGGTTGCGTAATTTGTTCATCACGTTGGCACTCATGCTGTTACCGGCGTGGGTGATTTACCGGTACCTGCCGCTGGGTGAATTGGAGTCATGGCGAAATTGGTTCGTCGGCGGATGGGTGGTGTTGCTGGGCATGTTGCTGTTGCCGCAGAAAATCATTCACGAACAATACAACCCGATATCGTGGTTGTTGCAGAAAATGTACCATCCGTTTTTCGTGATGACGATGCGTTTTCGCTTGCTGTCGGTGGTATTGGCGGGGTTGATGTTACTGGTGAGTGTGCCGCCGCTGCTTGGGCTTAAGGCGCTGCCGGGCGGGGCGTGGTTGGGTGAACGGCTGCCAGCATTGAGTCAGGCTTTTCCGGGCATGGGCAGTGAGTTCATGCCGCCGTTGGAAGAGGGCGATTTGTTGTACATGCCCACGACCGACCCTGGTATTTCGGCCACCAAGGCCCGTGAGTTGTTGCAGCAGACCGATGCCCTGATGTATCAATTCCCTGAAGTCGTCAGCGTGATGGGCAAGGTTGGTCAGGCCGAGACAGCCACGGACCCAGCCCCGCTTTCGATGCTGGAAACCACCATCGTTTTACACCGTGACAAAACCAAATGGCGTCATGTGCCCGTGCCGCGATTCTTTGACACCTGGCCCGATGCCCTGCAAAAGCCGTTGCGGAAAATGTGGCCGCAGTCGCGCCCGATCACCGTCGATGAACTGGTGTACGGGTTTCATGTCAAAGACGCGCATGGGCACGAGGTGAGCATACCCGGCATGAATCAGGCCCTGACATTACCGGGGGTGACCAACGCCTGGACGATGCCCATTCGCGCCCGCATCGACATGCTGGCCACGGGCATACGCACACCGGTGGGTGTGAAGGTGATGGGTGATGATTTAACCACGCTCGCACAACTCAGTGCGCAGGTGGCTGAGGTTTTGAAAGCCGACCCGAAACTGGGGGCGCACACGGTCAGCGCCTTTGCCGAGAAGAGTGCCAGCGGGTACTACCTGGACATTCACCTGCAGCGCGACAAAATCGCCCGTTACGGACTGACGATCGGCGATGTGCAGGACACGATTGCCTCAGCCATCGGGGGCATGATGGTGGCCACCACCGTCGAGGGCCGTGAACGTTACAGCGTATTGGTGCGTTATCCGCCTGATTTACGGGATGACATTCACAGCCTGCGTCAGGTGCTGGTGGCGTTGCCCATGCGTAGCGGCAACGCTGGTAACGCCGGCGAGGGCATGAATACGACGACGATGTCGCCGCATGTACCGCTGGGCCAACTTGCCGACTTCACCATCACCCAGGGGCCGGACATGATCAAAAGCGAAAACGCCCGGCTCACCAGTTGGGTGTACGTCGATATCACCGGCATCGACCTTGGCACTTACGTCGCCCACGCCAAGCAACTGGTGACGGCACAGGTGAAGTTGCCACAGGGGTATGACATCATCTGGTCGGGGCAGTACGAATACTGGGAGACGGCCCGCAAACAATTGATCGCAGCGTCAGCGCTCACTGCGGTGGTGATTCTGCTGTTGTTGTACCTGGCGACGCAGAGCTGGTTTCGGGTGATGGTGGTGTGTCTGGCGCTGCCGTTTTCGTTGATCGGCGCGATATGGATGCTTTACCTGTTGGACTACAACTTATCGCTGGCGGTGATCATCGGCATGATCGCCCTGGCCGGGCTGGATGCGGAGACCGGTCTGGTGATGTTGTTGTATTTGGACAACAGTTACGAAAAAGCAAAACATGAAGGGCGCATGCGCAACGCATGGGACCTTTGGCATGCGGTGCATGAAGGGGCAGTGCAACGCATACGACCAAAAACCATGACGGTGATGACGACGTTCATCGGGTTGCTGCCGCTGATGTGGGCCGAGGGTGCGGGGGCGGACACCATGCGCCGCCTGGCGGCCCCGATGATCGGCGGCCTGGCCAGCAGTTTCATGCTCGAACTATTGCTCTACCCGGTGGTGTTTACCACGGTGAAAGAGTTTGCCCAGCACACCGGCTGGAGCGAAAACAAGGCGACGTTACTGCTGCTGCTGACACTGGGGCTGGGGCTGCTGTTCATGATCATGTACAACGCCCACAAGCGGCGCGCGCTGGATTGAAATCGTCGCTTACACATCGCCCCCGGTCATTGACCGGAGGCTAAATGCAGGCAATGTCAATCATGCTCATGCCTTCCATCATCAAAATACTTGACAAATCACGAAAGTATTTCATGATTATTGGAAGGTGTATGATTGTGTCGATATGATGTTTGACACAAGTTCCCGCACCCTTTATGCGCATTACTTTTCAATTCAATCCTGAAAAAGCCATCCAGGCGATCACCTATGTGCTTGAGCACATGGGTCAACCTGTGGACAAGGTCAAGTTGACGAAGCTGCTTTACCTGGCGGATCGACAATCCTTCATCGCCCACGGCGTCAGTATCACCGGTGACCGTTTGGTGGCCATGCAATATGGCCCGGTGCCATCGGGTTGTCTGGATTTGCTCAATGGCATGCCCAACATCAATCCCGATTTGATTTATCGTCACCTGCACATTGAAGACAATCAGGTGATACTGCGCGAAATTGCCCCGCCGACGTTGCTGACGGAGTCGGATATCTGTGTGCTGGATGAAGTGATCCGTCAATTCGGGAGCATTCCCAAATGGACACTGGTGCGCCAGACGCATTCATTGCCTGAGTATCAGGCGAACTATGTCGAGGACACTTCCACCACCATTCCTTTTGAAGGAATTGCACAGGCATCGGGAGATGAACGTCGTTTTCGTTTGGGGCGTCCGGTGATCAGTGTGCAAACGGCCTCAGCCATGCCATGTCCTTTTAATCCGGGCAGTGATGAAACGCTTTGAAATTTACAATGCCCAGGTCGAATGGAATCATTGCCGCGACCTTCGGCCATGGATGATTGTTGAACTGCGAAGCAACGGATTGGTCGCCGCCTTTCCGATTGCTGGTCAGTGTTACGGACACCACTGTTTTTTGATCGAACGCAATCACCCCGACTTTGCCGCCACCGGACTTACCAAAAGTTGTTTTGTCCACGATTCGCATCTGTTCGAAATCGCCCTGTCCGCCATTCAGAAAAAACGCGGTGCTTTGCAGGGGCAATTGTTGAGGGATTTTTGTGACTATGCAGGGCTTGAGTAGTTGCCCATCATGTCATCGCTTCGAAAGCGATATCATTCATCATGCCCACCACCCCTCCCTCCATTTTCGACCTTGATCCGACTTCATTACACGAATTATGCACGCAATGGGGTTTGCCCCGCTACCGAGCCGACCAACTGCTCGACTGGGTGTATCAAAAGCATGTCATCGACCCGATGCAGATGACTTCGCTGGCCAAACGTGATCGTGAACTATTGGCCGAGCATTTGTCGTTCACCACCGGCTCGGTCGTCCGTCATCAGGTCGCCACCGACGGCACACAAAAATTGCTGATGCAGTGGTACGAAGCTGATAAGGCGAATGAGTCGAGGGTTGCACCCCCTCTCCCCACGGGAGAGGGTGGCGAGGTTGCTTTGGCGGCCGAGCCGGGTGAGGGCGGGTATCACCAGCGAGTTGATATCGCGGCAAGTGGTCAAGTGACGGAAAAACAGACCGTGGCATTAACGACATTGCCAACCGCGACGACATTATCATCCGCTAAAAATCGTCAGACTGAATGTGTGATGATTCCCGCGGAGGCTTGGGAAGGGGGACGCTCTCGGAAAACCGCCTGCGTTTCCAGTCAGGTGGGCTGTCCGGTCGGCTGCCGCTTTTGTGCCTCCGGCCTGGGCGGCCTCGACGGCAACCTCACCGCCGGCCAGATTGTTGAACAAGTCTGGCGACTCGGTTCACTGCCCGGCGTCGAGCGCATTTCCAACGTCGTCTTCATGGGCATGGGTGAACCCCTGGCCAATTTTTCAGCCGTGACGCAGGCGATTCAAACCCTCATGGCTGACTGGGCCTTGGGCATTTCCGGTCGTCGTCTGACCGTCAGCACCGTCGGCCTGCCCGCTCAAATACGTCGGCTGGCGGAACTGGATTTACCCATCACCCTGGCGATCAGTCTGCACGCCCCCAACGATGAACTCCGCCGCAGCATCATTCCCTGGGCGGAGTTTGTGACCATCGCGGAAATACTCCAGGCGGGGCGATATTACTTTGACCGCACCGGTCGTGAAGTGACGCTTGAGTACATTCTGCTGGGTGGGGTGAACGATCAGGCGGAGCACGCCAGGGAATTGGTGAATGTGGTGCGTCAGTTGCGGGCGAATGTGAACCTGATCCGTTACAACCAGGTCAACGGGTTGCCCTATGAAAGGCCCGGTGATCAGTCGGTGCGCCGATTTCAGGAAATTTTATTGGCCGGGAAGGTGAACGTACACATCCGCGCCAGCCGAGGGCGTGACATCGCCGCCGCCTGCGGACAGTTGCGCCATGAACAACCAAGATAGAAGTGGCCAATACGAAGAAAATTTCGAATTTCGGATTTCGAATTTCGGATTTGCAGAACCAAGCCGGGAACGAGGTCGCCGCAGCGACCGAGGGCCCGGGTATTCTTTGAATGTTAATAATTGGATGATTGAGTGAATGTTTCATCGCCCACGCCTGATCTTCATGTCCGCATGAAGATCAGGATTCTGATCATTGGAGTGAGGATGGTGCTTTTCCGATCAATCCATCCTGATCTTGCCGACCGACGGCAAGATCAGGCGTGGTAAACAAGATCAGGCGTGGCGGTAAAATCATGGGCTGCAACCCCTCATGCTGCCCCCCCCCGATACAGAAACTTACCGATTTACCTTGATTTGATTCCAAACTAACATTTTACTCATACTTCATTCCCATATGCGGTCTATGTTTATGCGTGTTGAATTGGGCAAGTGTGTGGGTCGTGAGGGGCTGGAGGCGGGGGGTGACGGAGGATGGGGGCAATTCACACGCTATTACTGTGACTTGAATCGGCCATGGTTGGCCGAGTGAATCAACGTGTTGGGCAAACAATGGGGTTTCCTTATCAAGGAGAGGACGCATGAAGATCGGATTCAAACAGGGGATGTTGGCAGTATTGGTCGCGGCGGTCATGGGAATGACCTCGGCTGCTGTCCAAGCGGCGGCGATTACTCCGGGCAACATTCTCGTTTACCGTGTAGGAAATACAACGACGGCCTTGGCCAACACAGGTAACGCCGTGTTTGTTGATGAGTTTTCTCCGACCGGAACTTTGGTTCAATCGATTGCCATGCCTATGGCTGATGGTGGTGGAAACTTCGGCTTGGTAGCCAGCGGAACGGCGACCTCAGAAGGGTTAATCACAGTTTCCCCGGATGGTAAATTCGTGGCATTGGCTGGCTATCGATCTACGCACTCTTCTTCGCTTTCTGCAGCAAATGGCACGACTATCAATCGAACGATCGGTATCATCCCCGTGGCGACCGGGACTCCATCCGTGACCACCGCACTCACCGATTTTGCTAGTGGAAATAATCCTCGTTCGGTGGTGACCACCGATGGCACAAGTCTTTGGTTGGCGGGTGGTGCAGGGGGTGTTCGTTACACAACGGTTGGCTCCAGTTCTTCAACTCAATTAACCACTTTGGCCAATGTGCGCCAAGTCAATATCTTTGATGGTCAGCTTTACGTCACTTCAAACTCAACTTCGGGTGGAAACACCGTATCCATTGGGACGGTTGGGACTGGACTTCCCACCACGACTGGGCAAACACTTACCACCCTTCCGGGGTTGACCGGCGTTTCGGGTACCAGCCGATATGCCTTCTTCTTTGCTGATCTGGATTCCAGCGTTGTGGGCGTTGATACGCTCTACATCGCCGACGATTCATCATTGGCTATCACTAAATATTCATTGGTATCAGGTAGTTGGGTTTCGAATGGGACCATCGGGACTGATGCCCAAGACTATCGTGGCATCACAGGCTATGTCAGCGGATCGACGGTTCAGTTGTTTGCTACGCGCAGCGGTGGATCAAGCGCTTCAGGTGGTGGCGAATTGGTGAGCATACTGGATGCAAGTGGTTACAACGGTGCATTTATTGCCCCAGTGAATGTGTTGGCCTCTGCCATCACAGGTACTAGTGCCAACACGGCATTCCGTGGTGTTGCCTATGTCATCCCCGAACCGGCCACGATGGCGCTGCTGGCTCTGGGTTCGGGCATGATGCTGCTGCGTCGTCGTCAGGCCTGAATGATTGTCAAATATGAGTTGATTGCATTTGACGAATTTGACAATGTGATTGATTTCAACCCCGTGCAAGCACGGGTTTTTTTTTATTCAGAGCCGGGCCGTGACGGCCCGGTTCAGGCGGTTACCATATGTCATGCCTACCGGGGCGACACGCCCCGGCTCTGATCACAACAGACACGCCCCGGCTGATAACAACAGACGGCTTACTGAACGAAACAAATAACATTATGTTTGAAACATGGCGAGCAGGCAGTTGACAGAATCATTGTCGGGATTGCTGGTGGTGGATAAACCCCTGGGCTGGAGTTCCATGGAAGTGGTGCGACGGGTGCGTCGGGCGGCAGGGGGCGTGAAAACCGGTCACGCGGGCACACTCGACCCATTGGCCACCGGCGTGGTGGTTTGCTGCCTTGGCAAGGCCACGCGCTGTGTTGAACAGATCATGGGTTTGACCAAGGTTTATGTTGCGGAGATCGACCTGAGCGCGTTTACCACCACGGATGATGCGGAAGGCCCGCGGTTGGAAGTGAGTGTGAGTGATCAGCCGACGGAGGCGAGGTTGCGGGAAGTGCTGGCGAGGTTTGTGGGCGTGGTGGAGCAGGTGCCCCCGGCTTACAGTGCGCTGCATGTGGGGGGTAGGCGTGCCTACGACCTTGCAAGACAAGGCAAGGAAGTAACCCTGACGGCTCGACCGGTGCGTATCGACGCGATTGAATTGATGCATTTTCACTGGCCGATGGCGAAGGTGAAGGTGATTTGCGGACGGGGGACGTACATTCGCAGCCTGGCGCGGGACATTGGCAAGGCTTTGGGAACGGGGGGCTACTTGACCGGGTTGCGACGATTGGCGGTTGGGCCTTACACCGTGGAAAAAGCGGTGACGCATGAACGGTTGGCGCAGCCGATCGGGCAGGGGGATTTGGTGGCGGTAGAAGTGGACAAGTGACAGAGCCACGCCTGATCTTCATGTCTTCATGAAGATCAGGATGCTACTTTCAACAATAAACCTGTGAACCCACGATCAAAATTGACGCCGAGGGCTTCAGCCCCGGATGATTCACACAGCCATCCGGCCCTAAAGGGCACGGCGTCCAAAGCGACAGTGGGGACAGCTTGAAATACGATATCACTTCACGCGGCCTGTGCAGTGATGCGTGACAAGCGCAGACGCAGACGCTGGGCGGCGTGGTAGCGCGGGTTGAGGGCAAGGGCTTGTTGCAGGCTTTGTTCCGCCCCGGCTTGTTGACCCAGTGCCGCCCGGCAAACCGCCAGGTGAAAATGGGCATCGGCTCGCTGCGAGTGTGTGGCGACATGTGACATCAGGTTTCGCGCGGCGTGAGTGAGCAGTTGTGACAACAGAGGCCCGGGCTGTTGCGCGGCATCATCGACGAGGGCGGATGATGAGCCGACGTTGGCGGCAGCAGTGGTTTGATGGACCAACTGACCCAGCACGGCATGGGGCCAAAGGTCAGCCAGCCAGCGGCGACGTTCCTTCACACTGCTGTGCGCTTCGAGTTTGCGTTGCAGGCGATGGGCTAGGCGATCGTGATGCGAGAGCAGGGCACAAAGCATCAGCCCGGCTGTCGCATCGGAACAGGCGTTGCCCGTTGCAGACGAATGCATCAGGTTGAACCAGCATCGACCCGCATGATGAAACGCGCCCAGGTGCATGTGCAACAGCGCCAACGGGCGCAGCAACGCAGACCGATGCGGGCCGGCGGAAGGCAGGGCTTGCTCAAGCCAGCGCTGTGCTAAGGTGTATTCGCCCAGTGTCAGCGCCAGCTCAGCGGCTTCGATGTGCAGCAAGGTGTCGTGCGTGAAATCACCAAGTAAAAGTTCGTAAAGATCAAGGGCTTCACGATCACGCTGCACCTGACGCAGGTTACGTGCGGCACGCAGACGCATGGCCGGCTGATCAAGCGGGTCGTTATGCGCTAGCGCCAACTCGGCGGCCTGCTGCGGTTGTGTCGGACTGAGCAATTCGATTTGTAACCGCGACAGGTGCGCATCACGGGGTGACAAACGCACCAATTGACTCATGGCAAAACGTGCCTGTTCCCATCGGCCTGTGGTCAGGTGATGCGTGACGAGCATGCGCCAGGTACGCGCATCGTCGGGGTAACGTTGCACCAGTTCGTCGAGCGCGGTTTGAGCAAGCGTGTCATCATCACCAGCGAGCAACACCTGGGCACGTAAAAACAAAACCTGCGGCGAATGAGCAGCGTGCGGATGTTGCAGGCAGTGCAAATCAAGGCAGTGTAGTGCTTGTTGTGGTTTATGCTGCGCCAGTTGCAGGCGGGCTTCGACCAGTCGTGCTTCAGGCACATCGGGGTCCAGGTCCAACGCTCGGCGGAGGTGGTCGTGAGCCAGGGTCAAACGACCGGCTTCCAATGCGAGCAGGGCGCGATCCAACTGTGCTTGTGCGGTGTCACGTTGGGGCAGGTTCATGCGGCTAACTCCTGCGCCAGTTTGAGTGCCAGGGGTTGATGCGGCTCACGCTGCATCCAGCTTTGCAAGCGCAGCCGGGCGGTGTCGGTGTGACCTTCCTGCAACTCACGACGAATCAGGGCAGCCTGCACATCGGGGTATTGCGGGTGATGCTCGGCCACCTCTGTCAGAATGGCGATGGCAGGGGGCCCGACGACGGCTTCATCGCGCACCTGAGCCAATACCAGTGCGAGGGTGGCACAGTAGGGATCAATGCGCAAACCACGATGTGCCCAGCGACGGGCATCATCGGCATCACCGGTGAGTATGGCTAGCTCGGCCATGGCTTGCGCGAGGGTGAGTTGTTGGCGTGGGCTGGTCACATCGCGCAGCAAACGCTGACCCGCCAGGCGAAGCAGGTGAATGTGATCGATGTCGGGGGCGACTTTTTGAGCGCTGACCAGGGCAGGCAGCAGGTACACTCGGCCCAGCAGATCACCAGCCAATTGTTCGACACAGGCGGGTGACCAGCGGGGCAGGTCGTGACGACCGGGGGCATCGATGGCGCTGATCCAATGACGGACCTGCGGGTCGTGGCCGTGAGCGCGATCCAACTGCGTGAGTGTGCGACGGGCAGCCTGGGTCAGGTCGCAGGCGGTTTGCAGGGTGAGTAGTAATTGTGCGTAATGCAGGCTCGATTGAATCAGTTGATCGACTTGGGCACGCGGGAGGTCCGCCAGCAGGGCACGGGCTTTTTCATGCTGATCACGCACCGACCATGCAGCGGCGAGCAAAATGCGGGCTTGGATGGGGCAGTCGGGTTCACGGAGCCAACTGAAAAATTCGAGTTCGGCGTAAGCGCGTCGGCCATGGGTGAGGTCGGCGGCGAGCTGCGCAAGACGATCATCAACGGCTGTTGCCCTTGAATAACCCCGCTCTCCATGGGAGAGGGTGGCCGAGGTCGCCGCAGCGACCGAGGCGGCTGAGGGCCGATGAGCGACAAGACCGTGAAATAAGCAATAGATAAAAGCAGCCACGCCCTCACCCCTACCCTCTCCCGGGGGGAGAGGGGGTTGGATTGTGCGCAGCGATAACCCAAGGCTATGACACCGACGTAAGCAAGCGGTGATAAAACGTGCCAACAACATATTCATGCTCATTCGACGAAAAGCGGAACGCCCTCAACCATAAAAACCATCGGCTGATGCAAGTGTCCGCTTGATAAGGGTTGTTATGTTTTTGATGAGATTGCGGGTTGCAGCGATTGGGTAAACATTATGCGGACGTGGGTGATGTGGTTGATTGGTGATTCAGAGCAATTCGCGTAATTATTTGACAACGTGGTGACTTGTTCCGCCCCGTCTCCCCCTGGGAGAGGCAGGAGACCTGCTTCGCAGTAGGAGACCTGCTTCGCAGTAGGAGACC
>CAZJMK010000066.1:0-20222 GCA_964547135.1 uncultured Phycisphaeraceae bacterium | reverse complement strand
GTGAATGCAGCCCTTATACACGATGAATCACCCATGGAAAACCCGGAAGGACCCTAAAACAATGCGCTCAAAACTATCTAAATTGTGTTGACCAAAACGAAAAGATACAAACGTGGCGTTCGAAAGTAATGGTGCATACCATGATTGCAGGTAGTAATCATCCCCAACATACACTATCTGAAAGTGCAAAAACCGGCATGTGGAATTTTCAAGCTCCGTCACTGAATGGCATGCTTGATTTTATCCTTCGACTGGCTGACAAAATTGTACCATGATTCGTTGACCGCCTCTGAATGCTTGTTTATACAAACCGTAAACTTTATTCAGCGATAACCATGGCTGACGACATTCGTGAACTGGATGTGGTGGCGCTGTCCAAGGCGCTGCCAGGCGAGGGGTTGCCGGCCGGGCAGATCGGCACAGTGGTTTATGTTCATCAAGCCGGCAAGGCCTATGAAGTGGAATTCATTCTCGAACCGCGTCGATCCGTGGTGCTCACGCTTGCACCGGATACCCTGCTGCGACTTGTCGGGTTGGATTACCGGCGCGTGGCTGTATGACTTTTTCACGCCGGCGACGGTTTCACGAACCCTGTTCGATCCTATCTGCAAACGCTCGGGCAAAATCTGTTTCAATCGACTGCGATCAATGATGATGAGCCGACGGTTCTGCTTTCGGTTTCATCCGCGCCAGCGGCACACCGATCAGTATCGCTGCGGCAAACAACCCACCAACGCCAAGCAATACCGGGCGCAACCAAGGCGCCTGTTCACAAGTGGGCACCAGTTGTCGCGCGGCGATCAGCCCTGCATCGGCTTCATGATGGGCATCGTGACCTTTGACTGCGCTGTCAGCAACATGGGCGGCATCATGCTGTTTGGACGCAGGGGCATTGTTGCCATGCCCGGCGGGCTCGGCTGAAAGCGACCCGGGTAAAAACCCCGCCGCCCACCAGCCCAGCGCCAGTCCGATCACCACGCCGATGATTCGTCGTAAGCTTCGTTTCATGACTCATAGTGTAAAGGCAAAGTGGTCGCGGTGTTGACGCCGTGCCCTTTAGGGCCGGATGGCTGCATGTGCGTCATGAAAATCAACCCGGGGCTGAAGCCCTCGGCGTCAGTTGTTGCACCGGCGCGAGATGAGGCACTACTGCATGATGTCCCCGTTGACCTCACACCGCTTTGGGCAGGGTGAGGTTTTTGCCGTGGGTGCCGGGTTCAAAGACGTGCACATGCGCCAGGTCCACGTGCAGTTGTCGTTGGCGAATTTCCATGGCAGACGGGTCCGCAGGGACGCGGGCGACCAGGCGCACATCCTTCGAGGTCGTGGCAAACAAATCAACATGGCTGCCCAATGGTTCGACCACGTTCACCTTGACATCGATGATCTGTTTCGGATGGCTGGGTTGCAGCGGGTCGGGGTTCATGCGCAACGCTTCAGGGCGAATGCCCAGGGTCACTTCCTTGCCGAGCTGTGCCTGCACCGCCTGTGCCTGTTGTTTGGAGAGCAGCAGGGTGATGCCATCGCCTTCGAAGAAAATCAGGCCGTCGGACTGGGTGATTTTCCCGTTGAAAAAGTTCATCGGCGGCGTACCAAGGAACCCAGCCACGAAACGATTGACGGGGTGGCGATAGGTGTTGAGCGGGGTGTCAGCCTGTTGAATCAGGCCGCCGTCCATCACCACCACGCGATCGCCCAACGTCATGGCCTCTTCCTGATCGTGGGTGACGTAAATCGTGGTGGTCTGCAAACGCTGATGCAGACGTTTGAGTTCGGCACGGGTTTCCACGCGGAGCTTGGCGTCGAGGTTGGACAAGGGTTCATCAAAGAGGAAGGCTTTGGGCTGACGCACGATGGCGCGACCGACCGCCACGCGCTGGCGTTGACCGCCTGACAGGGCTTTGGGTTTGCGTTCGAGGTATTGTTCCAGGCCGAGGATTTTGGCCGCCCAGCGAACGCGTTCGTCAATTTCCTTTTTGGGCAGACCACGCAGCTTCAAGCCAAAGGCCATGTTTTTATAGACGGTCATGTGTGGGTAGAGGGCGTAATTTTGAAACACCATGGCGATGTCGCGGTCCTTGGGGGCGACATCGTTGACGATGCGCTCGCCGATGGAGACGGTTCCGCCGGAGATGTCCTCCAACCCGGCGACCATGCGCAGCGTCGTCGATTTACCACAACCCGAAGGCCCGACGAGCACGATGAATTCGCGGTCGTTGATGAGCAGGGAAATATCGTCCACCGCTTTGACATCGCCGGGGTATATTTTGGTCACATGATCAATTTTGACTTCCGCCATGCGCAGGCTCCTTCATGAAAAGGCACAAGACTTTACCGCAAACGGTAAACATTGTCGAAGTGAACAAAACCCAAGACGCTCGGATTTGCCGCGGGTTCACTATTTTTGTAATGTATCCAATCACTCTCGAACTCAGCACGATTCATCTGTTGCCCCCTAGGTCTGCGAAGGTCACGGGAACTGGTGCCCGTCGGTGACGGCAAGCTCGGAGGACCGTGACAAACTATTTCCGGGGTGCGATTCATTCGATTACAAAGGTTGCGACCCATGCCCAGCAGTAAAGAGCGACAGGCGAAAAATCTGGCCACCGGCCTCCTGTTCATCACGCCCAACATCATGGGCTTTCTCGGTTTCACCGTCATCCCGCTGCTCTTCAGCCTGTACATGGCGTTTTCCAACTGGGACCTCAAACTGCACAACATGTTCAAGCCCGACGAAAGCATCCGCTTCATCGGGCTGGGTAATTTTCTGCGTCTGTTCGCCGAGGAAAATTTCTGGAAATACCTGGGCAACACCCTCTTTCTCATGATGGGCATTCCCTTTTCCATCGCAGCCAGCCTCATGGCCGCAATGCTGCTCTCCAAGGAAATGCGCGTCGGCGGCGGTCGGCTTTACGTCGGCTTGATCACCACCGTGATTCTGCTGGTGAGTTGCGCCTTGCTGGTGACCATCGGTGCGGGGGGATCAGCCATGATGATTCTGCTCGTGGGGGTCGTCGGCCTGGTCATGGTCATCGGTGTGCTCGGCGGACAGACCGGCTATCGCACCCTGTTCTATGTGCCGCATTTCACCTCCGGCGTGGCCACGTTCATTTTGTGGAAGAAGCTTTACAGCCCGCAGGACGGCCCGATCAACACCGCCCTGGCCCCTATGCTCGACGGTCTGAGTGCCACGGTGCGCACCCTGCCGACGACACCGTTCACGGTGGTCATGTACGCCCTGCTGGTGGGCATGGTGCTGGTGATGGGTTGGGGTTTGTGGATGCTCGCACGCATGTGGCGCGATGGTGAACTGGGTTGGCGGGCAGCGATTTTACCGGTGTTGGTGTTGCTGCTACCCGTGACGCTTTCGTTGCAATGGTCGTACACCAAGCAGCACATGGTGCTGGTGTTGATTTTGGCGCTGACGGCGGTGGCGTGGGTGGGTTGGATGGCAGCCACCACCCCGCGTGATTTTTCCAGCAAAGCCGGTGAGGGCTTCGGCTCCGCCTTCATGTTGACAATGGCGCTGATGGTGGTGCAGTTCATTCTGCTGGGCTTGGCACCGGTCTTCGGCGGTCTGCCCGAAGCAGCGCAAAAAGGCATCGAAGCGCCCGGTTGGCACACCAATTATCACTGGGCCAAACCCTCGATCATGCTCATGGGCTTCTGGGCGGCAGTCGGTTCCAACAACATGTTGCTCTACCTGGCGGCCCTGACCAATGTGCCCGGTGAACTGTACGAGGCAGCCGACATTGATGGGGCTTCACGTTTTCAAAAGTTTTGGAACGTCACCTGGCCGCAGCTTGCTCCGACAACCTTTTTCATTGTGGTGATGTCCACCATCGGCGGACTGCAGGGCGGCTTCGAAATGGCACGCATCATGACCCAGGGCGGCCCGGCCGGTGCCACCACGACCCTTTCATACTTCATTTACACCGAGGGCTTTGAAACCGGACGACTGGGTTACGCCTCAGCCGTGGCCTGGACGCTCTTTGCCATGGTCTTTCTGGTGACGATGTTCAACTGGAGGTTCGGCAATCGCTATGTCAACGAATAACCCCCGCATAACCTCAGCCATGCAGTCGGCATTGTCGGTCAAACGACAGTCGCCCGCCACGCTGGTGAAAATGTTTTTCTCCGGCTTCGGGTTGCACATTCTGCTGACCCTCATGGCCTTCATGCTGGTGCTGCCGTTTGTCTGGATGGTGCTCACCAGTTTGAAACCCCTGGCCGACGTGGGGCTGGACAATTGGCTGCCCGGACAGACGCTGAATATCACCCAGTGGAACTGGTCCAACTATGCCGAGGTGTTTCACACGCCCGGCATTCAGTTCGCCTCGTGGTACTTCAACAGTATTTTGATCGCCGCATGGGTGACGTTTTTGCAGGTGTTCACCAGTTCCCTGGCTGCGTTTTCGTTTTCACGTCTGCACTGGCCGGGGCGTGACAAGGTGTTCATGCTGTACCTGGCGACGATGATGCTGCCGGGGCTGGTGATGATGATCCCCAATTATCAGATCATGATTTCGCTGGGGCTGGTGGATACGTTTCAAGGGCTGATCATTCCCGCAGCGTTCACCGCCTTCGGCACATTTTTATTGCGCCAATTCATGCTCACAATTCCCAGCAGCCTCGATGAGGCGGCGGAAATCGACGGGGCAGGCAAGTGGCGGCTGTACTGGGACGTGATTCTGCCCTTGGCAAGACCGGGACTGATCACGCTGAGCATTTTCACCTTCATCGGCAACTATCAGAGCTTTTTCTGGCCGCTGGTGATGCTCAAAAATGTGGACAAATACACGCTGCCGATCGGCCTGATGTTTTTCGATTCCACCCGCGGGCAATCGACGCACCTGCTCATGGCCGCCGTGACCATGAGTGTGCTGCCGATGATCGTGATCTTCATCGTGCTGCAGAAGTACCTGGTCAAGGGTATCCAACTGGGCGCGGTGAAGGGGTGAAGCGCGATTTCGAATTTCGGATTTCGAATTTACCAAGCCAAGGACGAGTCTCGCCGCAGGCGGACGAGGACTTGGGTATCGCAAGAAGTGGCCAAGTGGCCGTATTGTTGCCTTGGTTTGGCGCGGACGCTTTGCGTCGGCGCTCCTTGATGAACCCCGCGGTTAACTGCGGTTTTGATCCGGTGAACGCACCATGAAATACCTGTTCCTCATCATCGCGCTTTTTCTGATCGTACTCAGCGGCATACGTGCCATGACCTTGCCGGACATGACCAGTGCGGTGCCGGTGATTTACTGGTCCACCGACCCCAACCCGGCGCGCACCGAACAGATTCACCTGTTTCACCAGTGGCTGGAAAAAAATGGTTACGTCACCGCCGACGGCCAACACAAGGTCGAAATGCGCCTGGACACCGCCAACCAGGGGACCAACAAGCTCATCGTGCAGGGGGTCTCCGGCGTCGCCAGCGATGTGTTCGACATGTACTCCGGCCCGGTGGTGCGCATTTATCAAACCATCGGCATGGTGCACGATGTGACCGAGGCAGGCTTGAAACTCGGTTTTTCCCCACAGTCCACCTACCCTGCCCTCGAAGCGGATCTGACCATCAACGGAAGACAGTATGCCTTTCCCTGCAACGTCAACACCAACCTCTACTGGGTCAACGGCGAAGCCTTCGAAAAAGCCGGCATGGACCTGCCCCCCGCACGCTGGGACATTCCCACCTTCGAACGCATCGGACGCGAATTCATCGAACGCTCCAACCCCAAAGGTCAGCGTCAAACGGTTTTTTTTGTGCCCAATGTGGATCGTCTGGTGCTGGCACGCAGCATGGGTCTCTCATCCCTCAATGAAACCCTGACCCGCCCGATGTACGACGATCCACGTTACAACCGGGTGTATGAATTGCATTATCAGTGGACGTATCGGGATCACCTGATGCCCACGGCTGCGGAACGCGAATCATTCGCCAGTGCTTCGGGATATGGGGGGGTGAACTTCCAACTATTCAACGCGGGGCGATTTGCCCTGCTTGATTCGGGGCGTTACGCACTGATCCAGCTTCGCCAGTTCAACCAGACCCGTCGTGAACGCGGGCAGCCGCTGCTCAAATTGTCCGTGAGCGAACTGCCCTATGACCACTTCCCCAATTCACTGGGTTCCACGCGTTGTGCGGGCACTTATCTGGGTTCGCCCAACCGGGATTTGGCGGTGCTGTTTCTGGCGTACCTGGCCAGCGAAGAATACAACATGCAGATTGTGCGTGATGGCGATGCCCTGCCGCCCAACCCCAAATACGCCCAGATACCCGAATTCACAAATCCGCCGAAGTACCCGGAGGAATGGGGCGTACACGAACCCTTCAACAAAGCGATGTGGGAGATCGCCATCCCTGCGGACCACGGGCCGTTCATTGTCCCGGCTACGATGAACCGTCTTGAAAACTACCACTTTCAAATGTTCATGAACGATCGTGTGACCGCCGAGCAGGCGGGACAGGCGGCAGTGAAGGAAATCGTCGGGGAAATCGAACGCACCTTGCGTGAAGCCCCCCGGCTGCGACCGCTTTATGATGAAGCGCTGGCCACGCAAAAGAAAATCGAGGAATATCGCGCCGCCGGCAAACCCGTGCCCCTGTCGTGGATCAAAAACCCCTTCCACCGCAAGTATTACCTGGAAAAAGGCTGGGCGATCAAGGACCAGTGATGTTCATGGCACAAGCCAGGAACGAGGCCACTGGATTTCACTTCCATCGCGCCCTATCATTTGTACAGTGATTTCAGTCCAAACTGAAATGAGGAAAACATGCAACTCGATCCGGTCGTCCGCAAGTTCGTGCTGCATTGGGGCGAAATGGGCAGTCGCTGGGGCATCAATCGCACCATGGCCCAGATTCACGCCCTGCTTTACAGCTCCACCCGTCCGCTGACCGCGGAGGAAATATCACAAGTACTGGGCGTCGCCCGCTCCAACGTCAGCACCTGCCTGCGCGAACTGCAAAACTGGGATATCGTCCGCGTCACCCACGAATTGGGCGACAGGCGCGACTACTTTGAATGCCAGATGGATGTGTGGGACATGTTCCGCACCGTATTGGCACAACGTAAAAAACGCGAAATCGACCCCACCCTGGCCACGCTGCGCGAGTGCGTTACCCAGGCCCGCGATCAGGGCACCGACCCGCTCACCCAAAAACGCCTGCGCGACATGCTCGATTTTTTTGAAACCGTCACCGACTGGTACGAACAGATTCAATCCATGCCCACCGGTGCGGTGGTGAAGTTCGTCAAATATGCCCCCAAGGTCAAACGCCTGCTGGGCGTGGGAGCGTAATGAAGTGGCCAAGTGGCCGAGTGACAAATGATTTCGAATTTCGGATTTAACAAGCCAAGAACGAGGCTGGCAAGCCGAGGGCTTGGGTATCTGATGAAGTGGACAAGTGACGGAACCGTATGTGAGCGTTAGCGCCGCGATTGATCGCGTCTGATCGGAGTGGTTGATTGGTTAAGTTGTTAACCAGTTAATCGGCAAGAAAAGAAAAAATAAGATTCCGTCCAATTAACCAATTAACCAATTAACCAATTAACCAATTAACCAATTAACCAATTAACCGATTCACCGATTCGCCCCATGAGGTTTGCATGATTCCCCCGACGTTGTTGCCACCGTTGCCGACGACTGCCGCACGCCAAGCCGGTGTGCAACCCGCTGCCGTGGTAGCCCCATGGTCGCACATTCCGCCTGCCCCCTTTTTCCGAGCGGTTTGGTGTGACCTGCTGCGTGTGCAACTGACCACGAATCTGTCCACCTGGCCGGTGGCGCATCTGTGGTTTGCCAACCTCGCTGAGCCGGCCGTTTACACCGGCGGGCACTGGTCGCCGTTGGTGCTGCAACCTCATGTCGCCACGCCCCTGCTGTTGCTCAGCACCCCCGACACGTTCGACCAGCAGCCCGTCGAACGCTTGCATCAGGTGATCGTGCCCCGAATGCTCCACCCGCGCCTGCTGGGTCAGTCCTTCGGCGTTGCTCTGGTCGGCGCTGATGTCCGATTGCATCGCCAAGACCGACAGATTGCCCTGCAAATCAACCAGCAAACCCTTATCGCGGCACAGATGGATCGCACCATGCCGTCCGCCGACCTGCATCACGGCTCCGCCCACAACCCCGTTGCCGTGCCCCAGGCATGGTTGACGATGAATCGCCACACGCCGCGTTTGTTGCGACTGACCACGAACGCCGACGCCGATCATGCGCACGAATTCAACGCGCTGCCGCTGACTGATGTTGGCTTGCAGACACTGACCGGTCTGCATCCGCTTTTCAAAAACGCACGGGTGACCGCGGTGCATCAACTCACGCAACCGCTCACGGCCACATTGCATCGACCGGTCTGCATTGCCGGGGCCGGGTGCTTACGCGCCTGGGGCACGGTGCATTGAGATGAATTTGACATCATGCGTACCGTTTTGATCCAATCGAAGCAGGACGGATACCGGTGTTGCTCAGAGCCACGAGCGGAAGCGAGTGGTTCTTCCAATACACCGCTCGTTACCACTCGCGGCTCAGTCAATTAATCCGCATGTGTTTGCCCTGCCCACTTGCGTATTGACGTTGGATGGTGAAACTTTATTTGTTATCGAGTATTTCCACGCTCTCGAATTTTTTGCCTTCGAGCATTTCCAGCGACGCTCCGCCGCCGGTGGAAACGTGGCTGACCTTGTCGGCCAATCCAAATTCCTCGATCGCCGCTGCGCTGTCCCCGCCGCCGATGATGGTGGTGGCACCCCTGGCGGTGGCGTTCACCAAGGCCTGTGCCACGCCGCGGGTCCCGGCATCGAACGGGGGCATTTCAAACACGCCCATCGGCCCGTTCCATATCACCGTTTTGGCGCTGGTGATGGTTTGCGTGTACTGGGCAATGGTTTTGGGACCGATGTCCAGGCCCATGAATCCGCTGCCGATGTTGCCATCGTCCACGATTTTTTTCACCCCGTCGGCCCCGAACTTGTCGCTGGCGTGGTTGTCCAACGGCAGCATGATCTGCGCCAGGCCGTTTTTACCCGCCTTGTCCAAAAACCCCTGGGCGATGGGCACATCGTTGGGGTCGCACTTGCTGGTGCCGATGTCCTTGCCCTGAGCCTTGAAGAAGGCATAAGCCATGGCTCCGCCGATGACGATGGTATCGACGACCTTCATGAGGTTTTCAATCACCGGGATTTTGTCGCTGACCTTGGCGCCGCCGAGGATCGCCACAAACGGACGCTGCGGCTTGCCGATGGCATCGGTGAGGTATTTGATTTCCTTTTCCACGAGGAACCCGACGACCGCTGACTTGCCCTGTGCCTTCATCGCCTTGGGCACCGCATACATGCTGCCTTCGGTGCGATGACAGGTGCCAAAGGCGTCGTTGCAATACACATCCGCCAGGGCTGCGAGTTGATTGGGGTATTCACCGGTGCCTTTCTTTTCGTCCTTGTTGAAGCGCACGTTTTCCAGAAGCAGCACGCCGCCGGGCTGGAGGGCGGAGGCTTTGGCGGGAGCATCGGGGCCGACGGTGTCGGCTGCACAGGTGACGGATTTGCCCAGCAGTTCACCCAGGCGTACCGCACAGGGTTTCATGCTGTAGTCAGCTTCAAAGCCCTTGCCTTCGGGGCGACCCAGGTGACTCATGAGAATGACCGCCCCGCCGCGGTCCAGCACATTTTTGATGGTGGGCAACGCCATGCGAATGCGTCGGTCGTCACTGATGACGCCCTTTTCGATGGGCACGTTGAAATCGACACGGATGAGCACTTTTTTGCCCTGAACGTTGACGTCGGCGATGGTTTTCTTGGCCATGGGTTGAAGTCCTTGTAGGTGGTGATGAGGTTGTAACGAATCGAGCGTTGGCATCAGGCTGATGCGGAAGCAACAATCGTGGCACATGATATCGGATGATGTGCGATTTTGCAGAGGCGACAAAGCATGACGAATTTGCGCTCAATTCATTTTTCACACTGGTCACCGGCTGGTCTTTGGTTATCATGAATCAACGTCGTCGTGCCCCATTTCCCCGAAGTTGATCCACAAGGAGACGATCATGGCTCCCGACAAGAAGCAAACGCCCAGTGAAGATGACCTTTTGGCCAACGCGATTCCGATTGAGGAACTCGAAGAGGTGGAGGAGATCACGCTGCCCGGCAAGCCTGCCGAGCCCGAGGCGCCCAAGGCCATCGAGATGGATGACAACGCACAGGTGGAGCATCGGGAGATTCGCACCTTCGACACGCACAAGGTGACCGATGTGTCCGACACCTGGAAACGCAGGCCGGACCCGCGCAGCAATGGGGCCACGCATTCACGCACGTTCGTCGCCAAGCTCCGGCAGGACGCCATCGAACACCTGGACCATCAGGTCAACGAATGGCTGGACCAGCACCCGGAATTCACCGTCAAGTTTTCCACCGTCACCACCGGCATCCTCTCCGGCAAACTGCGCGAAGAAGCCCTGTTCATGACCGTGTGGGTGTGAAGGGGAATTTTGAATTTCGGATTTCGAATTTCGGATTTTTCAAGCCAAGGACGAGGCTGGCAAGCCGAGGACTTGGGTATCTGAAGAAGTGGTCAAGTGACGAAATTGTGTTCGGCAGTTAGCGCCGCGATTGATCGCGTCTGTAGGCGTTGTTAATCGGTGAGTCAGTGAATCGGTTGCTCGGATAGAATGGTCTTGCTCAGGCCGATTAACCGACTCACCGACCAACTGATCAACCTTTCAGATCAAACGCGATCAATCGCGGCGCCAACCCTATACAATTTACTCGGCCGCTCGGCCACTTCGATTGGTGAGTCCGCTCGCCGACGCGCTTGACCCAACCTACAACACTCGGCCACTTCATCCACCATTTGCCGGGCGGGGCAACCTTTGTCACAATGATGAGCTTTCCATCCACGCTCTTTCATTGGAGTCCAACATGCCCACCAAGCCCCTGAAACTGGCCATCATCCCCGGCGACGGCACCGGCCCGGAAGTCGTCGATGAAGCCCTCAAAGTGCTCAAAGCCGTGGCACGGAAAGATAAGTTCACCTACACCACCACCGACTTTCCCTTCGGCGGGGACCGCTACCTCCAAACCGGCAAAGTCATCGACGATGACGAGGTGCAGGGCTTGAAAAAGTTCGATGCGGTGCTGCTGGGGGCATTGGGTCACCCGGACGTGAAGCCGGGCATACTTGAAAAGGGCATTCTGCTCAAATTGCGCTTCGACCTGGACCAGTACATCAACCTGCGACCGGTGCATCTGTTCCCCGGCGTGGATACGCCCCTCAAGGACAAAGGCCCCAAGGATATTGATTTCGATGTCATCCGCGAAAACACCGAAGACCTTTACTGCGGCAACGGCGGCATCATGCGCAAAGGTTCCCTGCAGGAAGTTTCCACTCAGGAAATGATTGCCACACGCTTTGGTGCGGAGCGTTGCTTGCGGTTTGCCTTTGATTACTGCCGTGCCAAGAAGAAAGCCGGGAAGGGCAAAGGGCAGTTGACCTTGGTGCATAAAACCAATGTGCTGACGTTCTGCGGGGACACGTGGTTCCGTGCGTTTAATGAAATCGGCGCAGCGGATTACCCGGACATCAAACGTGATTACAACCATGTGGATGCCTGCTGCATGTGGTTTGTGAAGTCGCCTGAGTTTTACGACACGATTGTGGTGCCCAACATGTTCGGCGACATCATCACCGACCTGGCGGCGATCATTCAAGGCGGGCTGGGCGTGGCGGCTGGGGGCAACATCAACCCGGAAAAAGGCGGCGTGTCGATGTTCGAACCCATGGGCGGCAGTGCCCCCAAATACACCGGGCAGAACGTCATCAACCCGATCGCAGCCATCGGCGCACTGGCGATGCTGTTGCAACAGACGGGGATCAAGCTGGGGAATAAGACTTGGGTGAAAGCGGGGGATCGGGTGGAGGCGGCGATCAAAAAGACCACGCCGAGGATGAAGTCGCAGGCTGCGGGCCGGATGGGCATGGGGACCAAAGAGGTGGGCGATTTGGTGTGTGAGATGTTGTAGATTTCAATGCACTCGTTTTTTCAAAAGTGACAATCACAAGAGCGAAGCTACAATGAATCAGCAATAGAGCCCTCTGAACAATCCCCTCTCCCCCCGGGAGAGGCAGGAGACATGCTCCGCAGGTAGAGTGAGGGCGTGCCTGGTATTAGAAAACCCATTGATTCACGGTCTTTTCTGCATAGCGCCCTCACCCGGCCTCGCAGACTCGGCCACCCTCTCCCGGAGGGAGAGGGATTTTTCAGAGCCCTCAATAATTGATTGGTTTTTTTCTGTGTGTCACAAACGCACTTTGTGGCTAAGGGAGTAAAGTGCTGTGACCAAAATACTGGGACAAGGCATTTATTCGATTTCTGAAGCCGCGAAGCTGGCCAGGGTATCGCCACAAAAAGCGCGAGCCTGGTTTTCGGGGTGGAAATCGTCAACCGGCCCCGTGCTTCACAGCGACTATGCAGAGGTTAATGATCGATCCGACCTGATCAGTTTTTTGGACTTGATTGAGGTGGCGGTTGCATCCAGTCTTCGATCCAAGGGGTTTTCACTTCAGTATCTTCGTCGTGCTTATCAGCAATTGACCAAGGACCTTGCCACCAATCACCCGTTCAGTCATCGCAAACTGATGACCGATGGGAAAAAGTTGTTTTTACGTGCCGCCGACCAGGCCGGTGATGTCGAGTTGCGTGAGGTGGTGGAACGGCAATATGCCTTTGATCCGGTATTGCGGCCTTACCTCGACCATATCGATTGGGATCGCCAAACGCTTTTAGCAAAAACCTGGCGTATTTCGGACGGGGTCATCATTGATCCAGCCCGACGCTTCGGCAAACCGATTGTCCTGAAAGCCGCCATTTCCACCTCAGTGTTGGCAGCAGCTTATGCCGCCAATGGCCGAAGCAGCGACTTGGTTGCTGCGTGGTATGGTGTTGAACCCGACGAAGTCGAAAAAGCGGTTGCGTTTGAAAACCACTTTTCCGGGCGCGCTGCGTGATTTTCTTTTTTGATCGAAATATTCCCATTCGACTTGCAAAGGTTGTTGGGGCATATGACCCTGAACATACGGTGATTCATCAGGACAACGACAATCGTTTCCGTCCGCAAAGCACTGATATCGAAATCATTTCGCAACTCGCAAACGACAAACCCAAACCGGTTTTCGTCACCGCCGACGAGGCGATGCGCCGCAATGCCAACGAACGCAAGGCTTTGGCGGACAGCCAACTCACCTTGATCTTTTTCAAGGCCGGTTGGCATCAGTTGGATTTTCATACACGAGCCGTGAAATTGCTGGACATCTGGCCGGTGTTAACCCAAACCTGTCAACATGTGCGCGAGCCGACGGCTTTTGAGATTACCGCAGTGTTCAAAAAACTTGACCTGATCGGCCCAACTCTAAATTTGTAACACAACGGCACTTTCAGGCGGCATACAGCGTCACTCGGGTTCGGTTGGCGATCTGCAATAAATAAGGGTTGTGTACATCGCGCGAGCTGATCAGTTCCACGGGGCAGCCCAACAGCTTTTCAAGGTCTTCACACAGGCCGAAGAAGCGATCCGCCAGGCCGGGGGATTGCGGGTCCGCCAGTTCGTAGAAAAAATCAATGTCACTGTGAGCCGGATCAAATCGGTCGGTGACGGCGGAACCGAACACCTCCAACCGTTGCACCCGGTACTTGGCGCAAAGGTCGGCAATGGCCTGACGATGTTGTTCCAGCCTGGCAATCATGCTTTCATTTTAGCGGATACCGATGTTGCTCAGAGCCACGAGCGGACATCGGTGCAGATCAGAGCCACGAGCGGAAGCGAGTGGTTCTTTGTTCAACCAAGAACCGCTCACTGCCGTTCGCGGCTCTGAATGATTCGATTGCCTGACGCGCCCACCCCTCACGCACACGCATCGACGCGCTTGGGCAGCCTCGGCAACATGCACAATTCTTCCCCGCAGGAGGCCGGGTGCGATTTGCCGCAGGCCTGTTCCTCCGCACGCACCGGCAGACCATACCCATTCCGCAAATTGCGCCGATGTTCCAAAATCGCCTGCATCTCTTCCGGCGTACCAATGCTCGGCGGATTGTTCTTCACCGCATCCTCCAGCATCGCCCACGACACCTGTGACGCAATCACCGAATCGCGTGCCACGGGGAAGCCCAGGTTTTTGCCCGCGATCAGCGATTTGGCGAACACGTTGATCATCACATCCAATTTTTTGTCGCCAAACGGCGCGGTTTTGTGAATGGTCTGATTCACGCCATGCAGTTCGACGGTGGCGTTTTTGAAATCATGACGCATGCGCGCGACGCCCTGACTGCCGATGACATCAACGTAGCAGTTGTGGGTTTTCTGTTGCGCCAGGTGGCCGTAAACAAAGCCCTGCGTGATGTCGAAGACCACGCCATTCTGGAACGTGCCATGCACTTGCACCCACCAGGGGTCCTTGTAATTCCACATGCGCAGACCCTGGGCGTGCCAACCGGCGTATTCGCTGTCGGCGTACCAGCGGGCGACATCGACATAGTGCATCCCGCAATCATGAAACGGCGGACCTTCCGGGTCGTGCCCTTCCGTCGGCATGTGACCGGGCGTCATGTGACAAACGCGGACGATGCCAAGCTGGCCCATTTCGCCGGACTTGATGAAGTCGATGATGTCCTTGTGATACCAGGCATTGCGATTGAAAATGTTGACCGCCACGAGTCGGTCGCCGGCTTCAATTTCCTTGACCAGTTTCCATTCGGTCTGCGGGTCGGCGGCGAGGGGTTTTTCCGCGATGATGTGCAGCTTGGCGCGCAGGGCACGATGAATCAAATCAGGGCGCACATCCGCAAGCGTGAAAATGCCTGCGACGGTGAGCGATTTGTCTTGAAAAATGATATTCGGGTCGTCGATGACCTTGGCGTGCGGGGCCATGCGCCGGGCAGCGGTGCGGGAGGGTTCCCAGCCGTCGCAGATATAGACGACATCCCACACGTCGCTTTTGAGCATTTCTTCGACGAAGCCGCGCCCCATTCGGCCAAAGCCGATGACGCCGATGCGATGCCTGCGTGCCATGGAAATTGTTCCGGGTTGGACTACGACGACGGAATTGGGCACAGTGGCCCAGCCGCGCCGACTTAGGGTGAAATTGTACCGGCAAACCAATAAGAGTAGTAGTGGTCGAGTGGCCAAGTGGTCGAGTGGCGCTGTGATTTCGAATTTCGGATTTCGGATTTGGTTAGCGCCGCGACTTGTCGCGTCTGATCACGGGGTTAATCGGTTGGTCGGTGAGTCGGTTACTCGGATAGAACGGTCTCTGCCGTGGCCGATTAACCGAGTCACTGGTCAACGGATTCACCAGACAGAATACCCAAGCCCTCGGCTTGCCAGCCTCGTTCTAGGCTTGATAAATCCGAAATCCGAAATCCGAAATCCGAAATTCGAAATCCGAAATTCGAAATTCGAAATTCGCGTACTTGACCTGTTTGTGAACGTACCCATTCCGCCTCCACTCACGATCAAGCCCGGATTTGGCCGATAGTAGTTGAGCCATGCCACCGACCGGACCCAATCCGTATTTGCGAACCAAAATCCTCACCGCCAGTCCGCAGGAATTGCGCCTGATGTTGTACGAGGGCGCGGTGCGTTTTGGTCGCCAGGCCCTGTCCGCCATGGACAAAAACGATCACGAAGCCGCGTTTGACGCCCTGATGCGTGCCCAGAAAATCGTGCTCGAACTGTCCACCAGTTTGAAGCACGAAGTCGCACCGGACCTGTGCGCCAAGCTCACCGGCCTGTACAACTACATTTACAAACAACTGGTCGAAGCCACCCTGTCACGCGATCCCGCCAAGGTGCGCGAAGCGGTCGAACTGCTGGAATACGAAACCCAAACCTGGAAAATGCTCATGGCCAAATTGGCCGAGCAACCCGGTCAGGGAAACGGCGATCACGCCCAGGTCACCGCGCCGCAGCAGACCGCCATCAGCAGCCTGTCCCAAAGCGCGTAAACGACTTATAAACTATTTCATCGCGGAAGGATTGGTGGGGCGGGCGTCCCGCCTGCCAATGGGCGCAAGCCCATTTCGAACAACCATGGTCGTTCAGCATGAGCCTTTGGCTCATTGACAGGCGAGACGCCTGCCCCACCCGATTTTATTATGCGCTTTGTGCCACGGGTGAATCCGTCGGCAAAATCATCGCCGCATCAAAACTCACCGCCACGTGTTGCTGCTGACCATGCCCCAGGCTGCGTACCACCACCCCCGGCAACATCTGTTTCCGGCTCAACACCACCTCACGGCTTGACCAGGCAATGCCCACCCGCACCCGCTGCCCGGGCACCAGCAACGATGGGTTTTGCACCTCGATCAGCGCCCCTTGAGCCGACAAATCATGCGTTTGCCCCGCCAGAAAACGCCCGGTTTCGACACACCAGACTTTGACAGGATAGGCAAGCGTCAGACGTGCTTGACGCCGACGTTCCGACGCAGTGCCAGATGGGTTTTTAACTTCCATATCGCTTCTATCGGTTGGGCAAAGGGGGTGCCTTGATTAGACCCAAGGTTGGACTGGTTCCATATATGAGCGCCATAAACATCCATAAACTTATGGAAAATCGTCAGATAGCATCGTAAACATTGCTTATGACGGCTCCAAGGTCTAGCATTAGAGCAATGGGTATTAGTGTCGATCCCAAAGAGTTTTTGGAAGTGACGTTGCCGGCCTTGCGCAGCGGGGATGCGGCTGCGCTGGCGCAGGCGGTGCGGGTGCGTTGGAAAGCGCGTGAACTTTGCCCACTGTTGCGAAATGCCGATGCAGATGTACGTCGAGTGGCTGCGGTGACGATGGGGTTGGTCGGCGATATGCGTGCGGTGTCGTGTTTAACCGGAGCGCTGCACGACCCGGACCCGCAGGTGAATCAGATGGCGGAGCACGGGTTGTGGTCGATCTGGTTTCGCAGTGGCGATGTGAAAGCCCATCAGCCGTTCCGCGAAGGCGTGGCTATGTTGGCGGCGGAGTCGTACCAGGCAGCCGTGCAATGCTTTGAAAAGGCCACACGGATTGATCCGATGTTTGCCGAGGCGTTTAATCAGCGTGCCATCGCCCACTTTTTTCTGACCGAATGGGAATTGGCGGTCAATTGTTGCCGCAGCACGATCACGCTGGTGCCGGTGCATTTCGGAGCGATTGCGGGCATGGGGCACTGTTACACGCAACTGGGCGAGCTTCGCCGGGCGCTCGCGTGCTACCAACGGGCGTTGGAAATCAACCCGCGCATGAGTGCCATCGCGCAGATGATTCAGCGTTTGCAAGGTCACGCCAAATCGGACAACGATTCGTCGGGCATGTTCAGCGTTGACCACTTTGCCACGCGGTGAGTGAATAAAGTGGTCAAGTGGCCGAGTGGCCGAGTGATGATATTGTTTCAAACGCCTGAATTTCACGTATGCCATGCAACAATCCATGACGCCGAGGGCTTTAGCCCCGGATTGGCCGTATATTGTCACCCCCACAACATCCGGCCCTAAAGGGCACGGCGTCATCATTGCTGATACAACCCCATAAAAAACCCACACCATCATGGCGTGGGTTGAAACAATTCATTCACTTGACCACTTGGTCACTTGGCCACTTCTTCCATCACGCCGCGTTGCGCTGGCGTTTACGGCCCACGGTGCGCTGTTCATCCTGCATCCGTTGCGCGGGGTTCTGGTTCATCTGTTCCACCAAATCCTCCGGCGACTTGGCCCACAAATCAGCTCCGATTTCCTCCGCCAAACCTTCCGCACGGTTGAACACCCCGCCACCCACGACGATCTGCAAATTCGGGCAGATGCCGATGTCGTGCATGTGATCAATGAGCAGACGCAGGAACGGCAAATTGCCAGGCGTGGCGGAAAAGACCACCAACGCATGAGCCTGCATTTCCCCAAGCTGAGCGACCAGTTCATCATTGGCGATGCCCCCGCCGGCGAAAAGCACATCGTAGCCGTCGGCTTCGAGCAGGTCGGCTGCCATCTGGGCTGCCAATTCCTCCGGCTCATCCGGGCCGCAAACCATGAGCACTTTTTTGTCACGACGCGGGGCCTGCGCCAGCCGGATTTGCATCTGATCCACAAGCTGCCGCATCATGCGGGTGGCAAAGTGGTGCGCCAGATTGGAAAGTTGATCGTTGCGATGCAGGGTTTGAATCTGCTCGAGCGTGGGCCAGAAGAGACGTGAAAGAACTTTTTCCGCGGAACAACCGGCTTGAATCACTTCATCAACCACATTGCGGGCGGCCTGCCGTTCGCCGCTGATCAGGGCGGTGAAAAAACGTTCGATCAAAATTTCGCGTGCCATGGACGATCTCCGCTTAGCTTGCCTTGGTGTTGACCTGAAACGTCCGACGTTCAGATCACCAACCCCCAACCCTACGAACCCTCGGCTGATCACGCTGCTGCTCACCGGAACAGGAGCGAAATCATCCCTCGGCATCGGATCGTCCGCATCCGATCGGCCTGCCACGGGCAAGCCTGCTTCGTCGCCGGGTTGTTCATCGACCTATTGGCCTGCAATTCAACAACCGTTTTGGAGCGCGTCCGCTAGATCGGACGGACAAGCCTCGATTTTGATGTAAGTCAATATTTATCATGTACCTAGATTCAAAGACACGACCCTCCGATAACCCTTGGTTGACGTTTTGGGGTCGTGGCTCGGCCAGGTTGGTCATCAGGCCCCCTGGAATGTAGCGCAAGTTAATCATCGCAAGGGTGTTTGTCGATGGGTTCGGATGGTAACGACGAAAAAGGAGTGTGAAGGTTTGACGTTGGTGCGGTTGGTAGGGTTTATGCGTGTGGTTGGGGGGTATTGACGCCGTGCCCTTGAGGGCCGGATGGCTGACAATGCCTGATGGAACCAATCCGGGGCTAAAGCGGTTTCAGTTCAAGTGTAGCGTCTTGCGCCCCTTCTCCCTCCGGGAGAGGGTGGCCGAGTCCCCCCGGGGGCGAGGCCGGGTGAGGGCGCTGATTGAAATACAGCGCATTCGATAGATTATCACCGCAGACGCCCTCACCCTAATGTGAGCGCAGCGAGCACTCCTACTCTCCCGGAGGGAGAGGGGACAGAAATTGTTCCGCTACGTCTGCATTGAATCCGCTCTAAAGCCCTCGGCGTCCATTCTTGTAGATTGCGTCTGATGTGGCCCAGCCGCCCCCGGCTGGGTGAAATACCTTTGACCCACACCGCCGAGGGCGCCCCCGGGGCGGTGCCACAAAACTCATTTTCTTTGTGGCCCGCGGATCACGTAAGATATACAACACCGACAGGGAGGCTTACCGATGCGCTTAACGATTTGGTTGGGTTGTGCGGCGATGATGCTGGCGATGCTTGTGGGTTGTCAGATGAACCCAGCCACGGGTCAGCGGAATTTCAACGTGTTCAGCGAGGGGCAGGAGATTCGTTTGGGGGCGGAGGCTCAGCCGGAGTTTCTGCGCGACTATGGCGGGCCGATACCTTCGCCGGCAGTACAGGCCTACGTGAACAACCTGGGTCAGCAATTGGCCAGGGAAAGCGAGCGGGCGGGTTTGCCTTGGGAATTTCACGTGGTGGATTCGAATGTGATCAACGCCTTTGCGCTGCCGGGCGGAAAGATTTTTCTGACCCGTGGCATATTGGCCAAGTTCAAAAGCGAAGCGGAACTGGCGGGCGTGCTGGGGCATGAAATCGGTCACGTCACGGCTCAGCACATGGGCCAGCAGATGAGCCAGCGCCTGGTGGTGTCGGGCGTGCTCATCGGGCTGGGCGTGGCAGCGCAGACCAGCGATGAGGATTGGCTGAAAATCATGGGCGTGGGCACGCAGATCGGCGGCTCGTTGTACCTGCTGAGCTTCGGACGCGATCAGGAAATGCAGGCTGATGAACTGGGTGTGCGCTACATGACCCGCTTGGGCTACAACCCGATGGGGCTGGTGCGGGTGATGGAAATGTTTCGTGAAGAGGAGTCGGCTGGGGGACGCCCGCCTGAGTTTTTATCAACTCACCCGGCTCCGCAAAGTCGCATCGATCGCTTGATGTCGCATATAGAAATGCGTTACCCGGACTACAACGACACCAGCCGATATCGGATGGACGAGGCCAACTACAAACGCATGGTGCTGGATGAGCTGGCGAAACTGCCCAAAGCCAGGCACTCGGCGAAGTGAGGGAGCTTGGAGCTTGGAGCTTGGAGCTTGGAGCTTGGAGCTTGGAGCTTGGAGC
>CAZJMK010000065.1:0-20781 GCA_964547135.1 uncultured Phycisphaeraceae bacterium | reverse complement strand
AGCACCGCGCCGGCCCAGACGGCCGGCTGCCGAGGTACAGCCTTGAAAGTTACACCCGTCCGGGGGGCCGATCCATGATGCCGGCCCCCGATTTCCCCGCTGGGCAGTTTCACCCCGGCCACACGCTCGGGCAGTTCGAGGAAGTGGTATTTGATTTTGGAAGAAGTGGCCGAGTGCGAAGACAATTTCGAATTTCGAATTTCGAATTTCGAAATATCCTTCACTTGACCACTTGACCACTCGACCACTTGACCACTTCCCCTGTCTTTTTCTGCCACTTGGCCACTTGGCCACTGGGCCACTGGGCCACTTTCCGACTCCGTCACTTGACCACTTCTTCCCGCATTCCAATAACTTTCCAGGCTCGGCGTGGCCGAACCCAATAGCACGGTGGCGGCGCATAACTGGGCGCGTTTCACCGCCAGGTCACGGGCGTGGTAGCGGGGCAACTGGTCCTGTTTGTAGCTGGATTCATGTTCCTCATCGACGATGATCAGGTGCACAGCCGGCAACGGGGCGAAAATGGCGGAGCGTGCCCCGACGACGATTTGGGCTTTGCCTTGTTGGATGCGTTTCCATTGTTCATGACGTTGGGCGGCAGTCAGGCCGGAGTGAAGCACAGCGATGCCGCGCGATTCGCCGCCGGGGATGTGACGCAACCGACCGGCAAAGCGGGTGACGGTTTGCGGGGTCAGGGCGATTTCCGGGACCAGCACGAGCACGCCGACAGACTCGTCGGGGTGCTTGCGAATCACCTGTTCGATGGTGCGCAGGTACACCTCGGTTTTGCCGGAGCCGGTGACCCCATGCAGCAGTGTGACGGAAAAGCCGCCCAGGGCAATGGTGTCCGCCAGCTTGTCGATGGCACGTCGCTGAGCCTTGGTGAGGGCTTGATCCTCAATGGGCAAATCACGGGCGGTCAGGGCGGCCAATTCAAGCGGGTCGGAGCGCAGGCCGGTGGTGTGAATGGTTTCGAGCAGGCCCAGTTCGATGAGCTTTTTCACCGGGCCGATGGTTTTGGCACCGGCTGCATCGGCAAGGGTGCGCAATGTGGGCAAACCGCCATCGTCTTCACGGCAGGTTTCAGCGTGTTTGAGGATGGTTTGCTGGAGGGGAGTAAGGCGGGGGAATTTCGAATTGCGAATTTCGGATTTAGCGGGCTGACCCGCTGTTGAAGCCGTCGGATTTACGGAAAGTATCGGATCACCGATCACCGGGTTCTTCAAATTCGAAATTCGAAATTCGAAATTCGAAATATCGGCCACTTGCCCACTTTCGGTCATACCCGGGCCCTCGGCACTCGCACCGGGGGTGCTCGTGCCTCGTTCCCGGCTTGGCTCCGTCACTTGGCCACTTTCCTCATCCACTTGCCCACTTCTTTTCACCCTCGTTTCCCGCACCGTTCCGATGCCATGTTTCACGGCTGCGGGGACCATGGTGGCGAACACCATGCCCAGCGGAGCGCAGTAGTACCCGGCCATCCATTGCGCCAGTTGCACCAAATCCGGCGTCAACGACACCCCTTGCGGATCAATGCCCAACACCGCCTTGAGTTTTTTGGTGGTCGTGGCCTGACGATGCAACCGCACGATGTACCCCGGCAGTGGTTTGTTATGTTTGCCAAGCGGCACCAACACCCGCTGACCAACCTGTGCGTGCGTCAATTCCGGGGGTTCCGCAGGCAGACGATAAGTCAGCCCGGTGGGTGAAATATCGACACTGCGCTCCAGTGCGACATCGGCCAATGCAGCCCCCGCCCCCACCTGTGCAGGTGAAGGTGACTCGTCCGCTGATTGCCATGCAAACAAATCCGACATCATTCACCTGGTTGTTACCGAGCCGTCAATGGCAGGGTGCATTTATGCAAGTGACGCCGAGGGCTTTAGCCTCGGATGGTTTGGGTTGTATCCACAAATATCCGGCCCTACCCCCGGTGTGGGCACGGCGTCAATATCACCGGTTTCACCACTTCTTTTTCTGTATCACCACTTTACGTTACATTGTCACCGATGAACCCGTCCGGCGACAATTCGCCCTCGACCGTCACCAGCAAGGGTGACCCTCGGCAGACACCTGCCATGCGGCAATATTTCACTTTCAAAAAGCAGCACCCCGAATGCGTGCTCTTTTTCCGCATGGGTGATTTTTATGAAATGTTTGATGAAGACGCCAAATTGGCGCACAAGGTGTTGGGCGTGACCCTGACACAGCGGACAGCCGGGGTGCCCATGGCGGGCGTGCCGTTTCATGCGGTGGAGGGGTATCTGCGACGCATGATTCAAGCCGGCTATCGTGTGGCCGTGTGCGATCAGATGGAAGACCCGGCCAAATCCACCGGGCCGATTGTCGAACGAGCCGTGACCCGTGTCGTCACGCCCGGCACACTCACCGATGCGGCCCTGCTGGATGAAGCCAAAGAAAACCCCCTGGCAGCCGTGATGTTTTTGGCCGCGGACAAAAAGTCGGCAGTCGTTGAAAAGAACGGCACCAAACATGAACCACCCATGCAGGTGGCCATGGCCTGGGCGGAGGTGAGCACCGGTGCGTTTCATACTGCCTTGTTCAGCGACGCCTCATGGGTCGATGAATTGGTTCGGTTGGCGCCGCGTGAATTGTTGTATGTCGAAACCGCCAACCGTGAGCCGCCGACACGCATCATGGCTGCACTGTCGTCGTTGCAATGCCCTGCCACGGCTCGTCCCGCCTGGCCCTGGCGTATGACGGAAGCACGTGACATTTTGTGCAAACAGTTCGGGGTGACATCGCTGGCTGGGTTTGGTTACAGCGATGATGACCCGACTCTGGGCCCAGCCGGGGCGGTCGTGCATTACCTGCTGGAAACCCAACTCACCCACACCCGTCACAACGACCCCTCCATCAACAGTGATATCACCTCGGCTGCGTCACCCGTTGAATCAACCACTTCATCGCGCCCCGGTCGTCTGCCGCATCTGCAACCGCCCAAACGGCATCAGCCGCAGCAATATTTGGTGATCGATCAATCCTCGCTGCGCAGCCTGGAAATCGAACGCACCCTGCGCAGTGAACAGGTGCAGGGCAGCCTGCTGGGCACGTTGCAGGATTGTCGCACCCCCATGGGCAAACGCCTGCTGCGACATTGGCTCTGTTACCCGTTGCGTGATCGCGCGCTGATTGAAACCCGGCAGGGCATCGTCGGGGCGATGGTGCATGATCGTTTGTTTTTGGATCAACTCAGGCAAACGCTCGACGCTGTGCAGGACATTGAGCGCATGACAGCCCGCTTGAGCATTGGTCGAGGCCAACCACGCGACCTGGTCGCTTTGGGCGTCAGTTGCAGCAGCGCAGAAAAAATCGTCGAGTTGCTCACGCAACGCGACTCGGTCAAAACCTATCACGCTGAACTGCTGGGCGGTGTTGATGCTTTGAAAAACCTGGCGACGACGATCACGCAGGCATGTGTCGATGAACCGCCCGGACATTTGCGTGAAGGGGGTTTGTTTCGGGATGGGTTTGATGCGCTGCTGGATGAGTGCCGGGGGTTGCAGCGTGACGGGTCCACCTGGCTGGCGCAGTATCAGAAAACGTTGATTGAGCAAACGGGCATCAGCACGCTGAAGGTCGGGTTCAACAAGGTGTTCGGGTTTTACATTGAGCTTTCAGCCGGTCAAAGGGACAAGGCCCCCGCCGGTTGGACCCGCAAGCAAACCCTGAAAAACGCTGAGCGCTTCATCACCGCTGAACTCAAACAATACGAAGACAAAGCCCTGTCGGCTGAGCAGCGCGGCATCGCCCGCGAACTCGAACTGTTCACCCAATTGTGTGCCCGCGCCCAGCAAGCCCTGCCCCACCTGCGCACCTATGCCCGCATCGTGGCGGAGTTGGATGTACTAGCCTGCTTTGCCCGCCGAGCGGTACGACGCAAATATGTCCGCCCGCAACTGGTCGATGAACCCGTCCTGCACATCGTCGGCGGACGTCACCCCGTGCTCGAAGAAATGCTCGGCGATCGCTTTGTGCCCAATGATGTTGAATTGGGGGACGGCATTTCGAATTTCGAATTTCGAATTTCGAATTTAACAAACCAAGAAAATACTGTTGGTCACGTACTCAATCCAAATCCCAAATCCGAAATTCGAAATCCGAAATCCAGCCTCGCCCTCATCACCGGGCCGAACATGGCCGGAAAGAGCACCTACATCCGTCAGGCAGCGTTGCTCACGTTACTGGCCCACACCGGGTCGTGGGTGCCTGCTGAAAGCGCACGGGTCGGTTTGACGGATCGCATTTTCACCCGCATTGGTGCCAGCGATGAACTGCATGCCGGTCAATCGACGTTCATGGTGGAAATGACCGAAACCGCCAACCTCTGCCATCACGCCACCGCAGCGAGCCTGGTGATTTTGGACGAAATCGGTCGGGGCACCAGTACGCTCGATGGGTTGTCATTGGCATGGGCCATTGCCGAGCATTTGGCACAGCGCGGCTGCCGAACGCTCTTTGCCACGCACTACCATGAAATCACCGCCCTGGCGGAGGCGATACCAGCCGTGTGCAATTTGCATGTGACGGTGCGCGAGTGGGGCGATGAAATCGTGTTTCTGCATCGCGTTCAGCCGGGGGCGACCGACCGCAGCTACGGCATCCACGTGGCGAAAATCGCCGGCCTGCCCCAACCCGTCATTCAACGTGCCAATGAATTATTGGGGCAATTGGAAGTCAACCACCAGGGCACAGACGCGATTTCGAATATGGAATTTCGAATTTCGAATTTACAGAACTCGGAAATTGAAGTACCTGGCCGATCGATTTCGAAATCCGAAATTCGAAATCCGAAATTGGCTTCCGACATGCCCCTTTTCACCGAATACCTCGACCACCCGGTTTTGGACCTGTTACGACAAAAAGACTTAAATCACTTGTCACCTTTGGAGGCTTTTGACTTTTTACGCCAACTTCATCAAAAATGTGTTGGCAAAAATTTTCAAAAATGATAAATTGTCCGCACCAACGGTTTTCATTGGCGTAGTATTGGATGAAAACCCTGCAAGCGACCCATTTGTAACCCGTTGCTTGCCGCTCCTTGAACAACCCAGCCCCCCTCACGGCCCGCTTGGTGTTCCCCCAGCACCGGCGGGCCATTTTTTTTCATCGTTCACGTAGCCTTCATGACGCCGAGGGCTTCAGCCCCGGATTGGTTCAAAATCCATGTGAATGACAAAATCATCCGGCCCTGAAGGGCACGGCGTCATCATGCCAACCAGGTTCTCCAACTTATCTTGTTCATGCAAAAAAACAGACCCCGGTTGATGGCAACCAGGGTCCGGTTCTTTGTTTCACTCACCTATCACTCTTCTCACGGCTTGGGCGCGGCCATGTTCTTGAACTCATTGTTCATCCGCTGCACCAACATATCGGTCAATTCCAGATCGTCCGCTGCCCAAAGCACCTTGCGCAACTGAATCACCGTGCCCAGTTGTTCTGGTTTTACATTCCGCGTGTCAAACGGGCCTTCCTTGAACATCACCAGATCAAAGCCGTTTTCCTTGGCGAGCTTGCCCAGCGATTCGCTCATCTTGCGGTAAAGCTGTTCATAACGCACCGCTCGTTCCCGCTGCAATTTCTGGCTTTGAAAATTGCGCCAGGTTTGAAACTCGATGGCCATTTTTTCCAGTTCGTCCTGCTTCTGGGCATGGGCGGGGGAACCGGGGGCAGCCAATACTTCCAAATCTTTTTGCAGGTCTTGAATTTTACGTTCGCGTTCCTGTCCCTCCTGTTGCAGGCGGTCAGCCTTGGTCTGCAAGTCGGCATCAGCCTGTACCTTTTCCGCCAGGGCATCAAACACCCGCTGCACATCCACCACGCCCACCGCCACCGGTCGGGCTTTACCCGCCTGTGCCCCGACGAATACGCCGGTGCCCAACACCAGGGTCACCGCCACCAACATCAACATCGTTTTGACAGACTTGGACATTGCACTCGCTCCATGGTTAATCGAAACATCGTTGCTGTGCGCCGCAATTGGTACGCACATGATTGTATGAACCAACCCCACCCATACGCAGACCGCAGGGGTCATGTTCTATCATTTCCATCGGCTGCGGGCAATACCGTTTGTGTGTTTCAAGTGAATACCCTGGGGCATCATCGGTTATGAAGGCACGAAAATAAGCAGTGGTCGAGTGGTCAAGTGGTCAAGTGGTCAAGTGACAGAACCAAGCCAAGGACGAGGAGTCCGCGACGACGACTTGGGTATTTTGCATGGTTCATCGGTGAGTCAGTTAATCGGTTACTCGGTCAGAACTGCCTTTGCTATTCCCGATTAACCGACTCACCGACCAACCGATTAACAACTCCAACCAGACGCGATCAATCGCGGCGCTAACATCCCAACATGATTTCGTCACTTGACCACTCGGCCACTTGACCACTTGGCCACTTCCCCTTCATCCTCATCGGAACGGCAACGAAATATCGAAGCTGAAAATCCGCGTGTCGTCGCCCTCTTCCTTCACAATCGGTACGGCAAAGTCCAACGCGAAAGGCGCCTGGCCCAAAAACGGAACCTTCAGCCGTATGCCTGCGCCGACGGCCACGCGGTATTCCCCGAAACTGACCTCATTGGCGACGGTGCCTGAATCGACGAACACCACGCCGCGTAAAGTGTCCTGATAAATCGGAAAGTTGTATTCCAACCCGGCGATGAACAACCACGTGCCGCCGACGTGGTCGTCGGTCTTTACGGGGTTGGTTTCAGTCGGCGGATTCGGCGGACGGAAGCCCAACGGCCCGATCCCCCGGAACGAAAACCCGCGCAACGACCTGCCCCCGGCATAAAACCGTTCAAACAACGGCACCTCATCAACATCCTCAAAAATGTAGCCGACCTCGCTGCGGAACGTCACCACCGTCTTGTAGCCGAAAAAGTCTTCGTCCACCGTCCAAAACTTTCGGAAACTCGCCTCCGCCATGGTGAACTCATACGCCCCGCCCAGCAGCCCCGCCCGTGATAGCGAAAGCTCCGTCAGACTGCCCTTGGTCGGAAACAGCGTGCTGTCGGTGGTGTTGCGTGTCACCGCAAAACCCAGACTGGTGATCAGGTTGGTTCCCTGCACATCAATCACGTCCTGCGGGGCGTCAGAAGCGATGCTATCGACCTCCACATTTTCACCCCGTGCTCGAATCGAAGCCGACCAAACATCCCCAAAGCGTTGCCCCACACCAATCGTGCCCCCGCCACGGGTTTCATCATAATTGTCGCGTTCACGTTCCACGTAAAAAGCCGACAAATCCAAAAAGTAATCCGTCTCCAAAAACGCCGGGTCACGGAAGCTCACGCTATACCGGCTGAACTCATTACCCGGCTGCAGCGACAAATTGAAATACTGCCCCGCCCCGCGAAACGACTTGCCCGTGAAAAATTCGCCCCAACTCTCCGGTACATCGGCAATATCAAAATTACGCTGAGTCAGTTCCACCGCTCCGATCACGCCTGAGTCGGAACTGATGCCCGCTCCGAAACTGATATTGCCTGTCTGCCGTTCTTTGACCTCGACGAGTACATCGCGCGTTTCATCCTCCGGGTCACCCAATACGGTCACGCTGGCGTCGGAAAACAGGGGTGATTCGCGCAGTCGTTCTTCGGTGGTGGTGATGCCGGTGCGGTCGAAGCGCCGACCGGGTTCGATGCCGCGAATCTGTCGCTGTACGACTTTGTCCTTGGTGGACAGGTTGCCCGACACCATGACTTTGCCGACGTTGTAAGCCTTGCCTTCGTTGATGCGCACGATCAGGTCAACCCTTGGTTCGGTTTCGTGAAACACCCGTTCAAAGCCCTGCGTACCCGGGCCGCGCTCGATGCGGGTTTCGATGAAGCCCAGTTTCCCGTAAAGGTCCAGCACTGCGTCGTAACTCTTTTTGACCTTTTCCGCTTCCAGCACATCGCCGGGCTTGACCAGCATCGCCGCCATGATCTGCTCGCTGCTGAAAAGCTCGTTGCCTTCGATGATGATGCGATCGATGGTGAACTGCCGACCTTCATTGATGACGAACACGACGACGGCTTCGCGCTGATCGGGGCTGATGTCGATGCGTCTGCCGACCTGTGCATCCAAGTAACCTGCGTCTCGGTAAAAATCACGCAGCTTCGCCGCATCCTGTTCCAACTGTTCCCGGTTCACCTCGCCCTTGCGCAGAATGAAAAAATAGGTGCGCGATTTGATCTGCCCCATCAACTGTTTTTCCGTGAACAGCGTGTTGCCTTCAAAACGAATTTCCTTCAAGCGCGCCAAAGGCCCTTCCCGCACCCGGAATATCAGCAAATTTGATTCGTCCAACTGCCCCTGATCGAAACTGATTTCCGCCTGAAAATAACCCTTCTTTTCATACTCGGCCTTCATCTGATTGATGGCCCGCTGAATCAGAAACGCATCCACCGGGTCGCCGCTGCGCAAGCCTGACAACTTGAGCAACTCCTGATCGCTGATTTCCTTGTTGCCCACCGTCAGCACATCCGCCAGCGTGGCCAATTCCTTCACCTGATACGTGACCACCAGCGTTCCGTCGGCCTGCGGTTCCACCTTGGCCGTCACCGCTCCGAATCGACCCAAATGCGTCAATCGAACAATATCCTCCTGCACCAGGGCGGGGTTGTAAGGGTCACCCTTTTGCAGACGCACCTGATTGAGCGCCAGCGTTTGGGGCACCTGCTGTAACCCTTCAATACGGATTTCACCCACCGGCCGATTGGCCAGGTCCAGCCCCTGCGCTTGCAGCACTGCCGAACAAAGCGAACCCAAAGTCAAAGCCCCGGCTAAGGACCACACACGGGCACGTCGGCTGAATGAGTTGTTACGCAAGCGCAAGCTCCGCTGGATCGTGTTGCCAATAAGTGAAGGGTGAGTTTAACGATTCAAGGGCATGGGGCCAAATGAAGTTCATGGATAATGGATAAAGGATGATGGATCATGTTGATACCAACCCAAGCGCAACGACTTCACCCTCTCATGGTTTGAACATCATCCATTATCCATGATCCATCATCCATTGTTTTTGGACTTTTCCCCACACCCCCTCGACCTCAATCCGTCCGATCAGGCTTTGATCCTCACGATGATGTCGATAACGACGCAGGTCAAGGTTGGTTGGCAATTGCGGGGGTTGAAGGACGGTGTCGGGGCGCTGGTAGGGGCCGACGAGCGCGGGGTCGGTCGGGCCGAACAGGGCGACCAACGGTTTGCCAAAGCCGACGCCCATGTGCAGCGGGGCTGAATCATTGCAAACCAGTAAACGACATTGGCTGACCAGGGCCAGCATTTGCCCGACGGTGGTGGTCGGACACAACGGGTTTACTTTCGCCAGCGCATCGAGCATGGGTTGTATGTAAGTGCGTTCGTGCGGGGCAGCGAGTATCACCAGGCGCGGGGTGGGTTGCAGGGAACTGTGCATGAGCCGGGCGAGGGCGATGAACTTTTCAATCGGCCAGCATTTGCACAACCACTGAGCGGTGGGGGCGACGATCACATACGGTTGCTCATTCAATCCGTTTTCACTTCGATATTTTTGCAACCATTGCTGATCGACCGGGGCTGGGTACAAGCGCATGTCGCGCACCACGGGCAACCCATGGGCAGTCAATAAACCAAGCATGCGTTCGACGGTGTGCAGTTTTGCATCGACCGGGTAACGCTGGTTGTACCCCAGCCAGGCCAGTTCACGGGCTTTGGCAAACCCGATGCGTTGCCTGGCACCGGTAAGTCGGGTGATGAAGCCCGAACGCGCAAGCCCTTGCAGGTCGAACACGGCATCATATTTTTGCGTGCGCAACTGTCGCACCCATTGCCATGCCTGATTCATGCCTGAACCGGGCTTGTACCAATGTGACAGTTGTTTGCGGGGAAAGGGGACGACGCCCGACAAGGCCGGGTGGCCGGCGATGGCTGGGGCGTAGTTGTCCTGCACCAGCCAATCGATGCGGGCCTGCGGGTAAGCCTGACGCAGACTCACCAGCACGGGCACCGTTCGCACCACATCGCCCAAGGCTGAAGGGCGAATCAGCAGAATGCGTTGAGGGGTCCGGTCACACATGTGGGGTATTGAACCACGAAGCGCAGAAGTGGTCGAGTGGTCGAGTGATGGAAGTGGTTAATCAGTTGGTCGGTGAGTCGGTTAATCGGTCAGAGCAAAGACCACTCTGTCCGAGTAACCGATTAACTGACTCACCGATCAACCACCCGGAATACCCAAGCCCTCGGCTTGCCAGCCTCGTTCTTGGCTTGGTAAATTCGAAATCCGACGGCTTCAATAGCAAGTCTTCTCGCTAAATCCGAAATTCGAAATCCGAAATTTGTATCACTCGACCACTTCACCCCGCGGTCGGCGAACCATTGAGTATTTCCCGCACTCGTGCTTGAATCACTTCCTGCCAGAGTATTTTCACACATGCCGCGGTGGGTATCGCCAGAATCATGCCCAGCACCCCGGCCAGGCTTCCGCCGATGAGCACCGCAATCAGCACCGACAACGGGTCAAGGCTGGTGGCCTGTCCCTGTACCAGCGGCTCGACGACCCAACCATCAAACAGTTGACCGAACGCGAACACCACCGCCGGCCAAAGCAGAATCGCCCACCAGGTGATCGGCGAACCCTGCGCAAAAGCGTCGAGCAAAATCATCAATATGACCACCGGCAAAGTCAGCCCCGACATGTAGGGGATGAGGTTGAGCATTCCGCCGAGGATGCCCAGCAAGAGCCAATAGGGAACCCCGGCAAAGCCCCAGCCGACGGAGAGAATCGACCCCAGCAACATCGCCTGCAACAGGCGGCCACGGAACCAGGCGGCAATGGCCTTGTCCATGCGACTGAGAATGTGCAGGGTACGGGTGCGATTCTGGCCGGGCACGAACTGGGCGAACCAGGCGATGATGCCGTCGAACTTCCAACTGAAATAAAAAAAGCAGATCAGCGTGATGGCGACGGCCAGTATCAGGTACGCACCAATGCTCACGGCTGAGCTGACCACCCCAACGCCAAACCCCAGCCACTTGAGCACCGTGGCACCCAGTTGGCTCAGGTCCATTTGCGCCAGGGAATGAAGCAAACCATCGGGGCCGAATAAAAGTGGGTTGCCATGCGCGGCCGGGGCGCTGGTCGTGGCGGGGTCCAACAAAGCGGCTTGATCGGGCGTCATTGTTACGGCGATATCCGATGGCAGCGCGACACTGGTTGCATCGGGTGACAACCTGACCGTCGCAGCATCGGGGGCTATCGTGACATGGGTCGGGGCCTCGTTTGGCAATGTGACGGTTGCGGCATCGGGGGTCATAGCGCCGGCAGCAGCATCAGGTGCGATCGTTGCAACGGGCGCGGTCGTTGGCGATGTTTGTGCTGCGGGTTCTTCCAAACTCACTGAATACTGCAACAGGTTTTGCAACTTCTGCGTCAGCGTTTGCACATACGTCGGCACCCGTTGCACCAGACTGTAAGCCTGCCCCAACAACCGCGGCAGCAGATACAACACCGCGCCACTCAGCGCGATCAACCCGACCATCAGCAAGCCAAACGTCGATAACCAGCGTGGCAGCCGTGCCCGTTGCTGCAAATACGTGATCAACGGATTGGCCATGTATGCCAGCGCCAACCCCAAGACCACCGGCAGCAAAATCGCCCGCGTCCACCATACCAGCAAAATCAGCAGGGCCACCACGACCAAAATCGCGGCATCCCGAAACCAGCGATACTCCCACAAATGTCGATCCGCGTGGGGTGTTGATGATGCTGGTTTGTTGCCCTCGGACTCAGCCATGCACAAATTCCTGGTGGCGTGATTGTCTGTTGAACGCGGGAACTCTGCGTTGGTGGTTTTGACGCCGTGCCCTTTAGGGCCGGATGCTAGTGAACGAAATCCGGGGCTAAAGCCCTCGGCGTCAGTTATCAGTGTTTCACTTGGCCACTTGTCCAACCGATGAACCAATCAAACGACTCACCACTCCGACCCGACGCGATAAATCGCGGCGCTAACTTCCGAATACGATTCCGTCACTTGGCCACTTCTATTTCCAACTCACCTTTTTTCCGTCGTCACTTTTTTCACCGTCAACTCCAACTCGGCGGCAAAGGCCTGATTGAAGTCGAACACATCGACAAAATCGTGCACCGTATCATCGTCGGTTTTCTGCATCAGCCCGGACTCGACCATGGCGAACACGATTTTGCCAAAGTCCTCCGTGCTGTTGATGTGCCACTGTTTGAGCACCGTACGGGCGAGCAACCCGTATTGCTGCAAAGCATAATCACGCAAGCCCTGACAGAGCATCTGCCCGGAAACATGTCGGCTTGGGGCGTTTTCTTCTTTGGCCTGTGGCTGCACCGCTTTTTCGCCATGCACCCGGCGAACGGTGAACTCCAGCCCGCGCTGCACAAACAAAAATGCCTCGGGGGGGTAGGCAGTCTGTTTGGCCAAGGTCAGAAGATCGATTTCCATGTTGCGTCCTTTTCCACCCCTGATCTTCCATCAATTATACGATGTCATCGGTGTTGTCGTGCAAACCATCGCCGCCCGGTGACAACAAACGCATCACGACCCCCCGGCTCGCATCGACTCGATCGACGCAGGGAACGGGTAACGGGCATATACACCGGTGGACGAGGCTGCCCACATCCACGGAGCCGGGTACACATCACCGCTGAACCCCGCTTCGTACATCGTGCGCAACACCGTTTCAAACGAAGGCTCATTGCCCTGCACATCAACCACCTTATTGGCGCGTCCGCCCAGAAACGAAACACTGGCCACGGGCAGACGACTGGTTTTACGACGGATCATCTCCGCCACGATTTTGAACCCCAGGGCAACGTCTTCCAGCCGGAGGTTCGGTGCCTCGGTGGGGCGAAGCAGAGCGAGCACTTCGATCGCGTCCATGTCGTACTTGATCACCGTCACCTTGCCCTGATTGGGGAACCGTTTGGCATAAGCTGTGATGGAACTTTCGTCCCACTGGCTGGTGGGCAGCGCCGCAGCAGCCTGTGAAATGATGCCCCGACTGTTGTCAAAAGCGTTCACCGAACAGACCAGTGTGCGATATCGACCAGCTTGTATGTCTTCCAAAAGGTTCTGCCCCCAAAGCAAACGCAACTTGGGTTGCGCACTGACATCGCGCGGTGAGCCGGCGTCGGGTAGCAATACCACCTTTTCCACCGCATCGCCCGGCCCAACCAGACGATCACCCTCACCATCATAAATCCGCCGCCGCTGTGCCTGGGTTTTCATGCTCATGCTCCAGTCCCTTTGAAGTGCCATGAGTATAGGGGGCATGATACGAAAAGTGGCCAAGTGGTCGAGTGATAAAGCGACAAATGACGCCGAGGGCTTTAGCCCCGGATTGCATACACAAACATCCGGCCCTGAAGGGCACGGCGTCAAAAACGCCGACGCAAAGCGTCCGCGCTAAACATCAATCGATCAATCGCACATCGTGCTACAATCATGCACGGGCAGCATGAAACTTTGGGTTGCCGGAAAGAGGTCATTATGTTTAACCTTGGCGCGTTTGAAATCATTGTGCTCTGTTTTCTGGGTTTGCTGATTTTCGGCAGACGTTTGCCGGAGGTCGGTCGCAACCTGGGCAAAAGCATCATCGAATTCAAAAAGGGCCTGTCCGGCGTGGAGGAAGATGCCAACCGCGCCGCTGCGGCACCCCGTCAGTTGAACGAGGTCAACCCCGGCCAAGCCGTCAAGCTGGAAGATCGTTCGACCAATACCGCCGGCACCACTGCTGCAACACAAAGCAACACATCACATACCACGACGTAAGCAATCGGCTAAGGACTCAGAGCCGCGCGTGGCAACAAGCGGTATATTTGAAGAACCACTCGCTTCCGCTCGTGGCTCTGAGTAACAGCGTCGTATAATGCGGGCATATGAACCTTCCCGCCGCGAAAAAATTCGTTGCCCTGGTTTTCGTGGTCGCACTGGTGATGCTCTGCCTGTCAACCTTCACCAGCGCACAAACCATTACCAACCCCACGCCCCCGCCAGCCACCAACACGACAACCTCGCCGGTGACTGCCCCTGCGCCCGTTGCCGCCCCGCTGCGACCGCAGGCTGCTGCCGCGACGTTACCCGCCGACATGACCGCACTGCCCACCGGCGGACGGGTGGCCGTCATTCGCATCACCGGCCTGATTTACGACTTCACCGTCGAAAGCTTCAAGCAGCGTGCCCAGCGCGCCATCGACGACGGCGCCACCGTCATCGTCATCGAACTGGACACCCCCGGCGGGGTGCTCACCAGTGCCATCCAACTCAGCCGTGAAATCAAACAACTGCCCGTGCCGACCGTGGCATGGGTGCATGATGAAGCCTTCTCCGCAGGCACACTGATCGCAGCGGCCTGCCGATTTATCATCATGAGTCCGCGTTCGACCATGGGTGATTGTGCCCCGATTTTGCCTGGGCAAAACCTCAGTCCCACCGAACGCGCCAAGGCCCTATCGCCGCTTTTGGAAGAGTTTCGTGACTCCGCCCTGGCCAACGGGTACGACTACGCCCTGTTTCAAGCCATGTGCGAACTGGGCATCGAGCTTTACCTGCTGGAACACAAGGACACCAAACAACGCAAGGTGGTCAACCCCGCGGACTATCAATGGATGGTGCAGGGCGTCGATACCCCGGCTGGTTCGGCGCAGTTACTCATCCATCAGCCGGCTTTCACTTCCCCCGATGCAGTCAACGAAGCGCTGATGGGTCGCACTTCGCGTCAGGTGGGCACGGATGACGATCGACAGATGTGGGTGAAGGTGACACAGACGCCGACGCTGGGGGCGATTGTGCAGCCGATTCATGATGGCCGGACGTTACTCACGTTGTCGCAGGACCGGGCGCTGGATTTTGGTTTGAGTCGGGGTATCGTCGCTAACGATGCGGAATTGAAAGCGCTGTTTGGAGCCGGCGACATCGGGCGATATCACCCGACGATGGCGCAGGGCGTGGCCTATTGGCTGACGCGACCCTGGGTTCGGGCGATTTTGCTGATGATCGTGTTCATCGGTTTTTACCTGGAATTTCAAGCCCCCGGTTTGAGCTTGCCGGGGCTGGTGGCAGCGACGGCTTTGGTGATGTTGCTGGGGGCGCCGTTTCTGGTGGGGTTGGCGCAGTGGTGGCACCTGCTTTTGTTTTTGGTCGGCTTTGCCCTGTTGCTGGTGGAGTTGTTCATCACGCCCGGTTTTGGGCTGATGGGGCTTGCAGGCTTGGCCGCGATGTTCGCGGCGCTCGCACTGGCGGTGGTGCCCACAGCGGGGGGCGGTTTGCCGGCCCGTGAAACCATCAGCGAATTGCAATGGTCGGCCCTGTCGATGCTGGCCGGGGGCACGGTAGGCTTGGCGATGTTGATTGCCGCGTTACGACAATTCAATCGTTTGCCGGTGTTCAATCGACTGGTGCTGCGCGACAGTCAATTGGCCACCGTGTCGGGCAACGTGCCTTCGGGTGATGAGGTTGAAACCCCCGCACGGCAAGCGAATGACCCATTGCACACCGGACGCAGCAGCGATCAGGTGGTCAAGGTCGGCATGCAAGGCGTGGTGGTGTCGGAATTGCGCCCGACCGGCAGAGCTGATTTCGCCGGTCAATACATTGATGTGTCCAGCCGGGGGGAATGGATCACCGTGGGCACCACCATTCGCGTGGTCGAATTGCAGGGCATGTTGATTATCGTCGAAGCAGCAGGGTGAATCATGATTTGGCGATTTGGCGATTTGGCGATTGGGTGATTGGGTGATTGGGTGATTGGGTGATTGGGTGATTTTTTTGATGTTATATACCCGTACTTCGGGTCGGTGTGAATTACGGGGTGGTCTGACAATGACTGATGTGGCACCGCCCCGGGGCGCCCTCGGCGGTGTGATTGACAAGGGTTGTTCACCCAGCCGGGGGCGGCTGGGCCACAAAGCCCACACTGTTGACGCAAACCATCGTCTAACTTATTCGACGGCTTCAACAGGTATTCTCGTCAAATCCGAAATCCGAAATCGGAATCACCCGCCTGTGCCGCCAGTCGCGCCGCTCAGCCCGGCCAGGGCGCTGCTTTGTGCCTGCAACCGTGAAAGGGTCAATTCCATCGCATTGAACTGTTGCTGATAACGTGATTTTTTCGCCGCCAATAACGTGTCCATCGCCTTGATGCGGTCGTTGTTGAGTTTGATTTCCCGGTTGATCGAATCGGTACGCGATTGCACCGTGCCGTTGGTCGCATCGGTGATGCCGTCCACCAGTTCCTTGAAACGCACGCCCAGCCCCGCAGCCGTGGTCGTCGTGGTGCCATCGACAGTACTGGTCTGCCTGAACGTGAGCAGTTGCAGCACCGCTTCACGATCCGTCTGCAAAGCCTGTGTGAAGGTCGATTCATTGAATTGCAACTTGGTTCCACTGCCCACGCGAATGCCGATCTGCGTCAAAGCGGTGAACTGCCCCGATACTTCGCTGCTGCGCCGATTGACCATGCCGAACAGCGATGAACGAACCCGTGCCACGGTTGAATCGCCCAGCAACAACCCGCGCACCTGGGTTTCACTGTCGTAGGTGTCATATTTATTCAGCGAATCGATCACACTGTTGAACGCATCGACCATCGACTTGATCGACTTGCTGATGCTCGCATCATCGCGGATGATGGCCAGTTCCACCGCACTGTTGCTGGTGCCCTTCAAATCAATGGTCACGCCGCTGACGACATTCGAAAGCGTGTTGGTCGTCGAGGTGATGGCAATGCCCTGAGCCGGGTCCGATGCCCCGTAAAACACCACCGCATCGCGCCCCTGTGCCAACGTGCTCATGCCGAAGTTCAAGCCCCCATCGTCAAACGCAAACGCCCCCGCCGAGCCTGCCTTGTTGGCTGTCAGGCTCAAACGAAACGGGTTCAGGGGTGAACCATCGTTCACAATCGCCGCCCGTACGTTCAGCCCGGCTGCGTTGATTTTGTCCGCCACATCACGCAGTTTTTCCGTGCCGTCGAGCGTGATGGTTTTTTCCAAACTGCCGTTGAGGGCCGCCCCCGCACTGGCTGCGCTACCCAATAACCCCAGTTCACGGGCGGTGCTCGAACCATCTTCCTCGACCTTGATGGCCGTGGTGCCCGGGCCGTTGTCTTCAATGACAATGCCGTCGCCGTTGTCGTTGATGCGAGCGTTGATTTCCAGGCCGCGACTGTTGATGCTGCGCAGCAAATCACCGATGGTCACCACGCCGGTGGAAGTTGCATCGACCGTGGCACTGATGCCTCGTGAATCGGTGATGCGGAATCGACCGCGGGTGATGCCCGTCCCGCCGTTCAAACTGTCAATGCGTGTGCCCTCGGAAATGTAACGCAGTTGCAGATTGCCCGACCCGATCACATTCGCCGCCACACTGGTTCCGTCGGTCAACCCCAAATCATCCGCCCCGGTGCCGGTGATGGACAGGTTGCCCGTGCCGCCGGTGGTATCGGTCAGTTGTATGCCGTTGCCCGCCTGGTTGAGGGTCGCAACGATTCTGCCTTCGTTGCCTGTCGCGCTGTTGATGCGTGACAACACTTCCGACACGCTGACCGAGCCGGTCAGGTCGATATTGCTGATGGCCGTGCCGTCACGAGCCGTGATGCTGAATACACCCAGCGTTGCGCCATCGCCGCCGCTCAAGTTACTTACCAGTTTGGTGTTCAACCCCGACAGTATCCGTGTGCCCTCGACATCACCCGTTGCCCCGGTGGTGGTCAACCCCAAATCGCGCGCCGAGTTACCGGCAATGTCCAACGGCGAACCGCCCGCATACTTGATTTTCAACCCGGTGCGATCCGCATTGAGTTCCGCGGTCACCAGTTTGCCCCCTGCCCCATCATCATTGCCCAGTCCGTTGTTGATGGCACTGATGACATCGCCCAGCGTTCGGGCTGCGTTCAAGGTCACGGAAAAACTTTGTGAGCCGTTGTCAAAGGTCAGGTCCAATCCGCCCGTGCTGTCCATGCCGTTGCCGTCGTTCAAGCTCGACAACAGCGAGTTTTCCGAAAGGGTATTGATGGCCGACCCGGTCAGTGTCAGCGGGTCACCATCGGTGTCCGTCGCCAGCCCCAAACTCGTGGCTGTGTTGGTCGAACCCAGGTTTTCCACCCGCAGCGTACCACCACCGCCCGATTGATCCGTCAGCCGTAAACGATCACCCTCGACCGAGGCGATGACACTGATGCCGCTGCTGTTGTTGATGGTTTCCAGCACATCGTTGACTGTCACCGCTTTGCTCAAATCAACCGTGGCCACGTTGCCCGAACGGTCGGTGACGCGAATTTTACCCCGTGACACGCCCGCCCCCCCGTTGAGGTTCACCAGGCTGGTATCCCGGTCCAATCGGGCAGCCGCCGGCTCAAAGCTCAGCGTGCCCGCCCCGACATTGGTCGTGCTTTGGTCGGCAAACCCGCGCGACAACGATTGCTGGGTGGTGACCAGTCGTGATACGTTGAAGTTGTAAACGCCCGGTGCAGCCGAGTTCGATGAAGTAGCCGTGAGTACGTTGGTATTGGAACTGGTGCTCGAGGTATTGCGAAACGTTGCCGGGTCGGTCATGTTACCCAGCGTGCTTTTAAGTGCCAATAACTTGGCGGTGATCTCGGCAAAGGCGGTGTTCTGCGATTGCAGCACCGTCACCCGTCGTTGCAAGATGGCCTTGGGCCTTGCATCGATCGCCAGTAACTGGTCAATCAGCTGCGCGGTGTTGATGCCGCTGATCAGCCCTGTGCCGACGGATATTCCGCTCATGACCAGGCCTCCACATCCCGCAAAGCCCAAGTCGCACCAAACCCCGCACGCCCGGCGCGCAATGGGTCTTATCGGGCATCGCCCAACTCTTTTGATCGGCTGTTTTTGACGGGGGACTTGAGGCGAAAACGATTGAAGAAGTGGCCGAGTGATGCAAATTTCGAATTTCGGATTTCGAATTTCGGATTTCGGATTTCGAATTTCGAATTTCGAATTTTACGGAATCAAGCCAAGCACGAGGTCGAGTGATTGTACATTTTTCGGTTGATTGGGCGACCAATCCGAAAATCACCAAATCGCTTAATCACCAAATGATTCAATGTAGTACACCCGGGCCCTCATCGCCTTCGGCGATTCGTTCCCGGCTTGATTCGGCAAATCCGAAATCCGAAATCCGAAATTCGAAATTCGAAATCACCTTCCCTCACGCCGAGCGCACCTGCATGGGCATCGCTTCCACGTGATCCATCTCACTCAAATTCAAAGGCAAATGCAATTTGAACGTACTGCCCTTCCCCGGCGTACTCTCCACACTCACCCGGCCATCATGCGCCTGCGCCACATGCTTCACAATCGCCAGCCCCAACCCCGTCCCGCCCAGCGCCCTGCTACGCGCCTTGTCCACCCGGTAAAATCTTTCAAAAATCCGTGGCAGATGCTCCGGCTCAATTCCCATCCCCTGATCCGTCACCGTAATCACCAATTCCCCCTCATCCCCGCGAACCGTAACATCCACTTTGCTGCCGTCCGGGCTGTACTTGATCGCATTATCCAAAAGGTTTGACACCGCATGTTCGAGCAGCCCTGCATTCACCCCCGCAATCAGGTCTGCCGGACACATCACCCGCACCATGATTCGCTTGTTCCGCGCCGCCGTGGCCGTCGCCTCCTGCGCCGCCTGCAACACCTCCAGCACACACGTCGGCACCACCTTGATCCGATGTTGCTGTGCCTCCTGCTCCAACCGCGCCAGATTGAGCAAATCATCCACCACCGCGTTCAACCGATCCGCCTGCCTGACGATCATGCCCATGAACCGCTGTACATCCGCATCGTCCTCCGGCAAAATGCCCCGCAACGTCTCTGCCGCCGCCTTGATCGCCGCCACCGGGGTTTTCACTTCATGCGACACATTGGCCACGAAATCACGTCGCACGGTTTCCAATTGCCTCAGCCGGGTCACGTCACGTATCACCAAAAGCACACCGATCCGCCGACCTTGTGCATCGCGCAAAGCCGAGGTGTGTGCCACCAGTTGCAACGTGGTGATATCCGCCCCCGATGTATTGCCGCGTCCGCCTCCGGTTTTCACCGACAGTTCCGCCTGGGCGGGGTTTTCATCCTCCAACGCATGTTTGACCAAATCCTGCAACGTGCTGTTGCGCACCGCTTCCACCATCGGCCGACCAATCACCGACAACGGGTCCAAATTCAATAACCGAATCGACGCCTGATTCAAACTCATCACCCGTTCTTCCGGGTCGATCGCCACCACGCCCTCATCCATGCTCGCCAGCACCGCCATGAGTTCGTTACGCTGATTCGCCAGGTGACTCAAACGTTCGTCCAACTGACCGGCCATGCGATTGAGTGAATCCGCCAGGTTCGCCAAATCGGGCGGCCCTTCCACCGGCAAACGAAAATTCAACTCACCAATCGCAAACCGTTCCGCCCCGCGTCGTAATCGTGTCAACAACCGGGCGCGCCGCCATGAAATGAGCACATAAACACCACACAGCAGCAAAGCCGTGCCCATCGCCAGCAGCACTGCCTGAACGCCTGCCGTCTCCAACCACGCCATGGTCACCGGTACATGCATCATGATGATTTATCGTCTCAAACAACTGTTACATTGAAATGATGATAGCGCAATGATGGCAAGGGGTTCTGTAATACTCCCGTTTCCCCTGAAGCGGAGGCGAGCTCGCTTGATCACACGAGGGTGAGTTCGATGGATGGGGGCTTGTTACTAGTGTTTCATTGCATCTATAAGGTAGCAATAGCCGATCCTCATGATATCAC
>CAZJMK010000064.1:7756-21886 GCA_964547135.1 uncultured Phycisphaeraceae bacterium | reverse complement strand
CAAGCATCAAGCCAACTTACTGTCGTTCCTTAACCGGACACTACTGATTCGAAATTCGAAATTCGATATTGATATCACCCGACCACTTCTTTTTCCGTTTTACCCCGCGCCTGCTATCGTCTATTCTTTCAGGGGCACATCCTTTGTCGTCAAGGGAACGCATCATGATTCTTTCCATTCTGCGCGGGTTGTTCATTCTGCTGGTCGCAGCGGTGACGGCACTCTATGTGCTGACCTATCAATCCGCTCAGTTTCAGGTCAACCAATTTCTGGACTTTCCCGTCGTCGTGGCCATGCTGCTGGTGGCGGTGGGTATTTCCATGGCCTTTGTCGTCGCCGATGTGCTCACGCCCCATAAAAAACTTTCCGCCATGTCGGGCGTGTTCCTCGGCCTGATCGCCGGGCTGCTGGCTGCCTACGCGCTCTCCTTCGTCGTTGACTTGTTCGCCCTGATCCTCATCCCCGAAGAATTTTCCAAACGCGAAGGCCCAACCTACAACCTCTTTCAAGGTTCCAAGGTGCTCATGGGGCTGATCACCTGTTACCTGTCGATTTCACTGGTGCTGCAAACCAAAGATGATTTCCGCTTTGTCATTCCCTACGTCGAATTCACCAAACAACTGCGTGGCCCGCGACCGCTGGTCCTTGACACCAGCGTCATCATCGACGGACGCATCCTCGATCTCATCAAAACCGGCTTCATTACCGGAGCATTGATCGTTCCCAAATTCGTATTGACCGAACTGCAAACCCTGGCCGACTCAGCCGACAAACTAAAACGCGCTCGGGGTCGGCGCGGGTTGGAAATTTTGCACAAATTGCAACACACCCCCGGTTCCCCCGGCTCCCCCGGTTCCCCCACTACCCCCGGCGCTGCCGGCTCCTTCGGCGCAGCGGTGAGTATCGACGACAGCGAAGTCGAAGGCACCGGCGTCGATCAGAAACTCATCAACCTTTCCCTCCACCTGCAAGCCCGGCTGATGACCAACGATTTCAACCTCGCCAAGGTGGCCACGCTCCGCGATGTCGATACCCTCAACCTCAATGACCTGGCCACCGCCCTGCGCCCCGTCGCCCTGCCCGGCGAAAACCTGCGCGTCAAGGTCATCAAGCCCGGCGAAGGCGCCCAGCAGGGCGTTGGCTACCTCGACGATGGCACCATGATCGTCGTCGAAAACGGTCGCACCTACGTCGGCAACGAGGTGGACCTGGTCGTCACCAGCACCCTGCAAACCACCGCAGGTCGCATGATTTTCGGTCGCGTTGAGTCGGCTGCCAATGCCACGCCAATACCGACCCCCGAAGCCACCGACACCACCACGCCCGCACCGCATGACCCATCCCTGCGCAACCCCCGCCGGGCGTCGCGGTGAATGATTGAAGTGGTTGACCCAGCCGGGGGCGGCTGGGCTACAACGGACGCCGAGGGCTTGGCTCTGAGCCATGTGCAAGCACGGTTTTTTATTCAGAGCCGCGAACGGTAGTGAGCGGTTCTTGGTTTTTCAAAGCACCACTCGCTTTCGCTCGTGGCTCTGTCAATCAATTCATTCAACCGCAATATCCGGCGCGGGTAAACTAGGCACATGCCCGTCACCGAACCAACGTTGCGTGATTTGTTGCCCATGCTGTTGATCGCCGGGGCGTCGGTCGGGGTGTGCATGTGGCGCGGCTGGCTCTGGCCGGGGGGCTTGAAGGGTGTGCCCTACCGGGATGCGGGGCTGCGTGTGTTTGACGTGTTCATCGGCATGATGGTGTTGCTTGTGGGCATGGTGCTGGTTGGGCCGGTGTTGGTGGGGTTGGGGTTGATGCTGCCGATGGGCGCGACCGAGCATGAACTGCAACTGACCACGTCACAGGAAGCGATTCGGGCGCTGCTCATTCAAGGCATGACGCTGTTGCCCGTGATGGTGTACGTACTGGCGCGCAGCCATCGGCACGCCGGGGGATGGGACCAGCTTGGTTTATCGGGTCGTCGCGGTGGTTGGCTGGTGTTGTCCGGTTCGTTGGGCCTGCTGTTGGGCACACCGATCGTCATGGCCGTGCTGGGGCTGACCAGTTGGTTCGGTTATACCGTACTGCATCAACCGATGCCCGAACTCGGTCATCAGATGTTGGAAGCGATTCGTGAAGCCGACGACCTGGCGGGCACGATCGGGCTGATTTTGGCAGCGGTGGTCGTGGCCCCCTTGGTGGAGGAAGTGGTGTTTCGCGGGCTGGTGCAGACGGCATTGCTCGAAGTGGAACTGGCACGCATTCATCGCTGGTCGGTGATTTTGATATCAGCGACGGTGTTCACGCTGCTGCATGTGGGCATGCCCTGGCAGACGCTGCCGGGGTTGTGGGTGTTGGGGGTGGCGCTGGGTTGGATGTACGAGCGGACGGGGAACCTTTGGCCTTGCATTTTCACCCACGCAGGGTTCAACGCGCTGAACATCATGATGGTGGTGTTTTTCATGGGAGAGTGAAACAAACCTGATTTTTCAACACAGAGGTCACGGAGGCCACAGAGGAAAATATTCATGGAGCTGGGGGCTTGTAACTGGGAGCTAAGTAAAGCAACCATCGCCAACGACTCTGCCCAGCCCCTAGCCACGAGCACCCAGCTACCCGGCTGCTGTATGTGTTGAATTCTTTGTTTGGTTCAATACGTAAGTAAACCCGTCGGCGAAATCGAGGAACCACATGCTCCAACCCAGTCAATGGATCGGCGATGCACGCACAGGGTATTTGCGTTTGTTGGATCAGACGCGCCTGCCCGGCGAAGTGACTTATTTGGATTGTCGTGAGGTCGAATCCGTCTGGCAGGCGATCAAACGTTTGTCCGTGCGCGGTGCCCCGGCCATCGGCATTGCTGCGGCCTACGGCTGCGTCATCGGTGCCCAACAAGGTGACCTGCAAAAAGCAGGGGCGTACCTGGCGACCAGCAGGCCCACGGCTGTCAACCTGTTCTGGGCTATTGAACGCATGTTGAAAGTCACACCAGCGACGCCCGAATCGCTATTGGCCGAGGCCTTGAAAATTCACGCCGAAGATGAAGCGATGTGTCAACGCATCGGCGAACACACGCTCACCTTATTCGAAAAAATTCGCACCATGGCGACAACGCAAAAAGATCAACCCCTGGGGGTGCTGACCCATTGCAATGCCGGGGCCTTGGCGACCGGGGGCATCGGCACAGCCACCGCCGGGTTGTACCTGGCCCATGAACGTGGTTGGCCGATCAAAGTGTTTGCCGATGAAACCAGGCCCTTGTTGCAAGGGGCACGCTTGACCGCACTGGAACTGCAACAGGCGGGCATCGATGTCACCCTGCAATGCGACAACATGGCGGCTGTGCTGATGCGCAGCGGCAAGGTGCAGGCGGTGATCGTCGGAGCCGACCGCATCGCCGCCAACGGGGACACCGCCAACAAAATCGGCACGTACACCCTGGCGATACTCGCGCAACATCATCATGTGCCGTTTTTCGTGGCTGCTCCGAGTTCGACATTCGACCTGTCCATCCCCGATGGGTCGCACATACCGATTGAAGATCGTGCTGCGGATGAAATCACCAGCCACTTTGGACGACGCACCGCACCGAATGCGATGCAGGTGTTCAACCCTGCGTTCGATGTCACGCCGCATGAGTTGATCCGAGCGATCATCACCGAACAGGGCATCATCGAACCGGTGAATCCGCAACAGGTGGCCAAGGTGTTGCGCGGAGCGGGGTGATGCAGAGTGTTCACTTAGCGCCGCGATCAATCGCGTCTGATCGGAGATTGGGCGATCTGGCGATTTGGTGATTGACGGAATTGGGCGACCAATCAACTGTAAAATATACAATCACTCGGCCACTTGACCACTTGTCCACTTCTTCAACCGATTAACCGACTCACCGACCAACCGATGAACCACTCCGATCAGACGCGATCAATCGCGGCGCTAACTCCCGAACACCGCGCCCCGGCTCCTCCGACCTGCGTAAGATTGTGCATGATGCCCACCGTCACCCCGACAACCTCTTGTAACCCGGTCGCCAGCGTTTCACCTGTGCCGCAAGCAACACTCAAGCCCGTAGGTGTGATCATTGTCGATCATGGATCGCGTCGGGCGGAGTCCAATCAAATGCTCGAAGCGATGGTGCAGCGGTTTGCCGGGCAATCGCACTTTGATATTGTCGAACCCGCCCACATGGAAATCGCCGAGCCTTCGATCACCACTGCGTTTGATCGTTGCGTGGCGCGCGGGGCAAAGTCGATTGTGGTGATGCCCTACTTTCTGCTGCCGGGCAAACACTGGCACGAAGACATTCCGCGTTTGTCAGCGGAAGCAGCAGCCAAACACCCGGGGGTGGGTTACATGGTGACGGCTCCGCTGGGGCTGCACCCGATGATTCATCAGGTGATTCAGGCACGCATTGATTACTGTCTGCAACATGCCGGGGGCGGAGCGCCTGAATGCGAGGTCTGTGCCGGCAGCGGACGATGTGTGATGAAGTGAACGGGGGCAACCGATGACGCCGAGGGCTTTAGCCCCGGATATCGCCTGTTGCGATTGACACGCCATCATCCGGCCCTGAAGGGCACGGCGTCAATAACACCACTTAGCGCCTCCGTGTGCCAACCAATATTCAAGAAACCATCGCCATGTCACCCACCAAACCCCAAAAAACTTCCGTCAAAACCAAGGCCCGCGCCAACACAAGTAAATCACCTGCACCGCTTGCCACGTGGTATTACACCCAACTCAGCCGTGCGTACCCCGATGCCCGCTGTGCCTTGAATCATCGCAATGCCTACGAGTTGCTCGTGGCCACGATTCTGTCCGCCCAGTGCACCGATGCCCGCGTGAACCTGGTCACGCCCGACCTTTTCCAACGCTGGCCCAACCCCCGCAAGTTGGCGCAGGCAACGTTGCCGGAAATCGAAACCGTCATTCGCAGCACCGGGTTTTATCGCAACAAGGCCAAGTCGCTGCAGGCTGCCGCAAAACTCATGGTGGACAAGTTCAACGGCGACGTACCGGGGTCGATGGACCAGTTGCTCGAACTGCCCGGCGTAGCGCGCAAAACCGCCAATGTGGTGCTGGGCAACGTGTTCAACATCAACGCCGGCGTGGTGGTTGACACGCATATATCACGCCTGTCACAACGCATGGGGCTGACCCGGCAAACCGATCCGGTGAAAATCGAATCGGACCTCATGCCCCTGTTCCCCCGTGAAAATTGGACCCTACTGGCACACCTGTTCATCGCCCATGGTCGCAAGGTCTGCAGCGCCCGTAAACCCCTCTGTGATGGTTGTGTGCTGGCGGAAAAGTGTCCCAAAATCGGAATCGAAAAATGATGTCGTAAACACGATGTACAGAGCCGGGTCGTATCGACCCGGTCGAATGGTCACTCCCCCACCGATTGCAGATGTGCATGTTCAAGGATCAAGGTTTTCAAACCCACCGTGTTGAACTTCACCTGTGCCCGGCTTTGTTGCCCACTGCCCATGACGTTGAGTACCCGGCCCAAACCAAAATGCGGATGTCGCACCAGGCTGCCGACGATGATGCTGGGCGAACCAGCCGAGGGTTTTCCGTCCGCGTCGTGATCGTTGCTCACTGCGCCATCGCCGTCGGTGGTACTGGAAAAGTCGGTGTTCGCAACCCGACGCTGGTATGAATCGAGCCTGCGTAACCCCATGTCGCCCACTGCGTCCCACTGTCTTGCAACGTTCAACGGCTTCACATGCTCATTGGGCAATTCCTGTAAAAATCGACTGGGGATGGTCGGGTGCAACATGCCGAACACACTGCGAAACCGGGCATGGGTCAAGGCCAGAAAACGCATCGCACGGGTGATGCCCACGAACGCCAATCGTCGCTCTTCCTCCAACTCACGCGGGTTTTGATTCGATCGTTCATGCGGCAGCAAGCCATCTTCAAACCCGACAATCACCACGGCTGGAAACTCCAGGCCCTTGGCGGCATGCAACGTCATCAGCGTCACCGACCCCTGCCCCGCATCCACCGCATCCACATCACTCACCAAACTTACTTGTTCCAAATAAGCCGACAACTTGCGCGACAGCGTGAGCATGTCGGGGGCATCACGGTGCGTCGCTTCGTACTCGGTTTCAAATTGCTGGGCGGACGAAACCAATTCGCTCAGGTTGGCCAATCGTTCCTGATCGGGGTCGGTTTTGTCCTTGGCAAAGTGTGCGTGCAGGCCACTCTCCGTCAGCACATGATCGACAAAATCACGCAAGGTCATTTCGTGCCCAGCCGAATGTTTCACCGGGGCGCCAGCCGGGGGACCGGTCAACAACGGGGGCGCGTCGTTTGCTTTTTCATCATCCGCCGAACCAGAACCCGGCGTTGCCGTCAACCCTGCCAGTTTGCGCAGGCCCTGCATCAACGCCGCAAACCGTTGCACGGCTGCCTGCGCTCGACTGTTCAACCCCACCCATTGCTGTGGTCGGCTGATCACCGACATCATCGTCTGTTCCCCCGCCACCGCACGTGCTTGCAGCAACTTCACCGTGGCATCTGACAAACCGCGGGCCGGGGTGTTGATGATGCGCAAAAGGTTCACCTCGTCTGCCGGGTTGGCTAGTACCCGCAGGTACGCCAGTGAATCCTTGATTTCCTTGCGGTCGTAAAAGGCGGTGCCCCGGGCGATCTGATACGGAATGCCCGCTTTGCGCAGGGCATCCTCCACCACCCGGCTGAGGCTGTTCATGCGGTAAAACACCGCCATGTCACCGAACGTCAACCGATGTTCATCACGCAGCGACTTGAAATGTTCAATCGCCCATTGTGCTTCGTGCTGTTCATTCTGACAGGTGACGCAAAGCACCTTGTCGCCCTGCTGATTGTCGGTCCACAGGGCTTTGTGTTTGCGTTGCTGATTGTTCTGAATCAAACGGTCGGCCACGGCCAGTATCGCCCCGGTGGAACGATAATTCTGCTCCAACCGCACAACCGTCGCATTGGGGTAATGCTTTTCAAATTCAAGGATGTTGCGAATCGAAGCGCCGCGCCACCCGTAAATCGATTGGTCCGGGTCGCCGGTCACACACAGGTTGGCGGAGCTTGTGCTGATACCGTCGTTGGCGGAACCGGGGGTGGTGCTACCGGGGGCGGGGGCGGGGGCGGGCATCAGGGCGTGCGCCAGTACGAATTGTGCGTGGTTGGTGTCCTGATATTCATCAATCAATACATACTGATATCGCTCGCGCAGTTCGTGCAACGCCCCGGCATCCCTGCGCATCAGTTCCACCGTTTTCAATAGCAGGTCATCGAAATCAACCGCCTGGTGTTGTTTGAGCAGGTCCTGATATTTGCGGTAAATCTTCTGCACGTTCTTGGCGAAAAAGTCATAGGCGGTGCGCCCGTAGGCCTCGGGGTCCATCAGTTCGTTTTTGGCGCTGCTGATGGCCGACAGCACTTTGCCGGGCGAAAAATTGCTGCTGTTCATTTGCAACAATTCGATGGCCTGTTTGATGGCTCGTTCCTGATCACTGGTATCGTAAATGGTGAAGTTGGGGGGCAGGCCGATGCGTGAGCCGTATTGCCGAAGCACCCGTGCACAGAACGAGTGAAACGTGGCGATGGTGATGGCGCGGGCCTGTCGGTCGGACACCAGCGTGGTCATGCGCTGGCGCATTTCCCCAGCGGCCTTGTTGGTGAAAGTGATGGCCAGCACATTCCAGGGCGCGATGCCGCAGCGCAAAATCAGGTGAGCCATGCGTCGGGTGATGACCCGCGTTTTGCCCGACCCCGGGCCAGCCAAAATCAGAAGCGGCCCCTGCACATGCGTCACCGCCTGCCGCTGCGGCTCGGTCAGGTCCGCCAGTAACGGATCGTTCTGGTAACTCGCATCACCCATGCTCGCATTGTAGGGTTTTCCTTGCGCTTGGCCGAGTGTGGTGCAAATGGGTGCCACCGGCAGCTTGCCTGCCAGTGCCCTTACCGGTCACTCATCGTGTGCCAGTGACAAGTTACAATCGATCATTCTGAACACTGGCAACGAGTTGCCAATGGCACCCGAGCGACTTGACGTGTCTGATCGGTGTGGTTAATCAGTGGGTCGGTAAATCGGTTACTCGGATTGAACGGGCTTTGCTCAGGCCGATGCACCGAGTCACTGACCAACCGATCAACCTTTTCGACCAGACGCGATCAATCGCGGCGCTAACTGCCGAATACGGTTCCGTCACTCGACCACTTGACCACTCGGCCACTTGACCACTTCTCACGACGCGATCAATCGCGGCGCTAACAAATACAACCACTCGACCACTTCAACCACCTCGGCGGTTACAATGCGTCACTTCCCTCAACCTCATGATGAGTGACGTTATGGATTTTGCCTTCCAGGAATGCACCAACCCCGATTGCAGCAGCAAGTACCCCGTCGATCAGGTGCTCGTGGCCTGCCCCAGGTGCGGCTCGCTGCTGGACATTCACTACGACTGGCTGCGCATGGCTGCCCCCAAAAGCCTGTCGTTTTTCGAACATCGCTGGAACACCAAGGGGGCACACGATGCCGGCGCCCTGGACTTTTCAGGCGTGTGGCGCTTTCGTGAACTACTGGCCTTCTACCGTCACGAATCCGACATCGTCACCGTCGGCGAAGGGCGCACCAACCTGCAGGAAGCCAACCTATTGGCCAAACACATCGGCATGAAGCCCGGTTCGCTGTTGTTGCAATACGAAGGACTGAACCCCTCCGGGTCGTTCAAAGACAACGGCATGACCGCAGCCTTCACCCACGCCCGCATGGTCGGCGCCAAGCGCGTGGCCTGTGCCTCCACCGGCAACACCAGCGCCAGCCTGGCACTGTTTTCTTCCCTGGCACAAATACCGGGCGTCGTGTTCATCGGCTCAGGCAAAATCGCCTACGGCAAACTGTCGCAGGCCCTCGACTACGGTGCTCGAACCTTGCAGGTGCAGGGCGACTTTGACGCCTGTTTACGAAGGGTGCGACAGGTCGCGCAGGACCGCAGGGAACTGGGCATTTACCTGATGAACAGCGTCAACCCGTTCCGCCTGGAAGGGCAGAAGTCGATCATGTATCGCGTGCTGGAAGCCCTCAACTGGGAAGTGCCCGACTGGATCGTCGTGCCCGGCGGCAACCTGGGCAATTGCTCGGCCTTCGGCAAGGCGTTCAGCGAACTCGAATGTCTGGGTCTCATCAAAAAGGTGCCTCGTCTGGCGGTGATACAAGCCCGCGGTGCCAACCCGTTGTACGAGTTGTACGAACAGCACGGGTTGCGCTGGAACAGCGGACGTTTCAACAAAGACCTTGTCAACGGCTACTACAAGGAACAAGACGCCAAAAACATACACGCCCACACCATCGCCAGCGCCATTGAAATTGGTCGTCCGGTGAACCTGCCCAAGGCCCTGCGCGCGCTCGATTTCATGAAGGGCGTGGTGCGCCAGGTCAGCGATGAAGTGATCCTCGAACACAAAGCCATGGTCGGTCGCTTTGGTTTTGGTTGTGAACCCGCCAGTGCCGCGAGCGTGGCTGGGGCACACATGCTGCTCAAGGAAGGCATCATCAAGCCGGAGGAACGAGTGGTCTGCATTCTGACCGGCCACGTGCTCAAAGACCCGGATGCGACGGTGAAATATCACACCGGCGTGGATATGAAAGCGATTCAGGAAACCGCCCCGCGCCACGATCCGCATGGGGTTTTGTCGTGCAAACCGATCCCCGTGCCCGATGATTTGGATGCGATCATCAAGGCGCTTTAGTGAAACCAATGGTGATGTAGGGTGGGTCAAGCGAGTCGGCGAGCGGACCCACCATCAAAGCGTTCGAAGGTCACAACCAAGCCAAGGACGAGGAGTCCGCGACGAGGACTTGGGTATCTGGTTGGTTAATCGGTAAGTCAGTGAATCGGTTACTCGGCCAGAACCGCATTGATTCTTACCGATTAACCGATCCACCGACCAACTGATTCACCAAACCATACCCGAGCCGTCGGCGAGGACGCCTCCGACTCGGCTTGTCTGAACACTGGACCACTCGGCCACTTGACCACTTCTTCGAATACCCAAGCCCTCGGCCTATCGGCCTCGTTCTTGGCTTGATTTCTTTCCTTCAACCCCCTGATATCATGTCGTCATGACCCAGATGCCCGGACAACCGGACGATCCGCCGACGATCCAGCAATTTCGTCACCCGCAGGTGGCTGCCCGCGTGCCCGACCGCGTGGCGCGAGGTGTTTACAGCAATGGCGCCATCGTTATGCGTGTCGGCGGCGAGTTCATTCTCGATTTCGTCCAGCGGATGACTCGCCCGCATATGGTCAACGCCCGGGTGATCGTGCCTGCGGGTATTCTCCCGCAGTTCATCGGGGCCTTGAAACGCAACCTTGAACTGTACGAACAGAAATGGGGCCCGCCCAAGGAACCACCTAAACCGGCATCGCCCGCCCAGCAGCCGACGTTTCAGGAAGTGTACGACGATTTGAAAGTGCCTGAAGACGTGCAGAGCGGTGCGTTTGCCAATGCCCTGATCGTGTCGCACACGCCCACCGATTTCTGTCTTGATTTTGTGACGACGTTTTTCCCCAATTCCGCGGTGTCTGCCCGTGTGTTTTTCGGGGCGGGTCAGCTGCCGGGGTTGATTACGTCACTGTCATCGACTTACGAACACTTTCGTCGTCAACTGGCCAATCCGCCGGCGAGTAAACCGGACGAACCCCCGCCGCCTTCGAGTGCGGAACCCGATCAACCCGAACCCCCGGAGATCATGCCGCCACAATCGTGAAGTGGCCGAGTGGTCAAGTGTCAGAACCAAGCCGAGTACGAGGCCGCCGCCCCCGGAGGCGACCGAGGGCTCGGGTATGGTTTAGTGAATCAGTTGGTCGGTGGATCGGTGAATCGGTAAGAATCAATGCGGTTCCGGCCGAGTAACCGATTCACTGACTCACCGATTAACCAACCAGAATACCCAAGTCCTCGTCGCGGACTCCTCGTCCTTGGCTTGTTTCCTGCACTTGCCCATTCGGCCCTGCCCACGGTGGGCACGGCGTCAATTTCATTCCCTCACCTTGATCCCGCTGCGTTCCAATAAATCCATGAATTGATCAGTGAACACAAAATTGAAATCCGGGAAGGACAGCCCGGCCAGGTTTTTATCAATGTGGCTGAACATCAATTCGATCTGCGCCAGGGGCACGGGGGGTTGATCGGGGCGAGCCGGGTCGATGCGTTCGACGATGCCGCTGGTCGAAGCGCCGCTGGTGTCGATGCGTTCCATGTGTGCGGTGTAGCGCAGGGTGAAGCCCGGCAGAGCGACAGCGGTGAATTTGGCCTTGCCGATTTTGGCCAGTATCACCTTTTCCCGAAAGTCATTGGCGTGACCGACCATGATGCCCGCGGTCTGAGCCATGCCTTCGATGATCAGCGTGTTGGGCAGCACGGGCAGCGGGCCATGGGCGGACGTGGCGGGAAAGTGATCGTGCAGCACGTCCTCAGCCATGGAAATATTTTTCACCGCCACACAGCGGCGGGCCTTTTCCAGTTCGAGGATGCGATCAATCCAAATCCAGCGCATATGAATTTCGAATGTCGAATTTTTAATTCAAGCCGAGTACGAGGTCGCCGCCCCCGGAGGCGACCGAGGGCTCGGGTATGGTTTAGTGAATCAGTTGGTCGGTGGATCGGTGAATCGGTAAGAATCAATGCAGTTCCGGCCGAGTAATCGATTCACTGACTCACCGATTAACCAACCAGAATACCCAAGTCCTCGGCCTATCGGCCTCGTCCTTGGCTTGGGTTCTTCACTTGACCACTTGCCCACTTGGCCACTTCTGCATCACCCGATCTTCGCCTGCACAAATTTTACAATCGCATCCACCGTGAACACATTGGAAAACTCGCTCACCTTTCGGCTGGCCGCAAAGCCGGTCAGGTCCGCATGAGGCAATCGCTTTTTCAATTCCTCCAACCCCAGGTCCGTCACCTTGCCATCCTGCACGTAATTGGGGTCGGAGAGCACATTTTCTGGAAAGAGTTCGCTCTGTTGAATCTTGATGCCAAAGGCTTTTTCCAGGCGGAAGACGATATCCAGAAAATCGATTGATTCCGCGCCCAAATCAGCCACGAGTTTCGATTCGGGTGTGATGTCCTCTTCGTCGGCGCCCAGGGCATCGACCAGCACATCCTTCACCTTGGCGAACACTTCATCCTGCGACATAGCCATGTTGACTCGCTCCGTGATGCTTACGTTTCCCATGATTCGTCATTTGGCCCTGGGTCATTGACCCAGGGCTAAGTGAAAAGTTCCGTCGTCAACGGCTGCAAGGTAAACTTCCCCTGCACCGCCACCTGACCCTCCACCATGCCCACGCCGATGAACTCCCACCTTCCCTCCCCATCCGGCTGAGCATTTTTCAAAGTCACTTCCACCACCAAGGCCTGTCCCGGTCGCACCATATTCCCGTACCGCACATTGCGAACCTCACTCAGCACCATCGGCCTGTTTGTCGGCCTACCACCGTTTTCCGCCGCCACCAAAGCCCTTGCCGCCTGCACCAGGGCCTCAAGCATCATCACCCCCGGCAGCACGGGAAACCTTGGAAAGTGATCCAGCAGATATTCCTCCGCCATGCTCACCTGCTTGACCGCCCGCAACTTCCCCGCTGCCGACCCCTGCGTCGGTGTGTGTTCCAGTACACGGTCAATTAACGCAAAATGCACAGCGATTGCCCTTTTTCACCAAGCGATTGCGAAGTGTAAACGTTGCTGCCCCATCGGGCAAACGATCAGCGTGCCAAACACGTTGCTGTCGATTGCACAACCGACAGCCGATGACAAACGTGCCTTTTGCTTATTTCGAAATCCGAAATTCGAAATTCGAAATATCCCTCATCATGACACCTACCCTCCCCCGTCGCTTTCGTCTATGCTGTCGTTTCATCTTTGGAATCCTTTTATGCCACACCTCCTTGCCGCCCTGGCCGACGTTGTGCAACACCCCTGGTTTCCCTGGGTGGCCTTCAACCTGCTGGTGGCCTTCCTGCTCGCGTTGGACCTTTTCGTCTTCAATCGCAAGGCCCACGTGATCGAGTTCCGCGAAGCCATCGGCTGGTCGGTTTTCTGGATCGGTATCGCCCTGGTCTTCAACGCCCTGCTCATTCCCTGGCGCGGCCACGATGACGCCCTCAAGTTCACCGCCGGCTACCTTTTGGAAAAATCCCTCTCGGTGGACAACCTCTTTGTCTTTCTGCTTTTGTTCACCTATTTCCAGGTGCCGCGCAAGTATCAGCATCGCGTGCTTTTCTGGGGCATCGTCGGGGCCATCGTGATGCGCATCATTTTCATCGTGCTGGGCGTCGCCCTCATCAACCAGCTTCATTGGATGCTCTTTGTCTTCGGCGCGTTTCTGCTTTACACCGGCTTCAAAATGGCGTTCAAAAATGACGAGCAGGTTCACCCCGAACACAACCCCATCATCAAACTGGTGCGCAAAATCATGCCCGTCAGCCCGCCCACCGACGACGGCAAGTTCTTCACACGGCATCAGGGCAAACTCATGGCCACGCCGATGTTTGTCGTGCTCATCGCCATTGAAACCACCGATGTGGTCTTCGCGGTGGACAGTGTGCCTGCGGTCATCGGCGTCATCCGTGATCCGGTCACGCAACAAAGTGATATGTTCCTGGCGTACTCCTCCAACATTTTCGCCATTCTCGGATTACGGGCGCTCTACTTTGCCCTGTCGGGCCTCTTGGAAAAGTTTCACCTGCTGCATTTCGGGTTGGCAGCCATTCTCGCTTTCGTCGGCGTGAAAATGCTGCTGGAAGCCGCTGATTACTACCACTTTCTGCCCTGGTCCATGCACATCCCCACCGCTCTGTCGCTGTCCATCATCGGCATCATTTTGGCGTTGTCCGTCGCCGGTTCACTGATGTACCCCAAAAAACAGACCGCAGAGTGATGCGGCATCGTCCGGGGGCTGGGCTACAACTGACGCCGAGGGCTTTAGCCCCGGATCAATTGCATCATGAGTAGAAACACCCGGCCCTGAAGGGCACGGCGTCAATATCACATGTATGCCTGTGGTTTACCCAGCCGAGGGCGCCTCCGGGGGCTGGGCTACAACTGACGCCGAGGGCTTTAGCCCCGGATCAATTGCAT
>CAZJMK010000064.1:0-7656 GCA_964547135.1 uncultured Phycisphaeraceae bacterium | reverse complement strand
AGGGCACGGCGTCAATATCACATGTATGCCTGTGGTTTACCCAGCCGAGGGCGCCTCCGGGGGCTGGGCTACATAAAGACGCGATAAATCGCGGCGCTAACAATAATCACGCCGACGCAAAGCGTCCACGCTAAACATCAATTCCGAAATGCAAAAATCACATCACCGCCCGCCAGGCTTTTTCAATTTCAACCGTCGGCACATCACTGCTCACGACCACCTTCCCCAAACCCTCCGGCAACACCAAACGTACCGCACCCTCCGCCACCTTTTTATCCAGCATCATCGCCGCCATCAAAACCTCAACCCCTGGCAGGTTCCCCGCACGCACCGGCAACCCAATCCGTTCCAGCAAACTCACCAACTGCATCAACACCGCCCGTTCACATCGCCCCAAATTGACGGCCAGGGTCGTTGCCGCCACCATGCCCAGTGACACGGCTTCGCCATGGTGAAACGTCCCGTACCCAGCCGTGGCTTCGATGGCGTGCCCGAACGTGTGCCCGAAGTTCAAATGCGCCCGTTCCCCGGTTTCTTTTTCGTCCTTCATCACCACCTCGGCTTTGATGCGCACATTCCAATCCACCAGTTCCGCCAGGGTTTCGACGTGCAGTTGCATCACTTTTTCAAGCTGTTCGGCGAGCCAGGTGAACTTATCAGGCCGCCGGATGACCCCATGCTTCACACACTCAGCCAAACCGCAGCGTAATTCGCGCAGGGGCAGCGTGAGCAGCGTCTGCGGGTCGATCACCACCACCATTGGTTGATGAAATGAGCCGATCAAGTTTTTGCCTTGAGGCACATTCACGCCCACCTTGCCCCCCACCGATGAATCGACCATCGCCAACAGCGTGGTGGGTATTTGCACCAGCGGAACACCGCGCAAATAGGTTGCGGCGACAAACCCAGCCGTGTCACCCAGCACCCCGCCGCCCAGGGCGATCACCGGGCTTTTGCGTTCCAATTTCGCTGCGAGCATCACATCGTACAACCCGCGCACAGTTTCGAGGTTTTTATGTTCCTCGCCGCTGGGCACAGGGTGACAGACCACCTGATAGCCAGCCGAGGCCAGTGACGACTGCACAGCCGGGCCATGCAGGGGTGCGACGGTGGCGTCCATGAACAGGGCTGTGCGTGTGTGCGGTGTCACCTGTTTCATGAGTGCCCCTGTTTGCTGCAACAAACCGGGGGCAACATGCACGGTGTAACGATGCTGCGGAAACGTGAGGTCGATGCTGGACATACGCGTGATCTGAAAAATGCCGCTTACAGGGCGTGACGGGGCATCAGGTCACGTCGCCGGGGCGGGGGTGATGGTGGTTGGGGGCGGGGGCGTATCGGTGGAATCGGTCGAGTCAGAACCGGATGCCTGCGGCACGGGCAAACCGTTTAGCTGTGCCTCGGTGCGTTTGATTTGAGCGATGGCGACCTGCAACCGGTCGATGACCACTTCCATGGTGTCGGGGCGTTTGGTCGGTTCAAACTCAAGGCAATACATCACCAGTTGCGACAAAGCCGGGCTGACCGCCGGGTTAACTTCCTTGGGTGTTTTGGCCCCGGTGCCCAGTCGGATGGTCATGGTCGGATCGCCCTTGGGGATGAGCGTCGGGTAATGCTGGCCGGTGAGCAGCCAATAAAGCGTGGCCCCGAGGTTGAACACATCGGTCTGCGGCGTGATCTGACGGCGTAATACCTGTTCAGGGGCGATGTAGTCGGGGGTTCCCTGAATGCGTTGCTTGATGGTGCCGGTGGGGCAGCTTTGGCCGAAGTCGATGATTTTGATGGTGTCGCTGCTGGTGACCAGAATGTTGTTGGGTTTGATGTCGGCATGCACGACGCCCTTTTGGTGCATCGAATGCAGGCCCTGGGCGACGAGGATCATCAGTTCGCACAGGTGAGCCATGCCATCGGGGCGGTACTGTTCGAGGGTCAGCCCGTCGATCAGTTCCATCAGCACATAAACTTCACTGGTGCGCAACAAGGCTCGTTGTTTGAAAAGCTTGTAACTTTTGCGCAGGGTGACGTGATCAAGCCTGGCAGCGATTTCGTGTTCGTGAATGGCCTGGTCAACAAAGCGCTGATCGGAAGGGGCGCTTTTGACCACCCGTTTCATGGCATAAACCTGATTCTGCCCGTCCTTGACGGCAAAGATCGTGCTGCGCGCACCATAGCCGAGCGTGGCCAGAACTTCGTAACCGAGGATTTCACTGCCGACGTTCATACGCTGACGTCACACCCGGCAAATAGCGAACCAAAGGGCAAAGCGACTGCCCAACCCGGCGGGAGGTGCCCCTGCGGTAACTTTAACCCGTTCGCCGTGCTTGTCTATCTTCAAACACAGCAATGGGGTTGGATTGACCGCGCAGGCCACCGGCTCAAGGGTTCGCCCCCAGCCTTAACGTCGGCCAAAACAGGTGAATTGCATTGGAAAGGTCATCGGTCGGGAAAATAAAAAAAATAATGGCAAAATTGTTCCAGACGACCACGACCTGCAGCAAAACACGTTGCTCAAGCTTCGTATCAAGGCACTTGACGATCCCTTATACCTGATCGGAGCAAATCACCAACCGCTTGATGCAAAAATGTGACGGCACACTCCTTTCCGACGTGTGGTCACGGACCATGGCCCGTTGACCTCAACGTACACGTACTCATTATACCCACCCGTCTTATGATCGGGTTTTCCTTGGCCGAGGGTTCGGTCGAGGTACGGGTTATTGTGGATAGTTTAACAACTGTTGCCGGAAGGTGGCAACTGGAAAAGTGCGCCCCAGGCCGGTGGTCTGATTGGTCATCAGCACCACCCGTTGCGGCGGAATGTTCAATCGGCGTTGCAACTCACGGGTGATTTGGACCAGTTCCAGCATTTGTGCATCGGTGGGTGGACGACGGGTGCCATCGCCGACCAGACAGATATCAATGGCTTTGCCGCCGACGCTGCCCATCCATTGACTCATGCCCGCGATCTGTTGTTTCCAACGGAAGCCATATTCAACCAACCCATCGGCTGTGCCCTGCCCGTTTCCGATAACCATGTGATACGCCAGTCCGCCGAGGCCGCGACGTTCGTGTAACTGCGAAAGGGCCCTGGCCGAGCCGTAGGCTGAGCCGCTGAAATGAATGGTGATGGTGTCCCATCGGCCGGCGTGCGGGGCCGGGGTGGTGTTGAAAAGTTCACCGCGACCATCGGCGGCACGATTGACCACATTCAAACTCGGCGGGGTCAGTCCGCCCTGCGGCCGAGGTTCCGCCCAAAGCAGAATGCCGCTGGCCAGGGTCATCGCCCCCACCAGCACCACCAGCACCACCAGATTGCGTTTACCGGGAGCCACCATGCCGCCGCTCACTTTGCGAAAGACGTTTGTATTGGACTTTGGTCGCCGCCTGCCGATCGCCCCACCAACCTGATCGCCTTGACATGTCGATGAACGCCCCCTCTATCGTCGCATCGCTAGTCATCCAACCCGAAAAAGTCAAGCAACCCTTTCATGATCGGGCAGCGGACGTAATTATCTTTGGTTTTCTATGTAAATTTTGTGATCAATTTTGCGCCATGCGTTCAGGCTCACGCCCCGACGCTTACGGCTGGTCCAACGGTCGCAACCGTTCCCGCAACGCCGGCTGTGCCACCCCATACGGTCCCGGCTCGGTCGTCGGCCTTTCACGCCCACGCAGAGCATCATAGCGCTCATATTGCGACCGTGGCGTATTCTCCGGAAAAAGCGTCTTGTTACAGCCACCTATGCCCGACGACATTACCACACTCGCCAACATCAACAGCAATGTGCCTCGCTTCATGCAGCGCATTTTAGCGTGATGGCGATTGAACCCAAAACGAGGAAATGAATCGGTGGACAGATTGTTGAATGGTGAAGTGGCCAAGTGGTCAAGTGGCCGAATTGCATGCGGAGGTTAGCGCCGCGATTTATCGCGTTTGAAGAAGTGGCCAAGTGGCCGAGTGGCCGAGTGGCCGAATCGCATGCGGAAGTTAGCGCCGCGATTTATCGCGTCTGTGAATGTGGCACCGCCCCCGGGGCGCCCTCGGCGGTGTGAGCGACCATGGTGATTCACCCAGCCGGGGGCGGCTGGGCTACAACTGATGCCCATCATCATGGGGCACGCATGTGCCACCCACTTTACACCTCGCCGGCTCGCGCAAATATCGGCTGTAATCCAACCCGGTGGCGCAGCGGATCATCGTGAAGTAATTGGCATAAGGCACATAGGCGGGCACACTGTTGCCGGTGCCAAGGCCGTATGAACCGCGCGTTGCGGTGCGTTCCAGCATGGCTTTGCAGCGGGCTTCCAACTCCGGCAAGGGACGACGACAGACAAAATCAAGGTCGATGCCGCCGAGGATGGCGATGCGCCTGCCGTATTTTTCGTAAGCTTCCTCAACAGGCAGAATTTTGTCTTCGTAGGAGTGTTTGCCGTCGAACTGCATGTCGTTGATGATGTCTTCCCACACGGCTTCGAGTTGGCCGCAGGAGTGCAGAATCGCAGGCCGATTGGTTTTGTGAATCAGTTCGACGATGCGTTTGTGCCAGGGAAAGACATACTGGCGCATCTGCTGCGGGCTGAGCATGGTCTGGGTGGCAAAGCCCCAGTCATCGTTGACCAGAGCGGCCCCGACCATCGGGTGTTGCAGCCCCAGTTCGTAGTAGCGGTAAAGTCGTGAACCGATGGCATCGAAAATGTCCTGCGCCAGGGCCGGGTCGTCGTGAAGGATGAGGCAGAGGTCTTCATAACCGACGACCGCCATGGTGTTTTCAAGGACGCCGCTGGGGCCGTGAATGATCATTTTCATGCCCGGAGCAAGGTCTTTAGCGATCTTATCAAGCCGGGCGGTATCGCACTTGTCCGGGTTGGGCCAGGGGTAGGCTTGAAAGGTGGCACGATCGTGAATGAGCGAGGTTTCGTTCATGGAACGACTGGCCTGACCATGTTGTGCATCACGCGTCGGGAAGCGCATGTCCGAGGCTGCGACGGTGACATAGTCGTAGCCGAGTCTGGCATAGGCGACAGCCCCGGCTGAGCTCCACGACTGGCTGCCATAGCCATCCACGCTTGGTACCCCGGCAATCAGGGCGTACAACTTCGGGTTGAGGAAAAACTCAAACAGCGTCGGCCGAGTGGGGGCCTTGCGATCTAGTACACGCAAAATCTGATTGAAATCGGGTTGACGCATGGGCGACACTCCTTTGAAGTTCATCGGGTATCAATGTCTTTTGCTGATCCGTAAACATTGCTTTGCACAATCCGGGGCTGAAGCCCTCGGCGTCATGTTTTTTCACTTCTGATCCTCAATCGTCGGCGACGAAGATCAAAATGATTTGTTGCTGACGATTACTTCCATTGTGTGACCTCGATGCCGAGCACCGAGGCTAAACGTTCACTCGGCCACTTTTCATTTCCGATAGAGCACCGGGTTGAGCGGCGTGTCCACCACCTCACCGACTTTGGCGCCGGGCATCCAGGCTTTGAGATCGTTTTCATGGGCTTTGTACTGCGGCTCGATCACACGGATACCGTCTTCCATGTAAATCACCGTCATCACTTTGCGCGGCTGGGTCGAACGATTCGGCCCGGCTCGGTGGAACGTCCAGCCGTAGTGGAAACTCACCTCGCCCAGATCGAACGGTTCGTCCACCAACGGCAGACCCGATTCGAGCAACGACTTGCTGATCACCTTTTCGCTTTCATCGGAAATCGACAGCGTGCGACCGATGGGTACCTTGTGACTGCCGACGCTGAACGCAAGCGGCCCCATGTCCATGTTCGTCGCCTGAAGCGGCACCCAGACCGTCACCGTGTTGCCATTGGACAGCGGCCAGTAAAACTGATCCGCGTGCCAGGGCGTGATCCCCCCGCCGGGTTCCTTGTACAAGGCCTGATCGTGATACAACCGCACCCCGCCCACGCCCATGAGTTGTGCCGCCAACCCGGCCAAACGCTTGCTGAAAACAAATTCCTTCACCAGTTCGCTGTGCCGCCAAAGGTTCATCACCTGCAAAAAGGCTTTCTGATAAGTCGAGCGCTGCTCCATCGGCAGGGTGTTGGTGTTGAGTTCCTTCACCAGCCGTGTGATCTCCGCCCCGTAGTGTTCGATCACCATCGGCGACAAAACGTTTTTGAGTTTGATGTAGCCCTGTTCCTGAAAAAACTTCACCTGCTCGGCGGACAGGGGCATCGGCGTGTCCAGTTCACGGCGAAGCTGTGTGTGCAGGGCGGGTTCGATCGTGGCTTGTGCGGTCATGACTGACCTCCGTGGGGTTTGTATATTTTCGCCGCGCTTCCGCCTTGAAGTTTGACTCGTTTTACCCCATAGGTGATACTTTTTTAACCCACTTTGACAAAAACAAAGTTGATATCGGTTAGGTACGCACCGACGCCCCGATGTTCAATATGGAATGGGCCATGAGGCCACGAAGACTAGAAGTGGTCGAGTGGTCAAGTGAAGAAATTGTGTTCGGATGTGAGCGCCGCGATTGATCGCGTTGGCAGAAGTGGTTGATCGGTTGGTCGGTGAGTCGGTTAATCGGTCAGAGCAAAGACTATTCTGTCCGAGTAACCGATTCACTGACTCACCGATTAACGACGCAGAATACCCAAGCCCTCGGCTTGCCAGCCTCGTTCTTGGCTTGACTCTGTGCCTCTGTGTCTCTGTGGTGGGTATTTGTCTTTGCCCTGACGATGCTTGACTGCGAGGTGAAAACATGCGTCAGCACGACCGACGAAAATCGTTTCAGGAACTGATCGAACCCGACCCCGGGTCATCGTTTCATTGTTTCCGTCGGCCTGCACCGCTGGGCTATCGCTTCAACTGGCATCATCACCCCGAATACGAACTCACCTGGATTGAGCATGGCACGGGTTTGCGCTTTGTCGGCGATGCCATTGCCCAGTACACCCATGGCGACCTGGTGCTTTTGGGGCCTGACCTCCCGCACACCTGGCAGAGCAGGGGTAAAAATGTAGCCTCACGCGCGATGGTGGTGCAGTTTTTACCCAAAGTGCTCGCCCCGGCTTTACAACAACCCGAAATGCGTCGCCTGCAACCGTTGCTGGATGCCGCTGCCTATGGGTTGACGCCGGCCCCATCGATCACCAAACAGGCCCATCGGCAACTGGCTTTGTTGGCAGAGTTGACCCCCACCGACCCCAAACGCTGGCTGATGCTGATGGAAGTGTTGCTCACCTTGGCGCAGGGGCCTTGGAAAACCCTGGCCACCCCCGGCTATCGTCTGCAAACCACCGGCCCGGCTGGTGTCCGTTTACGCAAAGTGCTCGAACGTGTGCAGACGGATTTGGACCAACAACATCACGCAGCCGATATGGCGCGACATGTCGGCATGACCCCGCAGGGCTTTTCCCGCTTTTTTCATCGACAGGTTGGTTGCACCTTCGTCACCTACCTTAACCGCTGGCGGATCAGTCTGGCGTGCCAGGCACTCATCGAAACCGATGAACCGATCACCAAAATCGCTTACCGGGTGGGTTACACCAATCTGTCCAACTTTCATCGCCGATTTCGTGCCATCAAACACATGACCCCCGCCCAGTTTCGTCAACACACCCGGCTGAACGAAACATCAATTTGACCACTAGTGTTTCATTGCATCTCGATTGATGGATATAGTTTTTTGAGCTTGACCC
>CAZJMK010000063.1:0-23012 GCA_964547135.1 uncultured Phycisphaeraceae bacterium | reverse complement strand
GATCGTAACCAATTGTCCCTGTTCGACTTGTAACCGGACACTACTGATTCGAAATTCGAAATTCGAAATTTCCCTCACGGTCCCGGAATGTTGATGCGCTGGATATCAGCGCCCAGGGCCTGCAGCGCCAGGTCCATTTTTTCGTAGCCGCGGTCCAGGTGGTACACACGGTTGACCGTCGTTGTGCCCTTGGCTGCCAAACCGGCCAATATCAGCCCGGCGGAGGCACGCAGGTCGCTGGCCATGACCGGGGCGCCGACCAGTTGCGGGCTGCCGGTGACCAGCACGCTGGCACCATTTCGGCTGAGGTTCGCCCCCATACGCAACAACTCGGCGACATGCAGGAAGCGATCAGGGAATATTTTTTCGGTGATGACGGAGTTGCCGTCGGCCAGGCAAAGCAGCGCCATCATTTGCGCTTGCAGGTCGGTCGGAAAACCGGGGTGCGGCTGCGTTACCACGCTTACCGGGGCCAATCGCCTTGCACTGGAAACGCGCACGGATTGCCTCATGCGGTCGTGATGGTCCGCGTCTTCAAGGGCATCGACATTGACGCCGGCTTCTTCCAACCGGTCGAGCACGGCCAGCAGGGCATCGGTCGGAAAGTTGTCCAAAATGATTTCGCTGTTGGTAATGGCCCCGGCCAGTACGTAGGTGCCGGCTTCGATGCGATCGGGGATGACCATGTGTTCGAGGCCGTGCAGTTTTTCGACGCCTTGGATGGTGATGCGGGGCGAGCCGTGACCGGTGATTTTGGCGCCCATGGCGATGAGCATTTCCGCCAGGTCAACCACTTCGGGTTCGCAGGCAGCCGACTCGATGGTGGTGGTGCCTTCCGCGAGCACGGCTGCACACATGATGTTGTCGGTGCCCAGTACGGTGGAGCCAAACGGGCCGCCCATGAAGACACGGGCACCGCGCAGTCGGCCACCGGGGGCCTCGGCGATGACGTAGCCTTCGTCGAGGGTGATTTTGGCGCCCAGGGCTTTCAAGCCGCGCAGGTGGAGGTCGATGGGTCGATCACCGATGGAACATCCGCCGGGCATGGATACTTTGGCGCGACCGCGCTTGGCAAGCAGTGGGCCAAGGACGCAGATGCCCGCGCGCATGGTGCGCACGATGTCGTAGTGCGCCAGCACCGATTGGTCGTCGGTGACGTGCATGTGCATTTTGGAGGTGTCACTGGCCGAGGGGTTGGGGCCGACGCTGGGGGTGAACTGCACCTGACAACCCAATTGGGTCAGCAGTTTGATCATGTTGCGGATGTCGGCAATGTCGGGCACATCACGCAGGGTGACCGGTTGGTCGGTCATGAGGGCGGCTGCCATGAGGGGCAGGGCGGAGTTTTTGGAGCCATGAATGCGCAGGCGTCCGCGCAAACGTTTGCCGCCATGAATGACAAATGCGTCCATGAAGAAATCTCGCTGGGGGTTCCGTCCCGTGGTGTGGTGGCATTGTAAGGTTTTCCGGGGAAGAAGTGGTCGCGTGATGGAGATGTCGGATTTCGAATTTCGGATTTCGGATTTGCCGAACCAAGCCAAGGACGAGGTCGCCGCGGCGACCGAGGACTTGGGTATGTTTTTGTTCATTGGTTCGTCGGGGAATAATCGTGAACTTCACTCGGACGTGAAGTTCAGGCGTGGTCGATTCAATCATCACACAATCAGCCAATCGAACACGATTCATTCTTTGATTGAATTTCGTTCATTCGGTCGATAACAGGGGATGGGTTGAAAAAAAGTGGCGGGTATGAAAAAAGTCACTGGTGAACGGGGCGAGGCTCGTTAGAATGACGAGCAATGTGTTTTGCGTCCAGGATGGACACCCCGACCGGTAAGCCCGGTTGGAGGGAGAGACAGGGAGGTCACTGCCTATGCGTTTGGCCAAGGTCACACTTGCGGGGTTCAAGTCGTTCGCGGATCGCACGGACATTACCTTTGACACGCCGGTGACGGGCATCGTCGGCCCCAATGGTTGCGGCAAGTCCAATGTGGTGGACGCCATCAAGTGGGTGCTGGGCGAACTGTCAGCCAAAAGTTTGCGCGGCGGGGCGATGCTGGACATGATTTTCAACGGCTCAGCCACCCGCAAGCCGTCGGGCATGGCTGCGGTTACGCTCACCTTCGACAACCCGGTCAACGGGGAAGGCAAACGTCATCTGGCAATCGACGCTGACACCGTGGCGGTCACCCGGCAGTTGTTCCGCGACGGCACCAGTGATTATCTGATCAACAAACAGCGGGCACGCTTGAAGGACATTCGTGAACTGTTCATGGACACGGGCATCGGCACGGATGCGTATGCGATCATTGAACAGGGCAAGGTTGACTTGATGTTGCAGGCCAACCCGGATGAACGCAGGGAACTGTTTGAGGAAGCGGCAGGCATTTCCAAGTTCAAGGCCCGCAAAAAAGAAGCACAACGCAAACTCGAACGCATCAGCCAGAATTTGAACCTGACAAGGCAGCGCCTCGATGACCTGCAACGTCGGCTGCGCTCGGTGAAAATTCAGGCGGGCAAGGCACGCTCGTATCAGGAAATTTCGCAAAAACTGCGCGAATTGCGATTGTCGTATGCCCTGGCGGAATATCACAAGCTCAGCAGTGAACTGACGCAGGTGCGCGAGACGCTCGAGCAACTCGAAGCCGACCGTGCCCTGGCAGCCCGGCAACTGGGCGAAGCGCAGGAAGCCCTGGCTGAAGCGCAGATGGAAAAGCAGGGCTGTGAACAGCAACTGCGCGGGGTGGAACGTGAACGGCTGGAAATGCAGGCGCAAAAGGATCAGGCGACACAACGTCGAGATTTTGCCCAGCGGACGCTGACCGATTTACAAAAACAGATCGAACGCGACACCCAGCAATTGGCGCAACTGGGGCAACGCACCGAACAGTTGGCGGGTGATTTACAGCAGTACCGGGCGATGGTCGCGGAGCTGACGCAAAAGCACGATCAGTCAGCGGCGCAACTGGAAACCGCATTGACCCGTGATCGTGAACTCGGCCACGCACTCAACGAAAAGCGGGCAGCGTTGGAAGATGAACGGGCGGGGGTGGTGGATTTGCTGCGACGCACCACGCAATTGCACAACCAGGTGCAATCACTGTCCGCCCATGAAAAAAATCTGACTTCGAATCGGGAACGGCTGGACCAGCGTGCTTCGCAGGTGGCGACGGAATTGGAACAGTATTACACCCTGCGCGGGCAGTTTGCGGGCAACCTCGAACAGACCCGCAACCTGATAGCCGAGCAGGAAGCACAACTGACCCAACTTAAGGAACAGGCAACGCAACTGGATGCACAGCAGCGCGAGCTGACGCAACGGTTGGGCAAAAGCAAGGAACAGCGATCGGGGTTGAACTCACGGCGTGCCTTGCTTCAGGAAATGCAGGACAAGCAGGAGGGCGTGTCGGACCCCGTCAAGGCAGTACTGGCACAGCGGGAGGCGACGTATCCGTTTGTGCTGGGGTTGTTGGCGGATCAATTGGAAACCGACCCGGATCAGCCGGGGCATGCGGCACTGGTGGAAACAGCATTGGGTGAGTATCAACAGGCTTTGGTGGTGGATCGGCTGGCGACATTGACCGATGCACAGGTCGGCGGCAAGGCGATTGCTTCACTGGCGGGGCGGGTGACGTTTTTGGCGCTGGATCAGGGCATTGGTTCATTGGCTGCGACCGGTACGACCGCGCTACCCAAGGGGGTGACACGGTTGCTGGATTGGGTGCGGTACCCGGCAGAGATGGGGCCGGTGGTCTGGCGATTGCTGGGCATGACGTTGTGTGTGCCGACGTTGGATAGTGCGTTGCTGTTGCGGGCGATGTTGCCGTCGGGTTACCGGTTTGTGACGCCGGCGGGTGAGTTGCTGGAAGCGGATGGTCGGCTGGTGGCTGGGCCCAGCAGCAGCGGCAAGGGCGGGCTGATCAGTCGGCGAAGTGAACTGGCACTGTTGGTACGACAGATTGCCCAACTGGATGAAACGATCAGCGCGGATCAGAACCAGCTTGCACAACTTTCGGATCAGGCTGCCCACATGGCCAGGCTGGCGCAGGACCTGCGCCAGAAGGTGTACGAAGCCAACACCATGCGGGTGGAACTGACCAGCAAAATCGAAAACCTGGATCATCAGATCGCCAAGTTGTCCCGCGAACAACCTGTGCTCGCAGCGGAAGTGCAGCAGGTGCATCGGCAGATCGATGATGCCAATCAGAAACGGAATCAGGCCCAGGCCCAGGCGCAGGAACTGGAAGAAATATCGAAGCAGCGTCAGGCAGCCATGGCTGAAATTGAAGCGGGTATCGCAAGCCTTGCGAAAGAGAGCGAAGCGTCACGCGAACAGGTCACGGCCCTGAAGGTCGAAGTCGGCAAGGTGACCGAACAGTTGTCAGCAGCACAGCGACAGGTGCGACAGACGGAAATCGCCCATGCGGATGTCGCCCGGCAGCATCAGTTACTGGCCGACCAACTGGCGGGCAGCACGCAGCGCATTGCCCAATTGGATAATGATGCGGACGAAGCCCGTCGCCAGATTGACGCAGCGGTGACACGATTGGAAGAACTGGTCGTGCGTCTGCAATTGGCACAACACAAACTGGAAAAAGCGCAGGCAGCCATCGGCGAAGCGCAGGGCAATGTCGATACCCATGAAGATCAACTGGCTCAACTCGATCAGCAGTTGCAAACCAAGCACCTATCGAAACGCGAACTGGAAGTGAAACTCGAAGGCGTCGCCCAACGGGCGCAGGAACAGTTGTCACTCGATGTGGCGGCGGTGTATGCGGAGAAGAAGGCGGAAGCAGGAAGTGGTCAGGTGGCGGAAGAGGGAAGTGGTCAAGTGGCCGAGTGGTCGAGTGGTCAAGTGGCCGAGTGGTCGAGTGGTCAAGTGACGGAAGAGGGAAGTGGTCAAGTGGCCGAGTGGTCGAGTGGTCAAGTGACGGAAGAAGACGCGGCAAGCCGCGGCGCTAACATCGATTCAAATTCAAAATTCGAAATTCAAAACCCGTTTGTCATCGACTGGCAGGCGGTGGAAGTGCAGATCAAGGAATTGCGCGATCGGCTGGATCGGTTGGGCAACGTCAACCTCGAAGCCATCGGCGAGCAGGATCAGCTTGAAACCGATCATAACAAGATGGCGGAGCAGGTGGCGGATATTGAAAACGCGCAGCGCGAGCTTGAACAACTGATTTTGAATTTGAATCAGGAGAGCCGGTTGCGCTTCGAGCAGACGTTTAATGAAATTCGGGAAGCGTTTGCCGGGCAGGATGGTTTGTTCCGGCGCATCTTCGGCGGGGGCAAGGCGGATGTCTTTTTGCAACCCGATGAACAGGGACAGATTGATGTATTGGAGTCGGGGATTGAGATTGTCGCCAAGCCGCCGGGCAAGGAACCGCAGTCGATCAGTCTGCTTTCGGGTGGTGAAAAGACGATGACCGCAGTGGCGTTGCTGCTTTCGATTTTCAAGACCAAGCCGTCGCCCTTTGCCGTGCTGGACGAAGTGGACGCAGCCTTGGACGAAGCCAACGTCGAGCGGTTCACGCAGGTGGTCAAGTCGTTTTTGGACCACAGCCACTTCATCATCATCACGCACCACAAACGCACCATGCAGGCCTGCGATCAGTTATACGGCGTGACCATGCAGGAACGCGGCGTGTCCCGCCGGGTGCAGGTGAAGTTCGATCAGGTCGGCAAGGACGGACGCATCGACGAATCAGCGATCAAGGAACAGGAAAAACGCGACGCCCAGTTGGAAAAGGTTGAAGAAGTCACCGTTGAGCCGACTGTGGTGGTCACAGCCCGCCAGGCGGATTTGGATGCCCTGCAACCCAATACCAGTGTGAGCGAATCAGCGACTTCAGCTCATGTCAATGATGCGAATGTTTCGCCCGTTGCCGATGAGCAGCCCCAGCCGGTTGCAGTAGGCGTGACGGTGGCCGGTGATGTCAATGAAGCGGTGCAGGGCAATGGTCATGACAACGGGAATGGTCACGGCAACGGAAATGGTCACGGCAACGAAAATGGTCACGGCAACGAAAATGGTCACGGCAACGAAAATGGTCACGGCAATGGCAATGGCAACGGTCATGGTAAAAACAAAATGACACCACGCGACATGTTCCGCAAACATCTGGCCGCGATGCTCGATGGTCAAAAACCGGTGGAGGCGGAGCGTAATTGAGCGCGGATGTGAAGTGGTCAAGTGGCCGAGTAAAGGAATCGTATTCGGAAGTCAGCGCCGCGATTTATCGCGTCTGTTGTAGCCCAGCGGATGTCCCGTGTGAATCATCCGGGGCTGAAGCCCTCGGCGTCAATGGTTGTGGTTTTATATTGATTAATGTGGCACTCCGCTTTGCGTCGGGGGTTTTGACGCCGTGCCCTTCAGGGCCGGATGTTTGCAGGTGAAATCCGGGGCTGAAGCCCTCGGCGTCAGTGATTGTGTTTATTTGAACACCATCGTGATCGTCGTCGTACCCTTCGAAGATCAGTCGTGGTGAGTTGATGTTGATGTGCCGGCTTGCGTCAGCCGCTGGACCAATTGCACCATCGGGGCCATGGCGTGGCTCCAATCGTAATGCGCTTCGACATGCGCCCTTGCAGATGCGGCAATTTTTTGACGCAAAGCCTGATCCCCGAACAAGCGCATGAGTTGCACCACCCAGTCGGCGGGTGAATCCGCCACCAAAAAATGTTCGTCAGCAGTGGCATCGATGCCGGCGGCAGCAGCGGGTGAACAGACCACCGCTCGTTTGCAGGCCATGGCTTCGAGCACTTTATTTTGCGTGCCACGAGCCAGCAGCAGCGGTGCGATTGAAACCGATGATTGCATGATGTAGCTGCGTACATCGGGCACCGAGCCGACGACTTGGACCCCCGGTATTTGCGACAGGGCACTGACAGCCGGGGTGGGGTGACGACCGACGATGTACAGGTGTGCATCGGGGACTTTTTCCCGCAATGGGGGCATCACCTGTCTGGCAAACCAGGTCACAGCCTCGGCATTGGGTCGATAGTTCAGCACACCGACGAACACCATGGTGTGATTGTTCGGGTCTTCCAACGGGGCAAAATATTCAAGGTCCACCCCGTTGCGCACGACGGTCAAACCATCATGATGACCAACGCTCTGCTCGTAGGCACGGGCCTCGGCTTTGCTGATGACTGTCACCGCGTCGATAGGGTCCAACTCCCCCGATTCGATACGACGCAGACGTCTGGCTTCAGCACCATACACCCACGACATCGGCGGCCAGGTTTGCCTTGCATAAGCCGACCATTTCAAACTATCGACATCGACCACGTCCAAAATATGTTTGACACGCTCACCAGTCGCGTTGCGCTGACGGGTCAGTATGCGGGCGTAGTCGATCATGCCGGTGCAGAAAGTGAGCACCAGGTCGAAGGGGTCCTGCTCGTGCCACTGCTCGATCTGCTCGGCCAGGCCCAGTCGAAAGTGCCAGGCAGGCGTGATCGGTTGACCGCGTAAAAACGCACCGCCTGCGCGTAGGGCACTCCAGGGTTTGATCATCGGTTGCAGGGCCACGCGCTTGGCCATCGCCCGCAGCAAATGGTGATGCTGCAACCAGACGGGTTCTTCCGACACGCACGCCAGGGCCATGTCAAACTTTTGCGACAGGGCTTTGAGCAGGTGATAGGCACGAATGCGATCGCCCCGGTCCGGCGGATAAGGCAGTCGGTGTGTCAATAACAACACCTTGGCCTTGCGCAGCGGCGAGGTGACAGCGACCGAACCGGTTAATTCAGCGGACGCACTCATCATGGTGTTATTATCGGCAGATTGACGAAGCAATCCTCCGCCGGGGGCGCATTTTCAATGATCTTTAAGTCCACCAGTTGCTCCGCCAAGGTCTGCCAGCGCTGGGCAGTCATGCGACCCAAGCCGTGTTGTTTGGTGAAGTTGTCGGCGATCAGTGAGGCTTGCGCTGCTGCACCCTCGGCAAAGGCCTGTGCGTCCATCAGTTGGTTGAGTTGCCCCATGAACTGGTTGGCTGGTTGCGGGTTGTCCAAATAAGCCTGCCAGCCGGCGGTCACGGCTGCGACCATGGCCCTGGCCAATTCCGGTTGTTTGCGCAGCAATTCGCCACGGGTGACCAGCACGACGGTGTAGGGGTTGTAGCCTGAATCCGCGATCAGAAAAAACTTCGGTTCAACACCTTGGCGACGGGCGACGATCGGTTCGCTGAATACAAAGCATTGCTGGGCGAACATTTTGTCGGCCAGAAATTGCGTGACCCCGCCCTGATAGGGCACGATTGTTGCGCTCGAACCGGTTGTCGGAACGTATTTATTTTTGAGGAATTGGCCGTAGGGCAGACCGATTTCCATCGCCAATGTGCCATCCTTGAACACCTCGGCCAGGCTGGTGAGGTTGCGTGAGGCATGCACCATGATGCCTTGCGGGCAGGTTTGAAAGCTGGTGAACAGGGCGACCAGATCGATGCCCCGACTGCGGGCGATGATCACCTCGTCGGCGGAGGCGATGGCGAATTCGACCTGACCGGCTCCGAGCATTTGCACACTGGGTGTGCCTGCGCCACCGGGCAATATTTCGACTTGAAGGCTATGACGGGTGTAGTCGCCGTTCACTTGGGCTGCGTAAAACCCGCCGAATTCGGGCTCGGGCACCCAGTTGAGTGCCAGCTTCACTTTGGTGGGTGAAGTTGATTTGCTCGTGGTGCTGCTGGATGAACCCTCACCACAACCGGGGGCGAGCATGAGGCATAGGGCTAGTGCGATGATGGACAATATCGTGCGCATGGGTTTACTCCTATTGAGTCAACGATCATCGTTAAAGCCCAGGCACGGCCATGCCTGGGCGTTGTAACTTGTGTTTAGTTCGCACCTTTTTCCGACGCATGCCAATGCCGCAGGCTGAAGTAGCTTAGCGCGCCCACCAGCCCGAAAAGTGCCAGCCCCAAAAGCGACCCCAACAAAACAATCGCAAACACCAGGTCAGCCCGTTGCTGACGGATGGCCACCTGCATGGCAATGCCCAGTCCGCCCCCGGCAAAAAATTCACCCACAATCGCCCCGATCACCGCCAACCCTGCCGCGATGCGCAGGCCTGTCATCACGCTGGGCAGCGCCCAGGGTAATTGCAATTTCCACAACCGCGCCCAGGGCGAGGCGTCGTACAAGCGAAACAAATCACGCAAAGCCGGGTCGGTCGAAAGCAGCCCGGCCAGGGTGTTGGCGATCACCGGAAACACCGACACAATGAACGATGACACCGCGATCGTTTTCAATCCGTAGCCAAACCAGATCACCAGCAGTGGCGCAATGGCAATGATGGGCACGGTCTGAAAAAAAATCGCATAGGGGTAAAACGCTCGTTGCACCCAGCGCGTGGTTGACAGCATCACCGCCAGCATCACCCCAATCACCGCTGCTGCGGCAAAGCCGATCACTGAAGCCTTGGTCGTGCCCCACAAGGCGGTCAGCAGCAACCCCGATTCGTCATACAAAGCCGTGAGCACACGACTGGGCGGCGGCAAAAGCCAACCTGGTATGCCACCGATGCGCACCGCCAGTTCCGCGCATAGCATCGACAACCCCAGCACGCCCATCGGCGGCAGCAACACTTTCCACCACGCATTTTTCATGCCCATGCCTCCCCCTTCACCAGCGCCTCATAGAGCACACGGGTTTGAGCAGCAAACTCAGCCGTGGTGCGCAGCAGCCCATCACGCTGCATCGGTAAATCAATGGCATGGTCCAACACCACCCGTGCAGGCCGACGTGATAACACCACCGCACGCTGGGCCAAAAACGTCGCTTCGTGAATCGCATGGGTGACGAAAATCACCGTCATCCCTCGGCGCAGCCAAAGTTCGCGCAGTTGTTCATCAAGCCCTTGCCGGGTGATTTCATCCAGGGCCGCAAACGGCTCGTCCAACAACAACATCGCAGGCTCGGTCACCAAAGCCCTTGCCAACGACGCCCGCATACGCATGCCCCCCGACAACTGAGCCGGGTATCGATGCAACGCTTCCTGCAACCCCACCTGCACCAGGGCTGCCTCGGCACGCTTTCGAAAATCACCCGCCCCATCAGCCCTGCTTGCACGCCCACGCAGTTCCAACGGCAGCATCACGTTTTGAAGCACCGTCCGCCAGGGCAGTAAATGCGCATCCTGAAACACGTAAGCCATGCTGCCCGGTGTCGGCTTGTGCGTGTTGAATTCGGTTGATGAGCGATGATTGGGTATTTGCTCCCCCTCTCCCTCCGGGAGAGTTGGAGTGCTCGCTGCGCTCACATTAGGGTGAGGGCGCGGTTGTTTTTGTGGATCATTTATTTCATGATCTTTCCGTTCTTCGGCCCTCACCCGCCTCGGTCGCCGCAGCGACCTCGGCCACCCTCTCCCAAGGGGAGAGGGATTTTTCAAGGGTTCTGATTTGACTGCACCCTCGCTCGGTGATTTTGCTTCACGCCAGTCAATCGCCCCTTGGTTGGGTTGATCCAAATGGGCGATCAAACGCAGCAAGGTTGACTTACCACAACCCGAAGGCCCCAGCAGTGCGACAAATTCGCCGGCTTGTACTTGCAGGTCCATCTGCTCCACCGCCACCACGCCGCCTTCAAACTCACGTCGCACCCCGCGCAATTGCACTGCAATCGCCCGTGTTGCGTTGTGCTGCTTATCAACAACATGATCGGTTTCAAGCATGAGCTCTAATTGTTGACACCAACCCCGGCACAGACAAATGCGCTTGTCACCGGGTCACTGTTCTCGCTGTCGCAGGTGATGTTCCAACTGATTCAACTGCGTTTTTAGGGTTTCAATCTGTGCCAGTAAGGCCGCATCGGGGCGCAGGGCATCCTTGCGCATGGTTTCCGAGTCTTTGACGTTTTGCAGGTTGTTGATCACCACCGCGATGAACAGGTTGATCACCACAAACACCGCAATCACGATGAAACTGGCAAAATAAATCCAGGCAAATTGGTACGCCCCGCCCTGTGCGATCAGCGAGGCTTGCATGTCCGGCCAACCTTCGAGGGTCAGCACTTCAAAAAGCGAAAGCAGCGCCAACCCCAGTGTGCCCCACCGTTCAGGGTCGCCCTGATGGAACAGGTAAAAGCCCATCACCGCGTAAATGTAGAGCAGTACCGTCAGCAGCAGAATGACGTGCATCATGGAGGGAATCGAGCGCAACATGGTGGCGACGATCAGGCGCAGGTCCGGTGAAATCGATACCAATCTTGCAATACGTAACAGGCGGAGCAGTCGCCCGACGTTGGCGAATTGGCCGTTGATGGGCAACAGTGAAACAGTGACGATGATGAAATCAAAGACGTTCCACCCGTCGCTGAAAAAGCGGCCCGGGCGTGAGCCGTGGGCGGCAAGGCGCAGGGCGATTTCGAGGACGAAGAAGGCTTGAAAGAGCAGGTTGATGGTTTTGAAAATCGGGCCGAAGGAAGCCATGAGGCTGGCGGAGGTTTCAAGGCCCATCACGGCTGCATTGAGCACGATGACCACGATCACCGTGTTTTGAAACCGGGTGCTCTGGGTCAGACGTTGACAGAAGGCGACCATGTCGGGGTTCCTTGCGTGGCGGTAGGTGAAGGTTAAGGGTAAACTCAACGATCATTGGCGGGATGAAGCATCACGGCAAGCGGGGGGGGTGAAGTCGCAATCAGACAAGCCCGAAGAACATACCGGGAAAGAAACACGAGCAAAGCGAGTGTTGCGGTTCCGGGTATGGTATGGTCCAAGGTCCGAACAATTGTATTTGACTTTGGACTTTGGACCTCCGACTTTGGACTCGTCAGAATACCCAAGTCCTCCCCGCGGACGGCTCGTCCTTGGCTTGATGTCAGCTTCTCACTTTGAAATGATGCGGGTTTCAGCATGATTCACGCTGGTTCGACAAAATCGATGTCGCCCGCATCGGGCACCAGCCCCGCCTGATGACCTTGTTGCAGCAGGGTGCGCACCGCCTGCCGCCCACGCTGCCCGTAGTCGAGCGTCCAGTGATTGACGTACATGCCCACGAACTTGTCCGCCAGGCTTGCGTCCATGTCACGGGCGTAGCTCAGGGCATGTTGCAGCGCTGCCTGCCGATGGTTCAAGGCAAAATCAATCGACTTAAGCAATATCGAGCAAACCTCACGCATCATCGGCTGACCCAGATCGCGACGAATCGCATTGCCCCCCAGCGGCAAGGGCAATTGATATTGCTGCGACCACCATTTGCCCAAATCAATCGTCAAATGCAGCCCCAGGTTCTGATACGTGAGTTGCCCTTCATGAATGATCAAGCCCGCAGCAGCACGACCCTCGCTGACCGATTGCAAAATCTGATCAAACGGCAAAACGTGATATTGAAACGACCCCTTGCCCAGTAACAACGACAGTGCCAGAAAAGCGGTGGTGCGTGTACCGGGCACAGCGATGCCGGGGGCGGGCAGCTTGCGTAAATCGTCAGGGGTCATGCTCGAATCACGAGTGACGATCATCGGCCCGTAACCATCGCCCATCGATGACCCGCATGAAGTCAATGCGTACTTGTCCGCCACGAAGGGGTATTGATGAATCGACAGCGCGGTGATTTCGAGCTCCGCTTTTTCACAGCGTACATTGAGGGACTGAATGTCTTCCAAAATGTGTTGAAAGCGAAAACGGCTGGTGTCGATCAGGGCCTTGCCCTCAGGCCCGGGTATCAGCGGAAACCACATGAACGCATCGTCCGGGTCGGGCGAGTGACCGATGCGCAAAGTGATCAGGTTGTTGTCGGGTTGTGTCATGATTTGGGGTGGTTGCAGGCCGTGGTTGAAATCATCGTGCGGCTACCGGTTCAAACGATCGACGCACGATTTGTTGCAGCAATCTTTCTTCAAGGGCGACATCTCTGCCCATCGGTCGCCAATGGTCGCTGTCGGTATCGGCCTGTTCAGTGCGTCGCATCGAACCGACGAGTTGCCCGGCATCGGTCGAGCCTTCGAGTCGTTGTAAGCCATGTTGCCGACGTTCAATTTGCACTTCGACGATCAGTTGATACGTATCGGCCATTGCAGGTTCAGTGGTGTTGTCATCGGCAGGTTGAGCCGGGGGCAGGCTGACACGCACCAAGCGGCGTTGATCGTTGAAGGTGCTTTCGAAGGTGGTCGCAGCCGAGGCATGGCGGCTGTGCCAGGGTTCGAAAATGGTCGGCGCAAAAAGCGGACGGGTGGTGATGATGCCCAAACGGTAATCACGACGATCCAGCGTGAATCCGGCATCGCGCAAGACCAGCAATGCCGCATCGAACAGCCGACGATACTCACGGGCATCAATATCAAGTTGCGTCGGCGACACAGCCAGGTCGTCGGCAGCGGGCGGCGTGTCGTCAGCGGTGACCGTCGTCGTGGTGCTTGCGCAACCGACGAACACACTGACGGCGACCAGCAACCCCGCGACCAAACAGAGGCATGAAAGCAATCGTTGCATGGGTTGGAGTGTACGCCCGGATGAACCTTGGCTGCAACTCCACAAAAGTGGTTGACGCCGAGCCCTTCAGGGCCGGATTCTTGCATTCACAACATTCGGGATTGATCCGGGGCTGAAGCCCTCGGCGTCATTATGGTTCAGTTATCCGACCACTTCCCCAAGGGTATCCGTAAAAAATCTGAAAAAGGGACGCGACAATATCGGACAAGTGGGTAGAATGTTTCCAAGCTCAAAGGACTTAAAGGTCGTGAGCCGATGAAAGTTGGGGACGGGAGGCCGTGTTGGGGTCGATAATCAAACGAGTTGGTGGGGTCCACCTCAGGAGAAGTCTGGTCCATGATTTACTCGAACGCTTGTGCGTACGCCATTCGCGCCATGACTCGCTTGGCGATGGTTCGTCCCGATGGCTACGTGTTATTGGACGAACTGTGCGAAGGCAGTGATCTGCCCCGGCACTTTGTCGCCAAAATTTTTCAAGACCTGGTACGCAAGGGTCTTTTGATTTCCGCCAAGGGTCGCGGGGGCGGTTTTGCCCTGGCACGCCCCGCCGGTCAGATTTCCATTTACGACATCGTGGCCGTGGTCGATGGCACCGACACGCTGGACCGTTGCGTGGTCGGTTACGCCAAGTGCGATGACAAACAGCCCTGTCCGCAACATGAACAGTGGACGCCGATCCGCGATCAGATCAAGCGTTATCTGGTGCAAACTTCATTGGCGGACATGGGCAGTGCGTTGCAGGGCAAACTGACCACACTGCACGTGGAACTGCCCCAGCCCAAGAGCAAATCCAAGCCGATACGGGTGAATGCTTGAGGGGCGATTTCGAATTTGGAATTTCGGATTTCGAATTTCGGATTTGTTTAGCGCGGACGCTTTGCGTCGGCGTATGGGTTGATTGTGGCCCAGCCGCCCTCGGCTGGGTGAACCACCATCGGCATACACACCGCCGAGGGCGGCGGTGCCACATTAGACATAGTCGAGCCATCCTGAACTTCATGCGGAATGTAGTTCAGGCGTGGTAATGAACCAAGCAATACCCAAGCCCTCGTTCTTGGCTTGGCAAATCCGAAATTCGAAATCCGCAATTCGAAATCAACTCCCTGATTTCACCCCCGGCAGCTTCACACTCGCAATCTTCAAAATGCCCGGTTGCTTTTGCAATTCATCCAGCAGTTGCGTCGGTGGAACCTCGTCCAATTTCAGCACCATGAGGGCCGTCGCCGCACCCGGTTTACCACCCGGCAGCACACGCCTGGAAATCGCCATGTCGGCAATGTTCACCTTGGCCTGACCAAACTGTGTGCCGACCAACCCGATCACACCCGGGCGATCTTCGTTCTGAATCAGCACCATCGGCCCTTCGGGAATCATGTCCATCGCATACCGGTTGATTTCAACAATACGCGGGCGCATGTCCTGATACACACGGCCAACAATGCGTCGGGTTTCATCGCCCTGTAAAGTCTGCGTATCGACACTGCCGGGCGGCCCTTTGATTTCCAACGCCACCTGCGGACCACTGGCGCGCGGGCCTGATGGGTCATCGTTGGTGATCACTTGCAGTTGGATGCCGCGCTGCTCAGCCGTGTTGACCACGCTGACTATATTCACCGGTACATCGAATCGGCTTTGCAACAAACTCACCAGGGCCACGCGCTGAAGGGTCGCCGCAGCCGGGGCCAAATCTTTGCCCGTCAGTTCCAGCGTGATGCCCGCCATGCCGCGGGTAATCATGGGTGAAATCAGGGCCGCCATGCGCTGAACCAGATCGACAAACGCCTGTTGCACCGGGGTGAGGTCCACCTTGATGCCCCCGGCATTCACTGCGCCACGAATGCCCTGACCACGCAGGTATTCGAGCAACTGTTCCGCAGCCGCGATCGACACCGCCTGCTGTGCTTCGTGCGTGCTTGCCCCCAAGTGTGGCGTGCAAAGCACCTTTGGGTGTTTACGCAGCGGTGAATCCGCAGCCGGCGGCTCCGTGGTAAACACATCCAACCCTGCGCCGCCGCATTGACCATTATCCAACGCCTTCACCAGCCCCACTTCATCAACCACGCCGCCGCGAGCTGCGTTGACGACCATGACACCCTTGCGACAAAGTTTGAAGGTTTCCTCGTTCAACATGCCCCGGGTTTCGTCGGTCAGTGGTACATGGAACGTGAGCATATCGACCTGCGGCAGCATCTCCGTAAACACGCGATACATTTTCACCCGGCCATCGATCATCGTCGGCACATTCACCAAGGGGTCATACGCCACCACGCTCATGCCAAAGGCCAGGGCGCGCTCAGCCACGGTGCGACCGATGCGCCCAAAGCCGACGACGCCCAGCGTTTTGCCATGCAGTTGGCGACCCATGAATTTGTTGCGGTCCCATCCGCCCTGGTGCATGGTCATGTACGCCGGGCCGACCTGTCGGCAAAGCGCCATGAGCAGGGTGAAGGCATGTTCCGCGGTCGAAAGCGTCGAAGCCTCCGCCGAGTTCATCACCAGCACACCCTTTTCCGTGGCTGCGTCCAGGTCGATGTTGTCAACGCCGACGCCGGCTCGGGCGATGGCTTTGAGTCGTCCGGGCATGCCTTGGGCGAGTAAGGTTTTCGAGGTGACCTTGATGCCTGAACGCACGATCAGGCCGTCGAACTCGCCGGCGATTTTGGCCAGGTCGTCTTCGCTGATGCCGGGCTTGCTGACCAACTCAACGTCAGTCTGACTGCTTAAAAAATCAAGCCCTTCCTGCGCGAGCTTGTCGGGTACGAGAATACGGATTTTTTCACTGGGCATGTTGGCTCCCTTCACGGTGATTCTGGTTGGCTGCCGAGCCGGGCATCTTAGCGTACTTCCTTGAAAAATGGATGATGGTAAATTTCGGATTTCGGATTTATCAAGCCAAGGACGAGTCTCGCCGCAGGCGGACGAGGACTTGGGTATCTGACGAAGTGTCCGATTGAATGTATTTATTGCAGTTGATTGAACGATCCATTTCGAAAATCGCTAAATCGTTCAATCAAGAATACCCGGGCCCTCATCGCCTTCGGCGATTCGTTCCCGGCTTGGTTCTGCAAATCCGAAATTCGATATTCGAAATCAACTGCGTGCCACTTCCTCCAGCGCATCGCCTGCCGCGTTGATGGTGTGTTCGATGCTTTCCGAATCATGAGCGCTGCTGACAAACCAGGCTTCAAACTGGCTGGGTGGCAATATCACGCCGCGTTCAAGCATGGCCCTGAAAAACACTGCAAACTTGTGCGTATCGCAACCCAGGGCCTGTTCATAATTGCCCACCGATGTTCCGTCCTGTTTCACAAAGAACAACGTCAGCATCGACCCGACCCGTTGCACGCACACCGGCACGCCCGCCATGTCCGCCTTGCCGCGTAATCCCGCTTCCAACACCCCGGCTGCGTCCTCCAATTCCCGGTACACCGCACCATCACGCAAGGCCTCAAGCGTCGCCAAACCAGCACTCATGGCCAGCGGGTTGCCCGAAAGCGTACCCGCCTGATACATCGGCCCATCGGGCGACACCTGCCGCATGTACCGTTCCAAGCCCGCATAGGCTGCACAAGGCAAACCTCCGCCGATCACCTTGCCCAAACAGGTTAAATCCGGCTGCACGCCGTACAGGTTCTGTGCCCCGCCCCAGGCTACGCGAAACCCGGTCATCACTTCATCAAATAAAAGCAGTGCCCCGTGTTGGGTACACAGTTCGCGCAACCCCTGCAAATAACCGGGGGCTGGCGGCACGCAACCCATGTTGCCCGCAATCGGCTCGACGCACATCGCAGCCACCTGTTGCGCATGTTCCGTCAGCACCCGTTCCACCGCAGCCAAATCATTGAACGGCACCAGCAGCGTGTGGGCAGTGATCGACTCAGGCACCCCCGGCGATGAAGGCGTACCAAGCGTCGTCGCCCCTGAACCGGCTTGGACGAGCAGGGCGTCGGCATGGCCGTGGTAGCAACCGGTGCATTTGATGATTTTGGATCGACCGGTCACCGTGCGTGCCAGTCGGATGGCGCTCATGGCTGCCTCGGTCCCGCTGTTGACAAAACGCACCATTTCCACCGCCGGAAACGCATTGACAATCAATTCCGCCAAATCCGACTCGGCCTGCGTCGGCATACCAAAACTCGTGCCCTTGCGCGCGGTTTTGGTGATCGCTGCCAACACCGCGTCCGGGGCGTGACCCAGTATCAACGGCCCGTATGACATGACGTAATCAACATACACATGACCATCGACATCGGTCACCCGGCTGCCCTTGCCCTGCTTGACAAACACCGGGGTCATGCCCACCGCTTTGTAGGCTCGCACCGGTGAATTGACCCCTCCCGGTAACAAGTGAGCTGCCCGTGAAAATGCCTGCCGCGACTTGGCGTAACGATCCGTCGGTTTTTTAGCCATGGCCGAAATAGTTTACAGGCAATTTCGTTTGTTGGAATTCGCACAGAAAGACACGAAGTGGTCAAGTGGCCACTTCTAATAACGCGATCAATCCCGGCGCGAAAACAACTGACGCCGAGGGCTTCAGCCCCGCATTTCATCCATCAAACATCCGGCCCTGAAGGGCACGGCGTCATATACGCCGACGCAAAGCGTCCGCGCTAAACAAATACCGTCGCTTGACCATCGTATAATCCAACCATGAGCAACCCTTACGTCATGTGGGCGATCATCTGTCTGGCGACGGCGGCAGCGCTGTTCATCGTCGAAATATTCGTGCCTTCGGGCGGACTCATCGGCATCATCGCCGGCGTGGCACTGGTGGCTGGGGTGACGTTGTTATTCATGGTCGATACCACGGTGGGTCTGGTCGGCGCGATTGTGGTGCTTGGTTGTGTGCCGATTTTCATCGGACTGGCAATCAAAATCTGGCCCAACACGCCGATTGCACGCATGCTCACGCTCAGCACCAGTCAGCCCCCCGCACAGAGCGCCAATCAACCCACTGCCGCACCGGTGATGATCGATGAAACAGCCCTCGTGCAAGTCGGCATGCAGGGTAAAGCCCTGACGGAACTGCGCCCGGTGGGTGTCTGTGTGTTTGCGGGCAAACGCTGCGATTGCCTGGCAGCCGGTCCGATGATCCCCGCAGGCACGGTCGTGAAAGTGATCGAAATCGACGGCATGCAAATCAAAGTGCGCCCGGTGTGAGGGATGAAGTGGTCACGTGAATACGAATTTCCAATTTGTTTAGCGCGGACGCTTTGCGTCGGCGTTCTGATATATCACTATGAATTTCACCACAGACGAAGTTGATCAGCGACGGTCGCGTTGTAAAAAGTATGACCCCGAGCGACGCGCTCGGGGCCATGGCGGGGGTAGGTTGGTGGATTTTGAATTGCGAATTTCGAATACAATGAAAAAGCATTCAATACATGTGTTCGGTCGGATCGAATCAATCCGAAATTCTAAATTCGACATTCGAAATTCCGCTCACACCAGCGCTCGTTGTTCGAGTGCCAGACGAAGTTTTTCCATCGCTTTGTTTTGAATCTGGCGGACGCGCTCTTTGGTCAGGCCGATGAGGTCACCCACCTGGTTGAGGGTCAACGCACGCGCTTCGTGACCGGTAAAAAAGGCGCTGGTGCCCTGCGGGGAATCGGATACCGCGGGCATGATCACCGCAAAACGCTGGGCCAGTATCTGTTGCTCCATCGGCGAAAGGTCGGCTGCGTTGGTGCGAATGATCTGTCGCAGCTCCTCCACGCTTTCCAACTCCGCCTGCTGGTTTTTGCGTTCCACCTGATCGGACTTTTCCAATTCGGGGTCGAACTCAACGGGGAAGTATTGACGCTGCCGACCTCGCCGGGTGGCGAAACGCGAAAACGCTTTGATGATCGCACGGCAGGCATAGGTCGAAAACTTGAAACCTCGCGCCACATCAAATTTGTCAATTGCACGCAGGAGCGCCAGGTTGCCTTCGCTGATCAGGTCGGCAAAGTCGAAGTCGTTCAGCCTCATGCGTTTGATCATGGCCAGTACCAGCGCCAGGTTCGCACCCGCAATCTGACTGCGATATTCTTCCGCCCGTGCGTGCCAGGCGAGCATGTCTTTCACCGCTTTGAGCGACAGGGCCTTGCGCTGATGAGCCTGTCGATGGGTTATCACGCGCTGTCGGCAATAGTTGAACTGCAAAAAAATGGTGCGCTCCTGCGCACTGGTGAACAGCGTGTTGGTGAGCGTGTTGGGCAGGGCATCGTTGAAACGTTCGAGCACAGGCACGTACCAGCCAACGTCCACCTGCGGCACGCGATTGCTCGCACTCATCAGCTTTTCGACCTCGGCTGATTTGGCAAAAACCGGATTGGTCATGCAGTCGTACTTACCGGTGAGCAGTCGTTCTGCGGTGACACGCTCTTCGTCGGTAAGTTGCACGGCCACGAGCCGTGTCAGCCCTTTGCCCACGGGGGCTTGGTCGGCTGGGCGGTGGGCGGCAAGTTCATCGTCGGCGTCGGGGAGGGCGACAGAGAAGTTGGAAAGTTTGGGGGCCATGGCTTCGCCTTTCTGGGTGTAAGGTCCCTTGGCTGGGGCCAATCAAAAAAGTTATTGATTCAAAATCGTTCAATCCATCCAAAACGATCATATCGGTCATTTTGGAGATGTCAAGCTGTTATTGTTAAAAAAAATGGATTGGCCACGAAGATGAGAAGTGGTCGAGTGACGGAATGCATGTTCGAAGGTTAGCGCCGCGATTGATCGCGTCTGTTAATGTAGCACCGCCGCCCTCGGCGGTGTGGTTGACCACAGTAATTCACCCAGCCGGGGGCGGCTGGGCCACATCAGGCACGTAAAATCACCACATCGCCAATTCACCGATCAGACGCGATCAATCCCGGCGCTTACGACTTTACTTTGGCTTGGTTGAATTGGTACACTTTTGGTGCTAATATTGTCAATATGGAACTTGCGACACAAGTTCCCTCAATCCCAAAATGGTTCCATACTGGTTGTTGATGGCCTGCGAACCACGATGGATGCAACCCTCAGCAAGGTTGAATCATGCTTGGACTGACCAAAAAAACCGACTACGCCCTCGTGGCCCTGGCTTTTTTGGCCAAGCATCAGGGGCAGGTGGACGAGCAGGCGGCGACGGTCAGCGCCCGTGATATCGCTGAGCATCATGGGTTGCCTTTGCCGGTGCTGATGAACGTGCTCAAAGAATTGGCAAAAGCTCGGCTGGTGAAATCGGTGCGTGGAGCGGGCGGCGGATACGTGCTGGCAACCTCACCCCAACAGATCAGTGTGCTTGATGTGGTGACAGCGATGGAAGGACCGTTGCGTTTGGCAAGGTGTGTTGATGATCTGCCGATTGTGGGGCAGGGCTGCCCTCATGCCTGCAAGTGCGGCATTCAGTCAGCGGTGCATCAACTGCATGATCGACTGGCTGGCTTTTTCACCAGTGTCACCCTCGCGGATTTACTGGAAAAAGCACAACCTGCGACCCCTGAGCCGATGGGGGTGGGTGTGGCATGAGGTTTGTTGCGTGGTTTGGAAATGGTGCGATGAAATTGGTTCGTTGACGCCGAGGGCTTTAGCCCCGGTTTTTTGGATTATCAATGATCCGGCCCTAAAGGGCTCGGCGTCACAACCACGATCCCTACGTTGATTGGAGCCTGCAATGACCTTGAAACTGCCGATATACCTGGATCACAACGCCACCACACCGCTGGACCCACGGGTGTTGGACGCGATGATGCCCTACCTGACCAACAAGTTCGGCAACTCCGCCAGTCGGAACCACAGTTTCGGGTGGGAAGCTGAAGACGCGGTCGAAACCGCTCGTGAACAGGTGGCTCACCTGATCGCTGCCGACGCCAAGGAAATTGTGTGGACCTCCGGCGCCACCGAGTCCAACAACCTGGCGATCAAGGGCGTGGCGGATATGTACGCTGACCAGGGCAAACACATCATCACGGAAATGATCGAACACAAAGCGGTGCTCGACCCCTGCAAGCGTCTGCAGAAAATGGGGTACGAGGTGACGTACCTGCAACCCGGCCCCGATGGCGTGGTGCGGGCGCAACAGGTACTTGAAGCGATGCGCCCGGATACCGTGCTGGTGACCATCATGTGGGCCAACAACGAAATCGGCACCATCAACGAAATTGAAAAAATCGGCGCACTCTGCAAAGAACGCAACGTGATTTTTCACACCGACGGAACCCAGGCAGTCGGCAAAATACCCGTCAACGTCGAAACCGCAGGGGTCGATCTGCTTTCGATTTCCGCCCACAAACTTTACGGCCCAAAGGGGGCTGGTTGCCTGTATGTGCGTCGTCGTAAACCTCGGGTCCGACTCACGCCGATTTTCGACGGCGGAGGCCACGAACGCGGCATGCGATCAGGCACACTCAACGTGCCGGGCATCGTCGGTTTGGGCGCTGCCTGTGCCATATCGGAAAAAGAATTACCCGTTGAATCGCCGAGGTTGGCAGCCTTGCGTGACAAGTTGGAAAACAGCATCGTGTCCGGGCTGGATGGTGAGGGCGTGGTGATCAATGGTTCAAGGCATGAAAGATTGCCGCACACCAGCAACATCAGTTTCGCTTGGGTCGAGGGCGAATCGCTGATGATGTCTTGCAAGGACATTGCGGTGTCGTCGGGGTCGGCCTGCACCAGCGCCAGCTTGGAACCCAGTTACGTGCTCAAGTCGCTGGGCATCGGCGATGAACTGGCACACAGCTCGATTCGCTTCGGGCTGGGCAGGTTCACCACGCCGGAGGAAATCGACTTTACGATTGAAAAAGTGATCAGCAGTGTGCGTAAACTGCGCGAGCTTTCGCCGCTGTATGAAATGCACAAGGAAGGCATCGACCTGAGCAAGGTGCAATGGGCGGCACACTGAAATGGATAAGGGATGATGGATAATGGATGGATGTAAGAATTGACCAACGAATGCCAACTCTGAACATTATCCTTTATCCATGATCCATCATCCATAAAACAATCACCGGGCTTTGAATCAACCTGAAACCATCAAGCGCTGAGGACGAAAAAACATGGCATACAGCGAAAAACTACTGGACCACTACGAACACCCCCGCAACGTCGGCTCACTGCCCAAGGAATCAAAGCAGGTGGGCACGGGTGTGGTCGGTGCGCCCGAATGCGGCGATGTGATGAAGTTGCAGATCATGGTGGACGATGCCACCGGCAAAATCATCGACGCCAAGTTCAAAACCTTCGGCTGCGGGAGCGCGATTGCCTCATCGTCATTGGCCACCGAATGGCTCAAAGGGCGCACCATCGATCAGGCCATGGCGATCAAGAACACGGAGATTGTGAACGAACTGTCGCTCCCGCCGGTGAAAATTCACTGCTCGGTACTGGCCGAGGACGCGATCAAGGCAGCCATCGCCGACTATCAGAAAAAGCAGGCGATGTCGGAAGTGGTCGAGTGGCCAAGTGGTCAAGTGAAATGAATTTCGAATTTGTTTAGCGCGGACGCTTTGCGTCGGCGTTCTGGTCGGAGTGGTTAATCGGTGAGTCGTAGAGTCGGTTAATCGGTTGGTCGGTGAGTCGGTTAATCGGGAAGAAAAATACCAATACAATTTTGTCCGAGTAA